>CALLDI010000001.1 GCA_937998355.1 uncultured Eggerthella sp.
AAGAACAAATGGTACTACCTCGATCCCGAGACCGCCATCATGAAGACTGGATGGGTGACGGTTGATGGTAAGAAGTACATCCTCAACACCTCCGGTGCTATGCGCACGGGTGGTTGGTTCAAAGAGAACAACGATTGGTACTGGATCACCAGCTCTGGTGCAGCGAAGACCGGCTGGGTGAAGGTGAAGAACAAATGGTACTACCTCGATCCCGAGACCGCCATCATGAAGACTGGATGGGCTCACGACGGAAAGGACTGGTACTACCTCAACGCACCGAATGGCGATATGAGAACTGGCTGGTTCAAGCAGGGAAGCACCTGGTATTACCTCAAGGGTTCGGGAGCCATGGCGACGGGATGGACGACCGTTGGTGGTAAGAAGTATTATTTGGACGAGAATGGCAAGATGCTCACTGGCCAACAGGTGATCGACGGGCAGCGCTGCTTCTTCGAATCGTCGGGCGCATTCGTTGGAAACGGTACGCCCATCATGGGGGTTTCGCAGGTGAACGCAGCGAAGATGACCACTGCGCTCACGACCCAATTGGTCTCGATGGGAAAGTCCTATCCGGCTGCTTTGGCTGCGGGCGGTGCTCCTGATCCGGCTGCATTCTGCAAGATCATCGAGGAAGAGGCGAAGGCTGAAGGGGTGCGCGCTGAAGTGGTGTGGGCCCAGATCATGTGGGAGACCGGCTGGCTTCAGATGGGCAACGATGTCCAAATCTCTCAATTCAACTTCGCAGGTCTTGGTGCGACTGGCAATGGCGTCGCAGGCGCATCTTTCCCCGACGTTCGTACGGGCATTCGAGCCCAGATCCAGCATTTGAAGTGCTATGCATCCACCGATGCTTTGAACAATGCGAACGTCGATCCACGTTGGTCGAATTATCTGCGTGGTAAAGCGAAACTGGTCGAGTGGTTGGGCATTCCTGAAAACCCGAACAACACTGGATGGGCCGCAAGCAAAGAATATGGCTACAATCTGCGGAAACTAATGGAGAATAAGCTGGGTGTATAGCCCATCGATGTATTACAATTGGTATCTCAATGGTTCGTATGAGCTCGTTCATTGAAAGGGGCAGTGGTTCACTTATGATGAAAAACGTCGAGGTCGGACAATGTTCGCTCAAGCGATATGCGTTCTATGCATTCCTCGCTTCTCTTATCGCGGCATTTTGTTTGATGGGATCGACTCATCTTGCCTATGCAGATACAGCAGAAGGCGCAGAACCTGCTGCTCCCACTACTTCCACTCCTTCTGATACGAGCGGCGATACGGGCGATCCCGGCTCATCGGATGATGCGAATTCGAGCGTTGGGGACGACTCCAATGGATCGGAGGGAGGATCCCAAGCTGGAACGACCACGGGTGGCTCCCAAACGAATGTTGATGATGGGCAGGGTGCGACCAAGCCAGGGAATGGAGCTCAGGGAGCAGTAACCTCCAAGCCGAGCGCGGGTCAGGACCAAACAACGAACACGTCGACATCGGTCAAGCAGAAGCCGGAGAAGAAGCCTACGAAAGCTGGTTGGCTTCAGGATACCGACGGAACATGGTATTACTACACGAATCCGAATGCGAAGCCCGCTACAGGCTGGGTGAAGTCTGGCAGCAAATGGTATTGGCTGCAGGCTGACAAGAACGGTGCCATGGCGACCAGCCAGTGGATCACCGATAAGGGAAAACGCTATTACGTGAACGCGTCTGGCGTCATGCTCACCAAGTGGTTCAAGATCGGTAACGATTGGTACTATGCGAACAAGTCCGGTGTCGTGCAGACGAGCGGCTGGGTGAAGTCCGGTAGCAAATGGTATTGGTTGCAGGCCGATCAACAGGGCAAGATGGCTGCTGGTACGTGGATCACCGATAAGGGCAAACGCTATTACCTCAATAACTCGGGCGCGATGGCGACGAAGTGGTTCAAGGTCGGTTCCGATTGGTATTACGCTAACAAGTCTGGCGTTCAGCAGACGAGCGGTTGGGTGAAGTCCGGCAGCAAGTGGTATTGGCTGCAGGGCGATCAACAGGGAAAGATGGCTGTCGATCAATGGATCACCGATAAGGGCAAGCGTTATTACCTCACGAATAAAGGACCAGGCCAGATGGCTACTAAGTGGTTCAAGATCGGCAACGATTGGTATTACGCGAACAAGTCTGGCGCTCAGCAGACGAGTGGCTGGGTGAAGTCTGGCAGCAAGTGGTATTGGCTGCAAGGTGACAAGCAAGGCGTCATGTTCGCTCATGGCACGAAGACCATCAACAAGGCTCAGTATGCATTCGACAGCAATGGTGCGATGCGTGCTAACTGTCAGGTCGACCTAGGCGACGGAGTCGCTCGATATGCAGCAAGCTCTGGTGCGCTCGCTCGTATCGGTGAATACAAGGACGGCGACGTCGTTCTGACCAACACGTCTGGTCAAATACTAACGGGCTGGCAAAAGCTGGCTGGCATGTGGTTCTATGGCGAAGCGGGCACGGGAATCGCTCAGACTGGTTGGTTGAAGCTTGGCAAGACGTGGTATTACCTCGATAGCAATGGGGCGATGGTAACTGGCACGCGCAACATCGACGGCAAGACCCATCTTTTCACGAACTCCGGCAAGTGGCTTGGAACCGATGCTATGGCTGCGAAAGCTCAGGGCTACGCATCGGGTACCAATTGGTTGATCCTGGTCGATCGTAGCGCTCATCGCGTAGGCATCTTCAATGGGTCGAAGGGCAACTGGAATCGTTCGCAGACCTTCTTGTGCGTGACCGGTGCTCCTGGTTCGCAAACCATCACGGGCGTGTATCGTACGACGGGCGGCAAGCGCATGAATCTGAGCACTGATAGTCGTGCGCGTTGGTGCACCCAGATCCATGGGGGCTATTTCTTCCACACCATCCTCGCATCTGAAAGCGAGCTCGGTCACAGTCTTTCGCATGGATGCATTCGATTGGCGGTGCCGAATGCGCAATGGATCTATAACCATATCGGCGCAGGAACCACGGTAGTCATCTACAACTAGCTCTCGTTGCGAAGAGTACATTTCAAAAGCCCTGGTGAGCGTTGTCTCGTCAGGGCTTTTTCGTGCGCGTAGATAAATCGTGAGCGCGCCTTCGCAACGCTTGTTTTAGCGTTGCGAGGTCGGTAAGCTGAAGATGATAGACAAAGCTTCTCGAAAGGAAAGAGGTGATAGGATGCATAGTTCATCCAAAGATGGAGCGACCTTCGAACAGGGTGGCATCGCACGGCGCTTGCTGGTCATGCTCGTTACCGCGCTGATCGCGCTGTGCTGCTCGGCTTTCGTATCCGCGCAAGCATATGCGGCTACCGAAGGGGAGAGCGCAGGCGCAGGAACCACGACAGAAGGTGTATCGGGGGATGCAGGTGACGCATCTGATGATGCTGGTAGCGACGCTTCAGATGACGCCACGACGGGCGGAGATTCCGCGTCTGGCGATGGCTCTGATGACACGACCACGGGCGGTAGTGATGATGCGACCACCGTTGCCAAAGATGGCAAATGGGTCAAAGACTCCAAAGGCTGGTGGTATCGCTATACCGATGGCACCTGGCCAGCAAATGCTTCGATCGAAGTGAAGGGCAAGACCTACCATTTCAACAAAGATGGCTATATGATCACTGGCTGGGTCCAGGATGGCGACGATTGGTACTACTGCAATGCTTCTGGTGCTCAGGTGACGGGTTGGCAGAAGGTGAAGAACAAGTGGTATTACTTGAATCCCGCTGATGGCAAGATGGCCACTGGCTGGGCCACTGTCAAAGATGTTGAGTATTATCTCGACGAGAAGAACGGCGACATGAAGACCGGTTGGGTAAAGGTCGGCGATGATTGGTTCTATTTCAAGTCTTCGGGTGCTCTTAGCGCTGGTTGGCAGAAGGTCAAGAGCAAGTGGTATTACCTGAATCCAACCGATGGCAAGATGGCTACTGGTTGGGTCACCGTCAAAGACATCAAGTACTATCTCGACGAGAAGAATGGCGACATGAAGACCGGTTGGATCAAGGACGACAGCAAGTGGTATTACGCTGACAAGTCTGGTGCGATCCAGACTGGCTGGGAATTGGTGAAGAACAAGTGGTATCTGCTTTCCGCTGATGATGGTGTGATGCTCACGGGCATGCAAACCGTTGGTGGCAAGAACTACTATCTCGACACCAAGAATGGCGACATGAAGACCGGTTGGGTCAAAGTGGGTTCCGATTGGTATTACATGAACAAATCGGGCGCCATGCAGACTGGTTGGGAAAAGCTGAAGGGTATCTGGTATTACCTCAGCCCCCAGGACGGCAAGATGCTGACCGGCTTCTATGACGTGAAGGGCAAAACGTACTATTCCGATAAGTCGGGCGCTATGAAGACCGGCTGGGTCCAAGACCCTGCGAACACTTGGTTCTACATGGACAAATCTGGCGCGATGGAGAAGAACGCTTGGGTCCAGAGCAAAGGTGTTTGGTACTGGATGGGCCAAGACGGCAAGATGGTGACCGACTCCTGGATCGTCGATGATGGTAAGGACTATTATCTCGATGAAGATGGCAAGTGGGTGAAGGATGCGAAGAAGCCCGCTGCTACTCCTGACGAGAATAAGCCTTCCACGGGCGATAAGCCCTCAACGGGTGACAACACTGGCGACCAGGGAACCACTGGTGGCGATAATGCAGGCGATAGCGGTACGACCGAAGGTGGCGACTCTGGCTCCACTGAAGGTGGCGACGCAGGCAATACGGGCTCTGGCGACAGTGGTACGACCGAAGGCGATAACTCCGGTACGACTGGTGGTGACAACTCTGGCTCTACCGAGGGTGGCGATACCACCGGCGGCTCCACTGAAGGTGGCGACGATGGCGGTAGCGAATCCGAAGGCGGCAGCGAATCTGGCGGAGATACCAGCGAAGGTGGCTCCGAGAATGGCGATGTGACCGCATAAGCTTCTATCACAGTCTCAATGTTCGAAAGGCCCCGGATCCGTATGGACCGGGGCCTTCGTCATAGGTTAGATGTATGGGGGACGAGGAGCGTTTAGCGACGTTTCCCCTTGACCCACTTACCATTGCTGTCCACGAAGTAGAGATGATTCGAATCAGTTCCGACCCAGGCGTTCGTTGCCATCACGCCATTCGAGTCGACCCAGTACTTGCCTGAGATCCACTTGCTCTTCTGCATGGCGCCTGATCCGCTCAAGTAATACCACTTGTTCGCATCTTTGATCCAGCCAGTTTTCATCGCGCCCGAGGAATTCAGGTAATACCAGGTGTTCGAGACCTTTTGCCAGCCTGTCTTCATCTTGCCATCGGAAGATAGCAGATACCACTTGCCAGAGACCTTCTGCCAGCCCGTCTTCATAGCGCCCGAACTCGCAAGGTAGTACCAGTCGTTTCCTTGTTTCAGCCAGCCAGTCTTCATCACGCCTGACCCTGCGAGATAGTACCGAGTGTTCGAAATGGTCTTCCAGCCGGTCGCCATCTTGCCATCAGCGGGATTCAAGTAATACCACTTGCCCGATACCTTCTGCCAACCGGTCTTCATAGCGCCATCGGTGCCGAGCCAATACCAAGAGCTTCCTGACTTGTACCACTTGGAGCTCATGTAGCCTTTGGAGTCGAAGTGATAGCGCTTACCCTTGATGGTCACCCATTCGTTCGCAGGATAGGATTTCTTCTGAGCCGTCTTCGACTTGGAGTCGTACGAGAACCACCACTTGCCACCAGATTTCTTCCAAGACCCTGTCACAGCGGGTGTCTGAGTGGGTTTTTGGGTGACGGTGGTGGAGTTGGACTGATCGTTGCCGTTCGTCGCGCCCGATTGATTTCCGCCGGTGGTCGATCCATTCGAATTGCCGGTATTCCCTGTATTAGTGCCGGTGTTGCTTCCCGTGTTACCAGAACCTCCTGAAGAGATCGAGTTGTCGGTCACCTTCACCTTGATCGACTTGCTCCAGTCGCCTCGCTTCGCGGTGACCGTGCATTCACCTGTCGACCGAACGAGCAGATCGCAGTGCGTATCGTAGCTGAAGCCGGCATCGTGGCCATACTTGACCTCGATCACGTTCGGGTCGGAGGAAGTCCAGCTGGTCGGGTATTCATTGGAGTCGACCGTAGCGTAGTAGTTCACCCCATCGAAATACTGTGCCGAGTTGGATTGGGGCAGGCCAGTGTATGCACAAGCGATGAACAGGGCGGTCGAACTTTGCGAGAGAGGAAGAGAGAGCGTATCGCCCACGAGCGCTCCAGTGTAGTTGTTCTTGATCGTGATCGAATCAGCGGGGAAGAGGTTGAAGAACGTCACGTTGTAGGTGTAGGACTTGTTCTTCGCTGTGGAGGACACTTTCACGGTGTATGCGTCCTGATCGTAGAGGCGATCGAGCCAAGCGTGCCCATCGGTGTAGGGAATGAAGGCGAGCGTGTTGTTTCCGCCAAATGACGCATATGGCGAGGTGGATACGTGGAAGTATCCATCGCTGTTCGGGTTGTTCTCGATAGTGGGATCGGTGAAATGCCAGGTCTTGCCATCGGTGGTGCGCACGAGTTCGACCGAAAGGGTCGAGTCATTCGTATCGATCCAGGACGCAGAGAAGCTCCAGGCATCATCGCGTGCGAAGATGCAGGTCGGAGTATTGTTCGCCGGCCACATGATCGCTTCGTATTGAGGCGCGGAGGTGTTGGACCTGTCCATGCTGTACATGCAGCTATAATAGGACACATATCCGAAGCCGGTCTTGCCCATCATGGGATTCAGGCACCATTGACGATGCCCGAGGGATGCGAGGTTGGACATATCGCTGTCGGACATGTACGCGATGATCGAGCTTGCTGGGCGGCTGTAAAGCCCTGATGCGATATTGCTGTTCGAAGTACCCTCGTATCCAAGATCGAACAGGGACTGATCCAGACCCTCAGGTTGAGTAGGATAATGCGAGAGCGTCTTGTTCAACGCCATGACGAGCGAGCCCGTTTGGCATTTCTGGTCGTAATCGGAGTCGATCGTCACGTTGCTCTGAATGCCAGCGATATACCGGATCCAGTTGAGCGTGTTCAGCGCATTGTTCGTGGTCGCCGAATCAAGTGCGCCTGCACTATAGGGAGTCGAAAGGTTGGGCTCTTGGGCGAAAACAGGATCGCTATTGACGGCCACTTTGTTGTTCAAGAGGAAATCTCTTATCTGGGCCTGCGTAGGCGTGCTGACCTTCGTAGTGGCGGCGGTGGTGATGTTCGCGCCAACTTTCGCATTCTCGGAAAGGACGAGCGCTTCACCAAGCTCGACGTTGTCGTTCGTGATCTTGGTGGCGCTGTTGTCTTCTGCCCAAGCGAACGTGGCCATCGCAAGGAGCAAGATGAACGCGATGAAGGCTGCAAGAAGAGTCGTTCTTCTGTTGACGTTAGTCATATGAACCCCTCTCGTCGGAATGTACAGAGCGGTTCAAGTCTATCATGGGGCTTCGGAATAGTGCTCTCTTGACTTTCGGGAGGATGCCTCTCGAGCGAAAACGAAGAAGGAGCAACGGGTGCTCGCTGCTCCTTCTTGTTGTTCATCGAGATGTGTCACTCGAAGTTCTAGATCGGTAGTTTGGCACCCCTTACCCACTTGCCGTTGCCATCGACGTAATAGAGGTGCTTCACATCGGTGCCGACCCATGAATTGGTCGCCATGACGCCATCGGATCCTACCCAATAGTTGCCTGAGATCCACTTGTTCTTCTGCATGGCGCCCGACTTGCTGAAGTAATACCACTTGTTGGAGAGCTTCTTCCAGCCGGTCTGCATAGCTCCTGAGCTATTGGAGTAATAGCGAACCTTGTTCACATCGTAGAAGCCGGTCTTCATGACACCATCGGAGGGGTTCAAGTAGTACCACTTGTTCTTCACCTTCGCCCAGCCTTTGGCCATGGCTCCAGAGGATTTGTAGTAATACCACTTGTTGCTCTCTTTGTTCCAACCGGTCTTCATCGCACCTGACGAAGTGAGGTAATAGGTCTGGTTCGAGATCTTGCGCTTGCCGGTCTGCATGATGCCGTTTCGCTCCATGAAGTACCACTTGCCCGATACCTTCTGCCAACCGGTCTTCATAGCGCCATCGGTGCCGAGCCAATACCAAGAGCTTCCTGACTTGTACCACTTGGAGCTCATGTAGCCTTTGGAGTCGAAGTGATAGCGCTTGCCCTTGATGGTCACCCATTCATTCGCAGGATAGGACTTCTTCTGAGCCGTCTTCGACTTGGAGTCGTATGAGAACCACCATTTGCCGCTGGACTTCTTCCACGTGCCCGTTACGCTCGGAGCTTTCGGGGCGGCTTGAGCGATGGTGCTCGAATTGCCTGCAGGGGTCAGAGCGGTCGAGGTGTTCGAACTCGAAGAGCTGTTGTTGGAGGAGTTGTTGCTCGAAGAGTTGTTGCCCGTATCATTGCTCACCGCTTTGGTGATCTCGCACGTGAACGACTTGCTCGCATTCGCGCGCTTCACGGTGATGGTGCTCTTTCCGAGTGCTTTTGCGAAGAGAGCGCATGACCGGTCGTAGGAAAAGCCGCCAGCGCTGCCGTATTTCGCATCGATCGCTTTCGTATTGGACGAGGACCAGGTGGTCGCGAACTCATTGCCGTCAACAGCGATGTAATGGTCGAGGCCCGAGAAATACTGAGAGGATCCCGCTTTAGGCGCCTTG
The DNA here is from genome assembly GCA_937998355.1 of uncultured Eggerthella sp. Taxonomy (GTDB): domain Bacteria; phylum Actinomycetota; class Coriobacteriia; order Coriobacteriales; family Eggerthellaceae; genus Anaerotardibacter. The sequence continues at coordinate 8,667 of CALLDI010000001.1, forward strand.
GATGATGTGCTCACTGCTTCGACATCGAGCTTGTACGAGTTGATAGGGAAGCTCACAGAGGTGCCGATCGTGCTGCCTCCAGCCTTCTTCACCGTCAGCTGATCGGGGGTGTAGAGGTTGAAGAACGTGACCGTATAGGTGTAGCTCTTGTTCCGTTTGGTCGACTTGATCGTTACCGTGTACTTGTCTTGATCGTAGAGGCGGTCGAGTCCTGCTTTGCCGTTGGTGTACGGCTGGAAAACGAGGTAGCTGCTCGAGTCACCATAACCTGCGCCCGATACCTTGAAATAGCCTCCACCAGAAACGCTTCCGTTAGGATTGGAGAAGTTCCATGTTTTGCCATCGTTCTCGCGCTTGATGTTCACGGTGAGCGATGTATCGTCGGGCTGGATCCAGGATGCAGTGAAGCTCCAGGGGTCGTTGCGAGAGAAGATGGAAGTGGGCGTGTTGTTCGCAGGCCATACGAGGTTCTCGTAACGTGGAGCGGATGCGTTGGATTTGTCCGCGATGTACATGCAGCTATAGCCATCCACATAACCGAAACCGGTCTTCGCCATCTGCGGGTTCAAACACCAGCGACGTTGACCGACCGTAGCGAGATTCGCCGAAGTGCTATCGGACATGTAGCCGAGCACCGAAGCTGCGATACCTGCATATCCCGACGAGGAATTGCTGCTCGCAGTGCCCGAGACGGCGGTTCGATAGAGCGCATCATCCATTCCGGAGGGTTTCGATGGGCTCTGGAGGAGGCTTTTCGTCCAACGCAAGAGAAGAGCGCCCGCTTGGCACTGCTCGTTGTACTTCGAATCGAGCGTGACGTTGTCGGGGATGCCTGCGATGTAGCGCATCCAGTTCAACATGTTCAGACCGTTGTTCAATGAAGCTTGATCGACCGCTCCTGCTTTGCCAGGGGAGGAATAGCTTGGTTTGGTCGTATAGCTCACGCCTTTGTCGGCGGAGATCTTCTTGTTCAGAAGGTAGTTGCGGATCTGATCTTGCGTCGGCTTGTTCACCTCTGCGGTCGTGGCCGTAGCCTGCGCAGAAAGATCGCCTTCGGCGCCATCGCTCAGAGCTGAGATGCTCGAGAGAACGAGCGCTTCGCCAAGCTTCATGTTCTCGCCAGGTATCTTCGATGCGTCTTCATCTGCAAAAGCGAGGGAGGCAACGCTAAAAGCGAGCGCGAACGTCATGAAGAGCGAAAGAAGGAATGACTTTGTTCTCATGGCGAACCTTTCTCTTTCGGAGGTTGTGAAATGAGCAAGGCGATTCTAGCATAATGCCAGGAAAAGGGCTATTTTCGACCGCTAGTGATGAGATATTTGTGAAGGCTATCGGGTGGGTATCGAAAAAGCCCTGATGGGCGCAGAGCATGCCGCGCGAGCCGTTCGGAAAGAGCTTCGTGAGATTGCCAACTACCGCACGGAGAATTCATGATGATAGTGTTCAAAAATATGTTATATTCAAAATAATTGAACATCTAAAAATAATGAACGAAGGTGCAAGAGCCTCATGCTCACCAAGAACGAATTCGAAGCGCTCGAGAGTCTGAATGCTCGTCCGAACTCGAGCCAAAGGGAGATCGCTCAAGAAAAAGAGCTGTCGGTCGGTTCGGTCAATGCTGCGATCAAATCGCTCGTTGCGCGAGGACTGATCGAAGGCGGAGCTCTTACAGAAAAAGGGAGGAAAGAGCTCGATTCGCACAAGGTCGACAACGCGGTCATCTTGGCGGCAGGGCTTTCGCGTCGTTTGGCACCCATTTCGTACGAGCAGCCCAAAGGACTGCTCGTAGTGCGCGGCGAAGTGTTGATCGAACGCCAGATCGAGCAACTTCAGCAGGCGGGCATCTCCGACATCACCGTTGTGGTCGGCTACAAGAAGGAGCTCTTCTTTTACCTCGAAGACAAGTACGGCGTATCGATCGTGGTCAATGAAGAATATGCTTCGCGCAACAACAATTCTTCCATCATGGCGGTGGAAGAGCGTCTCGGAAACACCTATATCTGCTCTTCAGATGATTATTTCACGATCAATCCCTTTCGCCCTTACGTTTGGAAAGCCTACTACGCGGCGCAGTTCGCCGAAGGCGTCACGGAAGAGTGGTGCATGGAGACGGGAGCAGGGCAGCGTATCGTCGACGTTACCATCGGGGGCTCAGATGCGTGGTATATGATCGGTCAAGTTTATTTCGATCGGGCTTTCTCGCAGCATTTTCTCGAGGTGCTTCACGCGGAATACGATCTGCCGACAACAGCATCAAAGCTTTGGGAGCAGATCTATGTCGACCATATCGACGAATTCGATATGCGCATGAAGAAGTATCCTGCAGGCGTGATCTACGAGTTCGATTTCCTCGACGAGCTGCGTGCGTTCGACCCGTACTTCTTGCAGAACATCAATTCCAAGATCTTCGACAATATCGAAGCGGTCCTTGGTTGTGACAAGAATGATGTATGTGATGTCTATCCGCTCAGTCAAGGCCTGACGAACCTATCCTGTCATTTCAGGGTTGGCGAGAATGAATACGTCTATCGCCACCCAGGTGTGGGGACCGAGGAATTGATCGATCGCCACGCTGAGAGCATCGCGCAACGTGTCGCGGCTGAACTTGGTCTGGACGATACCTACATTCATGAGGATGAGGCTGAAGGTTGGAAGATCTCTCGTTTCATCCCTAATAGTCGTCCGCTCGATCCTCATGATGCTGGTCAGCTGAAGAAGGCTATGGAGATGGCCGCCGAGCTCCATGCTCAATCCATGAGCGTGGAGCGTGCGTTCGATTTCTTCGAAGAGAGCAAGCGCTATGAGCGGCTGTTAGGAGGATCGTCGGTGGTCGATGCGATCCCGGGATATCAGGAGATGGCCGAGAAAGCTACCCGTCTCAAGCGTTTCGTCGAGGCGGATGGCGCTCCCGTGTGCCTGACCCATAACGACTTCTTCTATCTGAACTTCTTGCTGGATGAGAACGATCGCTATTACCTCATCGATTGGGAGTATTCGGGCATGTCCGACTATGCGAGCGACTTCGGAACGTTCGTCGTGTGCTCGCAGCTCTCTGAAGAAGAGGCGCTTCAGGCGCTCTCTTATTATTTCGGGCGTACGCCGACAGCGGCCGAGATCAGGCATAATCTCGCATTCGTCGCCTTCGCTGGCTGGTGCTGGTATGTCTGGTCGCTCTACAAGGAAGCCCGCGGGGAGAATGTGGGCGAATGGTTCTATATCTATTACAAATACGCGAAGACCTATCTTGATCGATCGTTGAAACTCTACGAGCAGGCGAACTAAACCAAAGGAGAAATTGAAATGAAGTACGGATTAGCGAGCGGTTGCCTCTGGGCTCTCGATACGACCATATTAGCCATCGCACTGTCGATGGCGCCTTTCATCGGCACGGTCGAAGCGATCGCGTTCGCCTCGATCGCGAGCGCGGCATTGCATGATGTGTTCTGCGCGATATGGATGTTCGTTTATATGGCTGTGCGTGGGCGCCTGAAAGATACGCTCGCTGCGCTCAAGACGCGCAGTGGCAAAGTGGTCATGCTCGGAGCGCTTTTGGGCGGTCCTGTCGGTATGAGCGGTTATGTGATCGCCATCAACAACATCGGTCCTGCCTATACTGCGATGATCTCGGCGTTCTATCCCGCGTTCGGTGCGTTGATGGCGATGCTCTTCCTGAAGGAGAAGATGCAGATCAGGCAATTCATCGCGTTGCTGGTCGCATTGGGGGGCATTTGCATCATGGGCGCTGTCACGGTCACGAACGATCAATACGGCGACCCCATCATCGGTCTAGTGTGCGCGCTGCTCTGCGTCGTCGGTTGGGGCTCCGAAGCGGTCATCTGCGCATGGGGCATGCGCGATGAGGCGGTCGATAACGAGACTGCACTGCAGATTCGTGAGACCACATCGGGACTCGTATACCTCATCGTCGTGCTGCCGATATTCGGGGCATGGGCGTTCACGTTCACTGCGGTTCCAACGCTCGGTACGGCAGTGGTGGCGCTCTCGGCGCTCATGGGAACGGTCTCCTATCTGTTCTATTACAAGGGCATTTCCGTGATCGGGGCTGCGAAGGGCATGGCGCTCAACATCACGTATTCTGCGTGGGCGGTCGTGTTCGGCTTCGTGTTGCTCGGCACGGTGCCAGGAGCTGTTGAGATCGTGTGCTGTTTGCTCATCATGGGCGGCACCATCCTCGCCGCTGCGGACTGGAACGAACTATTCAGCAGAAAGAACAAGCTACCGAAGAACGCTGAAGCGACAGCGGAGCTGGAGGGCTAGTCGTCCACATACCATGCGCGTAGGCGATGGCTCACGCGCTGGTCTTCTGGGGGAAGCTGCATGTAATCCCCGTATTGGCTCGTAAGATATTCATCCCAATGCGGTACTGCGGGAAAGCTTCCGCCTTCGAAATCGAGCATGACGAGGTCGTCGAAATCTGCGGTCCGAAGACGAGCCGCAGGATTATTCGCGCACACGAGATCGCGACACCACAGCGAGCCTTCGAAGGGGCGTTTCGTGGCGAGCGCGGTGATGGCGCGGACCGTTTCCTCTGCAGGGCGATATCTGTTCATCACGAAACGTATCGGTCGCTTGATGAGGTTTTGCGTCCATGTTCTTGCCGGATACGTCTGGAAGCGTCGATAGTCCTGGAGTTTCAACGAGGCCTCGTAGTCGCGTTGATTCTCGGATTCATCCAGGCTCATCCCGTCAACAGGGAAGATGTCGATCCACAGATAGCGCCTGCGGTCATTCCATCGTCCCTCATGGACTTCGATCCTCGTGTTGATCAGCTTGCCATAAGGGAATGTGGTCCCGTCCGTTTCGACATAACGAAGCGCGTATCCTTCAGGTAATTCAGCAGACAGTTCGACGAACCGTTCGAAATCAGGACGGGGCATTATAAGGTCAAGGTCGTCGTCCCAGGGAATGAAGCCCTTATGGCGCACGGCTCCTAGGAGGGTTCCTGAGTCGAGCGAGTAACGAAGGCCATGTTCGCGCGTGAAGCGATCGAACACTTCAAGGAGGGCTAAGAGCTCTTGTTGAATCTCTTCAAAGGTCAGATCCTTCACTGTTGGTGCTCCTGTCTAGCGAGGCGTTCGATCTCTTGTTTGCTCGCGGCCATGAGATCGCGGCATCGATATACGAAGACGATGCGCAAGGCCAGCATGACCAATTCGGTCGCACAGCGCAGGAGCGCAACGTTGACGATCGTGAAATTACCCGTCAGCGCGAGGGTGACGAGGCCTGCGATATGGAAGAGCGCAGCCGAAACGGATGCAGTGGTGAGCAGCTTCTCCTTGTTGAGCACAGCGAGGATGGGATATCCGATGAGAACGGTCGGATATGAGAAGATGAGCACGGGCGTGAGCAGCTGCAAGACGATACTACCGTCCAAGTATTCAGGACCGCCGAGCACCCACATGACGAAGGGCGAGAGGAATACGAGCGCGATCGATCCGACCACCACTACGGGCGTGCCCAGAATAAGGAATTTCTTGATGATCGAGAAATCTCGTCGTGCGACCACGTGAGGATAGACGCTGTTATAGATGGGGTTGTAGAGGCTCTGCACCATACTGATGCACATCGCTGCTATCGACCAATAGGAGATGTCTGCCTGATTCACGATATAGATGCCGATCATCACGGTGGTGAGATTGGTGAAGATGGTGGTCGATGCGCTCGAAAGGAAGAAGATCGCAGAGGTCTTGAGGACCGAGAGCGATTCTTTCAGTTCGAGGAGCTTGATGCTCAGCGTTATCTTGCGCTTCATCACGACTTCGATCCACGACCAGACGAAAGCGATCAAGGCAGGAACCGCTTCGAAAACGGCGACGAGCACGAGCTGATCGGGACCTTTGATGAAGGCGAAGATGAGGACGAGGGAGACGAGACGTGAAACGACGAATCGCTTCGTAAGGATCGACATATCCTCGAGCCCTTGGAAGACGAAGTCGGGCAGCATCGCGGTCAACACCGCTCCGAAGTAGGCGATGAGCATGTATTCGGGATTCGCCGCCATCACAGGGATCGCGGGCATGACCGCGAACAATATCCCTGCGCCAACAGCGGCGAGCACGAGGCGTTGAAGGAAGATGGTCGAGGTGATCTTGCGCACCAGTTCACGATCTCCACGATGTCGTGCGATCTCGCGTGTTCCGTAGGCAGTGCAACCGAAATCGATGAAGGTCACGAACAGGTTTATGACCGAAATGGAGTAAGCGCGCACGGCATATTCGTCGGGACCCAATACGCGGGTGAGGTAGGGAAGCGTGATGAAAGGGAATACGTAGATAGCAATCTGCAACAGGTATTGCCAAAAGATATTCTTTTTCAGTACTTTCTTCGAATCTTTCGGATCCTCTGCATCCATGTTGACCATTATACTTCAATGGGTGTATTAACATGGTAGGTTGAGATAATCGGCAAGGAGCTGGCATGCTCCTTGCTCTCTAGCATGCACTTGACGATGAAGGGATCGAACATGCTCTTTGCGGCAATCTTGGCTGGCGGCAAAGGTTCACGTATGGGCAATCAAGACAAGCCCAAACAGTATCTTCTGCTGAACAACAAACCGATCATCGTTTATACGGTCGAGAAATTCCTCACCTTGTCCGAGATCGACGAGGTGTTGGTGCTTTGCCCGGAAACATGGGTCGAGCCCACGAAGGATATCCTCAAAGCGCATTTCGGCACGAACGATCGTCTTCGCGTGCTGGCAGGCGGCGTAACGCGAAATGACACGATCATGAATGCGATCTCATATCTTGACGAACATCACGATCTCGATGAGAACACTGCGCTCATCACGCACGATTCAGTGCGACCATTCGTCACCTATCGCATCATCGAGGAGAACATCAAAGCAATGGAGTCCTTCGATGTGTGCGATACGGTCATACCGTGCACCGACACGATCGTTGAGAGCGTGGACGGATCGATCATCGATTCGATCCCTGATCGAAACAGTCTCTATCAAGGTCAAACGCCTCAGACGTTCAAGATCAGGAAGATGCAAGCTGCCTACGCTTCCCTGAACGAAGAGGAGAAAGCCGTTCTTACCGATGCTTGCAAGATCTTCACGATCAAAGGTGAAGCGGTGAAGCTCGTGAAGGGCGAGCCATTCAACATCAAGATCACTTACCCGTCCGATCTGAAGATCGCGCACGCGCTTCTTGGGATGGAATGAGCATGCTCAATACGGTCTATCAATTGACTTCGCCGCGTCGTATCGAAGTGGCGATCGTCGACGAACAGGTCACGCCCGAAACGGTCATCGTTCGCCCCCGACTCCTTTCTATCTGTCACGCGGACGAGCGTTATTATCAGGGCACGCGTCCTCCCGAGGTCCTTGCGCAGAAACTGCCCATGGCGCTCATCCACGAGGGGTACGGCGAGATCGTGGTGGACAACACGGGCACGTATGCTCCAGGAGATGCGGTGGTCATGATCCCGAATATCCCGTGCGAGCATGATGAGCACATCGCGGAGAACTATCTTCGTTCGAGCAAGTTCCGAGGAAGTTCGACCGATGGATTCATGCAAGAACTCATCTTCACCACGCCCGATCGGGTCGTTCGCGTTCCCGAAGGTGTCGATCCCTACGTCGCTGCTTTCACCGAACTCGTTTCGGTCTCCATGCATGCGATACATCGTTTCGCGCGATTCAGCCATGGCAAACGTGAGACCATCGGTATTTGGGGAGACGGGAATCTAGGCTACATCACCGCATTGCTCCTCAAGAAGAAGATACCCGATGCTCGTTTGCTCATCTTCGGGTTGAACGAGAATAAGCTCGCCGATTTCACGTTCGCCGATGCGGTCTACATCACGTCGCAGATCCCTGATGATCTGAAGATCGACCATGCGTTCGAGTGTGTTGGCGGCATGGGCTGCACACCAGCGATAGAGCAGGTCATCGATCATATTCGCCCTGAAGGCACGCTTTCGCTCATGGGTGTTTCTGAAAATCCCGTTCCCATCAATACGCGCATGGTGCTCGAGAAGGGCCTTCGCTTGTTCGGCAGCAGTCGTAGCGGCCGCGAAGATTTCGAGGCCACCATCGATCTGTACGAATCCGATCCTTCTGTCGTCGCGTATCTACGGCAGTTGATCGGTCAGGTCGTGACCGTGTCGGACATCGCAGATATCAGCGAGGCGTTCGAACTCGACCAGAAGAAAGCCGCTGGTAAGACGATCATGGAATGGCAGGTCTAGCAGAGATGGAAAAGAACCTCCTCACGCTCGAAGAGATACAGCAAGGCGCGTTCAGGATCATGTCGGCTTTCGCAGATTTCTGTGATCGACATGGGCTCTATTATTCGCTCGCGGGAGGGACCTTGCTTGGCGCTATCAGGCATGAAGGATTCATTCCGTGGGATGACGATGTCGACATGAACATGCCGCGTCCTGATTTCGAGCGTTTCTTGACGATGGCGGATATCTTCGAGGAAGAGACGGGCTTTCGTTTCAAGCGTTATGGCAAGGATGATAAATGCGTCACCTTGTTGAAGCTGGTCGACCCGAAGATCCAGGTCATGCATGGAAACGGTGCGAAGTCGCAAACGTACCATCTCTGGGTCGACGTGATCCCGATCGATGGCATCTCGGGAAGCGATGAGGAGATCGCCAAGATCTATTCCGATATCGCATCATTGAGAAAGTTCATGTGCATCCCGGAGACACGTTGGTTCTTGGGAGAAACGCCCTTCCGTAAGTGCGTACGCCTGATCATCTCCCCGATCGTATTGCTCTTCGGGATCAACAAAGCATGCAATCGAAAGATGGAAGCTATAGCTAAGCGCGTCGATTTCGACAGCGCGACCGAGGTCGCATGCATCACGTGGGGACTGTATGGACCCCGAGAGGTGATGGACAAGCAGGGTTATCTCGAGCCGGTCGAAGTGTCGTTCTGCGGGCGTAGCTTCAAATCCATGTCGTGCTGGGATAGTTATCTTTCGTCCCTTTATGGCGATTACATGCAACTGCCTCCTGAAGACCAGCGAGGCACACACGCGATGCAGGCATGGCGAGTCGACTAGATCGGTGGCGAAGAGGAGGGGCGCTAGATGAAGAAGGTCCTGGTATGGGGATTGACCAATAATCGCGCGGGCACTGAGGCGGTCATCGTCAACTATGCGAGTCGTGCGCAAGATACCTCATTCGATTTTCTCTGTTACGAAGCGCCGCTGAACCATTGGGAGAAGCTCGATCGAAACGGGAATCGGTATTTCGTCATCCCGTCGAAGATCAAGAATCCGATAGCTTACCGCGCGGCTTTCTCGCAGTTCATGAACGAGCATGATGGCGAATATGATGCGTTGTGGTTCAACGTCAACGATGCAGCGAACATCGATCCGCTCAAATATGCATTGAAGCATGGGATCGGCCGTAGGATCGTTCACATGCATAATTCCCAGGTCGCGAATTCGCTCCTCACCCGTTCGTTCCATGCCCTGAACAAGCGCAAGTTGGTCGGTCTCTCTACGGAGTGTTGGGCGTGCTCCGATGCAGCCGCTTCGTTTCTCGGTTCGACGGGGAACGTGCGCATCGTCGCCAATGCGATCGATGTCGATACGGTCTCCTTCTCTCCGGAGAAGCGTTCGATCGTGCGAGCGAAATTGGGGCTCGATGACGCCTTCGTAGTAGGGTCCGTGGGGCGCTTGACCCCTCAAAAGGATCCGGGTTTCTTGGTCGAGATATTACCTGCTCTGGTGGAGGAGCGTGAAAACGCTCACTTGCTCTTCGTGGGGACGGGCGAGCTCGAAGGAATGCTTCGGGAGAAGAGCGAGATGTTGGGGGTCGCTGAAAGAGTGCACCTCGTGGGGTCTCAGGAAGACATGCAGGCTTACCTTTCGGCGTGCGATGCCTATGCGCAACCTTCGCGTTACGAGGGGTTCGGCATCTCTGTCCTCGAAGCCCAGTTCAACGGTCTTCCGTGCACCGTTTCAGATGCCGTTCCTCATGAGGTCGATATCACCAACGCGATCGAGCATATTCCTACTGCAGAAGTGGATGCGTGGGTTAAGGCTCTCTGTTCGCGAGATCGAACCGGAGTGTCGCTCCTTGATCGAGCTCGCCGCTATGACGCTCATGTGCTCGGCGATTCGATCGACGAGCTGTTCTCCTGAGCATCGTTCGAGCGCTCGCTCAGCACCAAAGATCGGGATAGACTTCAGCGAAGATGCGCCTCCATGATCGTTCGTTCTGCTGGACCGAGAAGCGCGTCATGAAATCGCGATGAGCGGCTTCGGCGAGTCGCTCGCTCAGCTCGCTGTCTTCGAACAGTTCGATGGATCGTGCGCAGAATTCTGCTTCGTCATTCACGACGAAGCCCGTGACCCCATCGTTGACGATCTCGTAAACCGCATCGCCCCAGTTCGTTGTGATGACGGGCGTTCGGTTCGCCATGGCTTCGACCAGAACGAGTCCGAAGCCTTCTAGTTTCGAACTGAACCAAAATTGCTCGTAGCGTGCATAGACGCTCTTATCGTCGATGAAGCCCTTCAAGGTCACGACGTCGTGCAAGCCTCGATCGTCGATCTCTGCTCGTAGCGTCTCTGTCAGGTCGCCCACTCCGTATATATCGAGCGTGAACGAGGGAAAGACCCGATGGAGCTCATCGGCGCACCGAACGAGCATGAGCGGATCCTTATGCTCGACCAAACCTCCCACGTAAAGAGCGCTATACGGTTTGCGCGCTGGCATATCGGAGTCTTCGAGAGCAGGGACCTCGACACCGTTATAGAGATAGTTCGAGGGAAACAGCGCCCGTGCTTTCTCTGCGTCGGTCTTGTTCCTGAAGAGCGTCAAGACGGGCTTCGCAGCGAGCGAGGATTGAAGCTTGCCGATGAGATTGTCTCCCCAGAAGTACTCGAACTTCGTATGGATCTCGAGGATGAATCGAGTCTTATTGCTCACGAAGAGCGCGGCCGCTGGCGATACTGCGATGACCATGCTCTTATCGAAGAGCTTGCGGGTCTTACGACGCGCAAAAGGAATGAACGTGAAGAAACGCACCGCGCTCGCAAGCGCGTGAAAGAATCTACTGAACTGCTTGTTCTTGAGATAGGAAAAACATCTGAAGAAACGATTATCAAGAACATACGATGAAAGATCAACGATCTTGACCTGGTCGAATGCTTCGATATCGTTTCCTCCGTTACTGAATGCGCTCACGAGTTCGATATCGATCGTATCTTTGAACTGATTCACGAAATTGATGTACGTCGCAACCAATCCACCATCTTTCTTCTTGGGCAATTGGTCGAAGACGATGAAGAGCTTTGGCTTGCGGTCTACCACTTGATGTCCTTGTTCAGGCGCGCGATCATGAAGCGATATGCGCGCAAGGCGGGCTTCATAAGGCCGGCGCAGTAGACGATCCGGGCTAAATAGGCTTTCTCGAGAACGCCCCGATAGCGCAGCGCGTTGCTTCGCGAGATGATATTATCGCTTCTCCAGGTCGGAAAGTAGGCGCAGAGATAGTCGTGGTTCTCCTTGAGGGTCCGCGCAAGATCTGCGGTCTTGTCATAGGAAACGCGGAACATGAGCGAGATCCCAAGATGCAAGAAAGCTGCTGCATCGAGGAAGTATCTGAGCGAGGTGCTCGCGGTTCGTGCATACACTTCGCGTACCTCGAGCATCGCATCGTAGGCGGAGTCGATCTTGGTCTTATCGATGGTGGTCATGATCGAGTCGTCGCGAATGATGTAGTTCACCAATGCGTAAGGCGTGAAGGCCACCTTCTTCACTTGGGGAAAGGTGAGCAGGTGCATGATCATATCGTCGAAGATGCGAGGAGGCACTTCGAAATCGTGCAGTTCTTTCAAGAGATGCGCTTTGAAGATCTTGTTCCAAGGGGCGCCATTGAGTTCGAGCAGGCGTTGAGGTTCGGCATCGACATCGATAGGAGGGCGCTTCGCGATCATCTCGGTGTTGAGGATCTTGTCCGCCTCCGCATCAACGCGTTTGAAGCCGCATACCGCGATATCCGCATCATGTTCGATGGCGCATTCGTAGAGCTTTTGGCAGAAATCGGGCTCAACATGGTCGTCGCTGTCGACGAAACCGATATATTCACCTTGAGCGAGCGCGATGGCATCGAAGCGACCACGCCAGACGCCTTCGTTCTGCTTGTCGATCACGACGATCTTTCCAGGGAATGCTTTCTCGTATTCGCGTAGAATGTCGATGCACCGGTCGGGCGATCCGTCATTGATGCAGATGATCTCGATGTCTTCGAGCGTCTGCCCGACAAGAGAATCGAGACAACGAGGAAGGTACCTTTCAACGTTGTAGCAAGGAACAACGATACTGATCTTTTTCTGTGTCATCGTCAGAACTTTCGGATGGTCGTGAGCTTCGCTCTTAAGTGTAATGGACAACGAGGCATTTTGTTGTGCGTTTTATAAGCCTCGTGCCATGTTGTTCATGTTACTGGTTTGCGGTTACCGTATAATGTGAGGTTAGTTATTCGAGACTCGATATCGCATGCGTCACAAAAAGGAATCGCGTGAAAACACTTTTGATCATACCCGCGTATAACGAGGAAGAATCGCTCAAAACAACCATCGATGCGGTGCTCGAAAAAGCGCCGGGGGTCGATTTTCTCATCGTGAACGATGGCTCACGTGATGGCACGGAGCGCGTATGCCGCGAAAATCACTATCCCTTTCTCGACCTTGCTACCAATCTTGGGCTGGCAGGAGCGTTCCAGGCTGGTCTGAAATACGCGCATCGCCACGATTACGATTGCGCGATCCAGTTCGATGCGGACGGACAACATCTCCCTGAATACATCGAAGCTTTGGAGCGAGCGATCGAGACCTACGATATCGCTATCGGATCGCGATTTCTCGATCGAAAGAAACCCCATTCGATGCGCATGTTCGGAAGCGACCTGATCCAGTGGTCCATCAAGATCACTACGGGCAAGACCATCACCGATCCAACATCGGGGATGCGTGCGTTCAACAAACGTATGATCGCCTACATGGCCAATGGGCTCAATTATGGCCCAGAGCCCGATACGGTCTCCTATTTGATCAAGCGAGCTGGTGCGAAGGTCACGGAAGTGCCCGTTGAAATGCAGGAACGCCAGGCGGGGGAGAGCTACTTGCGCCCATGGAGCTCGGTCACGTACATGATGCGCATGGCCATCTCGATCTTGTTCCTGCAATTCTTCCGCAAGAAGATCGGCGGTGATGATCGATGAGTCTCGTATTGCGCATCGGTCTTATCGTCGTATCGCTCCTTACGCTCATCTTCATCACGCGCAAGGTAAGGAATGCTCAGGTCAGGCTCGAAGATTCGCTCTTCTGGTTTTGTGTCGCGGGCATCCTGCTCATCTTCAGCATCTTCCCTCAGATCTTCTTTGTCATCTCTGATTTCGCGGGCATCATGTCGCCTGCGAATCTCGTATTCTTGCTCTTCATCTTCATCTTGCTCATTCTGGGGTTCAATCTGAGCGTTCACCTGTCGCAGACCGATACGAAGCTCAAAGAGCTCACGCAGCAGCTCGCCATCGAGAAATTCGAGCGTTATTGCAATGATCGCGAGATCAAGAAAGAGGAAGACCTCGAGCAAATGGATATCTTCGACAAGAACTGATCTGCGTCTATGAGTGATCATCGAAAAGTAGGCATGCGCGGCGCAGCGGTCATTCAGTTCGCGTCGAAGTACACGAGCTTGTTCGTGCAGCTTTTCATCACCGCCATCCTCGCTCGTCTCTTGCCGCCTGAAGACTTCGGTACGCTCGCTATCATCTTGGTGTTCTTGAACCTCTTCATCCCTTTCGCGGACATGGGCATCGGTGCAGCCATCATCCAATATCAAGATCTCGATGATCGGGATTACGGGGCTCTCTTCTCGTTTTCTATCATCTTCGCTTTCGCGCTCGCAGCGCTGTTCTGCGCAGCATCCTTTCCTATCGCCTTCTTCTTCGGCAACGATCAGCTCATACCTTTGTGTTGCGTCGGATCGCTCTCGCTGCTCTTCGCAACATTGAACATGGTCCCCAATGGGCTCTTGTTGAAAGACCAACGCTTCTTGAGCATAGGCATCAGGCTGTTCGTGGTCACGGTCGTTGCAGGGATCATCGCCATCGTCATGGCATTCACTGGCTGGGGGGTTTATGCGCTCATCTGGCATAACATCATCGCTGGCGCCATCACGTTCTTCTGGAATTACTTCGCACGCCCCATTCGGCACCTCACGGTGCATTTCATAGCTTCCTTGAAGAAGGTCTTCTCGTATTCGGTCTTTCAGTTCGGTTCGAGCATGGTCAATTACTTCTCGACCAACCTTCCGAACCTCGTCATCGGTAAAGCGTTCGGAGAAGCTCCGCTCGGGTTCTATGACAAGGCGTATAGACTGACCACCTATCCGCTCAACGGGATCTCGAACGTGATCATCTCGGTGATCCAGCCGTATATGGCAAAACATCAAGACGACCCTCGAACGCTCTTCTCTTATTGGTTCAAGGTCGCCAAAGTGCTCTCTCTTGTAGGCGCTCCCATCGCTGTCATCTTCTTCTGCGCGCCAGAAGAGATCGTCGGTATCATGTATGGCGATCAGTGGGGAAGCGCGGTAGGCTTGCTGCAGGTACTCGCAGTGAGCATCTACTTCCAACTCGTGAATAGCGTTGCTGGAGCATTCTTCTTGAGCGCGGGGCGGGCGGATCTGCTCTTTCGCTCGGTCACAGCATCGACCCTCATCACGATCGTAGGACTAGGGATCGGCATCTACTGCGGTAGTCTCGAGGCGGTCGCGCTCTGTTTATCGGTTGCATTTTCGCTCCATATCGTGCCGACGGCGTATTATTTCCTCAAGAGAACCTTGCAACAAGGATATGGTTGCATCGTCCGCTTCTTGCCGGAAGTCTGCATCGGGCTTTTGGCAGGGGTGATATGCAGCTTGGTGAGCCCGTTCTTTCCTGAAGGGATCGTTTGGGGCTTCATCTGCAAGGCGCTCGTGATCTTGGTGATAGTGGCGCTCGGCTACCTGATCGCGCGCCAATACGGTTATATCAGGGAAGTGCTTCGTTCTCGCTAGGCTTCGAACATGCTAGCGATAAGAGCGAGCAGGATCGTATCGAAAGGATAGAGATTGACTATGTGGAGCATGTTCTTCCTCGCAAGTGCAGTGAGCGTGGTATTGCTCTATCTCGTTGGCTTCTTGGCGCTCAAAGCAGTGAGGCTTCCGACCCTATTCGCTCTCGCAGCAGCTCCGGTCATCACGACCGTTGGCTACGAATTGCTCGCTATCATCTACGACAAGGCAGGAGTGTTCGCTACCGGATGGAATCTGTTCATTCCGTTGCTCGTCTTAGCGGCGCTCGTCTATGCGGTGAGCGCGCTCATGCAGAAACGTCGCAGGGACTCTTCGCGCGATCGAGCAGGTATTCTTCCGCGGTTCGGTTCCTTCGACGTGAAGATGATCGTTCTATACGCAGGACTCGGTCTCTTCGTTGGCATGTTCGTGTTCGTTCGAGCGCTCGATGGCCCCGAATGCTTCAACGAGACCTATGACAATCTTACGCACCTTGGCCTTGTTCGAAGCTTCCTCGAGTCGGGTCATTACTCGACCTTCTCCGCCTCTCTCTATCGCGATCTCGGCGCTACGGGATCGTATTACCCTGCCGCATGGCATATGATCACCGCTATGGTCGCGGGTATCACCGACACGTCGAATACGTTGGCCACGAATGCCATGAACTACGTGTGTTGTGCGTTCGTTTACCCGCTCAGTTGCTTATGCCTGATCCGTGCGATCTTCAAGGACCGTAAGAATATCGTCATCGCTGGCGCTTTTGCGAGCATCGCTTTCGTGACCTTCCCCTGGTTCTTCACGGTCTATGGCGTGCTCGAATCGAACCTTTTCGGCTTCATCATGGTGCCGGTCATGCTCGTCGCGATCATGGAGCTTTTCGCATCGAACGCTCGTCGCGCGACGCGGATCATCTATGCGATCTTCTGCATCCTCAGCATCATGTTCTGTTTGTTCGCTCAGCCCAATACGTTCTTCGCGGTCATGCTCTTCGCTGTTCCCTATCTGGCATGGCGCATTTGGGAAGCAACGGGTCAAGAGGCTTCGCACGCTCGTCCGATGAAGGTCCGTATCTTCTTGGTCGCGGTCTTCTTGGTCGTGATGTTCGCCGTTTGGTACGCCTGCTACAAGGCGCCTTTCCTCTACGACACGACGCATTTCATCTGGCCGCCTGGCGCCTCGAAGAGTCAAGCGTTCGTGAATACGCTGCTCTTCTCCAACACATGGTCGCCAGCAGCATTCGTGGTCGCTCTTCTCGTCATCGTCGGCTTGTTCGCGATGTTGAAAGAGCGCAAGTATGGATGGTTGGCGCTCGCGCTCGGCATGGCTGCAGTGGTTTCCTGGGCAGGTGTGTGCCTTGAGGGCCGTTGGGATCAATTCCTCACAGGCTTTTGGTATTCTGACTGGCGCAGGACTCCGGCCTTGCAAGCTATGATCGCCGTGCCCGTAGCGGCTATCGGCATCGCGCGACTCTATGAGTTGCTGCCCAGTTATTTCAAGTCGAATGCTCTTCTGAAACTCTGCCTGAGCATCGCGCTCTTGCTCGTCATGTTCTTCCCGAGCTTCACGGTGCGTGGCATGGGTTTCGTGAAGACCCCCTTCGGATATTTCGCCGATATGATGGATGAGTACTATTCGATGGGTCAAACGGATGATGAGATCATCTTCTCAGAGTCCGAGCGCGAGTTCACCGCGCGCGCGAAAGAGATCGTGGGAGACGATATCGTCTACAACATCCCCTACGATGGCAGCTTCTTAGCTTACCAAGTGGATGGCTTGCGCACGGTGTATCGTTTGCCCTATACAGGGGCAGGACAGAATGCCGACCAGAAAACGCTTCAAGCGAATCTCGCGGAATACACGAGCGACGCAGAAGTGGCAGAGGCGCTCGAGAATGTGGGTGCCAACTACGTCATGATGCTCGATTACGGGCACATACCCTATCATCGCACCTGGCCCGATTACTACCCTGAGAATTGGGTCGGCATCACGGATATCGACGAAAAGACACCTGGTTTCGAGCTCGTTCTTTCAGAAGGCGACATGCGATTGTATAGGATAATAGGTACGGACTAGGCCATTCGACCGAGGTTGAAGAGGAATACCATGAACTACGTGAACCATACGCTTTCGAACATCGTTCTCCCGAAGAACGACGATCCATTGGGAGGTTGGGACCTCTATATCAAACCCGACCGTGATGCTTCTTGCACCTCTGTCGATGACGGGGTCGCGTTGCAAGGCTCGGTCGATCTCTTCACCTACTTCAATGCGTGCTCGCTCGCGAAGTGGACGAAGTATACGGGAATCCAGCGCGTTCATTTGCATCTGGAGTTGGCCGATTCGAACATCAATAGTGAGTATTCATGCACCATCCAATTCTTCGGTCGCTCTTATTTGGATTCAAGAGCGCAACCTTTAGCGAGTGGCATCCGCTTGAATCGCAGCATGGCGATCGAGCGTGAAGAAGGGGTTCTTGAATTCGATCTGCTCATACCTGAAACGAAGCACGAGGTGGTCGGCTTCTCCCTCGATGTTCGGGGGAGCGTCACGCTCAAGAAGGCGCATTACTATGCGCGCGTGGCTGAAGAGCAGATCAATCCGGTCAAGCTCGCGCTCTGCACCACCACCTTTCTGAAAGAGGACTACATCGTCCCTAATATCGAGCTCGTGAAGAAGGAGATCCTCGCAAGTGACGAGGCCATCGCTCAGAACTTCCATATGTTCGTCGTCGATAACGGACGTACGCTCGATGTCGGCGCGCTCTCTGATGATGGGGTGACCATCGTTCCGAATGCGAACGTCGGTGGCGCTGGTGGTTTCGCGCGTGGCATGATGGAGGCGCTCGGATCGGATGCAGGGTTCACGCATGTGCTGCTCATGGATGACGACGTGAGCATTTCGACCGAAAGCCTCAAGCGAACATTCAATTTGCTCTCGCTCGCAGCAGGATCGTACAAGAACGCATTCATCAACGGAGCGATGCTCATCGCAGAAGAGCCCAACCGTCAGTTCGAGGATGTTTCCTACGTGACGAGCACGGGTGTGTATCGCAAGGTCAAATCCACGAAATACTATGTCGATCAGCAGCGTTACATCGTTCGCAACGAACATATCGACGTCGAAGTGCCGAATGCTTATGGGGCGTGGTGGTTCAGCTGCATTCCCATTAGCGCCATCGAGCGCGTCGGTCTTCCGATGCCCCTCTTCGTACGCGGTGACGATGTTGAATTCGGCATCCGTGCTCAAGCGACCTACATGACGATGAACGGTATCTGCGTTTGGCATGATGGTTTCACCGGGCGTTTCCGCGCATCGGTCGATGGGTATCAATATGTGCGCAATCTCCTCATCATGATCGCGACGAGCGGATGTGCCTCGGATAAGACCTTCATGATGCGCGTCGAGCGTGGCGTTCGCCTGCAGCTCAAAGCGATGGCGTATGATGCAGCGGATCTTTATCTCGACGGCCTCGAAGACTATCTGAAGGGCCCTGATTTCCTCGCGTCGCTCGATGGCGAGAAGGTCATGAAAGAGAAGGGTCAGAAGAACGAGAAGCTGCTTCCGCTCGAAGAGCTAGAGCCGCAGTATCGCAACATCAAGTACAGCAAACGTCTGCTCGGTGAAGAATCGGTCATCGACATTCCACTGAAGCTCGTTCGTTCGCTTCCCTACGATCGCCATCTGCTCCCCGATAGTTTGCTGCGCGATACTCCAGAAGTGGTCTTCTATAGTGGTCTTTCGGTCTTCTCTCCTCGTACGACCGCTACGAAAACACTAGTTGCGATGGATCTTGATGGGCAGCATGCTGCAGTTCGTCATATGGATCGTGCACGCCACCGTCAGGTCCTCGATCGCATGCAGCGCCTCAAGGAAGATTGGAAGCAGCGAGGAGACGAGGTTCGTCAAGCTTATAAGGACGCACAGCCTTATCTCACCTCGGTCGAATTTTGGAAGAAGCATCTTGGCATCGATGATGCATCTGCTCGATGACCGATCTTCGTAAGATATGCAGAGGGGCCAAGGCCAGCGTGCGCCGTGGTATGATGCGATAATATGGTTTTCACCTACGAACACGAGATGAAGGAGTGCTCTGCGCATGAGTAGCAAACCGAATAAAAAGGGTGCGAAGCAACAGCGCGATGCAGTCTCTTCGGACGTCTATGGGACAGATAGCCAAGGATCGACGGATCCGAATTCTCAGCCAACTCCCGCCCATGGGTTCCCTGCTGTTTCAGTGGATGGATCATTCGCAGATGGCCAGGATAGATTCAACGGAGGAGCTTCCGTGAAGCAAGACGAAACCGCAAACTACGACTTCCTGTGGGAGTCCACTGAAACGAAGCGTTCGGCGAAAGGAGAAGCAGGAACGACGACGGTCGTCGAATCCGATACCGACTATCTGCTCCTGCCTCACCCCGATGTGTTCAATGCTTATCCACCCGAAGTCCAGCGAAAGATCATGGAGTGGGCCGATCGCGATGTGCGCGCTCGTCGCGACGACGAATCTCTGCGCCAGGATGCCCTGATCCGTGCCCAGTCTGCTCGTGAGCGCATGGTCATGGTGGTCCCTGTCGCTATCATCATTCTCTGCATCGTGTGCGCGGCGGTCACGGGCCTCTATACGAAGAGTGCCGTATTCGCTGTCGCGTTCTTGGTCGTGGCGGTCGCGGTCATCTTGGCGCTCTACTTCACCAGGAAGAACGATCTCTACGCTCATTCCGAGCCACTCGAGGATGAGGAAGAGGAGGAATAGACGATGGCAGAATTCAGCCCAACGCGCACTCATGCAACTTGGAAGCCGCGCGTCACTCCTGTGCCCATCCCTTATTTTCGCTGCACCGAATGTGGTGCGGTGCTGCAGGGCGTCGATGGCGATGTCGAGATCACAATGAGCGACAATCATCGTTCTCAGGTAGCCGAGTTGCCGTATGCGCATGTCGATTTCCATCCAGAATGCTGCGGCAAACCCATGGAACGTTTGGAGGGCATCTCGTATCTCGACCCTGAGGTCGCAGAGAAGATCAAGCTCGATTACGAGATCGTGGGTAGCTACGATCATAATGCGTTGCGCGTGACCTGGAAGGTCAACGAGTCAGGTTACGAGCCGCGTTGGTTCGCCATCAAGACCTTCACAGGCGTCATGACGAAGTACGTTACGCCGAAGAAGTGGCCTCCCATCGTCTTCGCGTTCGCGGACGAAGATGCCTATGCGTATTGCGATGAGGACCCTTGCCTCGAGTGCACGTTCAGGTGCAAACGCGGCATGGAGGTATATTGCTACACGCCGAAGATCGGCCTCATCGTCATGCCGCTCGATCGCATGATCGCGACCGGCAGCGCGGGCTTCGAGGCGGTCGAGCCGCCGTTGGAAAAGAAGTAGTAGCGAACAGGAGCTCGAAAAAGGGCTGGCGAGGTGCAACCAAGGAATTCTGAAACGGCTGAGTTCTGATTTCTGGCAATAAAACTCGTTTTTCGTTAGATGCTTCATGTGCCTAGTTTTGTCTAGTGAAGACAAATAATCGTATTGTAAATAAAATGCCTGTTTCATCAGGCATTTTTAATATCAAGATTCTTCATGACAGAATGCCGTCCTACGTTGGCGCCCTTTTTCTGATCGATGATCAAGCGGGCAGACAATAAATTTCGTTCTTTGCGACTAAAGGCGCTATTTTTTGTCGAAAATCACGAATTAGCCTAACGGTGCTCTCCGTCCATTCTTAAAGGAAGAACAAGAGAACGAAGGCGTTGGCGCCGACATGGGAACGAAGGGTCGTTGCAGCGGAGTCTCTTCCCTATGTTATTTGCGATAATGTGCGCGATCTTGTTCAGTGCATCAGCATCAAGAACCTGGGCCCAGGTGACGCTTAGGACAGATATGCCAACACCCGTCAAGATCGAGCGTCGCAAAGCATCTTGTACGGTCTTGTTTATGCCGGCGTGCGCGAAATCACTGTCGTATTCGATCGCAAGAGCTTCGTTTTCCCAGTAAAGGTCGCAAACATAGAAGGAAGAATGAGCTTGTTTTCTTGCGTTGCTTGGAAGGTCGATTCGTTTGTTCAGCTTCGGTTTGGGAAGGCCATATCCTCCTAACAGGTAAGGAAGGCAAAGCTGCATCGTTAACGCAGTTTCCATCGGTGAAGCGGAGCGGGGAAGAATATATCGCAGCGCTCGTTTCGCTTGTTTGATTCCGTGAAATCCCGTAGCTCTCGAAAGGAACTCGGCCAGTTTTCGTGGAGTCGTTAGGGGACGAGTGCCGAAGAGCGTGCCTTGTGACGAGCGCGCGTAGCTGCCGCATAGCTCAAAGCCGAACGCTATGAGCTTTTCGATCGGCAAGAGACTAGCCATCTGCAAAAAACAAAATTCAGGAACACTGACGAGAACCTGTTCGTAGTCGTTCTGAGAGGGTGCCGCCATAAAGGAGCGAGGCGGAATACTGCGATGCGTATGAACGTTCGAGCCTCTAATCTGATGAGAAGGGTTCTCCCCGATGAGAATCAGCTGCGCATGGGAATCTGATGCAAGGTAGCGTTTCGCATGCTCCTTCGCCCGAGGGTCATCAGAGCAGTTATGAGCGCTCAGAGTTGCACTCTTTCTTCGAGCGGAGTCGCCAAGCCTCTCTCTCCACGATCTTCGTGAGGCAATTAAAGCGCAAGATCGCCAGTATTCGACCGCCGTGCTATATCCGAGAATGATCGTCATGTTTTCATTCTGATGCTGCAAGCTTACGTTTGTTTGAACTTTTTCTGACGTATTTCGCAGCTTGATCTTACAAGAATTTGATGCGCAGGGTTTTACGTGGCTATTCGAGCAAAGAGGTTGATAGGGCGCATAGAAGCGTAGATCGTTCAAGTTGCCTTATTTCCGCTCGATTTGATCGTTGCCATTAGGCGACAGCGCGCTCGTTGAGGTCACGGCTCGCTGAGGTCACGCTCTGTAGAGACTGAAGTTTGGTTATCGTTTTCGGGCGGCGTTCTGCGCGCGTTTGATGTGCTGCGCATAGACCGTCACGACGATGATCGCGCAGATGACGGTCATGACCAGCATCACGACATAGCTCGATGTGTAGGTCCCTGTTATGGCACAGAGCACGCCTGGCATCAGATTGAAGATGAAGCCGCCGAATGCGTAGGCGAGCTGGAAATGGCGGATGGTCTTGAGCATCTGCTCGGGAGTGCTCAGCTCGAGCGACCAGAGCGCGATGCCGGTCGTTCCGAGCGGCATGCCGATACCCAGGACGATCGCAGCTGCAGCCGCTTCGGGCACCCCGCCGGCGCCTACGAGCGCACAGAGCACCATGGCTACGACGAGCAAGATGAAGAAGATGAACGAGCCCGCCAAGGTGCCGAACTTATCGCAAACCACACCCACTAAGAATTTCGAGAGCGTGAGGAACACGCCCGAGAGCGAGATGAGCGCCGCAGCAACCCCTAGATCGATGCCTTGCGTGGTCAGTAGAATTCCGAAATAGTTGAAGCCTGCGACCGATACGCCACCTAACAGCACGAGCGCGAAGATCATCACGAAGTAGGCGCCTCGCGGCAGCGGCATGCTCGACAAGTTGACCTTCGGCTGCGCGAACGGTCCCGCATGATGCGAGTGGTGCACGTGATGAAAATGAAAATGAGGATGCTTCTTGTGAAGGGCGTTCGATGGGTCGTTCGCTGCGAGCGAGGCTGCATCTTGTGTTCGCGAGGGGCCTTCCGTCTCAGGTTTTCTGCCTTCAACCACGCCGCTCTCTTCATCGCAAGGCGTATCAGCTGCTCGAATTGCCGCATCTTTCGCTTTGTGAGTAATCGGTTCCAGCCCGATATCTTGGGGTTTCACGCGCACAAATACGAGCAATAGCAATGCCAGGACCAAAGCGAAACCAGCTTCAGCATAGAAGGCGGTCGAGAGCGAAAAGGAGTCGATGAGCCAGCCCGCTATAAGAGGGATGACGATCGATGCCACGCCACTGCCCATCGTGGCGATGCCGGAAACGGAGCCCACTTTGCCGCGAAACCAATTGCCGATCAGGTAGGTCGAAGCGACCATACCGCCGAAACCATAGGCGATACCACCGCAGAATGCCGCGACGCAGAGCCCTGCGAAAGACTGGGCGCAGCCGAATAGAACGAACGCGATTGCGGTGAAGAGCGTGGCGATGAAGAAGCCGATGCGCGGGTTCACGCGTCGGTAGAAGATGCCGGTGAAGAACATGCAGATGAACGCTACGAGCGTGCGGACCGTGACGACGACCGAGCCGCCCACATCGCCAACACCGGGCAGGTCGACGATATGAGACTGGTAGATAGCGAACGAGGTCGAGTTGAAGCCGACGTTCACGAACAGCAGCAGAAATGCGCATGCGACGATGATGCGCTCGTAATGTTCCTTCATGATCATATCGATCAGTATAGGCTTCGCGATCGCGCTTGAGGTGACATTTCCGTGGTCGTTCGCGAGCGTTTCTCTAGCGCATGAAGAGCTTCAGGATCGGTAGCTTGCCCGTATACGGCGCGTTGCGAATGGGGATCTCCACCAGCGGCGTGTTCTTCATGGTCGACTTATAATGCGTGAAGCAATCGAATCCGACCTTGCCATGGTATGCGCCGATGCCCGACTGACCGAAGCCTCCGAAGCCCATGCGGTCGTTCGCCAGATGGATGATCGTGTCGTTGATGGTCGCTCCGCCGAAGGGGATGCGATGCAAGATGTATTCCTGGAAGTCCTTGTCATCGCTGAAGACGTAACAGGCGAGCGGGTGCCCGAACTGCTCGGTGATGCGGACGGCTTCGTCGATCTTGCGCCAGGTAAGAAGCGGCAGTACCGGGCCGAAGATCTCTTCGCCCATCACGGGATCGTCGAGCGTCACGCCTGTCATCACGGTCGGCTCGATCTTCAGGGTGCTCGCGTCGCGCCCGCCGCCAACGACCACGTGTGCGCCTTCGCCATGTTCATCGATGAGGCCGCATACGCGATCGAAATGATGCTTCGAGATCATGTGCGGGAATTCGGGGTTCGCGAGAATATCGTCGCCGAAATATCTCTTGAAGGCCTTGTCCAGCTCCGCTGTTAGTTCATCTGCGACGCTCTCGTGCACGAGCAGATAATCGGGAGCTACGCAGGTTTGTCCCGTATTCAGGCATTTACCCCACGCGATGCGCTCGGCGGCGCGTGGGATGTTCGCGAATGCGTCCACGATGCAGGGGCTCTTTCCGCCCAGTTCGAGCGTCACGTCCGTGAGGTTCTTCGCGCAGGCCGTCATGATCTCGCGGCCGACGCGTGGCGATCCCGTGAAGAACATCTTATCCACGCTCACTTCGAGCAACCAGTCGTTCACCTCTGCGCCATGCACGGCCAGTACATAACGTGGATCGAACAGTTCGTCACACATATCCACGAGCAGTTGACTGGCCGCCCGGGAGGTACGCGAGGGTTTCAGGAGGATGCAATTGCCCGCCGCCATCGCGTCGACGAAGGGAATGAGGCCGAGGTTGATAGGGTAGTTCCACGGCGAGAGGATCGCCGCTACACCGAAGGGCGTTGGATAGACCTTCGATGTGGCAGGAAAGAGCGCGAGCGGCGTTGCGACGCGGCGCGGGCGCGCCCATGCGCGCAGGCGCTTCTTCATCAGGTCGATCTCGTCGTAAACGAGTCCTAGCTCGCACATGTAGCCTTCGAACGGCGTTTTCCCGAGGTCTTGCTGGAGCGCATCGAGCACGGCCGCTTCATGCAGTTCGAGCCATGCTTTCAGGCGAGAGAGTTGCTGCAGGCGGAACCTCGTATCGAGCGTCGCGCCCGAAGCGAAGAACGCGCGCATCGAATCGATGTGCTGTTGCAGATCTTCAGCTGATCGGAGTTGTGGGTGGTCGGACATGAGAAAGTCCCCTCTCGGTTTCGCAAGCCGACCTTTTCGGTCGCTTCTTGCTCGTTGCAAAGGCGGTTTCATCGTAGCGCGCGCAACGTGCGACCTTCGGTGGGATCGAGCGTTCGATTCCAAGTTGTGATGAAGCGATGGGCGCCTCGTGATCATGCGAAGAATCTCTCCTTGGTGATAAGGCCGCAGACGAAATCAACGAATCGTCAAAGCCCTGCAGGTCAGAGGAGGTTCCTCTCCTCGTCACGTTATAATGAGTCTCTCGAAAGCACGAGGGGGATCGAAGTCATGCTCATCGGTATTCCGAAGGAAATACGCGCAGGTCAAACGCTGGTGGCCGCCACGCCCAATACCGTGAAGAAGCTCATCAAGCTCGGGTATGAAGTCGTGGTCGAAACGGGCGCAGGCGAGCTCGCGAGCTATTTCGACGAACGCTATGCAGAAGCGGGCGCGCGCATCGCCTGTGCGCAGCAGGCCTGGGGCGCGGATATGGTCGTCTGCTTGGATGCGCCGTCGTTCGAGCAGATCAAGCTTATGAAGCGCGGTGCGACGCTCCTTTCTCGCCTCGATCAGGAGAACAACCATGAATTGCTCGGAGCCTGCATCGGCCGAGGCATCACGGCGCTCGCGCTCGATGCGATCCCGCGCATCTCACGCGCGCAAGCGCTCGACGTGCGCTCCTCGCTCATGAACGTCGCAGGCTATCGTGCGGTCATCGAAGCGGCGAGCGTCTTCAGTCGCCAGTTCGCTGGCGCGGTCACGGCTGCGGGCAAGGTCGCTCCTGCGAAGGTCTACGTGATCGGTGTTGGTGTCGCAGGACTCGCGGCGATCGGCACCGCCGGCTCCATGGGTGCGGAGGTGTTCGCCACCGATGTACGCTCCGACGTGGCCGATCAAGTCCAGTCGCTCGGAGCGACGTTCGTGGAGATCCCGGTCAGTCAAGAATCGAGCGATGGCTATGCCCGCGAGCTTGACGAAGACGACCAGGCCCGCACGCAGCGCGTTTATGCAGGACAGGCAGCCAAGAGCGATATCGTCATCACGACCGCGCAGGTTCCAGGGCGGCCTGCTCCGTTGCTCCTCACGAAAGCTGCGGTCGAGGGCATGAAGCCTGGTTCGGTCATCGTCGATATGGGTGCATCCGATCTGGGAAGCAACTGCGAGCTTACCGTGCCTGGCCAGGTCGCGGTCACTGAAAACGGCATCACCATCGTCGGCTATACCGATCTGCCCGGACGTTTGCCAGGGCAGGCCTCGCAGCTCTTCGGTCAGAACATCGTGAATTTGTTGAAGCTCGTCACGCCAGAAAAGAATGGCGTGCCCGTATGGGACGAAGACGATGCGGTCGTTCGTGGCATGATGGCAACGCGAGATGGCGAACTCATGTGGCCACCTCCGCCCGTTCAAGTCTCGGCAGCTCCTGCCAGTGCGGCACCAGCGAACGATGCGAAGGAACGCACGAAGAGCGCGTTCGAGCCGACCGCCCAGGATGCTGAACCGCCGCGATCGGATGAAGCAGCAGAAAAGCCCTCGACGTTTCGTCGCTGGTGGTGGAAGATCCTGCTCGGGGCGCTCGCGGTGCTCCTCGTCGTCGCTGCCCCTGCGCATATGTCCAATCATTTCCTGGTCTTCGTGCTGGCGTGCGTGGTCGGTTTCTATGTCATCACAGGCGTGTCGCATACGCTCCATACCCCGCTCATGTCAGAGACGAATGCGATATCGGGCATCATCGTAGTGGGCGCGCTTTTGCAGATCGGTACGGGCGATCCGCTCGTTACGGTGCTCGCATTCATCGCGATCGTGCTCGCGTCCATCAACATCTTCGGCGGGTTCTTCGTCACGCATCGTATGCTCGACATGTTCCAGAGGAGCTCTGAGGACTGATGCAGATCTCCGACGTCATACAGCAGATCCAAACCTATCTTGACGTGCTGTCGGGTGCCGAGCGTTTCCAGGCGCTCGCCTACATCGTTGCTGCCCTGCTGTTCATCCTCGCGCTCGCGGGGCTTTCTAAGCAGAAGTCAGCGCGCAGCGGTAACCATGCGGGCATCGTCGGCATGACCATCGCGCTCGTGGCCACCATCATCGTGGTCGTCATCGCCTCGATCGCGCCGAACCTTGGTTCAGCAGGCGGGTTCGAGGCTCTGTATACGCTCGCGAGTGCGCTCGAGGAAGGAATGCCTCAGGCCTGGATCACGATCGGCTTGATCCTGCTCGCCCTTCTCATCGGTGCTGTCATCGGCATCGTCAAGGCGAAGCGCGTCAAGATGACCGAAATGCCCGAATTGGTCGCACTGCTCCATTCCTTCGTCGGCGCGGCAGCTGTGCTCGTAGGCATCGGGTCTTTCCTCACGACGCCGGGTGATGGCACCTACGATGGCGCCTTCCACATGGGTGAAGTGGGACTTGCGGTCTTCATCGGTGCGGTCACGTTCACGGGGTCGATCATCGCGAATCTCAAGCTCTCAGCGCGCATCTCGGGCAAACCGCTCATGCTGCCAGCGCGCAACGCGCTCAATCTTGGCATGGTCATCGTGTGCGTCATCTGCATCGGCTGGTTCGTCGCTACGCAAGGTGTCGATCAAGGGACGCTTCCGCTCATCATCCTCACGGTCGTCTCGCTCGTGCTCGGCGCGCATCTCGTGCTCGCCATCGGCGGCGGCGATATGCCCGTGGTCATCTCGATGCTCAATTCGTATTCTGGCTGGGCAGCAGCCATGGCAGGCTTCACGCTCGGCAACGATCTGCTCATCATCGCCGGCGCGCTGGTGGGCTCGTCCGGTGCCTATCTGTCCTACATCATGTGCAAGGGCATGAATCGCTCGTTCGTCTCGGTCATTCTCGGTGGCTTCGGAAGCGACGGCGCTGCCACTGCGTCTTCCAAGATGCTATCTGGCTCTGATGAACCTCATGTTCACACGGAAGTATCTCCAGAACAGGTAGCGGAGCTATTGAAAGACGCGAAGACCGTGGTCGTCTCGCCAGGCTACGGCATGGCGGTGGCTCAGGCTCAGTTCCCCGTGGCGGAGCTCACGCGCAAGCTCATCGAGCGGGGCATCGACGTGAAGTTCGCCATCCATCCCGTAGCGGGCCGTATGCCGGGGCATATGAACGTGCTCCTAGCCGAGGCGAAGGTGCCCTACGATCACGTTTATGAAATGGATGAAGTGAACGACGATTTCAGCGATGTCGATGTGGTGCTGGTCATCGGCGCGAACGATACGGTCAATCCGTCAGCAGAGACCGACCAGGATTCACCTATCGCGGGCATGCCCGTCATGCGCGTATGGGACGCAGGAAAGGTCATCGTGTCGAAGCGTTCGATCGGCAACGCAGGATATGCTGGCGTGGAGAATCCGCTCTTCTACAATGACAACACCGACATGCTTTTGGGCGATGCGAAAGATTCGGTCGAAGCTGTCATAAGAGCGCTCGATTCGTGATCGCTACTTCTCTTCGCCACCGTTAGCGAGGATGCGAGCGAGGTCGTAGAGCGCGCCATGGTGCTTATGCTCGTGCTTGTGCTTGTCGGGATCGTAGTGTGGGCACTTCCCGGTGTGATATTCCGGCACTGCGAGCGTGTCGAAGGACACTCCCTGATGATGATGGGCTTCGTCATGCTGCTTCTCGTGGAATTCGCCATCGACATCGACCTTGCCCGTGCGCACTTCTGGCACGGCGACATGATGCGTGTGAGCGGCGATCGGCGAATCGGCTGATGATGTCGTTTCGGGTGATTCGGCTGGCTTCTTCTTTTTATGGAAATGCATGAGTCAAACCATCCTCTACAGCAGGTTGATGAAGAACGTGATGCTCAAACTGTTGACGAAGTCGGCATACATACTACCGATTAGCGGGATCAATAAGAAGGCCTTAACAGAAGGTCCATATTTATCGGTCAAAACCTGCATATTCGCCATCGCGTTCGGTGTCGCACCCATGCCGAATCCGCAGCTGCCCGCGGTGAGCACCGCGGCATCGTAATCGCGTCCCATCACGTTGAACACAACGAAGCGCGCGTAGAGGACCATGAAGATGACCTGACAGGTGAGCAGCACGATCATCGGCAGAGCAAGGTCGGCGAGCTGCCACAACTTCAACGTGATCATCGCGATGCCCAGGAACAAGGAAAGGCAGATGCCACCCAGGTCGTTGATCTCGCCGATATGGATCTCGATCTTGCCGGTATATTCGGCGACGTTACGCATGATGGCGGCGATGATCATCGCGCCGATGTAGATCGGGAAGGTCATGCCGGTCAGCGAGAGCAGGTAGGAGACGAGCGTGCCAAGACCCATCGCGATCGCGAGCTGGTAGGCCGCAGGAGCGTATTGCGAGACGGAGCGGTGATGCTTCTCTTCTTCCTCCACCAGCGCGGTGTCGTCCACGGGAACGCGCGTCTTCAGTAGGTCCTTCTTCTTGATGAGGCGATTGCCGATCGGGCCTCCGACGAGCGAGCCTGCCACCAAGCCGAAGGTCGCAGCTGCCGTGGCGACCGTGGTGGCACCTGTAACGCCAAGGTCTTCGAGGACCGGGCCGAACGCGCCAGCCGTACCATGACCGCCCACCATCGAGATGGAGCCCGTTGCAAGGCCGATCATCGGATCGACGCCGAGAAGGGTCGCAACGCCGACGGCCAAGAAATCCTGCGCTTCGATCAGGAAGAGGACGACGAACAGCAGGATGATCAGCGCTTTACCGCCGCTCTTGAGCACCTTGATGTTGGCTTGGAAGCCGACCGAGGTGAAGAAGATGACCATGCAGACGTTCTTGAGCGTGTCATCCCAGGCGAAATCAACGACATTGGTGACGTAGAGCACGCAGGCGATGATCGAGAAGAGCAGACCGCCAACCACGGGGGAGGGGATGCACAGACGGTCGAGGATCTTGATCTTCGTCTTGAGCCAAGCGCCTATGAGCAGCGCCACAACGGCGACTGCTAGGGTTTGATACATATCCAATGAAACTTCAGCCATGCGCGGCTCCTAAACTTTCGTCTCGTCGATCGGTCGTGTCGATCAGTCGTCCTGGCTCGCGCTCACTGCGCTGCCTTCATTGTTCTCGTCCATCACGGTCACCGTGATGTCGTTCGTGTCGTAGAAATTCGCGGCACCTGCATGAAATGCGATCGGGATGCCGCTCGTCGCTTCTTCGAGTGCTGGCTGCATCGGGCTATTCAGCTTCTCTGCGAATGGAATGGTCCCGTCGAAGAGCACCTTCATCACGCTCTCGACCTGGGCGGCTGGAACATCGTTTCGGGCGACCAGGACCGCGCGGACCCCGACGGTTTCGACCGCTTTGGTCTGGCCTTCGTAGGTGTTGGCGGGAATGGTGCAGGGAACGTAATAGCTATGGCGCTTGGTGAGGACGTTCACCGCGAAAGGATCGATGGAGAGCACGCGCACGCCTATCTTATCGGCTAGGCTGGCGACAGCAGGGGTGGGAGCGGCCGCGGTCACGAAGGCGGCATCGATGCGACCTTCTTCGAGCGCGGTAGCCGATTCGGAGAAGCTCAGATACTCAGCGGTGAAATCCGATTCCTACAGGTTGTAGGCATCCAAGACCTGCAATGCATTCTGCAGAACGCCCGATTCGCGCTCGCCCAAGCTCACGGTCTTGCCTGCAAGGTCCTCGACGGTCTTGATGTCGCTATCGGCAGGTACGACGATCTGGCAGATCTCGGTGTACAGACCCGCTACCGCACTATAACCGGTGTATTCGCCAGAATTCGAGAAGAAACCCGTGCCGTTGTATGCGTCGTTCAGCGTGTCGGCCTGCACGATCGCCATGTCCAAGAATCCTTGCGAGAGCAGGCGCAGGTTCGCGCTCGATCCTGCTGTGGTCTCGACGGAGATGATGGGCACATCGGCGTTGTCTTGCGCTTCTTTGGACAAGAGCGTGCCGAACTGGTAGTACATGCCTTCATCGTTACCCGTGCCAAGGCGCAGTTCGCTCTCTTGCGAACAGGCGCTCAAACAACAAAGGGCAACGGCGAAAACAGCGAGCAATGCGGTGAAGCGCTTCATCGGGCGCACCTTTCCAATCAGGTTGTTCAAGGGTTCTCCTTACTTTACTAAAAGTCGCGCGAAAACAGTAGAGAAAACAGCGCTCTAGAGCACTAAAGCGATCGTGCGCTGCCGTTTTGCGGCTCTCACACGGGCAAATGTTCCTTTTTGGGTACGGAGCAGGAGATTGTTTATTGACAAGCCAAACATAGAAAACTACGATGAATGAACGCTAAAACTATTAGTTTCAGAAATGGAAGGGGTATACGTATGAGCGTTTACCAAGAGGCATATCACTTGCCAGAGTTTACCTACGATAAGTATCAGAAGCTGAGCATCGAACAGCGTGGTCCTGTTTATATCTGCTCCTTCAACGATCCAGGTAACCTCAACGCGATGTCTTACGAGCAGATGGCGGAGTTCAACGACTTCCTGAACCTCGTTCGCTATGACAAGGACTGCCGTGTCATCGTTCTTACTGGCGAAGGTAACTCCTTCTGCGCTGGCTTCAACCTGAACGACCTGTTCCTCGATCCTCCCGAGGATATGGGCCGCATCCAGCGTGACTTCTACGTCATGCAGCGCATGTGCTCCGACCAGGTCCTCAACATGGCTAAGTGCGAGCAGCCCATCATCGGCGCTCTCAAGGGCTTCGCTGTTGGCGGCGGCCTCTCCATCGCGACCGCTTGCGATATGCGTATCCTGGGCGAGTCCTTCAAGATGAACGCTGGCTATCTCTCCATCGGTTACACCGGCACCGACATGTCCGGCTCCTTCTATCTCCCGAAGATCGTCGGCTATGCTCGTGCTTGCGAGATCCTCATGAACCCGCGCCGCTTCAAGGCAGAGACCCTCGCTGACTGGGGCTATGCTGTCAAGGTCGTTCCGGACGAGGATGTCGTCGAAGAAGCTGTCAAGCTGGCTGAGGAGATCTGCCGCGAGACTTCTCCATTCGGTCTTCGCCTTACCAAGGAAGCTCTCCAGAGCTCTCTCGACGGTCTTTCTCTTGCAGATCAGGTCAAGATGGAGAACCGCAACCAGGTTCTTGCTGCGAACACCCAGGACGCTTATTGGGGCATGCAGAAGATGAACCCGAAGAACCGCGAGGAAGTCAAGGCTCATCCCGAGAAGTACGTCATCACGAACAACCTCTAAGCCATTTCTTCTTTCGAGCGTCGTTCTCGCAAGAGCGACGAACATCGGAAACATCGAAGGGCTCGACCATCGGTCGGGCCCTTTTCGTTATTCGAGAAGGCGAGGGGTCGCTGCCCTGGAGGGAGCGCGTTATGCTGGCATATCCGTTGTGGCCCTCGAATGCCTGTCGAAACGAAGAACGCTCCGCTATCGGAGGTGAAAAACGGACAGATCTTGAAAACTGTCTAAACGAAGATTGTGAAAAACTGCAAAATTCTTCAGCTTGACCAATAATTCGCGTGAAAATTCACATGAAATGTCACGGAATCGTCAAACATTTTTTTGAACTTGGGACAAACCTGCGTTACTGACCATCCAAACAGGTAGTCCCGACCGTCATACTGGAAAGGAACCAAAATAACTGGTTGAGGAATGAAAGGAGATATTCTGTATGTCAACTACAGAAAAGCTCAATGGCTATGGCCCGCTTGCTGGCGTTAAAGTCGTCGAACTCTGCGAATGGGTAGCTGCTCCTGCTTGTGTGCGTTGTCTCTCTGAAATGGGTGCAACGGTCATCAAGGTAGAGCCACCTTACGGCGACGCTCAGCGTACTCAGG
Organism: uncultured Eggerthella sp.; assembly: GCA_937998355.1. Lineage (GTDB taxonomy): Bacteria > Actinomycetota > Coriobacteriia > Coriobacteriales > Eggerthellaceae > Anaerotardibacter. The sequence continues at coordinate 41,333 of CALLDI010000001.1, forward strand.
GTCCTGGCTTCGGTTGCGAGCAGACCGACCTGGAAGATCCTACGATCGACCTTAACAACACGAACAAGAACTTCGTTTCCATTAACCTCAAGAACGAAGAGGGCATGAAGTTCATGAAGAAGCTCCTCGCTGATGCGGACATCTTCGTGAACAACCTGCGCGACAAGGCTCTTGTCAAGATGGGTCTCGATTACGACACCCTTCACAAGGAATTCCCGACGCTCATCTGGGCTCAGATGCGTGGCTATGGCGAGTATGGTCCTGAAAAGGACAGCCCTGGCTTCGATGCAGTGTGCTGGGCAGCTCGTGGCGGCGTTGCGAACGTCTTCCGCGAGGATGGCGAATCTCCTGCTATCGCACCTCAGGCATTCGGCGACTACAACGTTGGCCATATGCTCGCTACCGGTATCGTCTCCGCACTCTTCAACCGTACCCGTACTGGCAAGGGTGAAAAGGTCGTTACCAACCTCTATGCTGGCGCTATCTGGGGCGGCAACATCGGTATCTGCGCTACGCAGTTCGGTGCTCCGTATCCTAAGTCTCGTCTGCACGTTCCGAACCCCTTCAACAACACCTATCGTACGTACGACGACAAGTGGATCTACATCTGCATGCCTCAGTACGATAAGTACTACTCCATGATGATGGGCCTGTTCGGTCGCGAAGATCAGATCGAAAACCCCGACACCAACAACCTTACCTCGCTCAAGGCATCTGGTAAGAACGTCGAGGTCATCCAGTGGCTCGAAGAGGCCTTCGCTAAGAAGACCTTCGACGAGTGGATGACGATCTTCAAGGAGAACGAAGTACCTGCACAGAAGTGCTTCCGTTACACCGACGTCGTCAAGGACGAAGAGGCATACGATAACGACGCACTCCGCATGGTCGAGTATGACGCATGGGGCAAGCGCGCTCTGCCTATGACCCCTGTCCGCTTCGGCTCCTTCGGTGATCCTCCGGTCATCCTCTCCAAGCCGATCGGTTATCACACCGAGGAATTCATGAAGGATTACGGCTACTCCGATGACGAGATCGCTGCGATCGCTGCAGACGGTGGCGTCGTGGTCTACGACGGTCCCGAGATCGAAGATAAGATCTTCGTCTCTAAGCGTCAGGCTGCTGGCGAAGCACCTTGCAACTGGTAATAACTGGTTGATCTGCTTTTCCGATCCCGCTCAGTTCTCTAACTGGGCGGGATCTTTTTATGTTGAGGAGGTTCGTGCTCCAATAAGCTTCGTTCGACCCGCTTTTCTGTTCGCAAAACTGACAAGCAGTTTTGCTCATGCGTCGCTGCGCTGCTTCACTTTGAAATAAGAAAATGAGAAGCAGCGAGTCTCTCTCAGCTTATCGGAACATGAACCTCCTCAATATGAAGAAGAGCTCCCCGAAGGGAGCTCTTCTTGCAGGCGTTTGTTCGAGGGCTGTTAGGCGAGCTTCTTGATCAGCTCAACCATATCGATGCCGAGCTGTCGGGCGACGAGGGGCGCGATGGGGTCTTCGGAGACCGAACGGCGCCATTGGGGCTTGCCGTCCTTCATACCCGCCATCAGAGAGCCTGTGATGCTCGATGCGATAACAGGACCTTCAGGGCGGGGATTCACGACGATCATCTCGTGCGTGGCGCAGAACTGATTCAGCGCAGCATTGGTGGATTCGGCACCACAATTATCGAGACCCGCCATGGTCAGGCATCCCGCGACCTTGTGCTTCAGCTGGTTCGCTACCATGTGCATCGGACGCGTGCGGTCCATGAAACATTTCATGCGGCCTGAGACGTTCGAGAAGTAGTCGGGTGAGGCGACGATGATGCCGTCAGCTTCGAGCATCTTCGCTTTGATCTCTTCCATGTCGTCGTCCTTGATGCTGCATTCAGGCTTGAACAAGCAACGATTGCAGCCCGTGCAGAACTCGATGTTCTTCTCGGATAGTTCGATGACTTCCGTGTCCGCTCCGAGCTCTGCAGCAGCGCTCAAAGCTTGATCGATCAGATAGTCGGTATTTTGGCCAGCGCGATGGCTGCCGTTGATCGCTAAGATCTTCATGGGCGTCCCCGTTCTCATAAAACTTCACACAATACTGATTATAGAGAATGGGGAAGACCGAAAACAAAGAAATGCTCTATGGATTATCGGACAGTAATGAGGTTTTGATGCTTCAAAAGACGCGTTCATTTAGCTACGCTACTAAGTGATATTAATTAGTATCCGCACACAAGAAGAGGGAATATGTATAGCTTTGCTCTTTCACCCGAGCAAGAGCGGCTCGTTGCTGCGTTTCGTGCTTTCGGGGAAAGTGTCTTCACGCCGGAACGCGTGTTCCAATGGAAGCGCGATCAGGGTCTGCCCGATGAAGTGGTGAAGGGTTTCACCGATCTCTATTTCAGTTTCGAATCTCCTGCCATCGGCAGTTCGTTCGCTCACAATGTTATGAGTCAGACGCTCATCCTCGAGGAGCTCTCTCGCTGTGCGGGCGCGACGCTGCCGTTTCAGAACGATCTGTTCAATCTGCAGATCATGAATTGGTTCGCAGAATCCACACGCTTTGCGGATGCGCTCGAGTTCTATCGAAAGACTGGACGTCTCATGTTCTCGTTCGCTATTTCAGAGCCTTTCGCGGGGTCGGACTCCATGGGTATGCAGACTTCCACGCAGACCGTCGATGGTAAGATCATCCTGAACGGCCAGAAGAATTACGTGAACAACGGTGAATACTCGCCGAACATCCTCGTCGCTGCGATCGATAAGGATGTGCAGGAGCCGGGAAAGTATCCAGCGCTCGCCTTCTGGCTCATCCCGCGCGATCTGAAGGGCGTGCGTGCCTATCCGATCAACAAGATCGGCCAGTCCATGTTGCCCTTCGCTTCGCTTTCGTTCGAAGATGTGGAGCTCTTGCCTGAATATCGCTTGAGCGGCAACGAAGGTGGATTCAGACAGCTCTTTCGCCTGCTCGAGTTCGGCCGTGTGTTCATCTGCGCTTCATCGGTCGGCATGGCGCAAGCGGCTATGGAAGATGCGGTAGCGCATGCGCGTGATCGAAGAGCATTCGGTGTGCAGATCAGCCGCTTCCAGCAGATCGAGCAGATGCTCACTGATATGGAGGTGAGCCTCTACAACATGCGCATGATGCTCTATCGTGCGGTATGGGAGATCGAGAACGATGCTCCGAGCAAGCGGCTCTCCGTTGCGCTCATGAAGCGCTTCATCCCTGAGGCAGCGACCGAGGTCGCTAGCAATGCTATGCAGATTCTTGGTGGACTTGGGTATACTGAGGGTTCTCGTGTAAGCTCTATATGGGAAGATTGTCGAGGCAATCAGATCGCAGAAGGTACCGATCAGATCATGGTCTATATCTCTGCTCCGCTCATTATGGAAAAGTACGAAAAGGAAGAAACTCTATGAAACAAAGCACCAAGTATTGGATCTATGCGCTCATAATCAATCCCATCACTACGCTCGTCATCATGTATATGTACAATGCGGGCTTCAATCTGCTGAACCTCATCGGTGTTGGCATCATCGGCTACGGTATCTTCCTGTACTTCGTGGTCCAGGCTATCAGGATCGACGTGAAAGCACGCCAGGCATACGTGAAGAAGAAAGGGAAGGGCAAGAAGGGTTCGAAGAAGAAGCGATAATTCTGGCACCCACATATTCTCAAGGACCAGCGTCGGTCCGTTCTGAGCAGTAAGAAGCCGCGGTGGAAATCGCGGCTTTTCTCGTTTTTTCCGCGAACGGGTTCAAAACATGTTCATCGATGAAATGAACAAGTTCAAAACGCGTTCATTTTTGGACAGAAATTCGCATTTGTCCGCTATCAATAGATTTAACCGATATATTTTTCAGAATTCATTTATAAAATCCGAAGAAATTACCTGCTCCGCACAACTGAAAAAAAGCGTCAAGTGGTCAGATTCCCAAACCTGACTATTTTTGCCAAAACTCGAAAACTTCAAAATATTACGTGGGGAAACTTCCCCTGTGAAATCACGCGACGAACATACGCCGAGATTCGTCTCGTGATCGCACAAGCTGTATTGAAAGTAAAGGAAAGTGAGGCGCTCTCGCGGCATCTGTCGCGGTCCGCCCGGAAAGGAAAAGAAGTTATGGCAACTGCTACAACTCAGAAGATGACGGTTCGTCATATTCTTGTAGTGCTCACATGCGTCTTCTGTACCTTTGGCTGCGCAGCTATCACCTTTAGCTGCCCCGGTCTTTGCTATCGTCCGGTAGCGAATTACCTCGGTGTCCAGGTATCTGACGTATCGTTCTACATGTCGATCGTCTACTTCGCGGAAGTTATCTTCTCTCCGATCATCGGTGCATTGCTCGAGAAGTTCGATGCACGTCTCATCTGCACCATCGCTGCTATCTTCACCTCGGCTGGCATCGGCGCTATGTCGTTCTACACCGAGCTCTGGCAGTGGTATGTCTCCGGTTTCTTCATGGGAATCGGCGAGATCACCCTTCTTTGGCTCATGGTCGCAGGTCTGTTGAACCGCTGGTTTAAGGCGAAGCTCGGTCTCATGCTCGGTATCTCTTATGCGATGACCGGTCTCGGTGGCGCTGTCTTCAATTTCATCGGTCAGTTCATTCTCGGCCCGAACCTGTTGGTTGAAGACACCTGGCGCGATCTGTACCTGTTCTACGGCATCGCTGCTGCTGTTCTCTCCATCCCCTTCACCCTGTTCTGCATTCGTTCTCACCCGCAGGATTGTGGCCTGAAGGCATATGGCGCTCCGATCGAGGAAGGCGAGGTCATCACCTCCGACCACCTCGAGCTTCCGGGTATTCCTGCCAAGGTCGCTTACACCAAGTGGTACTTCTGGGTACTCATCATCGCGGGCTGCTTGTTCAACGTCGGCGGTATCTATCCGCAGCACTTCACGACCTTCTATCAGACGGTCGTCGCGGTCGACGCAGCTGGTGTCACCATCCCTGATCTCATGATCATGTCCGGTACGCTCGAAGCATGCTGCATGATTGGCATGGCTGTGGGTAAGGTCACCATCGGCGCTATCGAATCCCGCAACATCGTCGTCGCTCTCGCATTCGGCGCTATCTGCGGTTTCGTTGGCCTCTGCGGTATTTGGTACGGCGGCATGAACAAGGTCATCCCTGTTCTGTTCTTCGGTGGCTTCATCTTCGGCATGCTCTATCCGTTGGTCACCACCGCGCTTCCGTACATCACTCGCCTGCTCTTCGGTGAGAAGGATTACGACAAGATCTACTCCGTCATCCTCATGCCGGTCAATCTGGTCGGCGCATTCGCGGCATCTGGTCTTGCTCTTATCTACCAGGGTCCAGGTTGGGATTGGTACTTCATCGTCGGTCTCATCGTCGCGGTCCTCTGCTTCATCTTCGGCTTCGTCGTCGTCAAGTGGGGCACCAAGGATTATCGCGGTGACAAGGCTGCGGGCACTGCTCACTAGTTCTTCAGTGGACAGAGCACTACTTATATATAAGTAGTTTCATCGGGCACTTAGCATCAAGCTAGGTGCCCGTTTCTTCTTCCGGGGCTCGAAGAGACGGGCATCATAGTTCAAATTTAAGATGTGACCCCGAATTATTAAGGGAAACTATCGCTTCAAGGACGCTTTCATTGCTAAATGCAATCGGTTCATCTTCGCGAAACAGCGGTCTTCCGATCTTTTCAAAAATTTTTTTGAGATACAGAGTCTGAAAAGCAGAATCCTCGATCAAGAAAAAAGGGTATTTGAACAGGTATTTTACGAAAACGAACGCGTTCAAAAGAACGTGTAGTATAACGCGTTCAAAAATAAATTCTATGGGGCAAAATACGACATCTGACCATTTTTGTAGGGGAAATGGAGGCAGAGAATGTTCGTGAGGGCATTTATGCCCTTGCGTGCAATTGTCCTTAGAGAGAAATTACACCGAGCCTCTCGAAGAACGATTGCATGTAAAGAAAACGGGAGCGGATGAACGCTCCACGAGATGAAGGAGGGGTTATGGCTGAAAATGTAAAAGAGCAGAAGTTTACAGTTCGTCATTTTATGGTTCTGTTTACTTGCATGATTTGTATTTTTACATCTAGTGCTATCACCTTCAGCTGCCCAGGTCTGGCATATCGTCCAGTCGCTATGCAGCTCGGAATTCAGGTTTCCGACGTTTCTCTCTACATGTCAGTTGTTTATTTGTGCGAAGTTATCTTCTCGCCAATCGTCGGTGTATTGCTCGAGAAGTTCGACGTTCGTATCATTTGTACCCTCGCAGGTGTCTGCGCAACTGGTGCATACTTCGCTATGTCTCAGTTCACCGTCATCTGGCAGTGGTACATCGCCGGTATCTTCATCGGTTTCTCCCAGATCACTCTGCTCTGGCTGATGACCGCTGGTGTACTCGGCCGTTGGTTTAAGAAAAAGCTCGGTTTCGCACTCGGTCTTTCCTATGCAATGACCGGTGCTGGTGGTGCTATCTTGAACATCGTTGGTCAGTTCGTTCTTGGTCCTAACCTGCTGGTCGAGGACACTTGGCGTAACCTCTACATGGTGTTCGGCGCACTCTGCCTCGTAGGCACCATTCCTTGGACCGCACTTTGCCTCCGCAACGCTCCTGAGGACGTTGGACTGAAGGCATATGGTGCTCCCATCCGTGAAGGCGAAGTCATCGACGACGACGACATCCACCTCACTGGTATGGAGCCCAAGGTGGCTTACACCCGTTGGTACTTCTACGTACTCATCATCGCAGGCTGCTTGATGAACGTCTGCGGTATTTACCCACAGCACTACACGAACTTCTATCAGGGCGTCGTAGCTGTTATCCCGGGTACCCAGGATGCTATTCCTGAGCTCATGATCATGTCCGGTACGCTGGAGGCATTCTCCATGGTCGGCATGATGATCGGTAAGATTTGTACTGGTATCATCGAGTCCAAGTCTGTCCAGCTCGCTTTGATCGTAGGTGTTGTAACCGGTATCGCAGGTATCTGCGGCATCTGGTTCGGCGGCTACAACAAGATCCTCCCGATTCTCTTCGGTGGCGGTCTGATCTACGGCTTCATCTACGCGTTCGTAACAACGTTGTTGCCATACTTAACGCGTCAGATCTTCGGCGACCTGCACTATGACAAGATCTACTCTGTCATCCTGATTCCTGTTAACCTGGTCGGCGCAACCGCTGCATCTGGTCTGGCAGTTATCAACCAGGTCTTTGGATGGGACTTCTTCTTCATCCTCGACATCGTCGTCATGATCCTCATCTACGTACTCTGTACTATCTGCTACAAGGCAGGTAAGAAGGATTACGCAGACAAGGCAGTTACTAGCTAATCAGCTTTCGTCACTAGTCCGAGAGAGACTAACCTGAATCGAAGAAGAGCTCCTTTCGGAGCTCTTCTTTTTTTGTGCGTGCTCGCAGAATGCAAGGGGAGGCGCGAGCGAATCTGAAGCAAGCCATGTTCGAGGCAGAGCGTTTCGTTCAACGTGAATCATGAGATGATAGCGAGCATCAGGACATATTCTTGAGCATGCCTTTGTATGAGGCTTCGATTCGATCTAAAGATTGCGACGAAGCTGAGCTTCTTTGATCTCCATCTCGAGAGAACTATGGATGAGATTCGCGAAAGGACCAGCGTTGCTGATGAGATGCTTGACGACCGGCTGGTCGCACTTACGAATGAAGTAATACAAGAATGCACACGTATAGAACTCGCTCAAGAATTCGATATTCTCTTCAGGCAGGTAGCGATTGGCCAAGATGATATCGATATCGTTGCGCAGTGCAGGTAGATAAAGATCGTAGAGATAATTGCGCAATGCGTGCGGACCAGTTTCCAAGAGAGCTTGAGTATAGAACGTGCGCCTTCTCTCTAGAACGCTCGCGAAGACATCGAAGAACTTCGAATGGTCGAGCGAGCGGACTCCTGATTTCTGGGTGATGTAATAAGGGAATTGAGAGACCGTGTCCTTGCTGGGCTCTTCGTAGACAAGAACGCTTTCAGTGAATTTGCGCTGAAGCGCAAGGCCGAGATCATATCGGAACTTCCAGATGATGAGCGCTTCTTTATCGACGAAGTGATAATAGAACGTTTTGCGGTTCTTGCCCGTCTTTTCAACGATGTCGGAAATAGATACCTTCTTAAGGGGCATTTCGTCGCAGAGTTCTACGAAGGCATCCGCAATAAGAAGTTTCGTATCAAGAGGGCCCATACAAGCTTTCCCTTCATCAGGCTGTTCTTGTGTGAATCATTATAACGGTCTCGTTTCATTGGTCAAATTCACAAAATTGTGTAGAAGGAATTTAACCGATTCGATGCTATCGATAGGGGCGATAGAGGTCCTATCATCGAACTCCAATGAAAAAAATCTATAAATCATTCCTATAGACCAACAAAAAATTCATAATGTCCATCGATAATCACGTTAAGTGCTCTAAAATACTTGTACAGAGGAGCTGACTAACGATTCGTCATTACTGATAAAAACAGTTTTACGCATGAACGATGGCCTGAATGATCAAGGTCATCGTTCAAACTGCGCTCTAAACCGTTTGTGTCAGTAATAACAGTCGAAGTCTCTCAGGAATAACGAGTAGTTCACACATGTCTTGTAGAAAGGGGCTGTGCAGTGAAATACGAAGCACTTACCACGCCGTTCAAAATCGGCAACGTAGAAATTCGCAATCGTTTCGTCATGCTGCCAATGACCATCGAGAAAACCGATAACTATGCCATTGGCGACGACCTGGTTGATTTCTACGAGCAGCGCGCGATCGGTGGAGCTGGTCTTATCGAGATCGGTTCTTGCTATGTTTGCGACTGTTTTGACACCCATCCTAAGTACCACACCACTACTGGTGCATGCGGTGTATGGGATGACTGTTTTATCCCAGGTCTTACCCGTACCGCAGAAGCTTGCCACAAGCATGGTGCGAAGCTCGCAGCTCAGCTGCAGCTCTGCTATGAGTGGCGTCCGGATGGCAACACCGAGCTTCTCAGCTACGCTCCTTCTAAAGATGTTGTTTCTGGTCCGTTCGTCGGCATGCCGGAACGCGAATTCACCATCGACGAGATCAAGCTCGTCGTGAAGCAATATGGCGAAGCAGCTAAGCGCTGCCAGCAGGCTGGTATCGACATCATCGAGATCCACGCTGGCATTGGTTACATGGTCATGCGCTTCATCTCCAAGTACTCCAACCATCGTACTGACGAGTACGGCGGATCCACCGAGAACCGCTGCCGTCTCCTCACCGACATCATCGATGAGATCCATCGTGTATGCGGTGAAGATTACCCGATCCTCATTCGTTATTCCGCAGACGACCTCATGCCAGGTGGTCAGCGCCTCGAGGACCTCAAAGAGGTCATCGAAGTCGTCGAGAAGCATGGCGTCGACGCTTGGTCCATCCAGGCCGGCTTCCATGAGGCTCCTCGTCCTGTTGCTAACCAGCTCGTTCCCGAGGGTGAGTTCATCTATCTCTCCAAGGCTGCTAAGCAGTACACTAAGCTTCCTACCTTCCCTGGTACGCGTATCAACCACCTCGATGTCTGTGAAAAGGTCATCGAAGACGGTTCTGGCGATGCTGTCGGTATGGCACGTCACTGGATCGCAGAGCCCGAGATCGGTCTCAAGGTCAAGGAGAATCGTGCAGAGGAAGTTCGCCCCTGCATCGTTTGCTCCCGCTGCCTCGACAACATCTTCGTCGGCAAGCCCTGCAAGTGCTCGGTCAACCCGAACGTCTACTTCTCTCAGTATGGTCTGCCCGAGGAGCACAAGGTCTCTGGCGACGAAGCTAAGAAGAAGATCCTCATCGTCGGTGCTGGTCCTGCTGGCCTCGAGGCTGCACGCACCATGCGCATGCGCGGTTATGTCAACGTCACCGTCGTCGACCAGAAGAAGAAGGCTTGCGGCCTGCTGAACCTCGCTCAGGTTCTCAATGACGAGCTGCCTCCTATGGTCGATTGGTACAACAACGAGATCAAGCGTCTCAACATCGACGTTCGTCTCAACACTGTCGTCACCCCTGCATACATCAAGGACTTCGGCGCAGACGAGGTCATCCTCGCTGTTGGTCCTGAGACCTTCTCCCCGAACGTTCCTGGCAAGGATAACAAGAACGTCATCGATTCCCACGCTCTGAAGGGTCTTGTCGAAGGCAAGAGCACTCCGGGCAAGGGCTTCATGTGGGGCATGTCCTGCTTCGGCATGAACGTTCTCGGCGCACCGCTGGGTCTCATGAAGTGGGGCATCGGTACTCACCTCCTCGTTGGCAAGCGTCTTGCTGTCATCGGTGGCGGCTTCGCAGGTATCGAAGTTGCGTCTTCCATGAACGAAGGCCGTGAGGTCACCGTCATCGAAGAGGCCAAGAAGGCTGGTGCTGAGATCGGCATCATCGACAAGAATCCAGAGCTCCGCAAGCTCAAGAGCGAAGGCGTCAAGATCCTCACCTCCACCAAGGTCAAGGAATACAACAAAGAAGGCGTTGTATGCGAGGATGAAGAAGGAAAGGTATTCACCGTTCCTGCTGACACCATCATCACGGGCACTAAGTGCATCGACAACGAAGACCTTTACAAGGAAATGGTCGCCAGCATCCCCGAGGGTCATCTGCACCTCATCGGCAATGCTTCCCCGCACACCACGTGGGCAGGCGTTGGCCCGCACGATCCTTACAAGACCGACGAGTACAAGCGTCTCCTTGAGGCTGTACGTGACGGTTATCTGATCGGTATGACCATCAACGAGGAGATCCCTGTCGATATGCAGGCTGCTCCTGGTCCGGACGTGACCAAATAACAGATCGGGAATATTCCCGGGTCGAGAGACCGAAAATCGTTCGATCTTAAGCGGGTGATGTTGGAGCTTCACCCGCTGAAAGATAAAAGTTAGGTTCAAGAGGAAAGATTTCCTGAAGGAGGAAAAACATGCTAGATTATAGCTACTCTGATGAGCAGAAGCTGCTGCGTGAGAACATCCGCAAGTGGGGTAAGGAACATCTCCCCGAGGAGAAGATCGCTGAAGCTTACACCAACCGTGGTATCGACTCTGCTATCGCAAAGTCCTGGGTTGACGAAGGCTTCGGTAAGCTCGGCATTCCTGCTGAGTACGGCGGAACCCCTTGCGATCATGTCACCATGGCTATCGCTATCGAAGAGCTTTGCCACATCGGTGGTAACATCCCTATGGCTCCAAACCTGTTGATCATGTTTGACGTTTGCGAGTTCGGTACTGAAGAGCAGATCAAGTATGCTGTAGACTTCTACTATGAGAATGGCTACCCTCCTTACTGCCTCGCTATTTCCGAGCCTGAAGCAGGTTCCGCGAACATCTACATGACCACCACTGCTAAGAAGCTCGGCGACGGTAACGTTGAGATCAACGGCACCAAGACCTGGGTTACCTTTGCAGAGCATGCAAATGGCTTCATCGTAGTCTGCAAGGACGAGGATCCTTCTCCTGAGAACAAGTCCATGTCCATGTATCTCGTTGACAAGGACACCCCTGGTGTTGTTCTCGAGCCGCTCAACAAGATCGGTATGCAGATCAACCCCTTCGCGATGGTTCACTTCAACAACGTCATCGTTCCTGAGTCCGCTCTCCTCGGCGAGCAGGGCAAGGGCTTCCTGCAGCTCATGAAGAACTTCGAGTGGGAGCGCTGCGTTCTCTTGGCAGAACTCCTCGGTGAAGCTCAGGCTGCTATGGACGACGCTTGCGCTTGGACCAACGAGCGCCAGCAGTTCGGTGTCGGCATCAAGACCTTCCAGCTCGTTCAGGAGCACATCGTCGAGATGCAGATCGCTCTGACCAACACCCGTAACTTCCTGTATCGTACCTGCTGGAAGCTCGACAACGGCATTCCGGTCAACAACGACGCAGCTATGCTGAAGCGCTATGGTGCACCTGCTCTTACCGACGTTTGCTCCCGCGCTCTCCAGCTCATGGGTGGCCTTGGCTACACTGACGCTACTCGCGTTTCTCGCCTCATGCTCGACTGCCGTGGTTTCCAGATCGGTGGCGGCACCGTCGAGATCATGGTCCACATCGCTGGCCGTGGCATCCTCAAAGAGTATGCAAAGGGCAACCAGGACGAACTGTAAGCCTTTTAGCTCTTACATTAGGGATATTGAGAGGGAAGGGGCGACTCTTCCCTCTCGTTTTTTCTTGGTAGGGTTTGGAAGGACCCATTCGTTTTCGTGTGCGCGCGACGCATGAGTCTCTACTATGATGCGTATGTTCGCTTTCCTATAGTTGTTCTTATGAGCACGAATGCATCCTTCCAAGCATTACCGTTATCATTCACTCTGCATCGCAACGTTGAGAAATAGTGTTGGGAGCAAAATGAACGTTCTCGTTTGTTTTAAGTCCGTCTATGACGATGTCGCCATCCGAACGAACCCCGATAAGACCCTCGATTATCAAGCAGTACCTCATGTCGTTTCGCTCTACGATCTGAATGCGATCGAAGCTGCTGCTCGATTCGTCGAAGCCGATCCTGAGAATCGCAACTTGATCGCGCTCACAGTGGGGGATACCAAGATCCACGATACGACCATGCGTAAGAATGTCGCAGCGCGTGGCGCGAGCGAAGTGTATCTGGTCATGGATGACGCGCTCGAAGACGCGGAAACCTATCAAACTGCACGTACAGTTGCTGCTGCCATCGAGAAGATCGGCAATATCGATCTGATCATCTGTGGCGATGGTTCCGCTGACGTGTATGCTCACCAGATGGGAATCCAGCTTGGCGAGATCTTGGGCGTACCGAACGTGAACGCTGTGATCGATTTCGAAGCAGTGGGGAACACCATCAAGGTGACGCGTGAGCTCGATGATGAGATCGAGCATATCGAGGTGAAGACTCCGGCGGTGCTCTCAGTGCTCTCGGATATGGCTCAACCGCGCATTTGCCAGGTGAAGGACATCATGACCGCCGGCAGGAAACCTGTTCATGAGCTTTCCCTTGCGGATCTAGGTCTTGATCTTCCTCAGCCGAATTACGACATCATCGAAACGAAGGTTCCTGAGCCTACGCCGCGCAAGATGGTGTTCTTCGAAGCGACCGACGAAGATATCGATCGCTTCATCGAGCAGGTCCATACCTATCTGACCACCGAGGGGGCATAGCTATGAAGATCTTCGTCATCGCTGAGCGCGAACAGCCTGTGACCGAGCTATGCGCAGGTGCGCGTCAATTCGCGGATGAGGTCGACCTGATCGCGCTTCCGACCACGAATGTCGTTCCTAGTGTGGCGGATACGGTCTATCGAGTAGAGGTGCCGGAAGGGCGCATGCTCGAAGACACGTATTTGGCGCTCGCGGACCTGATCGAGCGTGAGAAGCCCGATGCGGTATTCGCTGAATCTTCGCGGCGTATTCAGCTGCTTTTGGGGCGTATTGCAGCGCGTGTTGGTGGCAGCGTCATCTCGAACGTGACGGCGATGCCGAGCGCAAAAGAAGCGAGCACGATGTATTTCGGCGGCCTTGCGAATCGTAAGTACAAAGGCAGCGAGGAGACGACATCGTTCTATTTCGTTCGCCCTGCTACGTTTCCCGATGCGGAACCGTCAGGCGAGAATGTTGAAGCGGTCGTGTCATTCATCGAACCATCATACGAGGTCAAGCGTGTCGATGTTGGCCCGCGCGTTAAAGGCGATGTCGATCTTCCGAGTGCGAAGCGCATCATCAGTGTTGGGCGTGGCATCAAAGAAGAGCAGGATCTCGAGATGGTGCGCGAGTTGTGCGAGTTGATCGATGCGGAGCTTGGTTGTTCGCGTTCGATCTATGAAGCTGAAAGCTGGCTTCCGAAAGAGGCGCTCGTCGGCATTTCAGGAAGCACCGTCGTGCCCGATCTTTATCTGACGCTCGGCATCTCTGGGCAAGCTCAGCATATGGTCGCTTGCGATGGTGCGACTACGATCATGTGCGTCAATACCGACCCGTATGCCCTCATCTTCGAACATTCCGATTATGGCAGCAAGGCCGATCTTTATACGGTCGTGCCGCGCATGATCGAGTATTTCAAGGCACATCCCCTCAAGTAGAGAAGGAGCTTCGATGCATCAGCTGCAAGAAGAAGAACGTATGATCCTCTCCATGGTCGACAGCGTCTGTACTGACATCATCGCTGATCGTGCTGCGGAGATCGACGAACAGGATGAATTCCCGCAGGATATCTACGATGTACTTGCCGAACAGGGACTTTTCGGTCTTGCCATGCCTGAAGCCCAAGGTGGATTCGAAGTGAGCGTCAATTGTTGGGCGCAATGCGTCGCGCGTCTTGCGGAAGAATCGCCCGCTGTAGCGCTCATGCTCTTCGTCGCTGCGATCGGTTCCGATGCCATCATGACCTTCGGCACGGAAGACCAGAAGAACACCTATCTTCCCGAGATCATCTCCGGTGAGAAGAAGATCAGCTTCGCGCTCACTGAGCCGAATGCGGGCTCTGATGTGTGGTCGCTCACGACGATTGCGAAGGCTGCTGGCGATGGCTATGTCATCAGCGGAAACAAGATGTTCATCTCGAACGCTGCTGTGGCGGACTATTTCTGCGTGTTCGCGCAGGTGGAGGTTGACGGCGAGAAGAAGCCGACCGCGTTCATCGTCGACGCGCATGACGAGCGCATCGTGATCAGCGCGCACGAACAGAAGCTCGGGCTGCATGGTTCTCCGACATGTCCGGTCTTCTTCGATAAGGTCGAGGTTTCGGCGGATCAGATGATCGGCGAAGTGGGGCAGGGAGACAAGATCGCCTTCCATGCGCTCAATCGAGGCCGCATCGCCATTGCAGCAACTGCGCTCGGCATCACGCGCGCGAGCCTGAAAGCGTCGGCTACGTATGCGAATGGGCGCAAGCAGTTCGGACAGCCAGTCATCGACTTCGAAGGCGTGTCGTTCATGCTCGCCGATATGCGCATCGCCGGGATCGCTTCAGAGGGCATGATCGATGATGCGATCGATGCGTTCGAGGGTGATGCACGCGATGTGAAAGAGCGCGTTGCGGCAGCGAAGGTGTATTGCACGGAGGCTGCGCAGACAGCGGCGACGAACGCCGTGCAGATCCATGGCGGTTACGGTTTCTGCAAAGAATATCCGGTCGAGCGCTACTATCGCGATGCAAAAGCGTTCACCATCATCGGTGGTACGAACCAGATCCAGCGTCGGATCATCGCCGATGAAGTGAAGAAGGCTCATACGTTGTAGGGTCATCGTTCGTTCGAAGGCGAGGGTTCCAGCGTCGCTTCGGTCGAGCTAACTTTGCTTGCGCAAAGCGGATCTCGCCCTTGCTTTGGCTGAGTCACCCTCGTCCTTTGAACGAACGATGATCTTGCCAAGACGGTCGGCGTCTTCCGTGGAGGGCGGGAGCGACTTGGCCAAAGCGAATGTGAGAAATCCACTTTTGTGACGAAGGCACAAAAGTTAGTTCGAACGAGCGACGCCGGAGCTCACGCCTTCGCAGAAGGTGCCGGCCCGTCTGAAAAGAAGGAGATGCAGGTGAAAATTGCAGTTTGCGTGAAGCAGACCATCGATACCGAGGCGGTCATCACGCTCGATAGCGATGGCCAGGTCGTCACTGAAGGCGCCGCGCTCATCATCGATCCCTATGCGGAATTCGCAGTCGAAAAGGCAGTGCAACTCAAAGAGGCTCATGGTGGCGAAGTGGTCATCGTGACCGTTGGCACGCAAGACGATGTTCCTGCGATCCGCCACGCGCTTTCCATGGGCGCTGATCGCGCGATCCTGGTCGAGGACGCTTCGATCGATGTGACCAATCCACTCGCGAAAGCTCGCGTGCTCGCTGCAGTACTGGCCGAAGAGCAGCCCGATATCATCATGGGCGGCTATAAATCAGGCGATACCAGCCAGGCGCAAACGCTTCCGCGCGTCGCGACCATCATGGGGCTGCCGCAGGTCGGTTGGGTGACCGGCATCGAGCTCGACGGGTCAACGGCTCTGGTCGATCATGAGCTTGATGATGGCATCGAGCGAATCTCGGTCGCGCTTCCTGCGCTCTTCACGGCACAGCAAGGCCTCGCGGAACCTCGTTATCCCACAGTGCGCGACATCATGCAATCGAAGAAGAAGCCCATTGATACGAAGGACCTCGCAGCGCTCGGCATCGATGCTTCTCAAGTCGGACCTGAGAGCGCACAAGTTCGCGTCATGTCCTATGCGCTCAAGCCCGAGCGTGCGGGCGGTCGAATCGTTGAAGGCGACGCACCTGATGCGGTCGCCGAGACAGCGAATCTGCTGGCGAACGAAGCGAAAGTGCTCTAGGGCGGGAGGAAACCATGGCAAGCATTTGGGTATTTGCAGAATATAAGGATGGCGTGGTCGGCAAGGTCACGTATGAAGCATTGAGCGAGGCACGTCGTCTTGCTGATGCGCGCGGTGAGAACGTGAGCGCTATCGTATTCGGGAGCCAGATCGACGATGCTGCACTGGCGCAGCTCGCGCACTACGGTGCTGACCAGGTCGTCGTGGTGGACGATCCTGCGCTGGCAGAGTATACGGTCGATGCCTACGCCGCAGCGCTCGATAGCTTGATCGAGGCGCATCATCCCGGCCTGTTCATGTTCGTCGCATCGAGCACGGGACAGGATCTCGCCCCAGTCGTTGCTCAGCGTCAAGGCTCAGGACTCATCTCCGAGATCGTTGCGATCGAGGAAGAAGCAGGGCAGCCGGTTTATGTGCGCGCGCCGTATTCGGGGAAGATCCTCGAGAAGTGTGCATTCACGAGCGACGACGATCTCAACATCGTCACGCTTCGTCCGAAAGCATTCACGATCGCGGAGCCCGATGAGGCACGTAGTGCGACCATCGTGCGCGAGGCTCCCGGTGCATTCGGCGACATTCGTCAGATCGTGAAGGATGTCGTGCGCGTCGCTTCCGATCGCATCGACCTGCGTGATGCTGAGTTCATCGTGTCGGGAGGTCGTGGCGTCAAGGGCCCCGAAGGCTTCGACGTGCTCGCTCAGCTTGCCGACGAGCTCGGTGCTGCTGTGGGCGCTTCTCGCGTAGCGGTCGAGCAGGGATGGATCGACAAGCAATACCAAGTCGGCCAGACCGGTAAGATCGTCGCGCCTCAACTCTACATCGCCTGTGGTATTTCGGGCTCGATCCAGCATCAAGCAGGCATGGGCCAGTCGCAATGCATCGTCGCGATCAACAACGATCCCGAAGCGGACATCTTCCGCATCGCCGACTATGGCATCGTAGCCGATCTGTTCGAGGCGGTCCCGCTCATGGTCGAAGAAGTCAAGAAGTTGAAAGCATAGAAGGGCTCCCATGCAAGACGCAACACGCGAACTCTATTGGAACATCCCGAGCCACTGGTTCATGTACGTGCTGTTCATCGGCGTGGTGGCTTGTTTCGCGATCTTCTTCTATCGCCGCTATCGCCTTTGGAAGCTCGGCGCGCCAGAAGATCTTTCCGATCATAAGAAAGAGCGCTTCTTCGGCGCGTTCAAAGAGGTGTTCACGCAGAAGCGCGTGGTGAGGAAGAAGTCTTCGGGTATCATGCACCTGTTCATCTTCTGGGGCATGCTCTTCTGCTTGATCGCCACCACGCTCGTGGCTCTACAGGATCACTTCGGTATTCCCATCCTGTACGGTGATTTCTATCTTTACTTCATCTCGCTCGGCATCGATCTTGCGGGATTCGTTTGTGCGATCGGCGTCATCGTCGCGCTGATTCGTCGTGCTTCGAAGACCAATGAGAATCTTGAAACGAACCGAGCGGATATCGTGTGGCTCGTGCTCTTGCTGCTCATCCTGATATCGGGATTCGCGACCGAGGGCTTGCGCATCGTCGGAACGGACGACCCTTGGGCGCTTTGGTCGCCAGTGGGTTATCTCTTCGCGCTCATGTTCTCTGGTATGGATGAGGCGGCGCTCTCGCTCACGCATCAGATCGTGTGGTGGAGCCACCTCGTGCTCGCATTCAGCTTTTTGGCGTTCTTCACCTACAGCAAGATGGCTCATGTGCTGTTCATTCCTGGAAACTACTATTATCGTTCGCTCAAACCGGCAGGCACGCTCGAGCCGATCGACTTCGAGGACGAAGAGCTCGAGACCATGGGCGTGCGAACGCTCGAAGAATACACTTGGAAGGACCTACTCGACGCACAAGCATGTATCAAGTGCGGACGTTGCCAAGAGAATTGCCCTGCGCACCTGAGCGGCAAAGAGCTCTCCCCGATGTGCTTCATCCAGAATATCGCCGATCAGAACGCCAAACGAGGCAAGATCTTGCTGAACGTTCCTGAAGGGGAGCGTACCGAAGAGCAGATCGCCTTCTTGGATGAGGGTGTGGTCGGCACGGTCATCTCCGAAGATGCGCTCTGGCAATGTACGACTTGCCGTGCATGCACGGAAGAATGCCCGGCGCGTGTCGTTCACCCTGAGAAGGACATCAAAGCGCGTACGTATCAGGTGTGCATGGAAAGCGCATTTCCTCCAGAGGCGCAGCAGACGTTTCGTAATCTTGAGACGAACGGCAACCCTTGGGGTATCGGTTGGCAAAAACGCATCGACTGGGCGAAGGACCTCGATGTTCCTACCATCGAGGAGAATCCCGATGCAGAATACCTCTATTGGCCTGGTTGTTCAGGAGCCTATGATGCGCGTAGCCGCAAGGTCGCGACCGCGTTCGTTCATCTCATGCAAGAAGCAGGCGTGAACTTTGCCATCCTCGGTAACGCCGAGAAGTGTTGTGGCGATTCGGCGCGCAGGCTGGGCAACGAGTATCTCTATTACATGCTCGCACAAGAGAACATCGAGAACCTGAACAATGCAGGTGTCAAGAAGATCGTGACGCAGTGCCCCCATTGCCTCCAGGCACTCTCGGTCGACTATCCGCAGATGGGCGCCGATTTCGAAGTGTTACATCATTCGGAGTTGCTGGCGCAGCTGATCAAGGAAGGCAAGCTCGAGCGAGGATCTTCCGGGTTCGCGTGCGTGACCTATCACGACTCGTGCTATCTGGGTCGTTATCACGGGCAATATGATGCGCCTCGTGCGGTGCTCACGCAAGGTGCAGATGTCGCGCTTTCCGAGATGACGCGCAACGAATCGAAGAGCTTCTGTTGCGGTGCAGGCGGCGGCCACATGTGGCTCGAAGAGCCTGAAGGCAAGAAGATCAACCACATGCGTGCCGAACAAGCGCTCGAGACCAAGGCGGATGCGCTCGTGACCGCGTGTCCGTTCTGTTTGACCATGCTCTCCGATGGCGTTGCGTTCCATGACTCGGAAATGCCCGTGAAGGATCTCGCCGAGGTTCTCTATGAATCGCGCGAACGCCAAGTTGGCGGCAAGGCGTAGCATGACTCGCTGCTTCTAATTTAGATTTCTAAAGTGAAGCAGCGCAGCGACGCATGAGCGAATCTGTGAAGCTGATTCGCGAACAGGGAAGCGTGTCATTGCGAGCCTTGGGGCCAGCTTGGCGTTGGTGGGTTCCAGGTGCTCTTCGTTGGGTTCGAAAGTTTTTTCTGGGTTGAGCGTACGAAAGCTTGACGCGGTCTCTATAATGGGAACATTACCAAGATTTTAAGGAAGAGAAGGAGTTTTTAGATGGCTTACTATTTTGACGAACCCTCACGCACCTTCAACGAATATCTGCTGGTGCCGGGTTATTCTTCATCTGATTGCATCCCTGAGGCTGTCAGTCTGAAAACTCCGCTCGTCAAGTATAAGAAGGGTGAAGAACCCGCCATCACGCTCTCGATCCCGATGGTATCGGCCATCATGCAGGCTGTTTCGGATGACGGCATGGCGGTCGCGCTCGCGCAGCAGGGCGGCATCTCTTTCATCTACGGCTCCCAGTCGATCGAAAGCCAAGCTGCTATGGTCTCACGCGTGAAGGATCATAAGGCAGGCTTCGTTCGCTCTGATTCGAATCTTCCTCCTACTGCGACGCTCGCCGATGTGGTCGAACTCAAAGAGCGTCGTGGTCATACCACGATGCCCATCACTGAAGGCGGTCGTTCTCAGGGAAAGCTGCTCGGCATCGTCACGGGTCGTGATTATCGCCTTTCCCGTATGGACTTAGATACGCCTGTCACGGACTTCATGACTCCTCGCTCGTCTCTTATCGTTGCGGATGCCGATACTTCTCTCAAGGTCGCGAACGATATCATCTGGGACAACAAGCTCAATTCGCTTCCTATCGTCGATGAAGACGATAATCTGCTCTACATGGTCTTCCGCAAAGACTACGAAAGCCACAAATCGAATCCGAACGAGTTGCTCGACGACCATAAGCGCTACTTGGTCGGTGCGGGCATCAACACGCGCGATTACGCCGAGCGCGTTCCTGCGCTCGTCGAGGCTGGCGCAGATGCGCTTTGCATCGATAGCTCCGAAGGTTATTCCGAGTGGCAGGCACTCACCATCGCTTGGATTCGCGATCACTATGGAGATTCGGTCAAGGTCGGCGCGGGCAATGTCGTAGATGCGGAAGGATTCCGTTTCTTGGCCGATGCGGGAGCTGATTTCATCAAGGTCGGCATCGGCGGCGGTTCGATCTGCATCACGCGCGAGCAGAAGGGCATCGGCCGCGGTCAGGCGACCGCGCTCATCGAGGTCGCTAAAGCACGCGACGAATATTTCGAAGAAACAGGCGTATATATTCCTGTTTGTTCGGATGGCGGTATCGTCTACGATCATCACATGACGCTCGCGCTCGCGATGGGCGCCGACTTCCTCATGCTCGGTCGTTACTTCGCTCGCTTCGATGAAAGCCCGACCAACAAAGTGAATATCAACGGCAATTATATGAAGGAATATTGGGGTGAAGGCTCTGCACGTGCGCGCAATTGGCAGCGCTACGATCTGGGCGGTAGCAAGAAGGGCATGACCTTCGAAGAGGGCGTCGATTCCTATGTTCCTTATGCAGGTTCTTTGAAGGATAATGTCGATCTGAGTCTGGCTAAGGTGAAGTCGACCATGTGCAATTGTGGCGCACTCACCATTCCTGAGCTCCAAGAGAAAGCGAAGATCACCGTAGTGAGCGCGACTTCTATCGTCGAGGGTGGCGCGCACGATGTCGTTCTACGCGACAAGACTCCGTACGCGGGCAATTCGCTCCGTTAGCTTTGGGGTGAATTTGCCCGTATAGGGCAACTACGGTAGCATTTGAATCTATGTGTAAACGAATCACAACGCAGTTCGCGACACTGCTCCTTTGTGTTTGTCTCGTTCTTTCGCTCGGAGTCCCGCTTCTGCCAGCAAGTTTCGCTCATGCGGACGATCTTTCCGATGCTCAAGCAACGCTCAGTGCGGCTGAAGCTCAGCTTGCCTCTGTTGCTGAGGAATACAATTCCATCCAGTCTCGCGTAGCCGAGGTCGAAAGTCAGATCGAGGAAACGACGAACAAGGCTGAAGATGCACAACAAGCTATGTACGAGGGACAAAAAGAGTTGGGGAAAGTGCTCGTTTCTTCCTACAAGAACGAAGCTGCAAATTCCCTGGTGAACGTATTCCTCGCTTCCGATTCGCTCGATTCCTTCATTCGAAATGTCACGTATTACAGCTCGATCGAGCAGCAGAAGAGCGAACAGATCGCAGAGCAGAAGAGACTCACGGAAGAGTTCAACACCGTGCTCGATGAACTCGATCAGAAGAAGAACGAACAAGAAGCGCTCGCTGCTGAGGCAGAATCGAAGAAGGCGCAGGCAGAACAGATCGTCTCATCGGCAGCTTCGAAGGTGTCTTCCATCGAATCCGAACGTGCGCGTGTCGAAGCGTTGCAGCAACAGGCGAACTCGCTTCAAGGCCAGCAGCGTCCTGAAGCGTCCATTAGTGACAAATGGAATACCGGCACTGCGAATGGCGGATCGTCTTCGGGAGATACCTCGGATGATTCTTCGACGGCTCCAAGCGGCAGTGGTTGGCAGACGGGTATCGCATCGGCGTATGGTGGATCGTCCGATCCGAGCACGCCTAATCCGGGCACGACAGCCACAGGTGCGGTCTGCAATGATACTTCGATGGGCGTAGCGGTGCCGATGGCTTGGCCGAACTACCGTTCTTATCTCGGTCGCAAGGTCGAGATTCGCTATAACGGCAAGACCGTTATCGCAACCGTGAACGATTGCGGTGGCATGGGCGGCGGTTCTCGTTCCTTGGACTTGCAGCCAGGTGTCTTCAAGAAGTTCGGTTTCAACACCTGTCAGGCCTGGGGTCTCCGTACGGTTAGTTACCGCTTTCTTTGATCTGCTGCGCCTCGCGACCATCAACTCGTTCTATAATTCTGTCATGAATCTTCCGCGCGTCAGCGCTTGATGCACTCATAAGGGCAAGTCCGTTCATTAAGGATCGTTCATGAAAGAATACAATCCGCACGACATCGAACCTCGTTGGCAGAAAGTCTGGGAAGACGAGAAGCTCTACGAGGTGACCGAAGATGCTTCGAAGCCGAAACGCTATGTTCTCGAGATGTTCCCCTATCCTTCGGGCGATATCCATATGGGCCACGTGAGCAACTACACGTATGGCGATGTAGTGGCGCGCTATTGGCGTATGCGCGGGTATGACGTGCTCCATCCCATGGGTTGGGATGCGTTCGGTCTTCCCGCAGAAAATGCTGCGATCAAGCATCATAGTCATCCTGCGAAGTGGACCTATGCGAACATCGATACGCAAAAGGCATCGTTCAAACGCATGGGCTTTTCCTTCGATTGGGATAGAACGGTGGTCGCTTGCGACCCCGATTACTATCGTTGGGGCCAGTGGATCTTCCTGAAGTTCTGGGAGCGTGGCTTGGTCGAGCGTCGCAATTCTCCGGTGAATTGGTGTCCCGATTGCGGGACTGTTCTTGCTAATGAGCAGGTCATCGAAGGTCGTTGCTGGCGTTGCGATTCCGAGGTGGAGAAACGCGATCTGACCCAGTGGTATTACAAGATCACCGATTATGCCCAAGAACTGTTGGACGATCTCGACCAGCTTGAAGGTTGGCCCGAGCGCGTCAAGCAGCAGCAAGCGAACTGGATCGGCCGTTCCGAAGGCGCTCAGGTCGATTTCACGCTGTGTGATCTTGAGGGCGATCCGACGGACGAGACCATCACCGTTTTCACGACGCGCGCCGATACGCTCTTCGGCTGCAGCTTCTTCGTGCTCGCTCCTGAATATGCGGGCCTTGAAGCACTGGTGAAAGGGACCGAACAAGAAGCAGCTGTCATGGAATTCGCCGAGACGGCGAAGAAGGTGAGCGCGGTCGATCGCGCGATGGGCGATCGCGACAAGCATGGCATCTTCACGGGGCGTTATGTCATCAACCCTATCAATGGTGAAAAAGTACCCGTCTGGGTGGCGGACTATATCGTCGCCGATTACGGTACGGGTGCGGTCATGGCGGTGCCCTGTGGCGATCAACGCGACTTCGAGTTCGCACGCAAATACGACCTGCCCATCATCCCTATCATCCTTTCAGAGGATGACCCGCTCTATCCCCAATTGAAGGACGAGCAGGGTAGAGTAGCGACCGAGGTCGATTGGCCCGAGGCGTACGCTGCTGAAGGTGTGCTCGTTCAGTCGGGTCCGTACACGGGCATGGTCGGCGGCAAGCATTCGCCTGCCGAAGAAGCCGTGGTCGCGGAGCTTGAGCGCATGGGCAAAGGCAAGCGCACGGTCGAATTCCGCTTGCGCGACTGGCTCATCTCGCGTCAGCGTTATTGGGGCAATCCTATCCCTGCCATTCATTGTGAGCATTGCGGCGTGGTTCCTGTTCCTGAAGACCAACTGCCCGTGCTCCTTCCTGAAGATATCGATCTTGCAGCGGGCGAGACGCTCGCGACGCATGAGTCGTTCATCAATACGACATGTCCGAAGTGCGGTGCGCCTGCGAAGCGCGAGACCGATACGATGGATACGTTCACATGCTCGAGTTGGTACTACATGCGCTATACCGACCCGCATAACGATGAGCTTCCGTTCGATCCCAAGAAGGCGAACTACTGGATGCCGGTAGATCAGTACATCGGCGGCATCGAACACGCCATCCTGCATCTGCTCTACAGCCGCTTCTTCACGAAGGTACTGCGCGACGAAGGTATGCTCGATTTCGACGAGCCGTTCACGAACCTGCTCTGTCAGGGCATGGTGCTCGATGAGAACGGTGAGGTCATGAGCAAGTCGAAGGGCAACGTCGTCTCGCCCGAGGAGATGATCGCTGCCTACGGTGCCGATGCGGTGCGTGCAGCAGTGCTGTTCATGGGCCCTCCCGACAAGGAGAAGCTTTGGAATGAAGACGGCCTTGCGGGTATGTACAAGTTCCTCAACCGTTTGTGGCGTCAGGTCTATGACTTGGTCGGACAAGCGGGAGACGATACGCTCTTCCAGGAAAACCCTGGTGAAGAGGCAGGCAAGCAGCTCGCAGAGCAACTCAATCGCGAACGTCATCGTTTGGTGGGCAAAGTGGTCGACGATATCGAGCGCAACAACTTCAACACCGCTATCGCAGCGATCATGGAGCTTTCGAATGCGGTGGGCGATTACCTGCGTGCCGTTCCTGCCGAAGTTCGTACGCAATGCGCTGATCTGAAAGCGCTCGACACCGATACTGCAGAAGTGCTGGTGAAGCTCATGGCTCCCTTCGCTCCTCATTGGGCTGAAGAGCTGTGGCATACGCCACTCGGCCATACCGCGTCCGTCCACGAACAGCCATGGCCTGAATTCGATCCGAGCCAAGCTGTTTCGAATGAGGTCGAGCTAGCAGTGCAGATCAACGGTAAGGTGAAGACGCGCATCACGGTTCCTGCAGATGCGGCAGAAGAGCTCATTCGTGAAACGGCGCTCGGTGCGGTGTCGAAAGCTACCGAGGGCAAGAACGTCGTGAAAGTGATCGTGATCCCGAGCCGTCTGGTGAATATCGTCGTCAAATAACTCATTCGAATACGAGCTGATTTGAAAGACGAAAACGACTTGTCCAAAGCGAGGGAGAAATCCACTTCGCGCGAGCGAAGTTAGTTCGACCGAAGCGACGACGGAGTTTTCGCGTTCATGTCAGCTCGTATTCTACGGATAGGAGTCATATGATCATCGGGGTCGTATCAGATATTCACGGACGTTTGAGCACGGAGGCCTATGAAGCGCTGCAGGGTAGCGACTACATCTTATGCGCAGGCGACATCGAAAATCGTATGGTCCTTACTGAGCTTGAGACCATCGCACCCACCATCTGCGTGCGTGGCAACTGCGATCGCTATGATCTGGGGCCACGCGTCAAGGACATCGCTTCTCCACTCTTGGGCGGCGTGCGCTTTCGCATGGTGCATCGTCCCGAAGATATCGGCACCGTGCCCGAAGATGTTCAAGTGGTGATCCATGGGCATACGCACGTTCCGCGAGAGCAGTATGGCAAGGATGGAGTGCTGTTCTTGAATCCTGGCAGCCCCTCGCGCCCTCGCGGAGGAAGTCACAAGAGCGTCGCGCGTCTTTTCGTGGACGAAGGCAAGGTGAAGTCTGTCGAATTCATCGATTTGGGGGAGCGACCTCTCTCGTAGAAGGTGTTTTTCGGAGGCGATCTCGCGCTGTGCCTGGTTTAGAAAGACCTTGACCCTCTTCGGGTTGAAAGATAGAATACTTGTTTGCATAAGCGCCGTTAGCTCAGTTGGTAGAGCAGGGGACTTTTAATCCCAAGGTCGCGGGTTCGATTCCCTCACGGCGCACCATTCCAACTGCTCAGTCTCGCTTTTTGCGAGGCTTTTTCTTTTCTGGGAGCCACTCGGAGAAGATATTGTGTAGAAATTATGGAGTCAAGCTAACTTATCCTAGAATTGAAAGGCTTGCACGTGTGTGCCGTGGCTTTCTGCGCGGTAAAACGGGCAGGTGCGATATTGGTCCGATCTCGCTAAAGGAGCGATCTTGGCTAAAGAAGACGCTATTGAATTAGAAGGTACGGTTTTGGAAGCACTGCCGAACGCGATGTTTCGTGTAGAGCTCGAAAACGGCCATAAGATTCTTGCTCACATCTCGGGAAAGATGCGCATGCACTACATCAAGATCCTTCCTGGGGATAAGGTTCAGGTCGAGCTTTCTGTTTACGATCTCGATCGCGGACGCATCACCTATCGCTACAAGTAATACCACCATCATATTTCGTTTTTACAAACTACCGCCTGCGGCTGGGCGTGTTGATAAAGTGAACGCATAACCGAAAGGAAATTGAATTATGAAGGTACGTCCTTCGGTCAAGAAAATGTGCGACAAGTGCAAAATCATTCGACGTCATGGCAAGGTTCTGGTCATCTGCGAGAACCCGCGTCATAAGCAGCGTCAAGGTTAAAGAGAAGGGAACTAATTCATGGCACGTCTTGTTGGTGTCGACCTTCCTCGCGATAAGCGCATTGAAGTCGGCTTGACCTACATTTACGGTATTGGCCCTACCACCTCTAAGAAGATCCTCGCGGAAACCGGCGTAGATCCCGATGTCCGCGTTCGCGATCTCACCGAGGATGATCTGTCCAAGCTCCGTGACTATATCACCGCAAACATCACTACTGAAGGCGATCTCCATCGCGAGGTCCGCCAGAACATCAACCGCCTCATGGAGATCGGTTGCTATCGTGGTCTTCGTCATCGTCGTGGCCTGCCCGTTCGTGGCCAGCGCACTCACACGAATGCACGTACCCGCAAGGGCCCACGTAAGCAAATCGGCGGCAAGAAGAATAAGTAGAGGTGTTGTAAGTGGCAGCTAAGAAAAACGTTCGCACCCGCATCAAGCGCTCCGAGCGCAAGAATATCGCCGTTGGTGCAGCTCATATCAAATCTACGTTCAATAACACGATCGTTTCGATCACCGATCCTCAGGGAAATGTGATCTCATGGCAGTCTGCTGGCA
This sequence comes from uncultured Eggerthella sp., assembly GCA_937998355.1. Classification (GTDB taxonomy): domain Bacteria; phylum Actinomycetota; class Coriobacteriia; order Coriobacteriales; family Eggerthellaceae; genus Anaerotardibacter. The sequence goes on from CALLDI010000001.1 coordinate 68,128, forward strand.
CGGTCGGCTTCAAGGGTTCTCGTAAGTCCACCCCGTTCGCCGCTCAGATGGCAGCAGAGGCAGCAGCTAAGACCGCTATGGAGCACGGCCTCAAGAAGGTCTCCGTGTTCGTGAAGGGTCCGGGTTCTGGTCGCGAGACCGCTATCCGTTCTCTCCAGGCAGCAGGTCTTGAAGTCGCAAGCATCCAGGATTGCACCCCCATCCCGCACAACGGTTGCCGTCAGCGCAAGCGTCGTCGCGTCTAAATGAAAGGATCAGTTTATTATGGCTATTAATAGAACTCCGGTTCTCAAACGTTGCCGTCAACTGGGCTTGGATCCTATCGTTCTCGGCTACACCGGTAAAAGCAAATCGAGCTCCATCCGTCAACCCAAGCGTCGTCGCAAGGAAAGCGAATATGGCATGCAGCTTCGCGAGAAGCAGAAGGCTAAGTTCGTCTATGGCGTTCTCGAGAAGCAGTTCCACGGTTACTTCGATCGCGCGAAGGCTATGCCCGGCATCACTGGCGCTAACCTCATGCAGATCCTGGAATCTCGCCTTGACAACGTCGTCTTCCGCCTTGGCTTCGCTAAGACCCGCAAGGAAGCTCGTCAGATCGTCACTCATGGTCATATCCAGGTGAACGGCAAGCGCGTCGACATCCCGTCCTATCGCGTTCGTCCGGGCGATCTCGTCTCCGTACGTCCTAAGTCAAAGGAACTCCTGGTCATCAAGAGCGCGCTCGTCTCCAACGAAGGCCGCGTCGTTCCTGCTTGGCTGGAAGTTGACATCGAAAAGCTTCAGGGCAGCGTTCTTTCGCTTCCTGAGCGCGATCAGATCGATCTTGACATTCACGAACAGCTCATCGTCGAACTTTACTCGAAGTAGTAAGCGCTACTGCGGTTTTTAAGGAGGCTTATAAGGTATGACAGAGTTCATGAGGCCGACAGTTACAACAGAAGAGGTTAACGATCTCGTTGCTCGCTTCATTGTTGAGCCGCTTGAGCGTGGCTACGGATACACCTTGGGCAACTGTATGCGTCGTGTTCTGCTCTCTTCGCTGGATGGTGCGAAACCTACCGCTATCCAGATCGAGGGCGTTCAGCACGAGTTCACCACTGCCGAAGGCATCATCGAAGACATCACCGACATTGTTCTGAATGTTAAAGGCTTGGTTTTCAGTGCGCTCTCCAGCGATTACACGGAGGCAACCGCCCACGTGCACGCTGAGGGCCCTTGCACGGTCACTGGTGCGGATCTTGATGTTCCCGCAGAATTCACTCTCATCAACCCCGAGCATGTCATCGCGACCGTTGCCGATGGTGGCACGCTCGAGATGACCATTCGCATCGGCGTTGGTCGTGGTTATGTTTCTGCAGAGCGCAACAAGCGCACGGAAGATCCTATCGGCATCATCCATGTCGATTCGCTGTTCTCGCCGGTCCGTCGCTGCACTATGAACGTCAGCGACACCCGTGTGGGTCAGCGCACCGACTACGACAAGCTCGTTCTTGAGGTCGAGACCGATGGTTCCATCAATCCGACCGAGGCTGTTTGCCGTGCGGCGAACATCATCAACCAGTACATGGGCGCTTTCCTTTCTCTCGACGAGATCGAAGAGGATGAAGAGGGCGAGGTAGTTTCCATCTTCGCTCCCGAAAGCCAAGAGACCAATGCAGAGCTCGACAAGCAGATCGAGGACCTGGACCTTTCCGTCCGTTCTTACAACTGCTTGAAGCGTGCTGGCATCCACTCCGTCCGTCAGCTGGTCGAATATTCTGAGAACGATCTGCTCAACATTAGAAACTTCGGTGCGAAGTCCATTGAAGAGGTTAAGGATAAGCTCATTTCGATGGACCTCAATTTAAAGCTTTAGGAGAAACAAGATGAGACACAATAAGAAAGGTCGTAAGCTTGGCACTGATTCGAGCCATACCAAGGCTATGAAGAAGAGCCTGGTTGGTGCACTGTTCACCAACGACCGTATCAAGACGGTCGAGGCTCGCGCCAAGGAGATTCGTCCTGACGTCGATAAGATCATCACTTGGGCAAAGAAGGGCGACCTGCACTCTCGTCGTCTTGCTATCGCTGCTCTCGGTGATAAGGAACTGGTTCGCGAGGTCTTCGAGAAGGTCGAGCAGGGAATGTTCGGCGATCGCCAGGGCGGCTATACTCGCATCATGAAGCTGGGTAACCGCAAGGGCGACAATGCTCCTATGGTCATCATGGAGCTCGTGACCGAGCCTGTGGGCAAGAAAAAGAAGGCCAAGAAGGACGAGGCTAAGTCCGAGAAGAAGGCTGCGCCAAAGAAGACCACGAAGAAGGCGGCTGCAAAGAAGGAAGAGAAGCCTGAAGTAGCTGAAGACGTGATCGAAGAACTGAGCGAAGATCAGGCTAAGGCGATGGAAGCAGAGGCAACCGAAGCTAAGGCTGAGGCTAAAGAAGAGACGAAGGCTGAAGAGGCTGCGAAGGAATCTGCTGAGAAGGCAGAAGAAGCTGCAGCTAAGGATGCTGAAGCCGCCGCTGCTGAAGAAGCAGAGAAGGAGAAGGCCGAATAGTCGTCTTCTCTTAAGCAACGAATTCTCGTTCGTACGAAGAGCCGCTCATTCGAGCGGCTCTTTTACTTTGCGTACCATGGCTGCTCGTTTTACGCACCATGAGCTTGCTTCGTTCACTGTGACTATTTCTGTGCGCTGCGGTACATGTTTCGGGGTGCTGCGATCGTCTGTTTTGCAGCGGAAGAGCTATTTTTTGCAAGAGATTTGCGTTTGTATGCACAAAATCGTTCGATTTGAGGTGATCTTGGTGTAAAACAGCAGCGGTTTTGTGCTTGAGATACACAAAAGCCCAGGTCGAGTTTCTTCGTGCATTTTTGAGCGTGCATACAAACGTAAATCTCTTGCAAAAAATCGCGTTCAAGCTGCAAGATCTTCCAAAATTGGCGCCTATGCGGCGAAGGTTACGAGAGGACAACAGGTTTTCGAACAAGCGGTAATGCTTCCGCGATCGGTTCACTCATAGGGTCTGAAAGCGCGAGAATATGAGGTGGTATTAGAGTTCGTTCCTCTATCCGGCCCACACGAGCACTTGCATCCTCGGTTACGAGTGCTCGTGAATGACCGTAGCGATAGATGAACGTCGATCGAATGAGGAAGGCGGTTGTTCATCATGAAACCTGATGAAGTAAAAGAAGACCTGGACGCTCTCAAGGCTGAAGAACAGGCTGACGCAGTCGAAGAGACTGAAGAGAAGTTCATGGAAGAAGAGATGAAAGAAGCAGGCATCAAGTAGCCTCGGGCTTTCATCATTGAAATAGGCGAGCGCGAAGTTCTTCGCGCTCGGTAAAAGGGTGCTTGCAGATGGTATTTGCGAGTGCCCTTTCTTATGCGCTCTCTATTTCAGATACCCTTTTATGCGTGCGATCGCCATCAATTCATCGTTTTGGTTCCTCACTTCGATATCGTGCGTAACGATCTTGCGCGTCGCGGATATCTCCTTTGATGTGGCAGTAAGGGTGTCGCCAAGCTGAGCGGAGGCAAGAAAGTCGATCGAGGCGCTCAAGGTGATTATGTTGACATGAGCGTAGTCGCATGCGGCGCCGAAGACGGCGTCCGCGATCGCAAAGTAGATTCCACCATGAGGTATGCCTACTTCATTCAAATGCTGCTCTGTTACTGTCATGTGGCAGACAGCATCAGGGCTTCCGAACGATTCGAAGGTGATTCCATTTTGTGCGGCGAACCTATCGTTATTCGGATACATCTTCAACGACCTTTCTTGAGATGATCTGCATTACTCGAAACGCTCGTTTCGAGTAATAAGAAAATATAATGCCAATGTTAAAAGAAGTTGCATAATAAGTATTCGTGAATCTCCTTTCTTACATAGCGCGTGAGAGCGTCGTGCATCGGTTGGATGCGCGAGTGAAGCTTGCTTTGCTCTTGGTGTACTCGATCGCGCTCTTCTGCACGCATACCTGGTGGGGGATCGGGGTGTTCGCGCTCGTGCTGTTCGGCGCGATGATGGCCTCACGCGTCCCACTTAAGAATTACCTTAAGACCCTCGTTCCTGCTCTTACGATCCTCATCTTCATCTGGATCTGCAATTCGATCCCGTTCGAAGCGGAGCGCAGCCTTAATGCGCTCGCGTATGCAGCGCGTATCGCGCTGGTCATCATGGCAAGTTTCATCATCACGTTCACGACCACTTCTACGCAGATGACGGATGCGCTCGCATCGATCTTGGCGCCTCTGCGCAGGATGCGCGTTCCCGTTGACGACATCGCCTTCACGCTCAGCCTTGCGCTTCGCTTCATCCCGCTTCTTTTCGAGCAGCTCACGCAGATCAAGACTGCGCAAACGTCCCGTGGTGCGCGGTTCGATAGTGGATCGATATGGCGGCGCCTGAAGACCTGGCTCGTCGTGCTCATCCCTTTGTTCATCGGGTTCTTCCGTCAAGCTGAGACCGTGGCGGAAGCGATGGATGCACGCTGCTATGGGGCGAGCGCTCGCACGAGCCTAAATGCTCGCTCGATGACCGCCTCGGCGTGGCTGCTGTTGTTGGTCGCGCTCGTTCTTTGCGTGGTCGTTGCCTGTCTCTTGTGATGGGACTTCGGTGAAAACGCCAATGTTCGCGAGCGATCATCCTTGCTCTGTACTGAACAAGGATGCTGACAACTACCAAATATAGTGGCTCTGGGCACCAAGAGGCACACTTTGTGCGGTTTGTACCGAGGTGAACCGATGCTGCGTGTTATCATGTTTTTCAGCTTGAACCACAAGCTTTCGTAAACCAATCAAGGAGGAAATTCCATGGGCATCATCATCGATGTTTACGGTCGCGAGGTCTTGGACTCCCGCGGCAATCCGACCGTAGAAGTTGAAGTCACGCTTGACGATGGATCGATGGGCCGCGCCGCGGTTCCCTCAGGTGCATCGACGGGCGCTTTCGAAGCGGTCGAATTGCGCGACGGCGATAGCGAGCGCTATCTCGGTAAGGGCACGCTCAAGGCGGTCGCTCACGTGAACGAAGAGATCGCTGATGCGCTCATCGGTTTCGAGGCAGACGATCAGCGCACGATCGATGCTGAGATGATCGCCCTCGACGGTACCGAGAACAAGGCGAACTTCGGCGCGAACGCGATCCTGGGCGTTTCGCTGGCTACTGCAAAGGCAGCTGCTGAATCTGCCGAACTTCCTCTCTACAAGTATGTTGGCGGCGTCAATGCCAATCTGCTGCCTACGCCGATGATGAACATCCTGAACGGCGGTGCGCATGCGGACAACAACGTCGACTTCCAGGAATTCATGATCATGCCGGTTGGTGCTCCTACGTTCGCTGAAGCGCTTCGTTGGTGTGCGGAGATCTATCACACGTTGAAGAAGGTCCTTCACGATGCTGGTCTTGGCGGTGGCATTGGCGACGAAGGCGGCTTCGCTCCGAACTTCAAGACCAATGAAGAGCCCTTGCAGTACATCGTGAAGGCATGTGAGGCTGCTGGCTATAAGCCCGGCTCCGACATCATGTTCGCGATGGATCCGGCTTCGACCGAATTCTATAACGTCGATAGCGGCAAGTATGTGCTCGCTGGTGAAGGCCGCGAGCTCACGAGCGACGAAATGGTCGACTATTGGGCAGCGCTCGTCGAGAAGTATCCCATCATCTCGATCGAAGACGGCATGGCTGAAGAGGATTGGGATGGCTGGAAGAAGCTCACCGATCGTATCGGTGATAAGGTCCAGCTGGTTGGTGACGATCTGTTCGTGACCAATTCTAAGCGTCTCGCGAAGGGCATCGAGCTCGGTTGCGCGAATGCGATCTTGGTGAAGGTGAACCAGATCGGTTCTCTTACCGAGACCATGGAGGCGATCCAGATGGCCAAGCAGGCAGGCTATGCGTGCGTCATGTCTCATCGCTCTGGCGAGACCGAAGACACCACCATTGCCGACCTGGCAGTAGCCACCAACGCCGGCCAGATCAAGACAGGTGCTCCTGCGCGTTCTGACCGTGTGGCGAAATACAACCAGCTCATTCGTATCGAGGAAGAACTCGCGGATGCAGGCCAGTATGCCGGCATGAAGGCGTTCTACAACATCAATCGCTAAAAGCTGATCAAGGCTATCGAAAAGGGCTTCGTTCGATCGAAGCCCTTTTGAACATTGGAGGGGAGATCATGAAGGAAAGAACAAGCATCGATGCTCGCATCATCGCCTGTTTAGTTACGCTCGCGCTCGTTTTCGTCGCCGTGGTAGGACTTTCAGGGTGTCAATCGAAAGAGCAGCAGGCAGAGGAGTCCGTCAAAGCGCTGTTGGACGATTACAAGAATGGCGCGCTCGACCTGTTGAACGCTACGGAATCGAGCGAACTTGCAGAGATGGATATCGATACGAACGAACTCGTTTCGGCGCTGATCGAAGACTTCTCGTATGAGATCAAGGGCAGTACGCAGAATGCCGAGACCGGTACGATCGATGTTGAGGTGACGATCCATTCTAAACAGCTTGCTAGTGCTGTCAAGAATTCGCTTCCGAGCATGATGTCGTATGCATTCGGTGCGGCATTCTCGGGCCTTTCCGAAGAGGATATTGAAAAGCAGCTGACCACCATCATGATCGAGCAGCTGAAGCAAGAAGAAGCGGTCGATACGACCGTTACGGTAGCGACGCAAGAAGAGTCTGGCGACGTGAATGCTACCGAGGCAGGCAAGCAGGCGATCGCGAATGCGATCTTGGGCGATATGGATGCGCTCGAGCAAAGCCTTTCAACGAGTGCTTCCCAGCTGGATACGGCTGCCTGATCGCAGTATCGCTCGCGTGAGTGAATCGGTAGTGAAAGAGGAGTTCGTTCGTGGATGAGATGATAAATGGTTTTACCGCGTCTTCGCGCTATAGTCGTGGGTCGAACTTCCAATATTCGCGCGATCACGAAAAGGGAGACGAGACGCAAGATTTCACGGAACTTGAGCTCGAGAACATTCCCGAGAAGGATCGGCGCTGGGCGTGGGTCGAGGTCGAGCGCAACGCGATCCAGCATAACGTGCGCGCGACGCGCAACTTGCTTGGGGACCGCACGCGCTTGATGGCGGTCGTGAAGGCAGATGCGTATGGTCATGGCGCGGTAGAGGTGGCTAAGCTCGCCACCACTTCTGGCGCATCCTACCTGGGCGTCGCAACCATCGATGAAGGCATCCAGCTTCGCGACGCAGGCCTGCGCGAACCCATCTTGCTATTGGCTGAACCTCCTGCAGAGAGCGTGCCGCTGCTGCTCCACAACCACATCATCCCGTCGGTCTACACACCGGACTTTGCGATCCACTATGCAGAGATCGCCGATGCTCACAACATGAAGGCTCCTTATCATCTGGCTATCAATTCAGGCATGAATCGAATCGGCGTACGCCATGATCAGGTTATCGAGTTCATCTCGCAGGTGAGTTTTCATCGCGCGCTCGATCTGCAGGGGTGCTTCACGCATTTCGCGACTGCAGATGCTGCTGAAACGCTCGATTTCCAGATTCAGATCAACCGTTTCGTGGAGAGCATGCGTGCACTCGAGGCGGCTGGTATCAATCCTGGGTTGGTCCACTGCGATAATTCTGCAGCCATCTATCGGTTCCCGAAGACGCACTTCGATATGGTTCGTCTCGGTATCTCGCTGTATGGCTATCATCCTGCCAACGATACGCATCGTATCGTGCAGCTGCGTCCGGCCATGAGCGTGTATGCGCGCATCACCAACGTCATCCAAGTGCCTATGAGCGAAGGCGTGAGCTATGGCATGAACTATCGAAGCCCGGGAAGCGTGAAGATCTGTACGGTGCCTGTGGGGTATGCCGACGGACTCATCCGCTTGCTCTCGGGGCAGATCAAGTTCGCATATCAAGATCGTGCGGTCTCTCAGGTCGGCAATATCTGTATGGATCAATGTATGTTCGAGGTCGACATTCGTACAAGAGCGGGCCGCAGAACGCTCGATCCTCAGATCGGGGATGTCGTCCAGATCGCTGGTCCGAACGCTCACATCGATACTTCCATCGACACGATGGCGAAGCGTGCTGGTACCATCCAGCACGAAGTAACGATCGGCTTTTCGCACCGCATGCCACGTTATTACGTGTAGGAGATCCATGAAGACCGAAAAGGACATCATCTCGAAGCATCTGCAGCATGCGAGCGATAAGGCCCCTGCTGTCACACCGGCTCACCCGATCGCCCCTGGCGAAACGCTCGAAGAGCTGTGCGAGTCCATGCAGGGATGTACCCGCTGCGATCTCTGTGAAACGCGAACGAATCTAGTGTTCGGCGATGGGAATCCCCATGCGCGTATCCTCGTAGTAGGAGAGGCTCCGGGCAAGAACGAAGATCTGCAAGGAGTCCCTTTCGTGGGAGCTGCTGGTAAGTTCTTGAATGAGCTGCTCGAAGATGCAGGACTCAAGCGCGAAGATATCTTCATCGCGAATGTGCTGAAGTGTCGCCCGCCTGCGAATCGAGATCCGCAGCCGCATGAGATCGAGGCCTGTGCTCCATTCCTTCGCGCTCAGACCAAGATCATCGATCCTGATGTCATCGTTACGTTGGGCAATTTCGCCACGCAGTTCATCTTACGAACCACTGTGGGCATCACCAAGTTGCGCGGTACGGTGCAGCAGGCAGGTCGTTTTCTCGTCCTACCTACCTTTCATCCAGCTGCCGCTATCTACGATCGCTCCAAGCGGGATGTGCTGATATCCGATTTTCAGCAGGTGGGCGCTATCGTGCGTGATAGAATGGCTGCGAGAAACAATTCGGAACGATGATGGACCTTTAAGGAGGATCCCATGGTAGAGAAAACCGACGTAGCAGCAGTGCTCGAGCTCATCCGTCCGTCCCTGCAAGCTGATGGCGGCGACGTGGCGCTCGTTGATGTGAGCGACGATGGCGTCGTAACGGTGGAGTTGCAGGGCGCTTGCAAGGGTTGCCCTATGTCCCAGATGACGCTCGCCAATGGCGTTGAGCGTATCTTGAAGGAGCGCATTCCAGGCGTGACCAAGGTCGTTCCTGCTTCTTAAGCGATTCTGGATACGATGAAGAGCGCCGCGTATCTCGCGGCGCTCGTTTTTTCACCGCTAGAAAGGTCGAGACATGCCATTTTGTTGGGAAAAACGTGGTTGCGACGAAGAGATGCTCTCTCGCTGCCCGCACAATATTCCAGGAGAACGTTGCCCGGCGGATTGCCACTTCGCTGCATGTCATCGCGATACCCATCATGTGAGCTCTGATCCGACGCTCGTCTTTCGTGTCGATCTGAATCGCGACACGTGCATGAAGGACATCTGCCAGTTCTGCGAGTTCTTCTTGACGAATGGGCCGCGCATCGAAGAACAGCCAGCGGCAGGTTAGGGACACAACGTTCGTACGGATCGGAATCAACGACGAGCTGCGTTTGAAAAGAGGTCGGGATCATGTCAGAGGAAAAATACTATTCAGTCCTTCTCGCGACCGAAGAGACCTTCCAGGAAAGCGAGATCGTGAAGCGCCTTTCGGAATCATGTAATGTGATCATCGCGCGAGACCGCTGGAATATCGAAAAGGAGATCGAACTTCGGGCGATCCCTTTTTCTGCCTATATCATCGACACCTCTGATATCGACCGCTCCACCATCGATTGCATCGAGTTGATCAGACGTCTCGATCAGACCGATGGTGCTCCGATCATTCTCATCGTCGACGATATTTCAGACGATCTGATCAATCAGGGATTCAATGCAGGGGCGACGGATGTTATCGTACGCCCTTATTCGGTTTATGCGCATCGCCGCGTTCTGAACTACATCAAACTTCATGAGACCGCGCGGGACTTCAAGCGTTCGACCGCTGAACTGCAGAGTGCGCGCGAGGAGATGGATGAACTGCTCATGCGCATGCCAGGCGGTCTTTTCCGCTATCGCGCGTCGGATGAACCAGGTAAAGACACGTTCGATTACGTCAGTCCGGGCCTCGTTCAGATGCTGGGATGTGAGAACGAAGAGGATTTTCGCGTACTCACTGGAAACACGTTCCAAGGTTTCGTGCATCCCGACGATCGCGAGCATGTGCTCGCCGAGATCCGCAAGCAATCAGCAGCTACGGGTAGCGATAAGGTGACCTACCGTATCATCTCTAAGAATGGAGAAGTCCGTTGGCTGGAGGATTGGGGCAACCTGATCGTCGATTCGAATGGAGTGGAATGGTTCTACGTGGTCGTGCTCGACATCACCGATAAGATCGTCGTGCGCGAGAATTTGAAGCAGATCGCCGAGCATGACGGCTTGACCGGTGTCTACAATCGTGAAGCAGCGATTCGGCGCGTCATCGAGCAGCGCGCACATGGCACGGGTCAGTGCTCGGTCATCCTTATCGATATCGATGATTTCAAGGGCATCAACGATACGTATGGTCATCCGTTTGGCGATGAGGTGCTCAAGCATCTTGCGCGTTTCCTTGATAGCGCGCTGCGCCAAGGGGATATCGTCGCGCGTATGGGCGGCGATGAATTCGCGGCGTTCATCGTAGGCCTTGGCAACGGAGATCGTCTTCGTTATTTGGTGAAGCGCATCAACGAGCTCGCTTTCATCGATTTCGATTCGCAAGCGCTCATTGGCAAGACGGTCGTTCCGACCGTTTCCATCGGCGTAGCATGCGCAGAAGACCTGACCACGACGGTCAACGAGCTCTATTCGCAATCGGATGAAGCGCTCTATAAAACGAAATCGAAGGGCAAGAACGGCTTTTCTTTCTATCGTAATGGCCGTCCTTCCGTCCCCGATTTCTCGCAAGTTCATAAAAAAGAATCGTAAAAGTTGCGGTTAGGAATCAGATCTTCGATATTCGCATTCGAGCGAGCGCGCTCGCTCATAATTAACCTTGCCTGAGCAATCTTGAGCGTAAGGGGAGGTTCGACCATGGAAGATGTGCTGGTGAAATGCCCGAATTGCGGCGTGAAGGATCTCGATCTGCGCACGTACTCTTCTCTTATGGCACTAAGCAACACACAGGCACTCTTCACCGTGCATTGCCATCACTGCGATCAGAACGTTTCGGTCGTCGCAACGATCCCTGCCGTTCTTTATCCCGATGTCTTCCAGGCGGCATCGGAGGTGGGAGCAGGAATGGGTCGTAAGGTGGAGTGACTCGCTCATCCGCGTACCACGTTTTGCTTCCTCGATCATCGTTTCGCTTAAGACTTGACCATGTAGTATCTATAATGGTCCTATGCTCAACGACATCTATCAAACACTCGATCCCATAGCATTCTCCATCGGGCCGTTCACGGCGCGATGGTATGGCATCGCCTACGCGCTCGGATTCTTGTTGGCTGCTCTGGTCATCTATTTCGTAGGCAAGCGTTGGAAGATGAAGTTCGACCTGAATCATCTATGCACGGTCGTCATCTGTGCGATGGTGGGCGTTATCCTAGGCGGTCGACTTGGTTATGTGCTCATCTATAACAATGCATTCTATGCGGCCAATCCGCTCGAGATCCTGAATTTCTCGAATGGTGGGATGAGCTTCCATGGAGGTCTGATCGGCGCGCTTCTTGCAGGCATCGTTGCAGCACGGCTCATCAAGATGCCTTATCTTTCGCTCGTCGATGTAGCCATCATCGGGGTTCCGATCGGTCTATTCTTCGGCCGCTGCGCGAATTTCGTGAATGGAGAGCTATGGGGTGCCCCGACCGATCTTCCCTGGGGCGTTGTGTTCGGGGGGTCGGCAGGAACCGTCCCGCGCCACCCGAGTCAGCTCTATGAAGCGCTGCTCGAAGGGCTGGTGCTGTTCATCATCCTTTATGCGATGTCATTCAAGAAGCCGCCGTTTCCTCGTGGTACCTATATCGGCACGTTCTTGCTGGGATATGGCGTATTTCGCTTTCTCGTGGAGTTCATTCGTCAGCCCGATGTTCAGATCGGCTACCTATTTGGAGATTGGTTTACGATGGGGCAACTTCTTTCGATGCCGCTCATCATAGTGGGTGGTATTCTGCTTATATATGCATGTGTGAAAAAGAGGCCGCAAGTCGGTCCTTGCGCGTATGAGAAAGAGGAGGACTCTCATGAAACTACAGTTCTTTAAGTGCGAACATTGCGGCAATGTCGCCGTCAAGCTCTTCGACGAAGGCCCCGCACTGTTCTGTTGCGGTCAGCAGATGACCGAACTCGTTCCAGACAGCGTCGATGCTTCTCTTGAGAAGCATGTTCCTGTTGTCGAGATCACCGACGATATCAAGGTCAAGATCGGCGCCGAAGAACATCCGATGATCGATACCCACTGGATCACGATGATCGTTCTGGAGACGAACCGCGGCTTCCAGTACGTCGATCTTCATCCTGGAGATAAGCCCGAGGCACAGTTCACGCTGGCTCCTGGTGAAAACCCGCTCAGGGTCTACGACTACTGCAACATCCACGGCTTGTGGGTCAAGGAAGTCTAGCAGCAAGGCATCAGTGCATTCATGGCGGAGGGATCGATCGTTTGGTCGGTCCCTTTCGTTTTAAAACGCGTATGATATCTGTATGAGCGAACGAAAGAACAAAAAGTCTCCGAAACGAACGGCGCAGCCAGTCGTTTTTCCTAAGGAGACCTCGTGCTTCACGGTGGCTATCGTGGGAGGAGGCGCATCAGGCATCGCTGCTGCTTGTGCGATCGCGGCAGGCGCGCAAGGTCTTGCTATACCAGTACGTGTGGTGGTGATCGAGAAGGGTCGCAAGATCGGCTCTTCGATCCTGCGAAGCGGGAATGGACGCTGCAATTTTTCTCATACGAACATCCAGCCCAGCGCTTTCAACCAGCCCGCTTTCGTCGGCGAGGCCTTCGCGGCGCTCGAGGAGGCCTTCGCATCGTATGGTGGCACTTCGGCTGTTGTTCATAAGGAGCTGAGTTCGCCATTCCATGCAGTATCGGCGCAAGATTCAGCCTTCGCCCTCTATGCTCCTGCCGCGCGAAGCAACGCGGTCTTGCGGTGGTTCTACGAACTTGGACTCGTATGGCAAGAGGCGCCGCATACGGATGGCCTTCTTTATCCTTTTTCGAACAAAGCTACATCGGTTCTTGAGGTCTTGCAGGCAGAGCTCGACCGTTACGAGGTCGAGCGTTCTTGTGGTGTCGAGGTGTTGCTGGTCGAGAAGGAGAACGATCGTTTCTCGCTTCAGCTGCAAGATGCTTTCGAGAGCACGCGGTCGGCTCGCTTCATCGTCGATGCGGTCGTATTCGCGACTGGCGGTGGAGGAATCGAGTCGGTATGTTCATCGAGGTGCTTTGACGAGACGGCATTCGTGCCTACGCGTTCCGTTCTCGGACCGCTTCGAACGGATACGCGCTTTCTCGAGGGGCTTGATGGTATTCGTGCTCATGTGCGCTTGAGTTGCTCGGATCGTTCGTTCTCCGAAGAAGGGGAAGTGCTCTTTCGTGCGTATGGTATCTCGGGCATCGTCGTTTTCAATGCCTCGCGTTTCGTAGAGGCGGGGGATGTGGTCGCGCTCGATCTTGCGCCCGAACTTTCACTGTCGGATTTGAATGAGATGCTCGTTGCTCGTATGCGGTCCTACGAATCGCGAACGAGAGATACCGCGACCTACGAAGAACTTTTACGCGGGTTCTTTCTGCCCGAACTGGTTGAGGCGCTCCTTCGCTATAGCGACTTCGTCGCAGGCGATCTCGATATCGCGCCCGCTCGAGCGGTCGAAGACCAGGGAATCGCGCATATTGCAGCATGCATCAAGGATTTCGAGCTCGTCGTTACAGGTCGAGGTGATGAAAAGCAAAGCCAAGTGCATCAAGGGGGTCTTCGCCTCGATGAGGTCGATCCGAAGACGATGGAGGCCGTTCGTGTTCCAAAGCTCTATGTAACAGGTGAAGCGCTCGATGTGGACGGTCCTTGCGGAGGGTATAACCTTCATTGGGCATGGGCAAGTGGACTCTTGGCTGGTCTTTCTATCGTTGGCGAGTTGCGAACTTCGCCAAGCGATGCACAGAGATCGGAGCGTGAAGAGCGATGATCGACGTTTCTGGGCTCAAGCTCACGCTCGATGCAGGACTTCCTGAAAATCGCGAGCGTGCCCTTCACGAGATCGCGAAGCAGCTCGGTATCGCACCGGGAGAAATTCTCGGTGCGCAACTCTTGAAGCGCAGCGTCGATGCGCGCAAGAAGTCGAACGTGCATTTCATCGCGACCTATCGACTTGATGTGCCGACGAAGGTAGAGCAGCAGCTTTTGGATCGTGCGAAGCGCAAAGATGTGCGTCTGAAAGGCTTGCAGCTCAATCCATCACGCCCTTACGAGGCGCTTTCGATGCCGCGGTCGATCCCGTCCGAGCATCCTCCGGTAATAGTGGGGGCAGGTCCTGCAGGGCTGTTCGCAGCGTGGTATCTTGCACGTTGCGGCCTTGAGCCGATCCTGATCGAGCAAGGCGCTCCCGTCGAAGAGCGCGCGGAGGATGTTTCGACGTTCTTTGAAACGGGGCAGCTCGATCCATGGTCGAACATACAGTTCGGTGAAGGCGGTGCGGGCACGTTCTCTGATGGGAAGCTCACCACGAATACGAAGAATGCGCTCACCCCGCACGTGCTTCATTGGTTCGTGGAAGCGGGCGCTCCTGAAAGCATCCTCTGGCAGGCTCATCCTCATATGGGTAGCGACAATCTTGCTCATATCGTCGCCACTATTCGCAAGCATATCATCGCTTTGGGGGGCGAAGTGCGCTTTCATACGCAGCTCGTAGACCTGATCTTCGAAGACCGCACGCTTCGCTCGATCGGACTGAAGAACGTGAAGACGGAAGAGATGACGCAGCTTCCTTGTGAGGCGCTGGTCCTTGCTTGTGGCCATTCAGCGCGTCATACCTTCGAGCTCGTGCGCGATAAGGGATTGGTGATGCAGCAAAAGCCTTTCTCGATGGGCGTTCGCATCGAACATCCTCAAGCGGCCATCAATGAAGCTCAGTGGGGCAGTGCAGCGCATCATCCAGCGCTTGGAGCTGCTGAATACAAGCTTGCGATCCATCTGCCGAGTGGGCGGAACGTCTATAGCTTCTGCATGTGCCCTGGTGGCGAAGTGGTGGCTGCAGCGAGCGAAGAAGGCGGCATCGTCACGAACGGCATGAGCGACCATGCCCGTGCAGGTAAGAACGCGAATGCGGCGTTGTTGGTGAACGTCGACCCAGCCGATTTCGGAAGCGATGAAGTGTTGGCGGGCATGGACTTGCAGCGCGAGGTGGAGCGACGTGCGTATCGCGTATCGCAAGCGAGTGGCGGAGAGCCTTATCAGGCACCCGCTCAATCGGTTGGTTCGTTTCTCAAGGCATCGAATGGCGAGCATATGGACCGCGCGCTCGAAACTGTTGGAAAGAAGGAGCATCGATTCTGCGTTCCCACTTACGAGCGCGGCGTGGTCGCAGCGCCGCTCGACGAGGTGTTGCCCGCATTCGTTTCGCATGCGCTGCGTGAAGCATTGCCGCTGATGGGTAAGAAGATCCGCGGATTCGACGATCCAGGTGCGATCATGACCGCCCCCGAAACGCGCTCGTCCTCGCCCGTAAGGATCTGCCGCGATGATGCGCTTCAAGCTTACTTCGATGAATTCGACTTAGAAAATGCGGAGTCGAATTCGAGTGGATTGTATCCCTGCGGCGAAGGACCGGGGTTCGCAGGCGGCATCATGTCAGCTGCGGTCGACGGGCTCAAGGTCGCGCAGCAGGTGGCAGCACGCTATGAGGAGATGCAGCACATGCCCGCGGAAGCTGAGCGCGAGCGTGATGCAGCTCAGCTCGATGAGGCGGTTCGTGCTCTGCGAGCAGGGGAGCCGGTGGTCTTTCCAACGGATACGGTCTATGGCTTGGGTGTTGCCGTGAATCAAGCTTCGTCGCCTGGGGTCTTGTATCGATTGAAACAGCGATCCGGCGATAAGCCCATCGCGTGGCTCGTCGGAAGTGCGGATGATCTTGAGACGTATGGGAAGAACGTGCCTGCGTGGGCGAAGAAGCTCGCACAGGATTACTGGCCTGGTGCGCTCACGTTGGTGGTGGAGGCTTCGGATGCGGTGCCGAAGGCATATCAGAGCGCAGAGGGCACGATCGCGCTGCGCATGCCCGATCACGAGACCGCACGCATGCTCATCGGGAAGGCCGGTCCCCTGGCGACCACTTCCGCGAACCGTTCGGGTGGGCGAGCACCAGTGCGTCTCGAAGAAGTCCCCGAAGAATTCACTACCGCGATCTGTGCGCTACCAGGCGAAACACACGATGGCCAGGCCTCATGCGTGGTCGATTGCACACATGAGGAACCGCACATCATTCGCATTGGATCGCTCGATATGAAAGAGCTTCTCGCATGCGCGGGATTCGCATGCAAGGGGATGTAAACACGGAACAGCTGCGACTGGTCGGTTGCAGCGAGATAAGGAGTACGTCATGACAACTTCGATCTCGGTGGAGCGCGTAGAGCATTTCGTACCTTCGAGCGATGGTGCTTCGCAGCTTCGTGTGTCGCTTTGGATCCCGTATCTGCCCGAGGCGGAATTGAAGGGCGTCGTCCAGATAGTGCACGGTATGGAAGAGCATATCGATCGCTACGATGAATTCGCGCGCTTCCTCGCACGAAACGGTTTCGTGGTCGGCGCGCATGATCACGTAGGCCACGGCAAGAGCGTCGTGGATGCGCGCGATCTAGGGCATATCACGCTCGATCATGGTCCTGATGTGCTGGTCGAGGATGTGGATCGAGTGCGCAAAGCACTCTTCGAAAGCTTCGGCGGTCTGCCCTATTTCATCTTCGGTCATTCGATGGGTAGTTTCGTGACGCGCGTATATCTGAGTCGCCATGCCCAAGGCGTGGAAGGTGCGATCATCTGCGGTACGGGCAATCAGCCGTATGCGCTCGCTCGTAGCGGTAACATGCTCGCTCGCGCTGTCGGCGCTGTTCGCGGAGGACATTACAAGTCGAAGTTGCTCGATAGCATGGGTGCAGGCGGCTTCAGCAAAGCGATCGAGGACGCGCGGACACCGCTCGATTGGATCTCGGTCGATCCAGCGGTGGTAGATGCCTATATCGACGACCCGTTATGCGGTGTCATGTTCACGGTCGGAGGGTATGCTGCGCTCACGGGCGTGGTGTCGCAAGCGGTCAGCCCCAAGGTGGCAGCGCGCGTGCCCGCAGATCTTCCGATGCTCTTCATCGCTGGTGCTGAGGATCCAGTTGGCGAGAACGGTGAAGCAGTGGTGCGCGCGGTCGAGCTCTATCGCAATGCGGGCGTGAAGGACGTGTCGCTCATCCTCTATCCTGGTATGCGTCATGAGATCTTGAACGAGCCGGGCAAGCAGAAGGTCATGGACGATGTGCTCGGGTGGATCGAGGAGCACCTGCGATGAGCGCGGCACGAGAATCGTTCATCATCGCGCTCGATCAAGGCACCACCTCTTCGCGTGCGGTGCTCGTCGATCATGCAGGGATCGTTCGCGCGGTGACACAGAGCCCTTTCCCGCAGATATTCCCACAACCAGGCTGGGTCGAGCATGATCCGAAGGATATCCTCTCGAGCCAGCTCAAAGTGCTCACCGAACTGTTGGTAGCGGAAGGGCTCGTCCCCGAAGACATCGACAGCATCGGTATCACCAATCAACGTGAAACGACCGTCGTTTGGGATCGCCATACGGGTGAGCCGGTCTACAACGCGATCGTGTGGCAGTGTCGACGAACCGCGCCTGCTATCGAAGCGCTTCAGCGGGATGAGCATATCGTGGAAGAGATAAAGGCGCGCACCGGTCTCATTCCCGATGCGTATTTCTCTGCCAGCAAGATCGCGTGGATCCTCGAGCATGTGGAGGGCGCACGTGAGCGGGCTAAGGCAGGTGATCTGCTCTTCGGCACGGTAGACTCGTGGCTGATCTGGAACCTGACGCAAGGACGCGTTCATGCGACCGATCGTACGAATGCGAGCCGAACGATGCTCTTCAACATCACCACGGGGCAGTGGGACCCGTGGCTGTGCGAACTCTTCGACATTCCGGCTTCGATGCTGCCCGAGGTGCGACCCTCTTCGGGTAGCTTCGGTCGCACGAGCAGCGATATATTGCCTGGCGGTATTCCGCTCATGGGCGTTGCGGGGGATCAGCAGGCGGCGCTATTCGGACAATGTTGCTTCTCGCCCGGGGAGGCGAAATCGACCTTCGGCACCGGCTGCTTCATGCTCATGCATATCGGATCAGCGCCTGCGCTCTCACACCACGGTCTGCTCACGACCATCGCTGCCACTGCTCCTGGTGTCGAGCAGATGGAATACGCGCTCGAGGGCAGCGTCTTCATGGGAGGCGCGCTCATCCAGTGGCTGCAGGAAGGCCTCGAGATGATCGACGATCCTGCTTCCACATCCGACCTTGCGCGCTCCGTGGAGGACTCCAACGGCGTTTATGTGGTGCCGGCGTTCACGGGGCTCGGCGCGCCGTATTGGGATTCGAATGCGCGTGGAGCGATCTATGGGCTGACGCGTGGAGTCGAGAAGGCGCATCTGGTTCGCGCGTGCTTGGAAGCGCAGGCTTATCAGGTCTACGACGTACTGCGCGCGATGGAGCTCGATACCGATATCGCACTCGAGGCGCTTCGCGTCGATGGCGGTGTGAGCCAGAATGATTTCCTCATGCAGTTCTGCTCCGACATCCTCGATACGCCGCTCATCCGTCCGGCCGTCGTCGAAAGCACGGCGCTCGGTGCCGCGTTCTTGGCGGGACTCGCGAGCGGTTATTGGCGCGATCAGGATGAACTGCGTGCGGTGAAGCAGAATGCGACGGTGTTCGTTCCGACCATCGATTCACGCCAGCGCGACGATCTGCTCGCAGGCTGGAATGATTGCGTTTGTCGAACGAAGTCATCCGTGCCTTACGTATAATGAGGAAACGATGGGGATCGGGTTTCGCGCGCGTGTTCGCTGCGGGCTCGCTCCGACAAGACGCATCATGATCGATGCGCGGAAAGAAGGGGACCATGATCATTTCGATCGGCTCGGATCATGCAGGATTCGAACAGAAGAGCCAGTTGGCGGACTTCCTCATCTCATGCGGTCACGACGTGATCGACCGCGGCCCTGAGACGGATGATCGCGTGGATTATCCCGATTATGCGCTCTTGGTCGCACGCGATGTCGTGGAAGGCGTTGCCGAATATGGCGTGCTCGTGTGCGGTACGGGGATCGGCATGGCCATGGCTGCCGATAAGGTTCCCGGGATTCGTGCGGCGAACATCGTCAGCCCCGAATTCGCTCAGCTCTGTCGGGAACATAATGATGCGAACGTCATCACGCTCTCGGGGCGTTTCGTCAGTCTCGAGACCAACGAAGAGATCCTGCGCGCATTCCTCTCCACTGAATTCGGAGGTGGGCGTCACGCTCAGCGCGTTGAGAAGATCATGGCGATCGACGAATACGTCGACCAGCCGTAACGTATCGATGAAGGAACAGGGAAGATCATATGCAACGATTCATCTCTTCGACCAACGAATCGCAAGATAAGGATCCCATCAAGCGTCTCGCGATGGGGCTCGTCGCGCTCGCGCTCTTCGCGTGCATGGTGTTCTGCCTTTCAGGATGCAAACCTCCTGCAGGGCAGCTCGCGGCTAATGCGGCCATCGCAGAAATGGCGGCCATCGAAAAGCACGATCCCGAATCGCTCACCTATCTGCCTCAGGTCTCAGGAGCCGATCAGCTCGAGCAGATCGGCATCTCGCAAGAGGAATTCTATAGTTGGTGGCTCGATGGTTTTACCTATAGCCTGGGAGATGTTGAGCTCAATTTCGACGAGGATGGCGGCGACATCAATGCGAAGATCACCTGTCGCCAGCTCGAACCGATCATCAAACAATGGTCGAACGATTATGTGGAATGGCTGGTCGTGAACGAGCAGGCCATCAAGGCTGGACAGGCCGAAGATCCCTGTGAATATGGCAGGCTCTTGCTGCAGAGCTTGTTCGAGAACACCGAGCCAGTGCTGACCGAATGCACCGTGCAGGTGCAGAAGATCGACGACGAATGGAGCGTGGTAGGTAGCGCCGATAACGGCGTCTATCGCGATGCGCTCCTCGGATCGGCCGATAACCTTTCAGGCTATTACGAATTGCCGCTCGCACAGTTGGTCGACCTGGGCGTGAAGCTGCCCGTGTCGGCGGATGAGGGCGAGGACGATCCAGAAGGCTCTGAAGCTTAGTTTTACCGATGGTACTTCCGAGGCTGTGCGTCTCGGTCATGAAAGGAGACAGGCATGGCAGATTCCATCCTTGCCGCACAAGACCCACAAGTCGCAACTGCGATCGATCAGGAACTTCAGCGCGAGCGTTCTTGCGTTGAGCTGATCGCGTCGGAGAACTTCACTTCGCCTGCGGTCATGGAGGCGGTAGGAAGCGTGCTCACGAACAAGTACGCAGAAGGCTATCCTGGCAAGCGCTATTATGGCGGTTGCGAGAAGGTCGACATCGTCGAAGACCTTGCGCGCGATCGTGCAAAAGAGCTCTTCAAATGCGGATTCGCCAACGTGCAGCCTCACAGTGGCGCGAACGCCAATCTAGCTGCGTATGCTGCCACGGTGAATCTGGGCGATACGATCCTCGGTCTTTCGCTCGATCATGGCGGACATCTGACGCATGGTTCTCCGGTGAATTTCTCGGGCAAGGATTACAAGTTCGTCGCCTATGGCGTTCATCCTGAGACCGAACGCATCGATTACGACGAGATGGAACGTTTGGCCAAGGAATACAAGCCGAAGCTGATCGTGGGTGGCGCATCGGCCTATCCGCGCATCATCGATTTCGAGCGCATGGCTGCGATCGCGCATGAAGTGGGCGCTTACCTCATGATCGACATGGCGCACATCGCAGGTCTGGTCGCAACGGGCGCGCACCCAAGCCCCATCCCGTATGCCGATATCGTCACGTCGACCAGTCATAAGACGCTGCGCGGTCCACGTGGTGGCTTCATCCTCACGAACGATGAAGAGCTCGCTACCAAGATCGATAAAGCGGTGTTCCCTGGTTCGCAGGGCGGCCCGCTCATGCACGTCATCGCTGGCAAGGCGGTCGCTTTCCAAGAGGCGCTCCAGCCGGAATACGCGGTCTACATCGATAACGTCGTGAAGAATGCAGCAGCGCTCGGTAATGGCATGACCGACAGTGGCCTGCGTCTCGTTTCAGGTGGCACTGACAATCATCTGTGCTTGGTCGATCTGAATCCAGCCGACATCACGGGCAAGGATGCAGAAAAGGTGCTCGAGCGCGTCGGCCTTACCGTGAACAAGAACACCATCCCGAACGAAACTCGTTCGCCCTTCGTCACGAGTGGCATCCGTGTCGGCTCTGCAGCGGGCACGACACGCGGCTTCGATGCCGACGAGTTCTATCGCATCGGCCAGCTGATCGCGGCAACGGTGTTCAACGCAGAAGACGGTGCGAAGCTCGCAGAGATCTCGACCGAGATCGAAGAGATGATCGCCGCACATCCGCTCTACTCGAACTTGTAGGCACGAAGGCAGTGCGCATCTATGCGCGAACGAGCCAAGAGGGAGAAGGTCGTGAATCTCACCCATTTCCCTGTTCGCGCCTTCGGCGCTCATGCGGTCACTGCCTCGATCCTATGAAGAGGTTCGATCTGTTCGATCGAACCTACTATATAAGAATGTGCTCAGAGTGGATTCAAGGCCTTCTCCCTCTTAGCTCGATACGAAATAGAGGCGATCATGATGCAGAAACAAGACGTAGCGAAGCAGTATGGCGACCGGTTGGTCGTGATCGATCATCCGCTCGTGAAGCATAAGCTCGCCGTGCTGCGCGATAAGACCACGCCGAGCAATGTCTTTCGCGAGGCGCTGCGCGAGATCGCGATGCTGGAGGCATATGAGGCGACACGTGCTCTTCCGACGAACGAGGTTGAGATCGAAACGCCCATCACCACGACCGTATGCGAGACCATCAAGGATCAAGAGCCGGTCATCGTTCCTATTCTGCGCGCGGGTCTTGCGATGCAGGATGCGTTCATGGACATGATCCCCACCGCGCCCATCGCTCATCTGGGCATGAATCGCAACGAAGAGACGCATGAGCCAGTCGAGTACTATGCGAACATGCCCGTCTATATCGCCGAGCGCCCCGTGCTCTTGGTCGATCCGATGTTGGCCACGGGTGGCTCGATGGTCGCGGGCATCAAGGCGCTGCGCGATCGCGGCGTGAAGGATATCACGTGCGTGGTCATCGTCGCTGCGCCCGAAGGCGTCGAGCGCGTGCTCGAAGCCGATCCAGATGTGCGCATCTTCACGGCTGCCTTGGATGAAGGTCTCAACGAAGCAGCCTATATCGTTCCTGGATTGGGAGACGCGGGCGATCGCATCTTCAAGACGATCCAGTAACCCGCAAGCGCCATGCCGTAGCCTCTTGCGCGGTCGCGTATACTTGAAGGAGCAGTACCGAAAAAGGAGCATCCATGGAAGAGAACACGGGATCATTCGTCGATACACGTCCTTCGTGGGATGAATACTTCATGAAGCTCGCCGAAGAAGTGGCAACGCGCACGACGTGCTTGCGCCGTGCGGTCGGGGCGGTCATCGTGAAGGATCGCCGCATCCTCGCAACGGGCTATAACGGTGTTCCGACCGGGCTTCGTCATTGCGCCGAGACGGGTTGTTTGCGCGAACAGCTCGGCGTGCCTTCCGGTCAGCGTCACGAGATCTGCCGTGGCCTTCATGGTGAACAGAACGCCTTGCTCCAAGCTTCTCGTTATGGCATCAACATCGAAGGTTCTACTATATATGTGACCACGCAGCCGTGCGTAGTGTGCGCCAAGATGCTCATCAATGCGGGCATCGAAGAGATCGTCTACAAGAATCCTTATCCCGATGAATTGGCCATGGAGCTTCTCGAAGAATCGGGCATCAGACTGCGTGTATTCGACCAAGAATAACCTGAACACATTCATTTCACCACTTACCCTTGATTCGAGCATCTCATCGGAACTAATGAACGACCTTTGGGCGGTTGGTTTATGCTTCATGGGGTTGAGAAGTGTGTAGTTTCTACAGATATTGAGAGTTGGTCGAATGATCGCTGCAATCGTGTTAGGAATCGTAGCCGGTGTCGCCGGATTCATTCCTCTATTCGTTGCTCTAAGGCTTTCACGCAAGTCGACTTCGATGTCTCCACTCAATGCGGGTCTCTATGGCCTCGCAGGGTTCTTCGTCTCATTAGTGGTCGTAGCCATCGCGCTCATCGTGTGTGCGCTCGTAGCGCGCGGATCGGTCGTCCCGTTCGCCGTCGCAGAGATCGTCACGCTCGTGGCTGTAACTTCTCTCTATGTGGTTTATAAAAACGTGCTTCAGAAAAAGCGCGTGAAGAAATAAGTACGGAAAGGTAAGGAATCTCAATGGGTGAAGCATTGGCGAAATTCGTCGAGGAGGCACAAGGCTTATATGCCAACTTCGAATCGACGACGCTCTTTTCCATTGGCGGGTGGCAGATCTCGCAGTACACGCTGTACATGTTCATCGCGCTCGCAGTGGTCCTGCTGGTAGTGCTCATCGGCGCTCGCAAGCTGGAGTTCATTCCTCATAAGAAGTTCACGGCCATCCTCGAATATGGTTACGACTTCATCTCCAACAGTGTTGGCGCGGATGTTATCGGTGAAGGCTACAAGAAGCACATTCCTTTCCTGTGCACGCTGTTCTTCTTCATCCTGTTCGCGAACGTGATCGGCCTGATCCCGGGTGCGAAAGCAGCGACGGGCACCATATCCATCACCTGGGCGCTCGCGTTGGTGTCGTTCGTCTACTTCAACTTCTACGGCTTCAAGCAGCTCGGCTTCTTCAAGTACATGAAGAGCTTCGCTCCGCACGGAGTTCCCGGTCCGATGATCCCGGTCATCTGGTTCCTCGAGTTCGTTTCGATGGTTATTCGCGTCCTTACGCTGGCCGTCCGTCTTTATGGCAATATGCTGGCAGGCCATATGATCCTGGCCGTGTTCTCGCTCGCCACCACCATCTTCCTGCAGACCGCGGTCTTCAGCATGGATCTGGTCGTCGGCATCCCGGCTATCGCCTGGTTCTTCCTGCTCTTCTTCATGTATGCGCTCGAAACGCTGGTCGCATTCTTGCAGGCATACGTATTCACCATCTTGTCCTCGTCCTACATCGGCATGGCCATCCATCCTCACTAGGAAGAAGACGAGCGCAGCTTCGAGGGCTCAAGCCCTTGCCTGTTGAACTTCGGTTCTGAGGCGCGCTTTCAAGAACAGGCGAACTGATCGTGGTATTCAGCTGGTACGAAAAGAAATGACAGCTGGAAGTATTAGACGTGAATGAAGAAATAGGTCTTCATTCAACAAAGGAGGTAATTGTGGAACTCACTATTGTTCTCGCAGCACTCAAGGTCGTAGGCTATGGCCTCGCAGCTATCGGTCCTGGTATCGGTATCGGCATCGCTACCTACGGTTTGTGCGTCTCTGCTGCTCGTCAGCCTGAAATGAAGGGTCAGCTCATGGGCTACTTCTTCATCGGTGCTGCAATGTCCGAGGCGTTGGCACTGCTCGGCTTGGTTCTCTTCTTCATCGGTTAGAAGTCACCTACTAGGTACGTAATTTCCGATCGATAAGAAGGAGGCAAGCGAATTGAACGCAACTGTAAGCAAATATGTACGCAACTGCATGAGCGGCTTCGTCGCCCTGCTCGGTGCGTCCGCAATTTGCCCTCTGCCTGCATTCGCTGCTGAAGAGAGCGAGGGAATCGGTGCGATTCTTCCTCACATGGACGAATTCATCCCCATGCTCGTCGCCTTCATCATCTTGTGGATCATTCTCGCTAAGTTCGGTTGGCCGCTGTTCGACCGCATGATCACGAAGCGCGAAGAGACCATCAAGAACTCTCTGGAGAAGTCTGAAGAGGCTCGCCAGGAAAGCGAACGTTTGCTGGCAGAATACCGCGAACAGCTTGAGGGCGCTAAGACCCAAGCTCAGCAAATGCTCAATAATGCTCGTCAATCCTGTGAAGCGATGGAGTCTGAGATGAAAGCGAAGGCTCAAGCTGAAGCCGCCGCTATCGTCGCCAAGGCGAAGGTCGCTATCGAGGCTGAGAAGCAAACGGCGATCAGCGAACTGCAGTCCTCTGTGGTCGATCTGTCCGTTGACGTTGCTACGCGTGTAATCGGCGAAGACTTCAGCGACGAAGAGCATCGCAAGCTCATCGAGCGCTACGTGAAAGAGGCAGGTAGTCTAAATGCCTAATCGTCACGTCATCAATGAAATAATTGCAGCCTATGCTAACGCTGCTCTCGACGGTGCTTATGCTGCCGGCGGACGAGATGCTGTCGTTGAGGTTCGCAACCAATTGATCCAGATCCTGGAATTCATGTCCACCAACATCAAGCTTCGTCTTTCTTTGGACGACGAGGTCTACAGCCCTGAACAGCGTGCCGAGATCGCACGCAACGTGTTCGAAGGCTACAACCCGATCCTGGTCGAGCTTCTGGTGGTAATGGCTTCTCGCGGCGATGTCGAAAAGCTTCGCCGAGTCTATGCGGACTATGAGAACCTCATCGTTTCCAAGCTCGATTTCAATGTTGTTGATGTAACGACGGTTGTTGATCTTGATGACAACTTGCGAACTGTAATTACTAACAAGATTCAAGCCGACCTGGGAAGGGACTGCGTGCTCGTCGAGCATAAGGATCCTTCCATCATGGGTGGCATCGTCATGTCCACGATGGGCAACTACATCGACGCGAGCCTTCGTTCGCAGTTCGATAGGGCGCGCATCGTGCTGAAAGAAAAGACAGATGGAGGTGAATGCTAGTGACTGAAATCACCGCACAGTCTATCGATGAAGCGCTGCGTAAGCAGCTTGATGCTATCAACACCAGTGTTGAATCCCGCGAAACGGGCGTCGTCGTCCAAATTGGCGACGGTATCGCTCGCATCGACGGTCTTAAAGGTGCCATGGCAGGCGAACTTCTCGAGTTCATCGCAGAAGATGGCCGCATCGTCTATGGCTTGGCCCAGAACCTCGAAGAAGAAGAGGTAGGCGCCGTACTTCTTGGTGACCTCACTGCAATCAAAGAGAATGACCAGGTACGCACCACTGGTAAGATTTTGGAGGTTCCGTCTGGCCGCGCACTGCTCGGTCGCGTCGTGAATCCTCTCGGTATGCCCATCGATGGCAAGGGCCCGATCGAGGCGGACGGCTATCGTCCTGTCGAGTTCAAGGCTCCGGGCGTCCACGAGCGTCAGCCCGTTGAAGAGCCGATGCAGACCGGTATCATCGCTATCGACTCGATGATCCCGATCGGACGTGGTCAGCGCGAGCTCATCATCGGCGACCGCCAGACCGGTAAGACGTCCATCGCGCTCGACGCTATCATCAATCAGCGCGACGACGACATGGTCTGCGTCTATGTCGCTGTTGGTCAGAAGGCTTCTACCGTCGCTAACGTCGCTGAAGCGCTCGAGAAGCACGGTGCTCTCGACAAGACCATCATCGTCGCTGCGACCGCAGCTGACGCTGCTCCGCTGCAGTACCTCGCTCCTATGGCAGGCGCTGCTATCGGCGAGTACTTCATGTACAACGGCAAGGATGGCAAGCCGGCTAATGCCGACAATCCTGGTGGTAACGTGCTCTGCGTATACGACGACCTGACGAAGCAGGCTGTCGCTTATCGTCAGATGTCTCTGACCCTTCGCCGTCCTCCCGGACGCGAGGCGTTCCCGGGCGACATCTTCTATCTGCATTCACGCCTCCTGGAGCGCGCTGTCAAGCTTTCCGATGAGAACGGTGCAGGTTCACTGACCGCACTGCCGATCATCGAGACGCAGGCTGGTGACGTTTCTGCATACATCCCGACCAACGTGATCTCCATCACCGACGGTCAGATCTTCTTGCAGACCGACCTGTTCTTCCAGGGCCAGCGCCCTGCTATCAACGTCGGTATCTCCGTATCCCGCGTTGGTGGTTCCGCACAGG
This sequence comes from uncultured Eggerthella sp., assembly GCA_937998355.1. Taxonomy (GTDB): domain Bacteria; phylum Actinomycetota; class Coriobacteriia; order Coriobacteriales; family Eggerthellaceae; genus Anaerotardibacter. The sequence continues at coordinate 95,084 of CALLDI010000001.1, forward strand.
TCAAGTCCATGAAGTCCGTAGCAGGTACGCTGCGTCTGGACCTCGCGGCATTCCGCGAACTGCAGGCGTTCACCCAGTTCGGTTCCGACTTGGACAAGGCGACCCAGCAGCAGCTCACCCGTGGTGCAGCCATGACCGAGCTTCTGAAGCAGGGCCGTTTCATGCCGATGCCCGTTGAAGAGCAAGCGATCGCGATCTGGAGCGGCAACGAGGGCTTCCTCGACAGTCTGCCCGTTGAAAGCATCGTTCGCTTCCGTACGGAAATGCTCGACTACCTGCGTATCAACTACGGTGAAGTGGTTGCCATGGTTCGCGATGAGCAGAAGTTCACCGATGAATCCGAGGCTAAACTCCGCGAAGCGATCGAAGCGTTCAAGCTTCAGTTCATCGCGTAAGGAAGGCACTCATGGCAAACCTTCACGACATCGAAAGGCGCATCAACTCCGTCGAGTCGACGAAGCAGATCACGCGTACCATGCAGATGGTCGCGGCAGCGAAGATCCGTCACTCTACCGAACGTGTAGAGCATGCGACTCCCTATCGTAATGCGATGTACGAGTTGCTCTCGAATCTCTCGCTTCTAGGAGAGACGAATGCTGTCCTCACCAAGCCTCATGATGAGATCAAGAACACGCTCATCATCGCGGTCACTTCTGACCGTGGCTTGGCTGGCGGCTTCAACTCCAGCGTTCTGCGTCGTGCCGATAAGATCATGAAGGAATGCAAGGCAGAGGGTAAGAACGTTACGGTCGCTGCGTGCGGCAAGAAGGCTATCGCCTACTTCAAATATCGCAACGCCGACACCGTTCTGGCTTTCAGGGACCTTTCGGCCGATCCTCGTGTCGAGGAATCCGATACCCTGACCGACTACTGCATCGAAAAGTACACCGCGGGCGAACTCGACGAAGTGCTCGTCTTGTACAACCACTCGAAGAACGCCGCGGAACAGCAGTTGGTCGAAGAGATCTTGCTGCCGATCAACCTGGCATCATTCAGACCTGAAGGGGCTGTCTTCAACTACGGTGCTATCACCGAAACGGACCAAGACAACCCCGATCTTCAGGGCTCGTTCGAATATGAGCCTGACGAGACCGAGGTTCTGGACCAGTTGTTGCCAGAATACATGGCAGGTTACCTGTTCTATGTATTGATCGACTCGGCTGCAGCCGAACAGGCTGCTCGTCGTAATGCTATGAAGAATGCGACGGATAACGCCAACGAAATGATTGAAACGCTCAATCGTGTTTATAACCGTGTACGTCAAGGCGCGATCACCACAGAACTCAACGAGATCGTTGGTGGCGCCGAAGCTTTGGAGGACTAATGGCTGAAGAAACGAATAATGCACCTGCAGCCAAGGGTGGTATCGGACATATCGTCCGTGTCGTCGGTCCTGTTGTTGATGTTGAGTTCGCTCCGAGCGAAATGCCCGCGATCTATAACGCGCTTCACATCGATGCCGACACCCCCATCGGTCACGTCAAATTGGTCTTGGAGGTCCAGATGCACCTCCCAGGCGATTTGGTCCGTGCAGTTGCGATGTCGTCTACGGACGGCTTGACACGCGGCCTTGAAGTTCAGGACACTGGCGCACCTATGATGATGCCCGTTGGTCCTGAGACGCTTGGTCGTATTTGGAACGTAGTGGGCGAGCCGGTCGACGGCAAGCCGATGCCCGACGTCAAGGAATGGATGCCCATCCATCGTCCGGCACCTGCTTACGATGAGCTCACTACCACGACGGAGATCTTCGAGACCGGCATCAAGGCGATCGACCTGATCGAGCCCTTCATCAAGGGTGGTAAGACGGGCCTGTTCGGCGGTGCTGGTGTTGGTAAGACCGTTATCATCCAGGAACTCATCAACAACCTCGCTCAGGAGCATGGTGGTACTTCGGTATTCACCGGCGTAGGCGAGCGTACTCGTGAGGGTACCGACCTGTTCATCGAGATGAGCGATTCTGGCGTCATCAACAAGACCTGCTTGGTCTATGGTCAGATGAACGAGCCTCCTGGAGCACGTCTTCGCGTCGGCCTCGCTGGCCTGACCGAGGCAGAGTATTTCCGCGATCAGGGTCAGGACGTTCTGTTGTTCGTCGACAACATCTTCCGCTTCACCCAGGCTGGTTCTGAGGTATCCGCACTGCTTGGCCGTATGCCTTCCGCAGTAGGTTATCAGCCCACCCTGGCGACTGAGATGGGCGAACTTCAGGAGCGCATCACGTCTACCAAGACGGGCTCCATCACGTCCGTACAGGCTGTCTACGTTCCCGCGGACGACCTTACCGACCCCGCTCCTGCAACCACGTTCACCCACCTGGATGCGAAGACCGTTCTTTCGCGTTCCATCGCTGAACTGGGCATCTATCCTGCGGTCGACCCGCTGGAGTCCACCTCTCGCGCGCTCGATCCCGACATCGTCGGTGAAGAGCACTATCGCGTTGCGATCGGCGTTCAGGAGATCCTGCAGCAGTACAAGGACCTGCAGGACATCATCGCGATCCTCGGTATGGACGAGCTCTCTGAAGAGCAGAAGATCATCGTCAACCGCGCTCGTAAGGTCCAGCAGTTCCTCGGTCAGAACTTCCACGTTGCGAAGCAGTTCACTGGCCAGGACGGTTCTTACGTCAAGCTGGAGGACACCATTCGTTCGTTCGACGAGATCCTGAAGGGCAACTGCGATGAGATCCCTGAGCAGTGCTTCCGTATGAAGGGCGGCATCGACGAGGTCTACGCGGCTTACGAGCAGCTCAAGAACGAGGAGTAATCATGTCCGAAATTATCTGTGATGTTGTAGCAAAGAACCAGGTGCTCTACTCCGGCTCTCTCTACTCCGTTATGGTTCCTGGCTCCGAAGGCGAGCTGGGCATCATGGCGAATCACGAGCCTTTCGTCTCCGCACTGAAGGATGGCGTCATCTGGGCTCGCACCAAGCAAGAGGGCGGAACCACTCTGAGCGCTGCCATCATGGGTGGTTATGTTCAGGTTCTCGGTGAGCGCGTTATCGTTCTCTGCGACAAGACCCGAGCTCTCAACCGTATCAACGTTGATAAGCTCAACAAGGAAATCCCAGCTCTCGAAGAGCGCATCGCGAATCTCTCCGAGGAAAGCGTCATTTCCCGATCCGTTTTGACTCGTAAGTTGCGCTGGTGCAAGGTGCAGCTTGCGGCCAAGGAAAAAGAGGATCAGTACGTCTAATCTGGTTCTCGAATTCGTACCAGCAAAAAAGGGCTCTCCCGAAAGGGAGGGCCCTTTTGCTGTGTTGTGCTGTGTGCGCTTTTGCTAGATGAGCGCGCCTTCAACGGGCGTGAGCGCAGGAACGTCGAATGATGCAGTGGGATCGGTGGCGATGGTGTGAAGATAGTCTTGAAGCATCGAGTCTGCTTGATAAGCAAGATCGATGCGGCCTTCGAAAGCGCACCAGTAATAGATGCTGCCCGTGATGATGATGGCGATGCGCAGCAGGACTTCGTTCACGTTGACCGTATCGAGGATCTCGCTTGCTGCGATGCCTTCTTCGACATCCTGACGCACGCGACCGAGCACGAGCTCGTCTTCGGCTTCACGCTCGAGGAAGTTGAAGACCGGATTGTTGATGGATGAATAGAGGCCTGAGATGAACTCGAGGCCCGTCTCCAAGACGCAATCGATATAGAAGCGGTAGATGAGGATGATGCGTTCGAGCGAGGTGTGGCCGAGCGCGAGCTCTTCCGCCTTTTGCTTGTAGGACGTGAAGACATTGCGCAGATAATAGGCGACCAGATCGTCCTTGCCGTCGAATAGATTATAGAAGCTTCCCGTCGAGATGCCCGCCTCGTCGCAGATGTTGCGAATAGTGAGGTAACGCATGCCGTATTGGTTCACGAGGGAAATAGCGGTCTCGAGCAGTTTTTCGCGCGTGACTTGTGCATGAGTTTCTTGGGCGGAAATGAATCTATTCTTTGGGGCCATAGAAAATCCTTATCTCGTTTGCCCAGTTCATAGCCTTATAGTAGCAAACGAACATGAAAAAGAGCCCTCAATGCGCAGGATAAATATATATAGTTTTTTGCAATACGGCCCACTTCGTTACAAGATGGTGAATGCTGCGCAAATCCTCTCAAGAATGATAGACTTATGGTGTGCTGGAGTTCAGGGGAGAACAAGGCATTTCAAAAGGGGTTTCGCTGACAGCTCTGGGTCAGCTTTCAAGAGAAGGAAAAGGTGGATCAAATGGTATTCAACAACATCGTCGTAGCATATGATGGCTCTGACCATGCTGTCGATGCGGTCATGAAAGCGCGCGATTTCGCTTTGGCCGATCCGGAAGTTCGTGTCCATGTCGTCTTCGTGACCACGCATCCTAATGCACAGCTTCCTGCAAGCTTCAATAACTCATCGTTCGACCCCGAGCAGTATCTGCTTTCGGTGGAAGATGTTATGGACCTTTATAACAGGACCATCGCAGAAGAGTCAGAGAAAGTGAAAGCTGGTCTCGGCGTTGCGCTCGAGGGTATCGAGGATCAGGTGTCCATCGATGTCATCCCGGGCTACACGCCTGCAGACGACATCATCGAATTCGCGACCGAGATCGGGGCTGATCTTATCGTGATGGGATCACGTGGCCTTGGTGCGATCCGCGGTGTCATCGGTTCGGTCAGCTATGCGGTCCTTCGTGAATCGACCGTGCCGATCCTCGTCATCAAATAGCGCAAGGAGCAAGGGGTCTGGCACGACCTCGGAAAAGAGAATAGCGATAAGGTCTGGTGGCTGTCTCGAAAGAGGCAGCCATTATCATAATCCCAGTTCAGATGTTGATTTACAGAGAGATCATGAAACGATGGACGATCCTTGATAATCGGCGACCGAGAATAGCGGTCTTTCTGTGGGTGTTATCCCGCTCGCATTGACCGCCTTGCTAGTGAAAGTTACAATTCGGTAGCAATTGATTCATGGTGCGTTCAAGAACGCTTTGCGTCATTGAAAGGAGCCTGAATGGAAGACGTGAAATACAAGCCTTTCGTAAAACTGAAGGCATCTTTCATCGCGCTCTTCGCGGCTTTGATCATGTGTGCGGGCATCGCATTGGTGCAAGCGCCAGAAAAAGCATATGCGGCAGATTCGAAGTATCTTGCAGAGATCACTATCGAGAACTATGGCACCGTTACGGTCGAGCTCGATCGTAATGCTGCACCTGTTACGGTCGACAACTTCGTTGCACTTGCGAAGAAGGGGTTCTATAACGGTCTGACGTTCCATCGATTCGCTGACTTTTGCGTTCAGGGTGGCGACCCTAAGGGCGACGGCACGGGCGGAAGCGATAAGACCATCAAGGGCGAGTTCAAGAAGAACGGGTGGACCAAGAACAATATCTCACATAAGCGCGGTGTCATCTCTATGGCGCGTGCCAAAGATTACAACAGCGGAAGCTCCCAGTTCTTCATCACCACGAAAGATTCGACGTGGCTCGATGGCGAGTATGCGGCATTCGGTCGCGTAGTGAGCGGTATGGACGTCATCGACACGATGGTCGCCAACACCTACGCCTACAACGAACGTCCGATCTTCGGCGCGCCGAAGATCAGTTCGGTGAAGATCGTCACCTCTAATCCCGCTACCGGGTGGGTCAAATCTGGTAATCGCTGGTGGTATAAATATAGTGCAGCCCAGCAGAAAGCGAACGGCGGGAAAGCTTATCCTCGTAACGAAACCATCGTTATCAACGGAAAGTGGTATCGTTTCGACTCTAAGGGCTGGATGAAGACGAACTGGCAGAAAGTGTCTGGCAAGTGGTATTACTACGGCTCTGATGGCGCTATGAAGACCGGTTGGAAGAAGATCAAGGGCAAATGGTACTACATGGCCTCTAACGGTGTCATGCAGACAGGCAAGAAGACCATCGGTGGCAGCACGTACTATCTGGCAGGCTCTGGTGCTATGAAGACCGGCTGGAATAAAGAGAGCGGCAAATGGTATTACTACGACCCTGTTAAAGGCGGCGCTATGGCCACTGCAACGGTGTTCAACACTAAGAACAAGTGGTACATGGTCGACTCCGACGGATCGATGATCACCGGTTTGAGCCCGACGGAGCTCGATCTGGGTGGTGGCGTGAAAGCCAAGCTCTATTTCGATCCTAAATCGGGTGCGATGCAGTCTGGTTGGAAGAAGATCTCTGGAAAGTGGTATTACTTCAAAAAAGGATCGTACGGACTGGCTCCGATGCAGAAGAATAAATGGATCAGCGGTAAATACTGGGTCGGATCAGACGGCGTTATGGCCACGAAATCCTGGGTCGATAATGGTAGATACTACGTCGATTCTAATGGCAAATGGGTCAAGAACGCTCGACCTGTATCGTAGGCCATTAGGATAGAGAAAACCTATCGAAGAGCCGCCTTCATAAGAGGGCGGCTCTTTTTGGATTATGCTGGATCGAAGAGAATGATCCTTGCTTGAACGAGAACGGAGCATCATGGCATTTCTGCTCGGCTGCGAGAACGTACATCTTGAATATCCTACGAAGACGATCTTCGAGTCGCTCTCGCTCGGGATCGATGACGGTGATTCCATCGGCGTGGTCGGCAAGAACGGTGATGGTAAATCGTCACTGCTGCGCCTCTTTGATGGAGCGATCGAGCCGGATGATGGTCGCATATTACGTACGCGCGGCGTGCAGCTGGTCGCACTCGCGCAGAAGGATGGTCTGCGCGATGATGCGACCGTGCTCGAGAGCATCGTTGGTGACGTGCCGGATTACGTATGGGCTTCTGATGCGAGCATTCGTTCGGTCCTGGACAATCTGGTCGGGGATCTCGAGCCGGATGCTTCGATCGGAACGCTCTCAGGTGGCCAGCGGCGTCGCGTCGATCTTGCACGCGTTCTTATCGCCGATGCTGATATCGTGCTGCTCGACGAGCCGACGAATCATCTCGATATCGAGGCGATCCATTGGCTCGCAGAACACCTGAAGCGTCGTTTTTCTCGCAAACAAGGTGCGCTCGTCGTAGTGACGCATGATAGATGGTTCTTGGATGAGGTGTGCACGTCCATGTGGGAAGTGCATGATGGTATCGTCGAGTCGTTCGAGGGTGGTTATTCCGCTTATGTTCAGCAGCGGGTCGAACGCGATCGTCAGATCGAGCAAGCAGAGCGCAAGAGGCAGAACCTCGCACGACGCGAGCTCGCATGGCTATCGCGCGGAGCTCGTGCACGTTCCACTAAGCCGAAGTTCCATGTCGAGGCGGCGCGTGAGCTCATCGCGCAAGAGCCCCCGATCAGAAACAGTGTCGAACTGAAACGCGCGGCCATCTCGCGTCTTGGCAAGAAATGCATCGAGCTGACCGGCGTGAGTTTCGCCTTCGATGGAAACGAGCAGCCTGTCTTGGATGAGCTGACCTGGCTCATCGGGCCTGGCGATCGTTATGGCGTGCTGGGAGAGAACGGCGCAGGAAAGTCGACGCTGCTCGAGATCGTACGAGGCGATTTGAAACCGCAGCGCGGCAAGATCGAAGTTGGAAAGACGGTCAAGGTTGCCTATTTGAGCCAGGCGCTTTCTGAACTCGAGGATCTGGGCGAATCGCTCGTGCGCGAGGTGCTGAACCGTTATCAGTCGAACTACGTGATCGATGGCAAGGTGGTATCGCCTGCTGCCTTGCTCGAACAGCTCGGCTTCGAGAAGCAGTATCTCAACACGCAGGTGAAGGCTCTTTCAGGTGGCCAAAAACGCCGCATGCAACTCATGCTCATCCTGCTCGACGCTCCTAATGTGCTCATCTTGGACGAGCCGAGCAATGATATGGATATCGATATGCTGGTAGCTATGGAGAACATGCTCGATACGTGGCCCGGTACGCTCATCTTGGTGACGCATGATCGCTACATGATGGAGCGTGTGACCGACCATCAGTTCGCGCTCATCGACGGGAAGTTAAGGCATGTCCCGCGTGGCGCGGATGAATACCTGGAGCAACTTTCTGAGTCTCGGCGTGGAAAAGGCGTGCGCAGGTTCATGGCGATCGAGGAAGAGAGCGACTCTGGGACTACGTCAGGCGAAGGTCGATCTGGGGAAGACAATCCCGCACGACATGATAAGCCACTGCTGAGCAATGCAGAGATGCGCGAGCTGAAGAAGCGCATCAATTCGCTCGAGCGACGCATGCAGACGCTCGAAGGAAAGATCGAGCAGGCACAAAAGGAGCAAGCGAGCGTCGATCCGAGCGATTACGTGGCCCTCGGCGAGATCCAAGAGAAGATCGCGCAGTTCCAGAGGGATCTCGATGAACTAGAGGAGGAGTGGCTCGAAGCTTCCGAGTTGCTCGGCTGAGCATTCATCTATGCTTTATCGTTCGGTGTGGCGCTATCCGCTGGGGCAGTGCCTTCTGTGGGCGTTGCGGGCGTAGCTGACTGGCTCGGCGCGGGGCTGTCGATCCGTGGCGCTTGCGGGGGATCGAGCGGAGCTGCTGCGAAGTTCACAGGCGGTACGCCTTCAGAATTGCCCTGGCCGAATGAAACGACAGGCGCGCCCGACGCTGCGACGTTCGCATCGAATCCATCGCGCTTCGTGAAGCCGAACATGCCCGCCAGGATGTTGCCCGGAAATGTTTGGATGGCATTGTTGTACGTGAGCACCGTATCGTTGTAGCTCTGGCGCATGTAGCTGATCTTATCTTCGGTATTGGTGAGCTCTGCCTGCAACTGTTGGAAGTTGGTATTAGCCTTTAGATCGGGATACGCTTCTGCGACAGCGAAGAGGCTCTTCAGCGTTCCTGTGAGCATGTTATCCGCTTCCATCTTCGCTTCAGGAGTTGGTGCGGCCATGACCGCGTTGCGTGCTTGCGTGACGGCCTCGAATGTGCCGCGCTCATGCGAAGCGTAGCCCTTCACGGTCTCGACCAGGTTAGGGATGAGATCCAAACGACGCTGCAATTGAACATCTATCTGTGACCAGGCATTATCGACGCGATTACGAAGCTGTACGAGGTTGTTGTACAGCGCGATGATAGCGATGATCAACGCAACGATGATGACGAGAATGACGATGAGAACGATCATGATGGCTCCTTCATAGCGTGTGCCGTTATTGTAGCAGGCTCGCTAGTACTGTTTTAACACGTCTGCTCCGAGCGATGCGAAAGATGTAACGCGACTGTAGTATCCAGCCCTATGCGCTCCGACCGAAAGAGCACAAGCGCTTTCGTAGTCGTTGCAAAGCGCCGCGATGGCAGAGCCGCTTCCGCACAGCACGCTCGCAACCGCTCGCTGCGACTCATCGATCAAAGCAAAGATGCGCTCGAGCTCAGGTTCAAGGCTCAGTGCGGCTGAAGTGAGATTATTCCAGGGGGTGACATCTTGTGCATCCTGGAAAGTGGCGATCCTTTCAAGCTGGTGGAGGGTGGGGAGCTCGGGCGCTTCGTCGAAACGCTGGTACGCTTCCTTGGTCGAAATACCTTCTCCTAAAGGACGGATGAGCGTTAAGAAACCCTTGCGAGGCTCGAGTTCATGGACGAAATGATCGCCCCTACCATCGAGATAAGCGCAGCCCCCATGAAGGAAGAAGGGAACGTCTGCCCCAAGTTTAGCAGCGACCTCCGTTAAACAAGGGTCGCTCGGATCGATGCTCCAGAGCAACGCAAGGCCTTTGAGCGCGGCGGCCGCATCCGAAGAACCACCACCTAGACCCGCCTGATGAGGGATCTGCTTGGCGATGGAAATGTCGAGGTGCTCGTTTTCGGTGCGTCCGATCGCACGCGCAAAGTCCATAGCAGCTCGATAGACGATGTTGTCCTCAGTAGGAATGTCGAGACCATCGATGTCTTTGGCGGTCTCGCATTTCACGGAGATCGTAAGACCGCTTTCTGAATCAGGAAGCTCGGTACGTCTGATCTCGATCGTGTCGTGGAGCGAGAGAGCATGAAGGATGGTGCGTGCTTCGTGATATCCATCAGGAAGCTTCTCGCCGATAGCGAGAATGAGATTGATCTTAGCGGGAGCGATGAGCTTCACGTAGTTCATGATCGGGCATCCTTCTTCTTCATCATCTTGTTGCGTTCGCGTTTCTCGGCGAAGAATTCCTTCAGCAGTTGGGCGCATTCCTCTTCGAGCACGCCAGCTTCGACATCGAACGTGTGGTTGAGGCGATCGTCTCGATCGATCGCGTACAAGCTGCCGAGCGCACCTCCCTTAGGGTCAGGCGCGCCATAGACGCAACGATCGATCCGCGCTTGTTGCATGAGGCCGGCGCACATGATGCAGGGTTCGAGCGTCACATAGACCGTGCAGCCTGAAAGCCGCCACGCATCCAAGCCGGCAGCAGCTTCGAGCATCGCGTTGAATTCTGCGTGCCCAGCAGGATTGCGGTCGCCTTCACGAGTGTTTCGCGAACGTGCGATGACCTGGCCATCGCGTACGACCACCGCGCCGATCGGGACCTCGTCGGCGTGTGCTGCGAGCTGCGCTTCTTCGAGGGCGAGCTGCATGTATTCGGCGTCACTACTTTGGGATATTTCCATTATTATGTGCTATCCTAGGGTTCGCAGTTTTGCATATGGAGGAATGGCTGAGCGGTTGAAAGCGGCGGTCTTGAAAACCGTTGTACCGAGAGGTACCGTGGGTTCGAATCCTACTTCCTCCGCCAGTACCATCGATGGCCTGCTCTTAGAGCGGGCCATTTTTCATGACCTCGGTCCTACGCGTTCAGTAGGTCGACCAGCGGATTCGGCGTAGAGGGGAAGAAGGTGTTCTTCACGTAGTCGAGCGGCATCTCGCGTCCGATCCACAGACGCTCGCCAATCGCGGCTTGCTGCAAGAACATGCCTGAGCCGTCGATCACCTTGTTTCCGTTAGCGCGACCGAGCTCGACGAACTGCGTATCGCGCGGCACGTAGACCACATCAGCCATGATCAGATCTTTATGGAGCATGTCTTGCGTGACGAGGCAGCCAGGAATCTCGGGCGTACCGACGCTGGTCGCGTTCACGAGCAGCGTGGACTGACCGATGGATTCGCGCAGTTTCGCTTCGTCGGCAAGGTCGTAGAGGCTGACCTTGCATGCGCAATGGTCCTTCAAACGGGCGATCAGCTCTTCAGCGCCCGCATAGAATTCGTCTTTCGTGTTGAACAGATCGATCTCGGCCACACCGTCGAGCGCCGCTTGCGTGACGAGCGCTGAGCCTGCGCCGCCTGCGCCCATGACCGTGATCTTCTTGCCGCGAATGCCGACACCGTTGAGCACGAGGTTGCGCATGAATGCGGCGCCGTCAGCGTTGTCTCCGAGCGAACGACCATCCTGGATGACGACCGTGTTGACCGCGCCCATGATCTCGGCCGCTTCGGAGATCTCGTCGAGGAAGGGGAGGATGAACGTCTTGCACGGCGTGGTGACGTTATAGCCTAAGAAGCCCATGGCGGCCATACCGCGAACCGTGTCTTCAAGACGATCGTTGTCGACTTCGAACGCGATATAGGCGTAGTCGAGGCCCAGATGTTCGAACACGGCATTGTGAATGGCTGGGGAGCCAGAATTCTGCACAGGGCTTCCGATGAGCCCGATCAGTTTCGTCGCACCGCTGATCCTTCCGGAGTGCTGCATAGCTTTATCCGCCTTAATCTTCGAAGTTCGTGTCGTACTTGAAATTGTAGTTCATGTATACAGAGAATCTGCGGTCTTGGCGTTAAACCAAAGAAAGCATATCGACCAATTTGTGGGCGGCATCGCGTACGGAAAGTCCGTCGATGTCGAGGGCGATATCAGCGTACTTCTCGTAGAGCGGCGTGCGTTCTTCGTACAGGTCGTGAAGGGTGCCCGTGCCTTCCTTCATGACGACACCGCGCTCATGCAGGCCACCCAGGCGATTCTTCAATTCGTCGTAGGAAACGCGCAGGTAGACCACAGGGCCGAGCGTTGCAAGATGCGTCATGGCTTCATCCGAATAGACCGCAGAACCGCCGGTCGCGATGACGCTGCGTTGCGCTTCGAGCGTGCTCAGCACTTCGTTCTCGATCTCGATGAAACCTTCGGGGCCGAGCGCGTCGATGATCTTCTGGAGCGTTTTGTCGCTTTGATTCTGGATGAGCAGGTCGGCATCGATGAAGTTGTAGTTGATGATCTTGGCCAGAACGACGCCGAGCGTCGATTTGCCCGCGCCGGGCATGCCGATGAGCGTGACACAACTTGTTTGATCCATGAAAACCCCTCTGTCCTTCGTGCGTATATATGGATTATCGCATGTTTAGACTATAGCATTGTTTACGATGTTGAATGTTTCCACCTCGTAAGGGCTCGTACGCGATGACGGTATATCGCGAGGAACCAATGTTAGAATGAACTTCGAGGTCCGAACGCGTGCGAAGAACGCGATTATTCTGCGCGCGGAACGACGGCGGTGAAAAAGGAAAATATAGCGTTTTACCTGGGGAAATAAATGGCGGAGAGCTGGGGATTCGAACCCCAGATACCCTTTTGGGGTATACTCGCTTAGCAGGCGAGCACCTTCGGCCTCTCGGTCAGCTCTCCACTTTCACAGACAGCTTGAAATGATACCGATTAACAGGTGAACTTGCAAGGAGGATACTTGTGCAAACCCCGTTCCCTCTTCAAAGAAATCATATCTCGAGGATTCTTCTTGCTCTGGCGTTTTGTGCTGCGATAGCGCTTTGTTGTGCGCTACTTCCTGCTTCGGCGCATGCGAAATCCTATACCATGCCGAAGGTCGATATAGAGGCGAGCGCGACCGATGCGGGCGATCTTCAGGTCACCGAGACGCGCACGTTCGATTTCGACGGGGATTTCACCGCGGTGTGGTGGTACTTCAACAATCTGCCAGGTGGTGCTCAGATCGAGATCGACAGCGTCGAGATCACTGCGAATGGCAAGACGACCGAGCTTTCATCGGTGCCATTCCAGTCGAGTTGGCGCAGTTCAGGCGGTCCTGGTAAAACCGCGTACTCGTTCGATGGAGTAGAGGATGCGGTATATGTCTTCTTCGATCTGGGTGACGAGACGGCGGATATCACGCTGCATTACACCGTATTGAACGCGGTTCAGATCTATAGCGATACCGCGGAATTGTACTGGCAATTCGTTGGCGATGGTTGGGCGGAAGACTCCGAGAACATCTCTCTTACGCTCGATCTGCCCATTCCTTCTGGCGCTGATATCGTGAAGGGTGAGACCGTTTCTGCATGGGGTCACGGCCCGCTCGATGCGACGGTGTCCATCGATGACGAAACGGGGCAGATAACATGCCAAGTGCCCGATCTTCCTGCGGGCTCCTTCGCCGAGATCCGTGTCGCGTGCGACCCTGCCTGGTTCGCGGCAGTGACGCAGAAGGATCCTAATGCGCATTTCGACACAGCGCGTCTCGATACCATCAAGAACGAAGAGCAAGCATATGCCGATCAGGCGAATCAGAGCCGCATCGTCGCGCTCGTTTCTTTGATCATCGTCGTGCTCGTTTGCCTTGCATTGTGCATCTGGGCACTCTGGTCGTTCAATCGCTACGGCAAGGAATTGAAGCCGACCTTCACTGAGAAGTATTGGCGCGACGTGCCCGTGAAGGGAGAGCAGCCTGCTGTTATCGGACGCATCATGCGCTTCGATGCGGAGAGCAATGACGACCTGACCGTGACGCTACTCCACCTCGTGAACGAAGGGGCGGTGCTCATCAATAAGGCGAGTTATGAGAAGCCAGGCCTGCTGGGTAGCAAGACCGTAGACGACTATTATCTCTCTCGCGCGCCTGGATACGAGGCGAAGGTGAAGAACGAGATCGACCGTTTGGCGTTCGACTTCCTGTTCGAGACCGTGGGTGGTGGCGCAGAATCCGTCTGGCTTTCATCCATCGGCGAATACGCGAAGGAGCACCCGACCGAATTCAGCGATAAGTTGGCAGATTGGCAGGGCGAGGTGACCGCGCGCACCATCAACGGGAAGTACTTCGAGGCGTATTCGAAAGCGAAGCAGGGTCAGATGGCCACTATCGGCATCACGGCGTTCGTGCTTATCGTCATCGTCTCGATGCTGTTCGATAACTTCTTCCTCATGATCCCAGGGCTCATCATGATGGGCGTTCTGCTCATCCTGAGCCGCTTCATGGACCGCCGTACGCAAAAAGGCGCGGATGCTTATGCTCGGTGCGAGGCGCTCAAGCGCTGGCTCAAGGATTTCTCGCGCTTGAAGGAGCGTCCGGTGCTCGACATCAAGGTGTGGGGCGAATTCCTCGTCTATGCGTATCTGTTCGGCATCGCCGATGAGGTGATCGAAGAGCTGCGCGATACGGTGCCCGAGCTCTTCGTCGAAGACGCTGCGGTCGCAGCTTCGAGCTATTACGTGCCCTGGTGGTACATCTATTCGAGCCACGCCATGATGGGCAATGGCATGGCGAGCTTCGCGAGCAGTTTCACGAATTCCATCAATACTTCCATGTCCGAGATCGCATCTGCTGCGGCGGGTAATTTCTCGAGCGGTGGTGGCTTCGGCGGCGGATTTTCCGGCGGTGGAGGCGGTGGCTTCGGCGGCGGTGGCGGCGCGCGCTAGAGCGTGTGCGGTCGGTGATTCGAGACAGACGCGATCGAAACGAATATGGGCGAATTCTCTAACAAGGTATATGCGGTTGTGAAGCAGATCCCGCGTGGTAAGGTGGCCACGTATGGGCAGATCGCCCGTTTGATCGGCGCACCGCGCTCGGCGCGTTACGTGGGGTATGCCTTACGGGCGAACCCCGAGCCTGGTGCGGATGCTGATGCGATCCCGTGTCATCGCGTGGTATTCAAGGACGGGCGTATGGCGAGCGGTTTCGCGTTCGGCGGGGAAGAGGTTCAGCGCTCGATGCTGCGCGATGAGGGAGTGCTCTTCGACACCGAGGGTAAAGCTGATATGACTGCATGCCAATGGGGCGGTATCGCAGAGTCTTCCTCGGATGACGATGATGTGCCCCTTGGCCCTCCGCCTGATTTCGATTGGTCCCGCGAACTTGCCGAGAACGAGTAGCTTACGTTTGATGGTTTCGAGACTTTGTTGACGACCAAGCGCTTATGATGCATCAAGTTCTGTTTTCTTAGACGCTCTGCAGTTTCTTGCGCGGGCGACCTGCACTTTGAGGATTATTGAAGATATCCATCACGTCACGAGCATATACCAAGCGGCTGGTGCCGACCTGCTTATCCCGGATACGCCCATCTTTGATCAGTGCATAGATCCTCGGGCGTGATACGTTTAGGACATCTGCGGCTTCCTGTACGGTCATGGTTTCATCAAGTACGTCGTCAGCTTCCGCGAACGTTGCGATACCCATGAGTGTTGAACCTTCGGGGCATTCATTGGTGAACGTGCCTATCGATGGAATCGATTGACCGTCTTTCAGCGCCGTGGAGACCACGAGCGCTAGAAGATCCTGTGCCATGAAGGCTGCGTCTGCAAGATCGTTGCCCTGGGTGATGATGTCGAGTTCCGGAAATCGGGCATCATACCCTCCCAGTTCGTTTGGCGTTAATACCGCCTCATAAAAATAGCGTTCCATACTTGTTTCCTTCGAATGAAGACGAAAGCGACGAGAGAGGTCTATTTGCTAGCCCCTGCCACCTTCTTCTTGATGTCCTTTTCAACACCTGAACTTAAGTCCCCTCGGTGTCGAGGAACTACGATTTGCGTTCCGTCGGGCATTTCAAAGATGTCATGCCTACTACCGTGGCCTTTGAGGGTGCCGCCGTTCTTTTTGATGAGCTTCACGGCTTCGCGGTAGGTCATCGGCATTCGTCTTCACGCCCCCTTTCTCATCGTCCTATCGAGGCCTTAATTATAACAGAACGTAATGATTTTTCAATATAAACATTAAACAATGTAACAATTCATCAATCGTACGCTGGCCTGCGATGATGAAAGTTCTTCACGTTTTGCTGTATCTTTGGACATCGCCACAAATCCAGTTTGACTACCAGTCAGAATGCCACTGCCCCAAAACTGCCTAATAAACCATGAAGGTTTTCACATCGACTTAATCATACATCAATGATCTCGACGTCTTCAGGTTCGTCGAGCATTGCTTTGTATTCATCGGACGCGTATTTCTCAATAACCTCGAGCAGGCTTAGTTTCGATTGTTCTTGATAAATCTTGAGCAATCGGGCGCTTTCTTCAGGCATTTGCTGTGTTCTTGCCCGTGACACCTAAAACCTCTTTGCTATCGCTTTGCTTAAGTTTGACTACCAGTCAGAATGCCACTACTCCAAAACAGGGCGTAAAGCCAACAACGACTGCCAAGCGTTTGACTACCAGTCAGTATGTCACTGCTCCAAAACCGCGATTCTGCGCCTTCTCGATCTCAGAGAGCTGCTCTTCCTTGAGCTTTTCCAGCTCGGACGCTGCCCCCTGGTTTTCCTTGGCCTTCTTCTCCCATTCGCGAGCATGAGATTTCATAGCCTCGTACTTGGCCTGCCAGTCGGTCTCGTTACCTTCTAGCTGTTCGGTTGCGGCTTCTTCTGCCATATCCGACCTCACTTCCGCCCTTTTCGGGCATAGACGAAAGGCACCTTTCCGGTGCCCGACAACAAAAAAGCCGCCCTTTTCGGACGGCAAGAAAAGACCACCCGAAGGTGGTCAAATCGTTAAAATTGTGGTAAAATTAATAAAGCGCCGATAGCATTTAAGTATGACTTCGGCGCTCTTTTTATTTATGGCGAATCACACTTCCGTCTTTTCTAATCTGCAACACCTCGCAGATGCCTCCAATTGATTTCATGCGCTTTTTGATTTCTTCACTTATTTCCTGATCTTCTAGGCCTGAATATCGCCCATTGAAAACAACCCTAACAGGATCGTTTGTGGCACCCTGATTTTCGAACTGCTCCTTTGCGGCGATAAGGGCATTTTTCACCTGTCGCTTTCCATTTCCTGAAGGGCTTTTGATCTCGGCGAGCTTTCCGTTAATCAGAAGGTCTATGTCAGACAGGCCTTTTTGATTCAGCTTCTCTCGCGTTGCAATACGAAAACCACTTTGGGAAAGAGAATCATGTGGTTTGACTACCAGTCAGTATGTCACTGCTCCAAAACGAGCAATTCGTTATAGCTCATTTGTGCTTGGTTTGATTACCAGTCAGTATGTCACTGCTCCAAAACCAGATAACATACCTTCTGTAATTTCACAGACGCTAAAAAATAGATAAAAGGATATCTCCTAATACGAAGCCGACGAATAAAAGAATAAGTGTTAGCCATATAGGCGGTTTCGTACCTGTATCTTTTTCATCATGAACTGGAACTGTATCAGAAGATCTAACTTCAACTTCGCAGTCATGCAAGATGACCTCGTCTTTATTGGTCTTTATTGTTATGTCAGCCTTAGTCTTCATTTTGCCCATCCGCGTATGAGTAGGTGTACGGTATCTCTTTTTGTTCGAGCATGCTTCCAACAAGGCGCATGCGTGCATTATGGTATGTTTGATTACCAGTCAGTATGTCACTGCTCCAAAACGTGAGCGTTTTCGAGAGCACCACGAAATAGGTTTGATTACCAGTCAGTATGTCACTGCTCCAAAACGCCAGCATCGTCATTTTGGCTATAAGGTCAGTTTGATTACCAGTCAGTATGTCACTGCTCCAAAACTAAATCTGAACGAGAATAAAGCAAATAAAAGTTTGATTACCAGTCAGTATGTCACTGCTCCAAAACGGTTTCTTCCATGGGCGGAAGTATGGGAGAGGTGTCGCTAGGCAATAAAAAAGCCCCGCCGGAGCGGGGCTAAGGTCGCAGAAGATACGCTAGGTTAATGTCTATAGAGGGCGGCATTCGCGGCATCCTCGGCCGACGCCCACCGTGCTCCGTTAGTGTCGCAGGTTATTTCGTAGGACTGGTTGTCAAACGGAACGCCGATCCTTCCGGCTTCATCGCGGAAACCAGCAGAGTAGCTTTCTTGGCCTTCTTTCAGGAACCGCGCACGGTGCGGGTTATGCTTCGCACCATCGAACCCGTTTTCGACGGCAAAGGTATCGGCTATTTCTTGATAAACAGGTTGCATGTTTGATTACCAGTCAGTATGTCACTGCTCCAAAACAATCTCAAACTTCGACTCAAGAACAAGGCGGTTTGATTACCAGTCAGTATGTCACTGCTCCAAAACCAGCTGATCTTGCATCAACGCTTGGATGCAGTTTGATTACCAGTCAGTATGTCACTGCTCCAAAACGTCAAGCTTGCACAAGCGAGGGTTTCCATAGTTTGATTACCAGTCAGTATGTCACTGCTCCAAAACCGGCGAAATGATCTATGACCTTTCTGTTATGTTTGATTACCAGTCAGTATGTCACTGCTCCAAAACTTGATGATGCGGAACTTTCGCGCAGGATCAGTTTGATTACCAGTCAGTATGTCACTGCTCCAAAACTGAAGTCGATACCGACTTCCGAACATGGTTGTTTGATTACCAGTCAGTATGTCACTGCTCCAAAACACCGCTGTTAGTACCATGTCAGAAACTTTAGTTTGATTACCAGTCAGTATGTCACTGCTCCAAAACAATATTAAACTTCGACTCAAGAACAAGGCGGTTTGATTACCAGTCAGTATGTCACTGCTCCAAAACATAAAAAGTTCTTTATTTTTCGAAGAATAAGTTTGATTACCAGTCAGTATGTCACTGCTCCAAAACAGATTCCGCAAGGATGCGTGGGGCTGGTGTGTTTGATTACCAGTCAGTATGTCACTGCTCCAAAACAGACCTTTTGCGATGACTTATTTCCGAAATGTTTGATTACCAGTCAGTATGTCACTGCTCCAAAACACGGCGGCGGAAGCGCTCTAGCTGGGCTTTGTTTGATTACCAGTCAGTATGTCACTGCTCCAAAACCGTCCAATCATTCTTCAATCTCGCTTTCGTGTTTGATTACCAGTCAGTATGTCACTGCTCCAAAACCGTTGGAGCAAAACCTTCTCTGCGTAGAAGCCGGACAAGCTGACTGAAAAGTTACGGTGTATTCGATAAAATGCTGATCAACTACAGTTTTTGACTCGAGCTCATTATAGATTTGCGAATGTTGATTCTCCAGTAGCAGAACTCTTATTCCATGAAAAATCACTCGATCGAAGAACTGCTTGAGGTCGTTTTCTGACAAAAAAGTTTTCAAATTTACAAACAGTAATACTTCATCGATCGCCATGTCGGCCCCTAGATCGATGAAGTCTATAAGATTGTCAAGGAGCGAGGCAGTCTCGGACGTTTCGATTCCAAAATCAAAAGCTTTTAGATACCTGCCTAAATCCCATTCTATCGCAAAAGCATAATTCGCATTGAGCTGCATACTGAGCGAGTTAATTGAGGAATTGAGCTGATCATTGACGCTTTGCAGTTTCGCTCGGAGGGACTCATCGATCAAGGTCTCATCATATAGCTTTGCGAAAAGATTTCCTTCAAGATTGCGGTGTTTTAACGGTAGATTAAAAGGATTTGCAATAGAGATGAATGCCGAGGAAGGAGAGATCTGTTCATTATCGTCACTCCATATCGTATAAGGTTCGAGCGCTTCCTCGCCTTTTGCAGACAAGAGAGATTGGCATATGCGAGCAAAGAGTGTTTGATTGGCGATGTGGAGCGTTGAAACGCATCCGCGCTTGATGATGATAGGGTTTTCGAGCCCAGCGAAGCAGATTTTCATAGGATAACGAACTCTTCCATGGTGTCTACTTCATCATATGCTTCACGATTGCCCGTGATGTATTCCATAGTAGCAAACTGTTTTTCTGTTACCTTAAGCACTTGGATGAGGCCTTCGGGCGGACGGTGTTTGCGAAGTCTCATTATGACCGCTCCTGCAGCGCCGTCATTGGTCACGAGCTTGGCGTAGACGGATTCCTGCAGCATTAGAAATCCGTCTTTGATGAGATGCTTACGAAATAAGCGATAGTTTTTCCGTTGCATTGCGCTTTCAACGGGCAAATCAAAAAATACCAAAAGTCTCATATATCGAATCCGATGCGAAGAGTCTCTCATAAAAGTCTGAACCCTACTATGTCGTCAACGGCGATCTTTTTGTTAAGAGCATTGAGGCATTGTTGTATATATTGGGACATCACTGAGCTCAGGCGATAAGAACCCTCGCGATAGTCCACATAAGTATTGCCAAGATCAGCAAGGACGCGGCGCATATCTGAATCAAATTCAGAAGTTGCATAATCGACGACGAGTTTGTCGACTGCAGGTCGGAAAGGCTCCATCAAATCGCATGTTAAATTGAATTGATTGTATTCGTTTCGGTGGCAGATACCCATTTGTGATAACACGCCACGCGCTGTTATCTCGCGATTGACCATAGAGAGAAGGATCGCATATCCGTAATTTAGAGCGGCGTTGATGGGGTTTTCGATCTCGCGTGAAAATGAAGGTCCGAAAAGCGCAGAAAAATAGATTCGGGCTGCTTGCGCCTCGCGATTCGTTGTGTCGCCTGATCGGACTTCGGGAACGATCGAGTAGAGCTGCTTCGCTTCTTTTTCGTAATCGCGCTCTTCAAGAAAGCGCGCTTGTGAAGTGATCTTGTCGCGCACGACCCGTTGCCAAACGCGTTTTTTGATCGGTTCACCCCAAGACATCTGCTCAGCGATGCGCTTACTGGTGTTGTGGGCGCCATAAAGAGGGATATATTGACCGATGGGATTGTGCTGATCGTCTGAAACAACGAGCGAGATCTTGTTTTTTGCGAGCTCAGCCATGAGGTAAGCGCTGATGAACACTTGCATCGTTTGCAGGATGATGGTCGAAATCTCCGATAGGTGAATCTTGGCCGTGTCATCTTCTTTGCGTACGACCATATACCCGCTCTTGTATGAAAGCTTGCAGGGGTTTTCTATGTAGACAGTTCTAAAGGCCAATATGCGTCCGCCTTTCGAACATGCCAGTTATGGATTGATCAATAAAGACGATGCCTTTATCTGATGTGAGAAGCTTGCTGTAATTGGGGACAAGCTTCCCTGCAAACTTGGTTCCTCCTACAGGTGTGAGATCGGCAACATTTGCTTTGCCGCCGCCAATAGCGATCAGGGCTTTTAGCAGGCTTGCTCGATCATCGAGCTCAATATGAAAGAAGGTATCTTTCCATTTGTCTATATTGAGCGCAGTAAACTGTTTGAGCGAATACTTTTCGAGGGATTTAACTATACACAGGAATAGTTCATCGAGCTCATTTCCCATAAAGTCGTCATCTGAGTACAAGGCCCTAGCAATTTCGGATTCATGAAGATTAAAACCAAACTGGATAGCATTGCGCGCCTCTTTCTTGCCAGTTAAATATAGTCGCGAATTATCGAATTCGATCAGCTGGTATTTGTATATCTTCCGTCGAATTACCTCGACGAAATCTAAGCCTGAGTTTTCAGCAAGTTTTTGCGCGTAGTCGTCTAGCGCAGAAGGATGCTGAGCGACGCTTGAAGCGACACTGACGGGTACGGGCGCGAATTCAAGAACTTCCTTACCTTTCTTGAACGCTTTATAGATGAAGAAATAAGCGAACTGCTCGCGTGAATAGCTCCCGTATTTCTCAGGATCAAGACCCTTTTTGAGCGCAAGCGTCATGTTCTTCGAGGTATCACGAGGGGAATAAACGGTCTGGTCCCAGAAAGCCCCGCTTGTTTCTTCAGGCATGCGCGAGATGTAACACCGGCGGTAATTGAAGTATCTCTTCAGTTTCTCGATCTCTTCAGAGGCCGACCAGGTGTCCTTGAAGAGCTCACCCGTCTCTTCGTCAAAGCCAGACGTCATGAAGCTTGAGATAACGAACGATGAAGTTCCGGGAGCTTTACCGCGGCGTACACCTTCACTTTCGCTCTTAACGAACTGGCGCATCACACTCGTATAGCCAATAGGATTGTCATATATGCCTGGATGGCGCAGCTGGATGAATCGGCCCATTTCAGCAGCTAGTAGGGCGTCATGAGCGTGATGGAAATCATTGATCTCTCGACACTTCACGAGTCCGACACGAAGGCGTAATTCGTGCGACAAACCGGCCTTCACAGGGAGGATATTGGTATCCACATATCGCTCGCTCAAGAAATTCTGAACGATCTTCATGATCTGGCTCGTTTCAACGAGCTGTCGCGCAATGAATCCCTTCATGCTCTTCTCGGAAATGCGATCGCGCAGAAGATTGTTGTACTTTTTGTCGCCGATAAGCTTGGCGCTATGAAGCGCATCCCAATAGGATCGCATCTTTCGGCGCATTTCAGCGGGAAGGAGCATCTGATCGGATTTGTTTTGATTTTCAGACGCAAGCACCAAAGCTTTGTTCTCGAAGCTATCGTCTTTGATGTACGACTGAGGAATGATATGGTCGACCTGATAGGAAGACAGTTGGTTAATATTGAGCGGTGTGCCGGAATAAAGCGATTTGCCACCCTGCATGAAGTAGAGCGTCAGCTTCTCATCAAGATCGTCAGAGGCTTTTGCTCGTTCGGTCAATTGCCCCGAAACACCCGAATCCCAAAATTCGGGAGCTTCTTCTTTCAGCTTTGCCATCGCCTCTTTCAAGCGATCATAGCGCTTCTGGGTGCGCTTGCCTTTCTTACGAGCATCTTCGTCTCGTGTCACCTCGATGAAGATGTTAGAGGGAGCATGACCAGCTATCTTTACGATCTCTTCCACGATGCCCAGTGCCTGATTCACGCTACGACGCAATGCGGGGGATCCAGGAAGGTCTTCTATTGCTAATTGCTCACCATCGAGCAGGCTCTCTTTGTTGATCTCTGAGATCTTGTTGTCGAAGCCGAGTTTATCGTCGCGTAAGATCTCCATGAACACCATTGCGCGCGATGGGTGTGTGTTGTTCGGATCTCCCTCTCGTAAGATATCCATGATGGATCTTGGCCCATTATCGGTGTTAGCTTTGATATCGCAAAGCAAGCGTTTTGATAATCGTCCCCAGCCTGTGAAGCGCTTCTTTACGATCTTCTTGATCTGCGCATTGGAAAGGCGATCACCGTAATTCCGCTTGAGCTTGTCTTTGAGGATGTCTCGATCCTCGAAAATGGTACTCCAGAGAATGATCTCCTCTATCATGGGGTAATCCGATTCAGGTATCTCGTCTACTTCGAACACGTCTTTCGCGAAAAAGATGTATGAACCGAGCTTTGATTCGAATCCCGTCTCACCTTGACCACCCGAAACGCGAACGTTGGAGTTGCCGCGTTGTTTCATCCAGTCAGAGACTTTCTTGTATGAAACTTTCCCCTTTCGGAAAAGTTCGTTGACCATGTCGCTACGATCGGCAAAATCGAAGCGGTGTTCTTTGTCGCCATCCTGCGAGAAATGCGCACCGTTAAGCTCGTTCAGTACACAGTATTCTTCGTAAAGAAGCGAACATTTGGGAAGCACGGGTTCCCCTTGGATATAGGTACAGGTGCCCGTCATGCGTTGGATGAAATTCGTCGCGCTTCGATCCTTATCGATGATCTCTTCCCAGTTCCATGGCTTTATCGGCTCGCTTTCTTTGCCCTCGTTTCGTTCTGACCAGGTGAAACGCATCTTGCCATTAGCGTCCTTGCGAGCATTCTTTTGTGTGAGAGGGCCAACGTAATAGGGGATGCGGAACGTTACCAACGAATCGAGCTTATCCTTTTCTTCTTCGAGAAAAGGATAGAAGCGCGCCTGGTTTTCGATGATCTTATTCATCTCTTCAAGGTGGAGTTGGAAGGGGATGGCTCCGTTATCGCTCGTTTTCAGACGGCGAAGAAAGCGTTCCTCTTTGAAACGATCGGTCATATCTTGGAACCGAGGATCATTCGCAGCAGGAGTTTCCTTCAACAGCTTCTCGACTTCTTTTCGGAAGTCTTCATAGGAGGAACCGCCGCGAACCTCATTGTATTTCGTGTAGCCCTTCGCTTTTGCTTTGTTGTAGATATATTTTTGCGGATGGAGTTCCGTGGGGGCATAGAACTCCCCACGGAAGAATTCATCGTAGCTTTCAGGGGCGTATTCTTTTACTAGCGTTTTGAGAAGTTTGAGGTCTTGGCCGTACTGTGCATAATCATGGACTTTGTTGGCCGATATCGTCTCTCCTGGGCAGCTGCTCAAGATCTCCTGCAAGAGGAAAGAGGAGTAAACGTTGTTCATGGCATCGAACAGCGGTTGGCTCGCTTCTGGGCAGATTTCGCGAAATGCTTCGACCTCCTCATCTTTCGACAGGTAGATCTTCGTCTTCTTGTCTTCTGGCTTATCATCAACGATGAAGAAGATATCCGCTAGTTCGGTCGAGAGTCCTACGAGCGAAGCCGCAAGAGCCTTGGACATTTTCTTCGCGGCGCTCTTATCGAGCAGGTCGCACGTTTGAATTCCGAGATTCTTTTGGATTTGATCTTGAAGCTGGGAGCGTGAAGCGTGAGTGTCGCGCAAAATCTCGGCGATCTTGTCTGAGTTGTTCGCGGCATCGCAAGATATTTCAAGAGAATCGCAGTAGTCTTGTAGCTGGTAGCAGAATTCATCAACGAAGCGATCAACGTTCACGTTCTCGGAGTTGAGGTCCATATTGTCTTGCTGAAGGAAATTGCCGCGATGCTTGACGATGTTGTGCAGTGCGAGATAGATCAAGCGAATGTCCGCTTTTTCATCGGTTTCCATGAGCCATTTTCGCAGATGATAGATGGTCGGGAATTTCTCGAAATAGGCTTTCTCATCGAATTGAGGGTCGTTGAAAAGCGTCCATGTGTAGTCCGAATGGCTAGAATTGCGATCTTCCGGAAGCAGATGAGACTGATTCAAGCGGATGAAGAACTCAGGATCTACGGATCCGATCTCTTTCGCAAAAATCTCTTGAAGAAGATTAAGACGCCATTTCCGGCGCGTATAACGCCTTCTCTGACCGCGATGGATGCGAGCCTCTGATGCAGGCATGGCGCTAGGAAATAGTCTGCTTCCCCAGGTGGGCTTACCCTTAAAATAACAAAGTTCGCCCTCAGAATCGGTTACGGCCCAACCGACAGATCCGGTGCCGATATCTAGCCCGATGTTGTATTCTGCAACATTCCGTAAATTCATCTCTTCCCCTTCTCCAGAGCGTGTGCTAAAGTGACTCTTGTCTTGATACCAGTCAAGATGTCACTGCGAGTCAAAATAAAGACTTAGTCTTAAATGTCCTTTCGGGGACGCCACGTAGGTGGCAGTTTCGACTCATTAAGCCCTCTTCGGAGGGCTTTTCTTTTCCCCTCGCATTATACATGTTTGAACTGCGTTTATATGCCTTTGTACAGTGCAGCACACCTCGGCGAAACAAGTTTACTGCAAGAGAATGCGATCGATGGTTCTTCGATGGGACAGGCGAAAGAAAAAAGAATGATATAGAAAGACCTCCTCGGGCGGTTCGCGCAAGGAGGTCTTGGTAAGAAGGATCGTCGAGCGACCCCTCTTGATCGTGGTCAAGTTCGTTTCGTGTTGAGGGAGCTACAGTTCGATCGTGCGTTCGCTGCCGTCGATATCGGCGATCTTCGCGATGCCGTTGCGCACCGAGAAGAAGGTAAGACGTGGGTCGTTGGGGCCATCGTAGGACTCGCCAAGGCCGGTCATATGCTCGTAGCCTGCAACGCGTGTCGCTTCGCCGGGCACGTTATCGAAATCCGCTTCGCCAGTCACAACGATCCAGGGCTGACCTGGGTGCCAACCGGAGCCCTCGAACTTGGGGTTGGCCTGCAACTGTTCGTAGACATCCTTGTTCGTTGCTGTGCAGAACCAGAGCTTGCCGTTGTCTTCAGCGGCGAAGCTGAAGGGACGCACGCGCGGCTGATCGCCTTCGCAGGTTGCGAGGAACCAGCAGGGGATATTGGTAAGGTAGTCGATCACTTCATCCATGGGGTGCTCCTTGATCGGATCTGCCAACAGCATGGAAAGGGCGTTCGGGCTGCTGGTCTTGGTTGACGTTCGATCTTATGACCAGCCGAGCTGGATCATAACGATATTCACTAGGATAACGCATGCGAGCGCGCAGAGCAGGTAGAGCAGGCCGCCAAGATCGCGTTTCGTATAATGCAACTCGCGCAAGCACGTGCGGTCCTTGCCGCCATGGTAGCAGCGCGCATCCATGCCCAAAGAGAGCGTTTCGGCGTGACGGAACGCACTGGTGAACAGAGGTACGATGAGCGATACCATCATGCTAAACGTGCCGCGTGCATTCGTCTTGAAGTTCGCGCCGCGCGAGATTTGCGCGCGATAGATGGTTTGCAGCTCGGTGGCGAATTGGGGGAGGAATCGCAGCGCGATGCCCATCATGGTGGCGAGCTCGTGCGCGGGAACTCCGATGCGTTTCAGGGGGCCAAGCAGTTTCTCGAACGCATCGGTGATGTTGAGCGTGGTGGTAGAGAGCGTGAGCAGGCTCATGCCTAACAACAGCAACGTCAAGCGAATGACGATGAAGAGACACTGGTGAAGGCCCTGTTCGCTGATGCAGATGATGCCGAACTGAAAATAGACCTGACCGCCTTGCACGAAGAAGATGTTCAGAAGACCTGTGAACACGACAAGGATCGCAAGGGGTGCGATGCTCACGAATGCCTGCTTGATCGAGATCTTCGCGAAGAAGAACATGCCGAACGTGAACAGCGCCGCTACCGCCAGAGCTACGTAGCTTTGCGCCGCGAACACGACCACCATGAACAGGATGGAGAGCAGCAACTTCGCGCGCGGGTCCATGCGGTGCACGATGGAATCGCGCGAGATGTATCGTCCGAAGATGGTCTGTAAGTTCATGGTGCTACCTGTTCTCCAGCAGCATCGCAAGACGATCGGCGAGCGATTCGGGGGAGTAGAGGCCTTCTTCGAGTGGAACGCCGAGTTCGCGCAGTTCGTTAGCCATTCGTTGGGCATGCGGCACACCGAGGCCGATCTCGCGCAGCTCTATCGCATGAGAGAACACCTCTTCGGGAGTTCCTGCAAGTGCGATCTCGCCCCGGTCGAGCACGAGCACGCGATCGGCAAGACGAGCGATGTCGTTCATGTTATGAGAGACCATCACCAGTGTGATGCCGTGCTTCTTGTGAAGGCGATCGATGAATGCGAGGAAATCGTTTCGTGAGGCTGGATCGAGGCCAGCGACGGGTTCATCGAGCACGAGCGTAGTCGGTTTCATGGCGAGCACGCCTGCGAACGCAACACGACGCTGCTGGCCTCCTGAGAGTTCGAAAGGGGACCGATCCTTGAAATCCTCGTAATCGAGTTCGACGAGCTCGAGCGCGGCTTTTACGCGCGCTTCGACCTCTTCGGCCGATAGCCCTAAGTTGCGCGGACCGAATGCAACATCCTCGTAGACCGTTGCCGCGAAGAGCTGATGCTCGGGATATTGGAACACGATGCCGATATCGCCACGCGCAAGGTTCGCTACCTTCTTATCGGAAAGGTCTTGGCCGTTCCAAAGCACGCGCCCCTTGGTCGGTTCGAGGACGCCATTTAAATGCAGCACGAGCGTCGATTTGCCCGAACCCGTGTGGCCTGCGATCGCGAGGAATTCACCATCTTCGATCGAGAACGAGATGTCGTTCAGTGCCCAAAGCGGGGATTGGCCCTCTTTCACCTGGCGCTTGGTCAGAGGCGCGTAGGTGTAGCTGACGTGTTCGAATACAAGAGCCATAACGCCTCCTTCAATGCTTCTCGGTCCACGAAGGTGGGGATGTCGATGCCTTTATCTTGGAGCAGCCGGGAAAGCTGCGTAGCGAACGGGATGTCGAGGTTGAGCTCGCGCAGGACTTCGTCTTGGGTGAGCACCTCTTCGGGGGTGCCGTCGAGCACGATCCGTCCTTCGCGAAGCACGAGAATGCGATCCGCTTCCGCGGCTTCCTCCATGTAGTGCGTGATCATGACCACGGTCATGCCCTGCTCGTGCAGTTCTTTGCAGACGCGCATGAGACCACGTCGGCCGCGCGGATCGAGCATGGCGGATGCCTCGTCGAAGATGAGGATCTGGGGCTCCATCGCAAGGACGCCAGCGATAGCGACGCGTTGTTTTTGGCCGCCTGAAAGCGCGGTGGTCTCGCGTTTCTCGAAACCGGTCAGGCCCACTTGAGCGAGCGCTGCTTCAACGCGCTGGCGTAGTTCGGGATTGGGGATGCCGAGGTTTTCAGGGCCGAATGCCACATCGTTCTCCACCAGGCTCGCGACGATCTGGTCGTCAGGGTTTTGGAAGACCGATCCAGCCCTCGAACGGATCGAGAAGGTATTCTCGGCGTCGGACGTGATGAGACCATCGACGACGACCTTGCCCTTGTCGGGAAGCAAGAGCGCATTGATGAGCTTCGAAAACGTGGATTTGCCCGACCCATTTGCGCCGAGCACGCAGACGAACTGACCCTGAGGGATCTCGACCGAGATGTCCTCGAGCACATAGTCTTCGCTCGTGTACGTGAACGAAACGTCTTCGAAGGAGATCATCTACGCGCGACCCTTCTTCTGATCCTTCTTCGGCGTGATGAGATTCGAGATCGACTTATAGATGATCAAGGTGAGGGCCGAGTTGATAGCGCCCTTCAGCAGATTGAAGGGGGCGAGGATCGGCCAGATCATGGCGATGACCGCATCGAGCGGAACGCCCAGCCAAGCAGGGGTGATGATGAGGTTGCCGAGAACAGCGCCGACCGCTGCGAGCAGCGTACCGACGACGAGCGCGACGATGGCGCCCGCGAAGGTGTGCTTGTACTTATAGATGAGCGCAGCAGGCAGGATGTAGAAGATCACGACGATGATGTTCATGACCGCACCGCTGAAGTCGGCCATGAGCAGGCCATGCAGGATGGCGGTGAGGATGCCGACCGCAACGCCGCCGCCGGGGCCATAGGCGAAGCCAGCCACCATGGCGGGCATGTTCGACGCGTCGAATTTCAGCCAGGTGACACCAGGGAGGAGCGGGAACTCGATGAAGGAGAGCAGAACGCCGATGGCGGTCATGAGCGCCATGGTGACGAGCTGGCGAGTGCTCCATATGTTCGTGTTTTTGCTGGCCTGATTCGTTGGCGTACCTGCCATTGAGATTCCTCCTGATCGATCATCGTGACAAAAAAAGAACACGGCATGCGTGATGCCGTGTTCATGATGCATATGGCGTCCCCGAGAGGACTCGAACCTCCGACGCACGGTTTAGGAAACCGACGCTCTATCCACTGAGCTACGGGGACATTGAATACGGCTTCGTTATTCTATCACGAAGCATCGTGCGTTCAGGGTGGCTGCGCGTGATGGCTGCCCCGTATGGTTAGTTCGCAGGCCCTGTTGACACGGTGATGGAGACCGTCGTGCCCTTGTTGGCCTTTCCGAGGGTGTCCTGCGAGATGACCTTTCCTTCGTCTACTGTGCTGCTGGCCATCTTCTTGACTGACACTTTGAACCCTGCGTTCTTCAATGCGGTGGTAGCGTCTGCTTCGCTCTCTTCGACCACATTGGGCACGTCGCCTTCTTCAGGGCCATTGGAGACGTAGATCGTGACGGTCGAGCCTTTCGCAGCGGTGCCGGAAGGATCTTGCGAGATGACACGACCTTCGGCGACGTCGCTACTATAACGGTAGCTGCTGTTCACTTTGAAGCCTGCATTGATGAGAGAGTTCTCTGCGTTCGAGGCGCTCGCTCCGACCACGTTCGGGACGGAAACGTTCTCGGCGCCCTTAGAGAGATGGAAGACGACCGTGTCGCCCTTATTGAGGGAAGAGCCCGCGGGTTGTTCCTGTTCAGCGACGCAATCTTCCTTCACGTTATCCGAATAGACCGCATCGCCCTTCTGCCCGTTCAAGCCGTATGAAGAGAGCGTTCTCATGGCCTCTTCTTCTGTCTGGCCTTTCAGGTCGGGAACCGATACCTGCTCGGTGCCTTTGGAAACGTTCAGATCGATGCGACTGCCCTTCACCGCTTCCTGGCCGCCCGGAGGATTCGTGCTCACGACCAAGCCAGAATCGACCGTTGAACTGAATACTTCGGTTTCAGAGCCGATCTTGAAGCCAGCATCTTCGAGCGTGGTCTTCGCTTCACCGAGCGACATGTTCGTCACGTCGGGAACGATCTGCTTCTCTTCATTGCCGCCGATCGCGAACGCGACGACGCCGACGATGATGGCGAGCACCACTGCGGCGACGATGCCGATGATGACCTTCTTGCGCGCGCTTTGCGGAGGTTGTTTAGGGGGAGTGGCGTTGTTACGGTATGCCGTTGTCTGGCCGAGGCCTGCAGCAGCGCCAGCAGCCTTGGGCATGACAGCGGTTCCATCCATAGGAGGGATGCCTGCACCCAACACCTGAGTCTTGTCGCTATGAGCGCCTAGACCGGGAACAGCGCGGCCTGCAAGATAGTCGTTCAGCGCCTGGCGCATATCCTGGGCGCTCGCGAAGCGCTGAGCAGGGTCTTTCGCGATCGCTTTCATGATGATGGCTTCGAGCACAGGATCGATATCGGGATTGATGCTGCGTGGCAGCGGAGGCATTTCATTGACCTGCTTGACCGCGACGCTGACCGAGTCGGTCCCTTCGAAGGGAAGGCGGCCGGTGGTGGCTTCATAGAGCACGATACCGAGCGAGTACACATCGGAAAGACCGGTGAGGTCTTTGCCTTGCGCTTGTTCAGGGGAGATGTAGTGAGCAGTGCCCAGCACAGTAGCCGTTTGGCTGAGCCCCGCATCTCCTGCGCGTGCGATGCCGAAATCCATGACCTTGATGTTGCCATCGGGCTGGATCATGATGTTCTGTGGTTTGATATCGCGGTGGATGATACCGCCGTCGTGCGCGACTTGGAGCGCCTGGGCGACCTGCGATCCGATCTCGGCAGCTTTGCGCTGATTGATCGCGCCACGCTCTTTGATGGCGGTCTTCAGATCGGTGCCCTTGAGGAATTCCATGACGATGTAGTACGTTTCGTCGTCGGCATCCAGACCCCAGTCGTAGATGCTCACGATATAAGGGCTTTGCAGCTTAGCTGCGGATGCTGCCTCTTGACGGAATCGTTGTTGGAAGGTCTGGTCCGCTGCGTACTGGGGCAACATGACCTTCACGGCCACGATGCGATCGAGGACGGTGTCCTGCGCGCGATACACTTCGGCCATACCGCCGATGCCGACACGCTCAGTAAGCTGATAGCGGTCGTTGAGAGTTTTGCCAATCATGCTTCCAGCCACGTTTAATCTCCTTTAGGAACCCATGCTATAGCAAGAATCTTGTATCCCCATAGCATACCATCTTATCTCACGGATATGGTCATTTAATGACCCCCTGAACCTGCAGGGCGGTCTTGAGCACTCCTTGTGCGCGCGAGGCTGCGCCACCAGGATGATCGGCACCCTCTTCGAGCACGATCGCCACTACGACGCTCGAGTCTTCCGAAGGCCCGATGCCGACGAACCAGCTGTCGTCGATAGCCTTGCCTGTTTCCGCGGTGCCCGTCTTGCCTGCGATCTTGACGCCGGGGACCGCAGCGGCAGCGCCCGTACCAGACGAAACGACGCCTTCGAGAACGGTCTTGACACGGTTCGCGATGGCTGAATTGGTCGCGGTCATGAGCGAGGAAGGCTGTGCGGTGAAGCTGCATTTGCCTTCAGCGTTGTAGATGCTGTCGACCAGATAGGGTTTTTGGATCACGCCGTTGTTGGCGATCGCGCACCCGACCAGCGCCATTTCGAGCACGGAAGTTTGCGGGCCAGCGGGGCTTTCGTGCTCGCCGACCGGCTCGCCCGCAGCAGCCCATGCGGTCTCCCATTCGGTCATCTCATCAGGGTTCGGCATGAGGGATTCAACGAGCGGAAGGTCGAACTTGATCTGCTGATCGAAGCCGAAATCGTTCGCAGTCTCGACGAGCATATCAGAGCCCATTTGCACGCCGAGTTGAGCATAGACGGTGTTCGCGGAGACCTCGGTCGCGCGTGCGAGCGTGATCTCGCCATAACTCTTTCCATTGAAGTTCGTGATGTCTCCGTTGCCGATCTCCATCGCGCCTGGAGCTGAGAAAACGCTCGATTCCGTGGCGACGTTGTTTTCGAGCGCGCCGGTGAGCGTGACGATCTTGAAGGTCGATCCAGGAGGATAGAGCGCTTGTGTGGCGCGATTGTAGAGTGCTGACGAATCCGAGGAGTTCGCACTGTTCTGCAACAGCGTTTCGATATCGGCCGCGTTGTAGGTGGGCGATGAGGCGAGCGCGAGCACCGCGCCTGTCTTCGGATCCATCACGACGCAGGCGCCCGAGAAGCCCTCGAGCGCATCCTGAGCAGCTTTCTGGATGTTCGAATTGATAGTGAGGCGCACATCGTTTCCTGCGGCACTGTTGCCCGTGGTGGAATTGAGTACATCGGTCCAAGACGCGTAGTTGCGCTGACCCTTCAGCGTATCGTTGTAGCTCGATTCGATGCCTGAGGTGCCGTACTTGTCGGACGCATAGCCGACCACGTGGGCAGCGAGCGTGCCGGCAGGGTAGACGCGTTCGTAGGTGCCATCGGGTTGCTCGATGCTTTGAGCGAGCACCACGTTATCGTAAGTGGAGATAGTGCCGCGTTCGGTCTTCGATTCCTTGACCAATGTATGGTTGTTGATGGGCATGTTCTTGTATTCGTCAGCTTGCACGACCATGATCATGGTAAGGTTCGCCACCAACAGCGCGAACATGATCGAGAATGCGATCATGGTGTTGGTGATGCGCTTGCCGAGCGATACGCGCCCGAGCACGCCTTCTGCGGGAATGTTGCCCGTACCAGCAGAAACTTCCGATTCGAGACCCGTCGATTGGTCGCCGCATTTGAGCAAGAAGCCCACTGCGATGAAGCTCGCGAGCAGGGAAGAGCCGCCTTGGCTGACGAAGGGGAGCGTGAGACCTGTGAGCGGGATGAGGCGCGTCACGCCGCCGACGATGATGAACGCCTGCAAGACGATGGTGGCCGTGAGGCCGACCGCGATGAAGGAGCTCACGTCCGACTTCGCGCGCGCTGCCGTTACGAGACCGCGGATCGCGAAGCAAAGATAGAGCAGCAGCAGTCCTGCAGCGCCCAGAAGGCCGGTCTCTTCAGCGATGGCAGCGAAGATGAAGTCGGATTCGACGATGGGGATGTTGTCGGCAAGGCCGCTTCCGATGCCGACGCCGAACAGGCCGCCATCAGCCATGGAGAAGATGGATTGGACGAGCTGGTAGCCGGTGTCGGTGGGGTCTGCGAAGGGGTCGAGCCAGGTGGCGACACGAACCTGCACATGTCCGAAGAACATATAGAGGATGACCGCGCCGATGGCGATGGTGGCAAGGCCGACGATGAGGTAGAACTTCTTGCCTGTGGCTACATAGAGCATGGCTAAGAATACGAAGTAGACGATGAGCGCCGAGCCAAGGTCTTTCTCGAAGACGACGATAGCCATGGAGATGAGCCACATGATGAGCAGCGGCAAGATGGTGGGAAGATCGGGGAATTTGAAAGGGCCGACCTTGTGGGTGAACACCGAGAGCATCTCGCGGTTCTGCGCAAGATAGGCGGCCAAGAAGAGCACGATGAATATCTTCGCGATCTCGCCCGGCTGGAATGAGAAGCCGCCGATCGAAAGCCAGATGCGACTGCCGTAGATCTCGTTGCCGATGCCTGGCAAGAGCGGCGAGAGCAGCAAGATGAGGCCGATGATCATGAGCGTGTACTTGTAGTTGGCGGTCTTATCCATGTTGCGCATGAATATGATGACCAACACCATGAACACGATGCCTAAGAAGAGCCAGCCGACCTGGCGTATCGCCAGGTCAGGAGCAAGTCGCGTGACGAAGGCGATACCGATGCTCGAAAGCGCGAAGCTTATGGGCAGGATGGCAGGGTCGGCGCCGGGTGCGAACTTGCGGATGGCGAGATGCGCGACGACGAAGCATGCGAAGATGCCAACTGGCACGCCAAGACTCGCCCAGCCGAGCTGTTCGCCCTGATTCAAGGCGATCATCGCGAAGAGCAGGACCGCGAGCGGGGCTGCGATGCAGAGGAGCGCGAGTTCTATATTGCGGCGCGTCATGGCCTAGCGCTCACCTCCATTGCCGCTCGTGCTGTTCCCTGCGTTCGTTCCTTCAGTGCTTTGAGAGTTCGAGGCATCTGCGCTCGGGAGAGAAGAGCGCGCTGATTCGACTTCGGCTCGTGCGATCTCCAATTCGTAGCCTTCGATGAGACTGTTCGCTTCGTCCATGCTCGTGACGCTCATGCCTTCTTTGATGCGGTTAGCAACGCCAGGCTGCAATTTGTCGACCTCGACCGAGGTAGTGTGGTCGAGGGTGGAGAGTTTCATCCCCATGAATTCGTCGGGCACGCCACGATAGACGCTCACTTTACCATCCTCTTCGATGAGATAGGCAGAATTGTTGATGTAAGAATAGCCGCCGAATGCTGCAGCGAAGATGATGGCGACGAGCGCGATGGCGAGACCGATGTAGAATACGCGGCTCTTACGTGCTTTCTTGCTCTCGCGGGCTTCGGTAAACCCCGCCACATCAGCTACGATGACCGTGACATTGTCGGCACCACCATTCTCGAGCGCAGCTTGCACGAGTTCGTCCGCGCATCGCTGTGGATCGCTTTGGCGGCGCATGATCGCCTCGATCGCATGATCTGAGACCATGGAGCTGAGTCCGTCAGAGCACAGTAGCACGCGATCCCCTGCGCTCACGTTGAGTTCGTAGATGTCGGGGCGCATGTGGATGTCGGAACCGATCGCGCGCGTGATGACCGAGCGATTCGGGTGATAGCGCGCTTCCTCGGGGGTGATCTGACCTGATTCGATGAGGTCCGCCATGAGCGAATGATCGCGCGTGATCTGCTGCAAATGCCCGCGATGGAGCAAATAGGCGCGCGAGTCGCCGACCTGTGCGATGAGAAGGCGCTCTCCTTCGAGCATGGCAGCGGTGAGCGTGGTTCCCATGCCATCGCGACCGATCCCCTGGCGTGGTGCCTTCAAAACGTTGTAATTCGCTGCTTCGACCGCAGCGGTGAGCCCTTCAGCGTCCAGATGGTCGGGGGCGAGTTCGGCGAGCGTGTTCACGGTGATCTCGGACGCGATCTCGCCTGCTTCATGACCGCCCATGCCGTCCGCCACCGCGAAGAGCGGCGGAATGAGTATCAGGCTGTCTTCGTTATGGTCTCGAACATAACCGACATCCGTACGACTTCCGAAAGATGGGTCTTGACCTGCTGATTCGTTTTTGTTGCTGTTTTCGGTCATTTAAGCGTACCTTACCCTTATGGTGACATCGCCGACCATCACACGGTCGCCGTTCTTCAGTGCAGTGGGTTCTGAGATATGCATGCCATTCACGGCCGTGCCATTGAGCGAGCCCATATCTTCGATGAAGAGATTCTGTCCCATAAGGACGAATCGTGCGTGACGAGAAGAGACGTATTCAGCACCGATGACGATATCCGCGCCAGGGCTTCTGCCTACCACGATCGGCCCGAGCACATCGATCGAAGCGCCACGGAGCTCTTTAGGCCCTTTTTCGACGGCGACCGACCAGGATTTCTCTTTCTTTCGCTGTCCTTTCACCAAGCCGATGCCCGTTTTCATGATGGCGAACAGAAATAGATAGAGCAGTACAACGAACAGAAGTCGGCCGATCAAAAGGACAATGTCTATCACGTGGGTACCTAACTTACGAGGAACAGGGGCGCAAGATGCGCTGCGCGATGAGCGCGTCTACTTCAGCAGCATGCATGGCCTATTGGAAAGTGAACACGAACGTGGTCGTTCCAATGGTGATGCGATCGCCATCGTTCAAGAGCACCGATGCGATGTGCTTGCCGTTCACGAGCGTTCCATTAGTGGAACCGAGATCGGCGAGCCCCCAAACGCTGGGCGATTCGCGGAAGATCTCGGCGTGAGTACGGCTCGCATTCAGGTCGTCGAGCACGATGTCGCAGTTAGTAGCGCGACCGATCAGCACGCGCGAGTTAGCGAGCGAGAACGACCGGTCGGTGGTGACGTTGATGAGCCGTGCGACCGCCTCTCCGTCGCCTGATGGCTGTTGGTCGAACATGACCGTATTCGGGATCGGGATGGGCTCAGCGACCGAGGCAGCCTGGTGCGCATGGTGCGCGCCTGCAGCTGGCACCGGTTCCGCAGTGTAATGATCCATGCCGTCGTTTCGGTAGTTGTCGTGACTTGATTGGTCGTATCCTGCTTGACGATAGGCTGCTTGTTGATGGCGCGACCCCACGGGTGCGCCATAAGCGGGTTGCTGTGCAAGACCATAGCGCTCGAGCTCTTCATTTCGTAGTTGAGCGACGATAGGAGCAGAAACGAGCTCTGCGATGACATCGAACTTTCCATGCCTGAGGTCGTCGTCGACCATGAAGCGGACGAGCGGTGCGCCGTCCATGACCAGACCTTCTTCGTTCGCTTTCGCACGCAGGTAGGTCTCGGTCTCGCCTGCCAGGGTAGGGTACATACCGAAAAGGCGGCGATCGTCGTCTGGATTGACGAGCACGGTATAGAGCGTAGGAGCGTATTCCTTGCCAGCGCCGACCATCTTCTCGCGACGCATCTGCTTTTCTGCTTTCTTGGTAATCTGAACGGGAGAGATAGGCGCATCGAAGAGCTTGTCGTTCATGCCCTCGAAGCCGTCTTCAACGCGGCGTTCAAATTTCGAGAAAAGTCCCATGGATGTTCTCCTAACGAAAGTACGTGCATTTCTGCATAGAACTATCGCTATATTGCCATAAATGGCGCATAAACCCGATCAAATCTATGCAATCGTCATATTGCAGGCCGTGCCAGGGACGATGAGGGCCGTTCGGAGGTCATTTTCAAGAGTGGGGTGTTGCGAAGGGGTTGTTTGTGGGGTATGCTGAACAGCACAACTTACGCGGGCGTGGCGGAATTGGCAGACGCGCTAGCTTCAGGTGCTAGTGGGCTCCGGCTCGTGAAGGTTCAAGTCCTTTCGCCCGCACCAGTTGATCAGGCCAGGCCAGCATGTTCTTCATGCTGGCCTGTTTTCTTCTCTGGCTGTCTGCCGCAATTTTGCTGCGATCTCTTCCTTCATGGATGGCGTCATGGGGCCATCCGTTCAGCGAGGCTGCTTTTCTGTCGTAGGGCAGCCGAGCTTTCGTACTGCTTCAGGTCAGCTTCGACCTGAATGGTTACGCTCACGCCTTCAAGTCGCAAACAGCGATGCTTTCTCGCTTCGTTGCGCTACACTTTCCCTGTTCATATTTATGAAAGGCTAGAGATCATGAACGTTTGGAACAAGTGGAACAGCATCAGTTTGGTGAAGCGGATCTTGGTCGGTCTGGTGATCGGCGCCATCCTCGGCTTCACGGTGCCAGCAGGTAACGAGGTCATCGCGCTCTTGGGCGATATATTCGTCGGAGCTTTGAAGGCGGTCGCGCCCATCCTCGTCTTCTTCCTCGTCATCAGTGCGCTCGCGAATGCGCGGAGCGCGGGATCGATGGGAACGGTCGTGATCCTCTATATCGTCAGTACGCTGGTGGCGGCACTCATCGCGGTCTGTGCCAGCTACCTCTTCCCGACCGTGGTCCCTGCGGTCGATCCAGCGATCGATCAAGCTTCGCCCGAAGGACTGGGCGAGGTCATCACCACGCTCATCATGAACGTGGTGTCGAATCCAGTCGGCGCTTTGATGAACGCGAACTATCTGGGTATCCTCGCATGGGGCATCGTGCTCGGTATCGCATTGCGCGCAGCGAGCCAGCATACCAAGGAAGTGTTCACTGCGGTTTCCGATGCCATCTCCAAAGTGGTCGGTTGGATCATCAGCTTCGCGCCGATCGGCATCCTTGGCTTGGTCTACGTGGCCGTTTCCGAGAATGGCGCGGATATCTTCATCACATATGGTCATCTCATCTTGGTGTTGGTGGGCTGCATGCTGTTCATCGCACTCGTCACCAATCCGCTCATCGTGTTCATCGCAACGCGCAAGAATCCTTATCGTCTGGTGCTTCGCTGCTTGAAGGATTCAGGTATCACCGCGTTCTTCACGCGCAGTTCAGCAGCGAACATCCCGGTCAACATGGAACTGTGTCGTCGTCTGGGTCTCGAGAAGGATAATTATTCCGTCTCCATTCCGCTCGGTGCGACCATCAACATGGCGGGTGCAGCGGTCACCATCACGATCATGACCATGTGCGCGGCGGCATCGTTGGGCATGTCGGTCGATCCTGTCATGGCGTTTCTCTTGAGCGTGTTGTCGGCGGTCGCTGCCTGTGGCGCGTCGGGCGTTGCTGGCGGCTCGCTGCTGCTCATCCCGCTCGCTTGTTCACTGTTCGGTATCGGAAACGATGTCGCGATGCAAATGGTCGCGATCGGGTTCATCATCGGAGTCGTGCAAGATTCGATGGAGACTGCGATCAACTCATCTTCGGACGTCATCTTCACCGCTACGGCTGAATACCGTGCGATGAAGAAGAAAGGCCTCGCCTTCGAAATGGGCAAGGATGCTTCAGGACCCGAGCCGCAGAACGTCGTTGGCTCGACCAACTTCGATGAATGATGACCCGTTCGCTCGATAATCGAGCGCGGTATCGTTGTTCGCGTTTCTAACAAGACCATGAAAGGACACACCGTGAACCATATCCATTGCTTGAACAATATCTCTTCTTGTGGGACCGATCTTCTGAGCGAAGACTATGTTCTTACCGACGCGATCGAAGAGGCAGAAGGCATCCTGGTCCGTAGTGCCGCCATGCATGACATGGAGTTCTCCGAGAACCTGCTCGCGATCGCGCGCGCAGGTGCAGGTGTGAACAATATTCCGCTCGAGCGCTGTGCGGAAGAGGGTATCGTCGTCTTCAACACGCCAGGTGCGAACGCGAATGCGGTGAAGGAGCTCGTGCTGTGCGGCATGTTTCTGGGCAGCCGCGGCATCGTGGCAGGCATCGAATGGTGCAAGGAGAATGCGGATGACCCGAACATCGCCAAAGCGGCAGAGAGCGCGAAGAAGGCGTTCGCGGGTCACGAGATCAAGGGTAAGAAGCTCGGTGTGATCGGCCTTGGTGCGATCGGTGCCGAAGTCGCGAATGCAGCGCTCGGTTTGGGCATGGAGGTGCTCGGTTACGACCCGTTCGTTTCCGTGAACGCAGCTTGGAAGCTCCTGCCTGCGGTCCAGCATGTGACCGATGTCGAGGATATCTATCGTGAATGCGATTACATCACCATCCATGTTCCTGCTGTGAATGGCACTATCGGCATGATCGATGACGCTGCTTGCGCGCTCATGAAAGATGGCGTGGTGTTCCTGAATTTCTCGCGCGACACGCTCGTGAATGCTGCTGCTATGACGGCAGCGCTGGCATCCGGTAAGGTCGGCGTGTACGTGACCGACTTCGCAACGCCCGAGGTTATGAAGATGGAGCATGCGATCGTGCTACCGCATCTGGGCGCTTCGACCGAAGAGGCCGAAGATAACTGCGCGAAGATGGCGGTCGTCGAGATCATGGACTACATCGATAATGGCAACATCGTCAACTCGGTCAACTATCCGGCGCTCTCGCTCGGTGTTTGTCCTGCTGATAAGCATCGTATCGCAGTGCTCTACAACTCAGCAGAGCTTGCACTGAGCAAGGTCATCGCTGCGCTCGAGGGCGCGGGTGCGACGTTCGACATGGCGAATCAAGAGCGCGATGAACATGGTTATGCGCTCATCAACGTTGCCGAGAATCTTGCCGACGAAGTGCTCGAGCAGATGGCGGAACTTGACGGCGTCTATCTCGTGCGCCGCGTGAAATAAATCAGTGTCATAGAATCAGTCTGTCGCTTCACCCGCCTGGGCGATCTTTGCGTTAGTGTTGTTAGCCCTCGAAGCCTTCGTCGACGATGCGACCTTCGCCGTCTGCGGCAGTCGTGGCAAGTTCGTCGCAGCGTTCGTTTTCCGGATGTCCGGCATGGCCTTTCACCCAATGGAATGTGACTTCGTGCGGCTTCATCGCGTCGAGCAAGCGTAGCCACAGATCCTTGTTCTTCACGGGCTCTTTCTTGGAGTTCTTCCAGCCACGCTTGAGCCAGCCTTCCACCCAGTGTTGGTTGAAGGCATCGACCACATATTTCGAGTCGGAATAGACATCGACCTGACATCCATGCTTGAGCGCTTCAAGACCTTGGATGACACCGAGCAATTCCATGCGATTGTTCGTCGTGCATTCGTAGCCTTGAGAGAGCTCTTTGGTGTGCAGTGTGCCGCCTGAATCGATGAACGTGAGCACGGCGCCATATCCGCCGGGACCAGGGTTGCCGCGGGCGGCTCCATCGCTATAGAGGTTCACATGGGTCATTCGATCGGCTCTCTTTTCTAGGGTCTATCGACAAGCTGCCAGGATGGTCTTGCGGAGTTCGTCCATTCCCGTACCTTTTTCAGCAGACGTGATGATGATGGGCACATCGGTGCCTACATCGAGCTGCTTGCGCAATGCGGCTACCTGTTTGGTTATTTGGTTGTTGCTCAGCTTGTCGGCTTTAGTGAGCGCGATCGCGAAGGGGAGTTCGCATGCTTTCAGGAATTCGATCATCTGCTCGTCGAGCTTAGTAGCGGGATGACGAATGTCGATGAGCGATACGACCAGCGCATAGAAACGATACTGATCGAAATAACCGTTGATCATCTCTGACCAGCGGCCGAGCTCTGATTTCGCGACCTTCGCGTACCCATAGCCAGGAAGGTCGACCAGGTCGATCGAGTCATTGCCGAAGAAGTTGATCGTACTCGTCTTTCCTGGCATGGAAGAGACGCGCGCGAGCTGTTTGCGATTCAGGAGCTTGTTGATGAGCGAGGATTTTCCAACGTTCGAGCGACCCACGAAGGATACTTCGGGGAGCTTCGAAGGAGGGATCTGCGCTGAGGTGCCATAAGCGCCTTTGAAGTCTATGTTGTTGAGATCCATATGCCTCGTTCGTCGCGTGTGTTGCGTAGCAACTTAATTACAGTTCATGGTGTGATCGAAAAATCATACTACCGTTAAACTATAAACAAGAACTCTTAAAGCGCAATGCTGGCTCGTTCGTCTTGTCTTCGTACGAGCGCAGATGGGCGAAAAGGTGGCGACCAGGGAAACCATGGAAACGTTGATGAAACATCTCGCAGATTTCGTTACGCAGATAACGGATGCGAACCTGCTCGGGCGCATCGTCATAGCGGCAGCGGTCGTCTTCGTCGTTGCGATCATCTGTCATATCTTGGTCAAGGCCATTCAGCGTTTGCTCGCGCTCGAGAGCGTCTCGCTCTCTCAAACCTCCATCGTGGTGAACATCGTGCGTATCGTCGTGTGGGGCATCGCATTGTGCTTCATCGCTGACGTTTGCTTCGATGTCAACATGACCGCGGTCATCGCCGCTCTTGGTGTTGGCGGTATCGCCATCTCGCTCGGCTTTCAAAATACGCTCTCGAATCTGTTCGGCGGTATCCAGATTACACTCACGCATGTCATCAAGCCAGGTGATAACGTACAGGTGGGAAGCAATCAGGGCGTCGTGCAAGACATCAACTGGAGCTACACCACGATCCATAACCTCAGCAATGAGACGGTCATCATTCCGAATTCGGTCATGGCCAGCAATGCGGTCACGCACCTGCCTCCGGTCG
Source organism: uncultured Eggerthella sp. (assembly GCA_937998355.1). GTDB lineage: Bacteria > Actinomycetota > Coriobacteriia > Coriobacteriales > Eggerthellaceae > Anaerotardibacter. Next base: position 136,573 of record CALLDI010000001.1, read on the forward strand.
AGCAGGTCACGGTTCCCATCGTGGTCATGAAGGACTTGAGCGATCTTGATAGCCTCGCAGCTGACATCGAGAAGACTGCGCTCAAAGCTGCAGAGAGTTGTGCGAAAGTGACCAAGAAGCCGGTCGTCTCATTCAATAAGGTGACGAATTATGGCTTGTACGGTTCGATCGTTCTGAAGATAGAAGATGGCTCGAAAGCGAGCACGGTTTCAGATGCTATCACGCGCGCGGTCGCTCCGCTCGTTCAGGACGATCGCATCAAGCGGTTCGAAACGTCGGCGCCAAGCAAGGATGCTTGATCCTCGACTTCGAAGCCGCATGTTCTTTCAGGGCGCGTTCTCTTAAAGCCCTGCCAATCGGAACTGCATGAGAGCCGTTCGGTTTTGTGATTTCATGCAGGTTTTTTCCAAGCGGGCATTAACTTGGTATCATTTCTACCAATGCGTGGAGTCTTTTCGGCGCATCATGTCAACGAGATACCAAGGAGAAAGAGCGTGGCGAGATTCGCGAACAACGGCTCACAAGGCAGGCATGGAAGGCATGCAGGTCCTGAAGAGCAAAGTCCGTTTTTCCAGGCTGAACAGGAATCCTCCTTCGATCCTTACAAGAATGCGAACAGGCCTGGCGAAGGCCCCATCCCCTATGCGAACCGACAGGAAGAAGTGGCTCGCCTGCGTCGAAAGAAGAAGCGTCACGGCAATGCTCCGAAGATCATCGCCGCGGTGGTCATCGTCGTTGTTCTAGTGCTCGGTGCGTCGGGTGCGGCATTCGCTATGAGCGCCATGGATGCGAAAGATGATGCGCAAACGCTCATGACCCAGGCTAAAGAATTGAAGAAGCAGGTCGTTGGTGGCGATATGGCTGGCGCGAAAGAAACAGCCAACAAGATGTCCGATACGACGACGAAGTTGCACGACACCACTTCTGGTCCGTTGTGGTCGGCAGCTACCCTCATCCCTGTGGTGGGTAGCGATATTCAGACGGTCCGTACCGTTTCTGACGCGGCCGAAGTGCTCGTTGATGACGTGCTCGTTCCTGCGATGGATGTCATTCCTTCGAATGGGCTCGCCGGGCTCATGGGAAGCGATGGCGCGATCAACGTGCAGGTGATCGACGATCTGCTGAATGTGGTTTCAGGATCTTCGCCTACCATCACGGAATATGCTGAAAAGCTCAACGGTGCGCCAGAGCCTGCTATCGGTCAGCTGAAAGAGCCGATCCAGCAAGTGAAAGATATGATGGCGATGCTCGGCCCTATCGCTGGATATGCGACCGAGCTCAAGGATACGCTTCCGGCTATGCTGGGTGCTGATGGTGCGCGCAATTACCTGATCATCGCCTGTTCGAGTGCCGAGATGCGCTCTTCGGTCGGTTTTGCTGGTTCGTTCGGTATCATGACCGTAGACAACGGCAAGATCAGCCTCGGCGATTTCATCGGCTATGAACAGAACCTGCGTCTGGAGAATTCGGTCCCGGCGGCAACTGATGAGGACATTCGTCTCTTCCGTTGGGAATCATCGATCGACTCTCGCGACGTTACGCAGATCATCGATTTCGAGCGTGTAGGCGAGATCGAGTCGCAGATCTGGGAAACCAATGGTCACGGCAAGGTCGATGGCGTCATCGCGATGGATACGATGGTATTGCAGCGCATGCTCGAGCTGACTGGCACGAAGGTGACCACGCCTGGTGGCGATGTTCTTGACGGTAGCAATACTTCGGACTTCTTGCTCAATGGAGTATATAAGAAGTATCCAAAAGGATCTGATCAGGATCTGGTCTTTGCACTCGTTGCTGATACTGCTGCAAAGGGCGTGTTCGGCAATATCGGCAAGGTGAACATCGCGAAGCTCGCTGGCGTTCTGAAGACTTCGGTCGACGAAGGCCGCATCTCCATCTACATGGCTAACGATAATGAAGAGGCGATGCTCGAAGACTTCGGTCTTGCTGGTACGGTATCGAGTGATGCCAAAGTTCCTGAGACGGGCGTCTATATGTCAGCCTGTTATGGCGGCAAGATGTTCTACTATCTTGCTTCCGATATCGATGTGGGCGATGGCGTCAAGAATGCCGATGGGTCGGTCACGTACGACATGAAGGTGACCTTCAAAGACAGTCTTGATGCTGCTGAACTCGCAACGCTCACGAGCTACATCACGAATGGCGCGGGCTTCAATGGTAATCTTCATTTCTTCGTTTATCTGCTGGCACCAACAGGTGGCAAGATCACTGACATGAAGACCGAAGGCATCTTCTACGGCGCTGATGAGTACCCGATCCCGGCGTTTGCGATCACGGCGGGTGGCAATGACGACATGAATGAAACGACGTATCAGGGCAATGATCTTTGGTATGGATGGACAGAGGTGCCGATGGGTGGCACTACCGTCATCACGTACAAAGTGACCACATCGCCTGAGGCGGAGACCGATCTGATCGTGCGCACGACACCGCTCTCTGGCGATACGCCGATCGAGTATCAGTAAAAAAGACAGTCCGGTGCGATCCGGACGTTCTTAGTCGTTCGAACTAAAAAAGGCTCGGAATCTCCGAGCCTTTTTCAATGCGCGTATGTTCGCGGTACTACTTGATGGTCATGACAGGCAGGTCGACCTTGTGGAGGACCGCCTTCGTGACACTGCCGACGAACTGGCGAATGCCGCCAAGACCGCGGCGGCCCATGACGATAAGGTCGCACTTCTTGCGCTTCGCATAATCTTCGATGCCTTCGACCGCAGATGGACGAATGATGGTATCGCAGGTGATGCGGGAAGGATCGATATCGGAAAGGATCTCCGAAGCGGCCTGAACCATCGCGCGGTGGGCAGCTTTCTGTTCCTGGTCGAACATGTCTTCATACATCTCGTAACCGAGCAAGTTGTACTGTTCGTCTTCGCTGGGCGGATCGGGATTGAAATCGGTTGCATCGAGGGCAACATAGGTGACGCTGATCACATGCACATGCGCTTCGGGGTTGCTGCGCAGAAAATCGCCTGCTACGTCGAGTGCGCGGTCTGCATGCACGGACCCATCGTAGGGTACGAGTATGTTCGTGAATCTCATCATGGCTAGTTCCCCCTCAATTACAGATGGCCGAGCGAATGGATAATGAAAAGCATGGCGCTCAGCTCCTTCTCTATTCTAATGGAAAGACCCTGCAATATTGATAGCTTTTTACCATGAAGCGCAGGTGAAACCATTTTGACAACCTTCTTGTGCGGGCGCATGAACGAATGGTATCCGCCGAGGTGGATTCTGTCTGCGAATGACTCTTACGCTCACGGCTTGGTGAGCATGATTTGTTATGATAATCACTTGTGAATGAAAGGCCTTGAGAACGCTTCGATTCCTTACGGAGCAGCGAAGGATCGCTATGGCAGAACATGTTACCGAAAAAGATGTGCGCGGCATCGCTACGTACACGCGCATCGGCATGACCGATGAAGAAGTCGCCGCGATGACGGTCGACTTGAACAACATCATCGACAGTTTGAAACCCATCACAGAATATGACCTTGAAGGGGTCGAGCCTACGTTCCATCCCATCGGAGACCTGGTGAACGTGATGCGCGCGGATAGCGAGCGTCCCAGTTTCTCGCAAGAGACGGCGCTCGAGAACGCACCGAAGCAGGAAGACGGAAGCTTCCTCATTCCAGCTATCTTAGGCGGGGGTGAGTAGCATGAACTTCACTTCGATGAACATCGGCGAGATCCAGCGCGGACTCGTGCAAGGCGCATTCAGCGCGGTCGAGATCGCGCAGGCGAGCATCGACCAGGCTGCCAAGGCTGACGAATCGGTACATGCCTATCTCGAGTTCACGCCCGAAGCTGCGCTTGAGGCAGCAAAGGCGGTCGATGCGGCCATCGCTGCGAACTCATTCGACGAACTTGGCCCGCTGGCAGGCGTGCCCGTCGCTTTCAAAGACAATATGAACATGGAGGGAACGCATACTACGTGCTCCTCGCACATGCTCGAGAATTACCTCTCACCCTATACCGCGACTTGTGTCGAACGCACGCTCGATGCAGGTGCGATCCCGCTTGGCAAACTGAACATGGACGAATTCGCGTTCGGCTCTTCGACGGAAACTTCCTATTTCGGTCCGACGCGCAATCCTTGGGATCTCGAGCGCGTACCGGGAGGTTCGTCGGGTGGCTCTGCTGCGGCAGTCGCAGCAGGTCTTGCCACGGCAACGCTCGGCTCCGATACGGGCGGTTCGATCCGCCAGCCCGCTAGCTTCTGCGGTGTGGTCGGCGTGAAGCCCACCTATGGTGTCGTTTCGCGCTACGGTGTCGTGGCGTTCGGCAGTTCGCTCGATCAGGTGGGCCCATTCGCGCGCAGCGTAGAAGATGCGGCGCTCGTCATGAATGCGCTCGTTCGTGGGGGCAGCGACCACCACGATTGCACCAGCCAGTCCATCGCTACCGATTTCACGGCGAATCTAGATGAAGGCGTTTCTGGCATGCGCATCGGCATCGTGCCTGCGTTCATGGAGGCAGAAGGCTTGGATGTGGAGGTCAAAGATCGCATCGAAGAGGCCGCCAAGAAGCTCGAAGCGGCAGGTGCTGAACTGGTTGAGGTCGAACTTCCGAATGCGCAAGCGGCCATGAGCGCATACTACGTGCTCGGTCCGTGCGAGGCATTCTCGAACCTGGCTCGTTTCGACTCGGTTCGTTACGGTTACTGCGTCGAAGGGTGCAAGGACCTGAACGAACAGTACGAACTTTCGCGTGCCGGCGGCTTCGGCGTCGAGGCGCGCAGGCGCATCATGCTGGGCAGCTATCTGCTCTCGTCGGGCGTCTATGACAAGTACTATTACCCTGCGCAGCAGGTCCGTACGCTCATCACGCAAGATTATACGTACGCCTATCACAAGGTCGATTGCATCCTCACGCCGGTCAGTCCGCGCACCGCATTCAAGTTCGGGGAGATCAACGATCCTACCAGCATGTATCTCTCCGACATGTTCACCATCTCCATCAATATCGCTGGAAATGGCGGTATGAGCGTTCCGGTGGGGTTGGGATCGGAAAGCGGTCTGCCGATCGGTGCTCAACTGATCAGCCCTGCGTTCCGCGATGAGAATATGTTCCGCGTTGCTGCCGAGCTCGAGCGTTGTTATGGCGCTGCTTCGGTCGCTCCTGCGTTTGCGAAGGCCGGTGAATAACATGAAGAAGCTCGAAGAGGTACTCCAAGATTGGGAAGCTGTCATCGGTCTTGAGATCCATGCGGAATTGACTACGCTCGAAACCAAGATGTTCTGCGGTTGCAAGCTCGAATTCGGTGCAGAACCCAATACCCATACCTGTCCTGTTTGCTTAGGCTTGCCAGGCGCGTTGCCCGTTCCGAATCGTGCGGCCATCGAATCGATCGTGCTCGCTGGTCTTGCGACCAACTGCGAGATCGAGAAGCGCTCGATGTTCTACCGCAAGAACTATATGTATCCCGATATGTCGAAGAACTTCCAGACCACGCAGGGCCCCATCGCGTTCTGTATGCGCGGTCATCTCGATTTGGAGGTGGACGGTGCGGCTGCGAAAGAGCGCATCGATCTGAAAGAAGCTCAGGAAGAGGGTAGCTACGTCGCTCATATCGGCATCGAGCGCATCCATATGGAAGAGGACGCGGGCAAGATGGTCCATGTGGGCGGTGGCGAAGGCCGTATCGCTGGTGCGACGCATTCGCTCATCGACTACAACCGCTGCGGTACGCCGCTCATCGAGCTCGTCACGCAGCCCGACCTGCGCACGCCTGAAGAAGCGCGTCTGTTCATGCAGAAGCTGCGTCAGATCTATCTGGCTATCGGTATTTCCGACTGCTCGATGGAAGAAGGGTCGCTTCGCTGCGATGGCAACGTGAGCTTGCGCCGTAGGGGTGAGACCAAGCTCGGCACGAAGACCGAGCTCAAGAACATGAACTCCTTCAAGAACCTTCACGATGGCCTTGCTTACGAGATCTGTCGTCAGGCAGAGGTGCTGGAAGAAGGCGGCATCATCTATCAAGAGACGCGCCATTGGGACCCGTCTAAGAAGCGCACTATCGTCATGCGCGTCAAGGAGACGGCGGACGACTATCGTCTGTTCCCGGAGCCCGATATGGTTCCGTTCCAGCTCTCGGACGATTTCATCGATGAGGTTCGTCAGCGCTTACCCGAACTTCCCGATCAGAAGGCGAAGCGCTTCGAAGAGGATTACGGCCTATCTGCCTATGATGCGCGTCATTTGGTCGAGCATCGCACCACTGCACGCTTCTTCGAAGAATGCATGCGCTTGCAAGGTGCGGGTGAAGTGGCGAAGCCGCTCGCGAACATGATCATCAACGATGTGGCGGCTTATCTGAATGCGAACCCCGAGATCACCGACTTGAATCAGACGGCGCTCACGCCTCCGCGCGCGCTCGATCTGGTGAAGCTGATCGCTGAGGACAAGATCTCTTCCAAGCAAGGCAAAGAAGTGTTCGCTGCGATTCTGGAAGAGGACAAGAATCCGGCTGCTATCGTCTCCGAACGTGGCATGGAGCAGGTCTCCGATACGGGTGCGATCGAAGCAGTTGTGGATGGCGTTCTGGCTGCGTTCCCTGATAAGGTCGAGCAGTATAAGGGCGGCAAGACCGGTTTGCTCGGTTTCTTCGTCGGTCAGTGCATGAAAGAGATGAAGGGGCAGGGTAATCCGAAGGTCATCAACGAGCTGCTCGCGCAGAAGTTGAATTAAAATAGTAGAGAGAAGTCGTGGTGGGTCCAGATCAAAAAAGACCCGCTTCCCTGTTCGGAGGGGGTTTGCTAAGCAGACCCCCTCATGCGTCGCTGCATTGCTTCACTTTTGAATAATGTACAGGCGAATTCGTTTGTCGTGTTTCAGGTAAGAAGCATGATTTCGTGATTCCGAAACCGCTATAGTGAAAGGTAACGATCGAGCATCGAGGCGAAGGGGATGCGATGAACGAGGATAAGGTCATTCGGTGGGGGATCATCGGGTGCGGCGATGTGGTCGAGACCAAGAACGGGGCGCCGATGTATCTGGCGGATCATTCGGAGCTCGTTGGAATTTGGAATCGCACCAAAGAAAAGGCTGTCGAGTGGTGCGCGCGTCATGGGCATGGACGAGCTTTCGACTCGCTCGACGAATTGCTGAACGACCCTGATATCGACATCATTTACGTGGCGACCACGCCGAACGTTCATAAGGAATATGCATGTGCAGTAGCTGCAGCAGGAAAGCATTGCTATCTGGAGAAGCCGATCGCTCTTTCGTGGGGTGAAGCTGAAGAGATCCAAGCAGCGTTCGAGAAAAGCGGCACGCGTTGCTTCGTTGCTCATTATCGCCGTGGTATGCCGCGCTATAAAGAGTTGAAGCGTTTGCTCGATTCGGGAGCTATCGGTAAGGTGCGTGGAGTTCAGATCATTCGTACCCAGCGCCAGACCGCAGAAGAGATGCTTCCATATGAGGAGAAGCCTTGGCGCGTGCGGCCGGAAGTTTCAGGCGGCAGTCATTTCTACGAGGGCGATGCGCATATGCTCGATCTGATCGATTTTCTCGTTACGCCGCTCGTTGATTTCAAGTTGGAGGTCACTAATCAGACCGGGTATTACGAGGCCGAAGATGCGGTATCGCTCGCAGGCATCACCGAGTCGGGTGTGATCGTGTCAGGTACTTGGTGCTATGCGACGTACAAAGCGATCGATCGGTTTCTGATCTTCGGTGATGCGGGTAGTATCGAGTTCCCTTATTACGATAATGCAGCTCCTCTTCTCCTGGAGCGTTTTGCGTCTGACCAAGAGGGGCTCATCGCTCATGAAGGCGTGATGGGCGGTGTGCGAGAAGAGCCTGAATACGAGGTCGTCGAGATCGTTACGGCAACCGATGAATATCCTGGCATGGGGCAGATTCAAGACATCGTTGACGAGTTGCGTGGAGCACCCGATGCGGTTTGTACGAGCACGCTCGAAAACGCACTACGCACGCTTCGTATCACCTGGGCTGCTCGTCAGCAGATGCAAGGCGATCATTAAGGGATTCATCAGGAGGGAAGCCTCTCGATCGTTGAGAGTCTATTGGTCCTGTGTGCTCTGATCTGCGAAGATGTTGTCATTGATCTCTTCGAGCGATCTGCCACGTGTTTCTTCGCCGCAAATGCCGATGATGATCGCAGCGATGACCATCATTATCCCGTTCGCAATAAAAACTGCAGGTGCGCCGTACGATTGCAACAAGAATGCGATCAGATAGGGTGAGATGATGCCAGCAAGACGTCCGAACGCATGGGCAAAACCAGAGCCGCGCATGCGAATCTCCGTTGGAAAAGCCTCGCCAAGATAAACCGAGCAGGCGAGCAGTGAATAGTAATACAGGATACTGCAGAGTATGAAGCCTACTGCCATGAGCGCGAAGATGTTGCTGGTGGGAATGAGCGACCAAAGATAAGCGCAGACCGCTAAAAGGAGCAGGCAGACTATCAATCCCTTTTTTCGATCATGCTTGTCAGCAAAGAGGCTCAAAAGGAATACGCCGAATGGTGCGCCGATCAGCATAACGACTGTGATGCCGATGCTCATCGTAGTATCCATTCCGCGTAAGACGAAGATGGTCGGTGTCCAGTTGGTGATCGTGTAGACCATGAGATTCATCGCGAAGAGCGCCGCACTGATCGCGATGGTCCTTTTTACCATACGTCTATTAAAGAGCGCTTTCCAAGACATGGTCTCGACCACTTCTTCTCGGGCTGTTTCAGCGAGCATTTCATGCTCGATCTCCGGCAACTCGATGCCTTGCTGGAGGAAGGCTCGTTCGGCGGTCGTGACGATCTCATCGGCTTCTTCATAGCGTCCTTTCGATGCAAGCCAGCGTGGGGATTCGGGCATGAATCTCCAGATCGCAAGCCAAGCAAGAAAGCTGATGATCGATATTCCTACGAAAATCGCTTGCCATCCGAATATCGGGGTGACGAGAACGGTGAGCAAAGCTCCTAATGGGGGAGAGAAATTGCCGATCATGCCAAGCCAACCCGCATAGCGCCCGCGGACGACCGGAGGTGTGTATTCGCCAAGGGACCCATAAGAGGTTAGAAGAGCGCCTCCGAGACCAACTCCCATTATGCCGCGCATGATGATGAGCGTGATCATGTTCGGCGAAAATGCAGCAAGAAGGGTCGCAATGCAGAAGAGCATCGTTGAGATGAGCAAGCTCTTGCGTCTGCCCATCTTGTCGCCCAGATAACCAGAGAAGAGCGCGCCGATCAGATAACCGAACATGGTGATCGATGCGAATACCGCGTTCAGGTCGACCGTCGACCAGCCGCTCTGAAGAAGTTGAGCAAGAATACCGCCGCCGACATACATGTCGAGGCAATCGCAGAATACGATGCCGCCTAAGAGCAGCATGATCTTGCGATGCCAAATACCCGAAGGGAGCCTATCAAGACGCGCAGCGATGCCATGATACGACGTCCGTATCATCTGCCGCTCAGCAGAGCTGAGGCGATCGATGCGTGCACCGAGATGATCTTGCATTTTCTGCTCCTAACGATGCGAAGGCAGCCTTTCGGCCGCCCCCGCATCGCATCGATCTGTCGAAGAAACTATGTCTAGGCTAGCAGATTAGTTCTTCGATACAACCCCGTCGTTGATCTCTTCGAGCGTCTTGTTGCGGGTCTCGACACCGCAGACGCCGATGATCACCGCGAAGACCACCATGCAGATACCGACGAATACGTATACGGATACGACGCCGGAGGACTGGAGGAACATCGCCACGATATTCGGCGTAGCGATAGCAGCGATGCGCCCCATTGCATTCGAGAAGCCGGATCCGCGCAGACGGATCTCGGTCGGGAATGCCTCGCCCAAATAAACCGAGCAGGCGAGCAGGGAGTAATAATACGTGATGGTGCAGAGGATGAAGCCTACAGCCATGATGACGATCGGCTGCGTCTGCAGCGACCAGACGTAACCGGCGACTGCGAGCACCAACAAAAGCACGATCATGCCGACTTTTCGTGGGTGCTTATTGCCGAAGATCGATAGCAAGAAGATACCGAACGGCGCACCCAAAAGGGCGATGAATGTCATGAAGATCGAGTACTGGGTATCGAAGCCCTGCATGACCAATACGGTCGGGGTCCACGTGGTGATCGTGTAAACGATCAGATTCATGGCCATAAGAGCAGCCGATGCCGTGATCGTACGCCTGATCATTCTCTTAGTGAACAGCGCACGATAAGGAAGCTGAACAGGCTCTTTGCCCAGTTCATCCTCGATCTCTTTGATCTTGGCTTCAGAGATCTCGGGGAGCTCCACGCCCTTGTCAGTGAAGCTCTTTTCAGCGGCGGTAACGATAGCATCCGCTTCATCGTAACGACCTTTCGAAGCGAGCCAACGAGGAGACTCAGGCATGAACTTCAGGATAAGGATCCATACGATAACACCTAGAATGGTGATGCCGAAGAAGATGGGTCGCCATCCGAAAGCTGGGATGACCAGCATGGTGAGCGCCGCACCCAGTGGAGGAGAGAAGTTTGCGATCAGGCCGATGTAGCCGGAATACTTGCTGCGCTTCTCCGGAGGGATGTACTCACCGAAGGGACCGTAGCCGCAGGGGATGAAGGCGCCAAGGCCGATACCCATAAGGCCACGGCAAGCGATGAGCACGATCATGTTCGGCGAAAAGCCAGCTAAGAATGTCGCGCCGATGAAGATGGCGATGAACAAAAGCAATGCTTTTCTTCTTCCTAAGTGGTCGCCTACCACACCTGATATGAGCGCGCCGATCAAGTAGCCGGTCATGGTGATGGTCTGGAACCAGCCGTTCAGGTCGATGGTCGACCAGCCGTCGGCCAGCAGCGAGGCGATAAGGCCACCGCCGATATACATGTCGAGGTTGTCGAGGAACATCGCGCCGCCAACGAGCCACAGCAGCTTCCAGTGCCAACTGCCGATAGGAAGACGGTCGAGGCGAGCTGCGATGCCGTGAAGCGACTTTCTGAGCGATTGCATGTCCGCATCGTCGAGCCGCTCGGAGCGTGCGTGGATCTCTGCTTCATTAGCCATGCTCATTCACCTCCAAATTTCATAGATTTCATCAGTTTTCCTTTCAGCGGTCTTGCGAGACCGCATCCGTGACTTATTGAACATGTTCACTACAGTCAATATTAATCATTGTTTAATAAATATTTAAGAACAATTTAAAGATTTGCTTGGACAATTTTGGGAAAATGTCCACTATATTTAATATTTGTACGGAATAAAGAAGACAAATATTAAATTCTGTTTTAAGATGAGAGCAATAAAACGAAATCGGAGTGAAGGTTTCGAGATGGAAAAAATCCTTTTGGTCGAAGATGATCCGAATATACGAATGGCGGCAGAATTCGCGCTTAGCGATGCGGGCTATTCGATCATTGCATGCGACAACGGTCTTGATGGCTACGCGAACGCTCTGAGCGCCGATCCTGATCTGATCTTGCTCGATCTCATGCTTCCTGGAATGGACGGACACGACTTCCTGAAGGAGTTCCGCGCTCAGAATACGCTCACTCCCATCATCGTTCTTACGGCATATACCTCAGAGCAAGAGAAAGTATTCTGCCTTGATCTGGGTGCAGATGATTTCATCGATAAACCCTTCTCGGTCAACGAGCTATTGGCTCGTATTCGCGCCAATCTTCGCAGATCGACCTTGCCCATTCAATCACGCGCTGGATCGCTCGAAGAGTTCGGCGATATGACCATCGATTTCGAACAAGGTGAGGTGACCATCAAAGGAGAGCCTGTTGCGCTCAGGAATCGTGAGTACGAGATCCTTCAGGTACTCGCGCGACATAGGGGGAGTCTCGTTACGCGAGATAAGCTGATCCAAACGGTGTGGCAGGGGAAAGCTCCTTCTACCAATACGGTCATCGATGTGCATATGCATAACTTAAGGAAATCGCTCGAGTCGCGTTCCGATTATCGCTTGATCGCGACGGAGTATGGGCGTGGGTTCCGTTTGCAGGCAGTGCCCAAACAAGAGGATGAATAAGGTCGTGTTCGTTCAACGCTATGCGAATCAATAAGTCACTCATCAATTCGAAAGACTGGAAGACCAAGGTCATCATCGGCTATGTGCTGATCATCGCGCTATTCTGCATCGCAACATCGTGGATCTTGTTCATCACGGTCCCCGATGCGCTTCATGAGCTTTATGACCAAGAAGATCCATCTAACATCAATGCGATCCTTGCGCCCATTCAAGTGTTCGGGTTCGGTCTGCTGCTCGTTATCCTTTTAGTCGCATCTCTTCTAAGTTACTGGAGTTACAGTGCGGCCCTTAACTCCGTGGAGCGAACCGAACGCGCTATCACGAGCTTCATGGGTAACTCAAGCCATGAGATGAAGACTCCTGTCGCGAGCATCAAGCTTCTGTCTGAATCCATCGTGATCGCGGCGAATCGGGGGCAGACCGAGTACGTTAAAGAGTTCGCGGAGCGCATCGAGCAGGAAAGCGATCACCTGGAAAAACTGGTTCGCGATATGCTGAGCATCACGAGGACAAGTGCGCCTTTGAAAGCTCGTTCGTTCGGCGCTGGTTCAGATGAGGGCCAGGATCGCAATGTGAAGGAGATCATCGATGAGGCGCTGCTGACGCAAGAACCGATGATGCAGAAGAAGGGGCTCGAGCTCATCACACGTTTCGGCACAGGCCTTGATGACCTCGTACTCACCGTTACCGCTCAAGATTTCCTGACCATCGTCAATAATCTAGTTGGCAATGCGGTAGCGTATACGGATTCTGGATCGATCACCGTTGAAGCGCGTTCTACGAAAGATATGTTCACGCTTCGTGTTGCAGATACGGGTTGTGGCATCGCACGCCATGATCAGGATCGTGTGTTCGAACGCTTCTATCGTGTCGATTCGACGCGTACGAGCTATGCACAAGGAACTGGGCTCGGTCTCCCTCTCGTAAGCAGCATCATCGCCAATGCGGGTGGAAGGATCAAGCTCGATAGCGAACTAGGACAGGGATCGACCTTCACGGTCATGTTGCCTGTGAAGGGGCGTAAGAGCGATACGGCTATCGGATCAAAATAAGGTCTTTGTCGAGTGATATCAAAGGCGGACGGGGATACCTTGGGAGACCATGTATTCTTTCACTTGGCGGATGGTGAGCTCGCCGAAGTGGAAGACGGAGGCTGCCAGCACTGCATCAGCCTCGCCCTCGATCACGCCTTCAGCGAAATGTTCGAGCTTTCCCACGCCGCCTGAAGCGATGACGGGAATAGGGACCGCACGAGCTACTGCGCGCGTGAGCGCGAGATCGAAACCGTCCTTGCTGCCGTCGCGATCCATGCTGGTGAGCAGGATTTCGCCAGCACCACGTTTAGCGGCTTCGCGTGCCCACTCGATCGCGTCGAGACCCGTATTCTTACGTCCGCCCGCAACGTAGACTTCCCATTTGTTCGGGTTGCCTGGCACCTGCTTGGCATCGATGGCGCACAGGATCGCTTGCGTGCCGAATGCAATAGCTGCTGTGGTGATGAGCGAGGGATCCGCGATAGCCGCAGAATTCACCGAGACCTTATCCGCGCCTGCGGCGATCATGGTACGGATGTCCTCGACGCTGCGAAACCCGCCTCCAACGCAGTAGGGGAGATGGAGCTCTTCGCTCGCGCGCGATGCCATGTCGATGGTGGTGGCGCGTCCATCGCTGGTGGCGGTGATGTCGAGGAAGATGACCTCGTCCGCCTTCTGTTCGTCGTAGCGTTTCGCGAGTTCGATCGGATCGCCCGCGTCGCGCAGGTTCACGAAGTTCACACCCTTCACGACGCGGCCGTCTTTGACGTCCATGCAGGGGATGACGCGTTTAGTTAGCATCGCAGCCTCCGCATCCCTTCGCGCAGTGGAGCATGCCCTGAGCTTGCGCACGCAAGGTGGCTTCTTCGCAGAGGCGCAAGGCCTCTGGCACGTCGAGCGTTCCTTCGTAGACCGCACGCCCTGCGATGACGCCCTCGATGCTGGCAGCTACCGGTGCGAGGCGCTCGATATCGGCGACGCTCGCGACGCCGCCCGAAGCGATGACAGGATTGCCGAACACCTGAGCCAGGTGAACGTACGTATCGACATCAAGACCGGTCTGCATGCCATCCTTGCTGATATCAGTGTAGACAAGATGCTGGAATCCCAGATCGCGCATCTTCGCGATCAGTTCTTCGGCTGCAACGCCGCTTCCATCGTTCCAGCCTTCGATCGCCACTTCGCCACCCTTCGCGTCCACGCCTGCGGTGAGCATGGTCGGGAATTTGGCGATGGCCTCGCGCGTGAAATCGAGATCGCTGATGAGCGAAGTGCCCAGCACGACCCGCGAAACGCCCGCATCGTAGATGCGCTGGAGCGTATCCATCGTACGGATACCGCCACCCATCTCGACCTTGAGCAGAGTCTTGGCGAGGATCTCTTCGATGATGGGCAAGTTCGACGGATCACCCGAACGAGCTCCGTCAAGATCGACCACATGGATCCACTCCGCTCCCATCTCTTCGAACGCTTTGGCTTGGGCTACGGGATCGTCGTTGTAGACGGTCACGGCGTTGTAGTCGCCCTTCGCAAGGCGAACGACCTTGCCTTCCAAGATATCGATGGCAGGAAGTAGCTGCATGTTCTTGCTCCTCGTCGGTCGTGTGGTGGTAGTGGCTATCGGTTCTCTCGTGCGATCTTGTCTGCAAGATCGACGAAATTCTTCAGAAGCTGCGCGCCAGCGGTGGAAGATTTCTCGGGGTGGAACTGAACGCCGAATACGCGATCGCCCACCTGCACAGCTGAAGGGAACGTGACCGCATGCGTGGTGGTCGCGATGGTGGCGGCGCTTTCGGGGGCGATGTAGCTGTGCGTGAAATAGAAGTGCTCACCCTGAGGGATCCCCTTGAAGAGCGGGCTCACGCCTTCTTCGAATTCGATCGAGTTCCAGCCGACATGTGGGATTTTGTAGGTCTTGCCGTCGCTATCTTGAGCGGGCATCTTATCGGCGATGCCTTCGATGATGCCAAGTCCAGCGACCGTGCCTTCTTCGCCAGCATGTTCCGTGCCGCCCGCGAACAGCAGATGCTGGCCGAGGCAGATGCCCAAGAACGGCTTGCCTGCAGCGATGGCTTCACGGATGGCTTCTGTCTGGCCGGTCTTCACCATCGTGCGCGCTGCATCGGCAAACGAACCGACGCCCGGAAGCACGAGCGCGTCAGCTTCGCGAATGACCTGCGGGTCGTCAGTGATGCGCGCATCGGCGCCGACGCCGCATAGGCCGCGCTCGACGCTCTTCAGATTGCCCTTGCAGTAGTCGATGACCGCGATCATGCGAGCGTGCCCTTGGTGCTGGGAAGCGCATCGCTGGCGCGTGGGTCGATCTCGAGCGCGGTGCGCAGTACGCGCCCTGTTGCTTTGAACGCCGCCTCGATGAGATGATGCGCGTTCTCGCCCTTGAAGGAGACCAGGTGCAGCGTGATGCCTGCATTCGACGCGAACGCGATGAAGAATTCTTTGGCGAGCGACGAATCGAAGAGACCCATCATGGCAGGGGGGATGAGGATGTCGAAGTGCATCTGACCGCGTCCTGAGATGTCGAGCGCTGCCATGACGAGCGCTTCGTCCATCGGGACGGCCTGCGAAGCGAAGCGCGTGATGCCGCGCTTGTCACCCATGGCTTGCGCGAGCGCTTGGCCGAGCACGATGCCCACGTCTTCGACGGTGTGGTGGGCATCCACGTCAAGATCGCCCGTCGCTTTCACTTCGAGATCGAACAGACCATGGCGGCCGAAGGCATCGAGCATGTGATCGAAGAATGGGATGCCCGTATCGATCGAGGTCTTCCCCGTGCCATCGATGGTGAGCGAGAGCGTGATATCCGTCTCTTTCGTCGTGCGCGTTATGGTGGCAGTTCGTTTCGTCATGATCGTTCGCTTTCTACTCGTCGTTCCCTCGTCTATTCGCTCGTGAGTATTTCGCTGAGCGCGCCGACGAGGCGTTCGTTTTCTTCCATAGTGCCCACGGTGATGCGCAGGCAATCTTCAAGGAACGCTGATCTCGAAAAATCACGCACCAGGATGCTGCGGTCGTAGAGCTGTTGCCAGACCTCGCCTGCGTTCGGCAGACGAACGAGGATGTAGTTCGCATCGCTGGGGAAGACTTCGATGCGAGGCAAGAAGCTGAGCGCATCATGGAGCCACGTGCGTTGCTCGATGATATCGTCGATGCCTGGCTGCAAGAGCGCGCGATCTTCGTAGACCGCTTCGCCGATCGCTTGCGAGACCGCATCGACCGAATAAGGTTGGCGCACCTTGATGAATTCTTGAATGACCTCGGGGTTCGCCATGATATAGCCAAGACGGACGCCGGCGAGGCTGTAGGCTTTCGAGAAGGTCTTCAGCACGACGAGGTTCGGGTAACGCTCGAGCGCGGGTATCATGCTCTGGCCGCCGAATTCGCCATACGCTTCATCTACCATGACGAGCGCATCGGTGGCGTTCAGCAGCATCTCGATGAAAGCAGGAGACGCGGTATTCCCTGTCGGGTTGTTCGGGCTCGTGATGATGATGTAGTCGATGTCGCCCTTGCTGACGCGATCGAGGATCGCCGCTTCGTCGAGCGAGAAATCGTTCAGACGAGGGATCTTGACCACGTTGGTATCGGTGAGCTCCGCATTGGCCTCGTAGACCGAGAACGTGGGCGGACAGGTGAGCATCGTTCTGCCAGGACCGCCCCAAGCGAGCGCGAGGTCGAAGAGCAGTTCATCCCCGCCATTGCCGAGCAGCACGAACTCCTTCGGGTATCCCCAAGCATCGCCGATCAGCGTCCTGAGGCGATTCGCGAGCGGGTCGGGATAGCGATTCAACTCGACGTGCGCGATCGCTTCTGCGATCTTCTTCTGCACAGCAGGAGGAACAGGACGCGGATTCTCGTTCGCTGAGATCATCACCTCGGCGGGGAGATATTTCGGATCGTAGGGGACGATGTTCTCGAGCGCAGCGCGCGGTGCGCGCAGGGAAGCGGATGCGGCCATGGCTATGCTTTCGCCTGCGAATCTTCTGCGGTCGCGGGAACGCGGCCGTGCTCCATCAGTTCCATGCGGAGGCGAACGCTTTGCGCGTGCGCCCACAATCCTTCGTGGTCGGCGATGGTCTCGATGGCGCGCGCATCGTTCTTCAGCGCAGCGGCAGAATATTGGATGACGCTCGATCTCTTCACGAACTCGTCGACGGAGAGCGGGGAGGAGAAACGCGCAGTGCCGCCCGTGGGTAGCGTATGGTTCGGACCAGCAACGTAATCACCGACCGCTTCAGGCGTCCATTCTCCCAGGAAGATGGCGCCTGCATTGTCGATCTGGCCGAGCAGATCGAGCGCGCCTGCAACATGGAGTTCCAGGTGTTCGGGTGCGATGACGTTGATGGTCTGGATCGCCTGTGCGAAGGAATCGCACACGACGACGAGCCCCTTGTCGGTGAGCGAGCTTAGGGTGATCTCTTTGCGGGTCGAATCTTCGACGGTCTTCTCGATAGCCTGTTCGACCTGGTCAGCATAGTCTTGCGAGAACGTGACCAGATAGCAGCTTGCCAGCGGATCGTGTTCGGCTTGTGCCATCAGGTCGATGGCGACCAGTTCGGGTAGCGCCGTTTCATCAGCGAGCACGCACACCTCGGAAGGGCCAGCGATCATATCGATGCCGACATCGCCCGAGACGATCTTCTTCGCCGCGGCGACGAAGGCATTGCCAGGGCCGGTTATCTTGTCGACCTTCTTGATGCTCTCGGTGCCGTAAGCGAGCGCACCGATCGCCTGAGCGCCACCAACGGAATAGATCTCGGTCACGCCTGCGATGCGGCAGGCTTCCAGGATGGCAGGATCGAGCGAGCCGTCCTTCGTGGGCGGCGTGACGCAGACGATGCGCTCGACGCCTGCGACCGAAGCGGGGATCGCGTTCATGAGCACGGAGGAGGGGTAGAGCGCGCGACCGCCAGGAACGTAGATGCCCACGGAATCGAGCGGGGTGATCTTCGCGCCGACGAGCGCCCCGTCTTCGCGTACGGTGAACCAGCTCTGTTGTTTCTGGCGTTCGTGGAAATCGCGAATCTGCTTCGCGGCGGTCTGGAGCGCTTGGGCGACCTGGGGGTCGACCTTCGCGATGGCCGCATCGATCGCCTCGTCGCTCACGCGGAAGTTCTGGATATCGACGCCGTCGAACTGCGCGGTGAATTCACGTAAGGCAGCGTCGCCGCGTTGGCGTACCGCCTCGATGATGGTGGTGGCAGCGGTGAGCGCGGTCGCGTCGAACGCACCGACGCGCTGGAGTTGTGCTTCTTCGAATACCTCGCCAGGTTTCAGGATGATCCGTCTCATCTAATTCTCCTTCGTAGTAGCGCGCAGCGCCTGAGCGAGAGCTGCGACGCGCGGGTTCGTGCGATATGAACAGGGGTTCGCGAAGAATCGAGCGGTGGAATCAAGTACATCCTCCACGACGATGAGGTTGTTCTCGCGAAGCGTGGTGCCCGTGGCCGTGATGTCGACGATCTGTTCAGCCATGCCCGTGATGGGCGCGAGTTCGATGTTGCCATGCAGCTTCACGATCTCGACCTGCTTGCCCTGCTTGTCGAAATGCGAACGTGCGATATGGGGGTACTTCGTCGCGATGCGGATCGACCCCAATTCGCGATAGCGTTTCTCCACCTGATCGGCCGTACCGTTCGATTCGGCCACGACGAAGCGGCAGCCGCCGAACTTCAGGTCGACCAGTTCGACCACATCGGTACCGGCTTCGACGAGCGAGTCTTCGCCGCAGATGCCGCAATCCGCCGCACCGAGCGCGACGAACACCGGGGCGTCGGTGGGACGCACGATGATGTATTCGACATCGCCATTTCGCAACATGAGCGTGCGGCCTGCATCGGCAAGGCCGCTCACGTCAAGGCCTGCAGCTTCGAGCGCCGCGATCGCATCTTCGTTGAGCGAACCTTTCGGCACCGCGACGCGCAAGGGACGTGCTGCATTCTGCTTCTCGAGCGCGAACGCTTCCATCACCTGTTCGAGATAGAAACCGAATCCTGCGGCGGGGACCTTCTGGCCGCCATAGGATGCGAGCAGATTATCGTAGCGACCACCGCCACCGATGGGAGAGCCGAGGCCGGGTTCGTAGGCCTCGAAGACGATGCCGGTGTAGTAGTCGAACGAGCTCATGACCGTGAAATCGATGAGCACGATATCCTTCATGCCGCGTTCGAGCAGTAGATCGTAGAGCGCTTCGAGCTCGTCGATGCCGTCTGCGCATCCGAGCGGTGCGAGCAATGCGCGCAATTCGTGAAGGGCTTCTGCGCCACCGCGCAGCGAAGGGAGCTTCGCGAGCGCACGGATGGCATCCTGGCTGCCCGCATTCGTTTCCGTGAGCGTCGCGAGCGCAACGAAATTCGAGGTGTGGAATGCCTGGTAAACATCGTTTTGCCAGGCGTCATCCATGGCGCATTGTGAGACGAGGTCGTTCAGTACGCGTGCTGAACCGAGCGCGATGCGGTAGTCGTTCAAGCGTGTGACAGAGAGCGCTTCGGAGAAGAGCGCGATGATGTTCGCATCGGCCTCCACGCCTGATTCGCCGAGGCATTCGACGCCCATCTGCGTGAGTTCGCGCGCGGCCGCTTCAGCGGTCTTCTCGCGGAACACGCGCTGAATGTAGCGTAGCTTCACCGCTGGATCGAACGAGGTGATACGGGTCGCGCACATGCGCGCGATCTGCATCGTGACGTCGGGACGCATGGCCAGCAGATCGCCGCGCGAATCGAACAGCTTGAACGGGGAAGCGGGCACATGGCCACCAGCTTCCATGACATCGAGCACCTCGAGCGTGGGGGTCTCGATCGGAGCATACCCATGATCGGCGAAGCATTTCTGCACACGATAGGTGAGTTCCTCACGAATGAGCGCCTCGTCGCTCATCACATCGCGAAAGCCAATAGGGGTCACATAGTTCATGGTCTTCAAGCCGCCTTCTATCCATTACGTATGAGAACGGATCAATACTTTAGCACAGTAGAGTAATAAAGCGATTAACTTCACATCCTCTTCATTCTTCCAATATAGCGACAATCGCACGAACCTGCGCGATCTTTAGGCGAGACGCTGGGATTAAAGGTATACTTATGGGCAAATGAAACAGGGTCGAAGGGGGCCATCGTGGCATTCACTAATATTCTCGTTCCGTATGATGGATCCGATCACGCGAAAGAAGCGTTGCGTGAAGCGATCAAGATGGTCTCGGATAAAGCGGACGCATCCATTCATGTCGCAGAGATCAGCGCACCACCGCAAGATCTCGTTTTCAGCAGCTTCAATCAGACCGGTTTTGGCATGGGCGTCTCGCTCGTCTCCAAAGAAGATTTCGCTGATGCGGTGCAGGAGCGCACTGAAGAGAGCGATAAGAAGCTGGAGGCCGACATCGCCGATCTGGTGAAGGATTTCAAAGGCGACCTTACGGTCGAGGTCATCTACGGCATCTATACGGTGGAGACCATCATCGAGACCGCTCAGCGTTACGAATGCGATCTCATCTGCATGGGCTCGCGCGGTCTGGGTGCGATCCGCGGCATGCTCGGCAGCGTGAGCTTCGGCGTGTTGCGCAATTCCGACATCCCCGTGCTCATCTGCAAGTAGTTCGCTCATCTGCGATCAATATTACGAATGAATGACGAGGCGTACGCATTTTGCGTGCGCCTTCTTCATGCGCCGCTCCTTTTCGCGTCGCCTTGCTAGAATGCCTGTATGGCAGCAAAAGGTATCTCATATTGCGCATCGCTGGGTCGAAAGGTGCTCGACGCGATCCCATTCATCGCGTTCTTCGTCGTGCTCTTCTTCGCGGTCTATGCGGCGTTCGGCGTGTCGGACGCGCTGCTCGGTATCGTGTTCTTGTTCTTCTCGCGCACCATCGTCGATGAACCGGGCCTTTCGTTCGCGAACTATCTCAGACGCGCCTGTTGGATGATCGTGATGTGCCTGTGCGCCACGTTAGCAGGCTTGAGCCAGATCTCGTTCATCGTGGTCACACCGCTGTATCTGTTCTTCATCACCGTCACGAATTCGGACGATTATCTGCCGCGCAATTTCTATTGGCTGGGTATGGGTTATCTGCTCTTGCTCATCTATCCAGTAGGGGTGGAAGGCATTCCCTCGCGTCTCATCTCGGTGGTCTTCTCGGTCGCCATGACCACGCTCTTCGTCTACCTCATGCGCGCGATCTATCGCAAGACGGGCAAGCTCAACGCTTTCTTGCGCGATGAAGGGTACCTGCGCCGCGCATTCGGCGACGTGGGCGATCAGCTCTATGCGCTCGCACAGAGCGCTGGGAAGGGCGAAGGGGCGAAGCCGGACGTTCATCCACTCAGCACGTTCGCCATCGCGCAAGAGTACGCGCGCATGGAGTACGGCACGGTCTTTCGGCAGAACGGCTTGTTGTCAGGCAGGCAATGCTATGCGTTCGCGTTGCTCCTGTGTTGCGAGCAGATCGCCGATATCGCGCAAGCGGCAGCGAAGAAGCACGAGGATATCGATGAGGTCGAGCGTGCGTATCTGTTCGATCTTGCCCGCATCTTCCAAGACTACGGAAAAGAAGATGGGCAGGATCTGCTCACCATGACCGATCAGCTCGAGCGATTCTTGGAGACCCATCGTTTGAATCAATCGTGCTACGAGGAGTCGTGGAGCGGGGTGCTCGAGGCATTGGTGCGCACGCTCAAGGACACGCGCATGCAGCATGATGAGACGACGCCGCTCATGCGAGGTCTGCGCTATCGTTGGCGCTTCCTCAAGGACAATTTCAGCTTCAAGCACACGCAAACGCGCTTCGCGCTACGCCTTTCCATCATCGTTGGTCTGGCGGTAGTCGCGGACGTCCTTTTCACGGACTTCGCAGGGGCTCAGTTCGGCATCTGGATCCCTATCACGGCTTTCGCGGTGATAAACACCTATAACGACGAGACGCTGCGATCGACCATCGATAATGCGATCGGCACTTTGATCGGTCTCGGGGTCTTCATGGCGTTCGTCCATTTCATCCCCGATCTTTACCGCATGTACGTGGTCGTGACGCTCGGTTATCTGGTCATTATCATGAACATCCACCCTATCGCATCGGTGGCAGCTGGTACTCAGATGGCGCTCACGGCGCTCTATCCGGTCGCGACGCTCGAGGACGCGATCTTCGGCAGACTGTTCTTGGTGTTCATGGCCGTTACGTTCGTGATGATGCTGGTCTTCGTCTTCATGCGAACGCAACGCAGCGCATCGATCAAGACGAAGATCCAAGAGCTCGAGCGTATCGACGCGCGACTCGCGGCGCACATCCATCAGGGTCTGGAGCAGGGACACGTGAGCCTTTGGCGAACCGCGCAACTCTTGTACTACCTGCATATGAATGCGTGGCTCTTGGAAGAGCTCGCGAACAATCTCGACCGATCGCTCGCGTCGTACAGCTTGCATCCAGACCAGAGCTCGAAGCGCAAGAAGCTTTCGGAGTCGGATCGTCGTCTCAAAGCAGAAGTCGAGCGTGTGCTGCAGGTGAACTATCAGTTCTCGATGGACGCTGAGCATGCGGTCATGCTGCTCGATCCGCGTCGTATCCCCGAACAGATCCTCGCTGAAGAAACGGAAGTTGGCAGCGGGCATGAGCCGCTCGAAACTTGCAGTGCTTCCGATCTTGCCGCGATGCTAGCATTCTCCGATGAGGGCGATGCGGTGCCGCTCTCTACGTCCGATCTCGAGCATGCGGATGCGGATACGACCGCGCGCATCAGGCACATCGATGCGACGGCAGAGCGTCTTGATGAGAAGATCCATCAGCTCGAAGACCTGCATGTTCTCGAAGATATTCCCGATCACGATATCTTCGGACTCACGGATGAGTTCAGCGTCATCGCCGATCCTGATCAGCCCGAGCTGACGGTCACGTCGGCGAAGCGCCATCGCCAAAGGTTCAAACGCGTCTTGAAGCGCAATCTCTCGCGCAAGAAGCGCGATCGCAGAAGATAGCTTCGGGCGGCTACCGCGCTCTAGCTCTGATTCCAGCGCGGTTCGTAGCCGGGCAGGAACGCATCGTCATGCAAGGGGTTCGGGCATGCCATGGGGTAGTCGCCATCGAAGCAAGCAGTGCAGTATTCAGGATGCTCGGCATAGATGCAAGACTTCAGTCCTTCGAGCGAAAGATACGCCAGCGAATCAGCGCCGATGTAGGCGCACGTTTCTTCGACCGACTGCTTCGCCGCGATCAGCTGCCCTTGCGTGTCAGTGTTGATGCCGAGAAAACAGGGCCACACGATAGCGGGTGAGACGATGCGCAGGTGGACTTCGGCGGCACCAGCATCGCGCAGCATCTGCACGAGCTGCTTCGACGTCGATCCGCGTACGATCGAATCGTCCACCACGATGATGCGGCGATTGCGCACCGCATAATGCAGCGGATTGAGCTTGATGCGAATGCCCTGTTCGCGCAGCTCTTGCATAGGCTGGATGAACGTACGATCGACGTAACGGTTCTTGATCAGGCCCTCTGAATAGACCACGCCCGATTCGCGCGCATAGCCGATGGCGGCGGGGATGCCTGAATCGGGAACACCGATCACGATGTCGGCCTCTACGGGTGCCTCATGGAAAAGACGGCGTCCCATCGCTTCGCGCGCACGGTAGACGTTCGCGCTGTCGATCACGGAATCAGGGCGGGCGAAATACACGTATTCGAACAGGCAGTGAGCGGGACGTGCCGAGATGTGCGGAGCGCTGTTGGCAAGCTGCAGACTCTGGATGCCCGTCTTGTCGATGCGAACGAGCTCGCCTGGTTCGATATCGCGCACATACGTTGCCCCGATCAGATCGAGCGCACAGGTCTCGCTTGCGACCACCCAGCCTGCGTGCGAGGGCAGCTCTCCCAAGCAAAGGGGGCGGATGCCCGAGAAATCGCGCATCGTGTAGAGCGCGTCGGTGGCCAAGACCACCATGGAATACGCGCCTTGCATCAGGTGCATCGCGCGCTCGATCGCGCTTTCAAGGTCGTGCGTTTCCGTGAAATAGTGCGCGATGAGATCGGTCGCAAGTTGCGTGTCGCTCACGTGGGCTGCGTCCTGCGCTGTTGCAGCATCCAGGCTCTCAGCAGTGTCGGCGTGACAGCTCGCAACGATGGGAGCGTCGAGCGGACGGGCAAGCTCTTCGAGCAGGTCGGCAGTATTGGTGAGCGTGCCGTTGTGCGCAAGGAAGAACTGCTGGGTCGTGCCGTTCGCGTTCATCGCGCTGTATGTATGCGGGGCGAGCGGTTGTGCCATCTGATAGCTCACTTCAGGATCCTTGCCGCTCGTCGCGTATCGAACGTGTCCGATCGCGGCGATGCCTTGCAAGCTTTCGATGAGCGCATCGTCGAACACCTCGCGAGCAAGACCGAGTCCTTTTTCGCAGGTGATTGTACGACCATCCGTCACCGCGATGCCCGCCGATTCTTGGCCGCGATGCTGGAGCGCTTGCAGGCCGAAGAAGGTCATGCGCGCGACATCGAACTTAGGTGCCCAGATGCCGAATACACCACACGCTTCATGCAGTTCGTCGTCAGCTACTGCTCGTGATGTCATGTGCTTCCTGTCTCTCTTGCGACTCAGTGAATGATCGGTCTTACGCCAGTGCCTTGATGCGATCGACGGCTTCGAGCAAACGATCATCAGGCGTGGTGAGCGAGATGCGCACGTATCCTTCACCTTCGGGACCGTAGCCGTTGCCGGGCGTTACCACCACGTGCGCTTCTTCGAGCACCTTCGTGGCGAACGATTCGCTGGTCTGACCTTCGGGAACCTTCGCCCAAACGTAGATGGTGGCCTTGGGCGATTCACATTCCAGTCCGATCGCGCGCAACGCGTCGACCACCAGGTCGCGCCGCTTTTCGTAGAGCGCGCACATATCCGCAACGCAGTCTTGAGGACCCGTGAGCGCGGCGATGGCTGCGTCCTGGATGGCGGTGAACTGTCCTGAGTCGAGATTGTTCTTCACCGTGCCGAGCGCTTCGATCGCTTGCGGGTTGCCGCACGCGAAACCGATGCGCCAGCCGGTCATGTTGTACGACTTCGAGAGGCTGAAGAATTCGATGCAGCGATCCATCGCGTGGGGGCGCTGCAGGATGGAGGGGGCTTCATAGCCGTCGTAGCAGATGTCGCAGTAGGCATTGTCGTGCGCGAGCAGGATGTCGTGTTCGCGGCAGAACGCGATCGCGCGATCGAAGTATTCAGGCGTCGCGCACGCGCCGGTCGGATTGTTCGGGTAGCCCAGGAACATGATCTTCGCGCGTTCGAGCACCTCTTCGGGGATGTTATCGAAGTCGGCCAAGAAGCCGTTACTCTTGTTCATCGGCATGAAGTAGGTGTTCGCGCTCTGCAGGGTAGCGCCGCCCGAATAGACGGGATAGCCGATGGCGGGCGCGAGCACGTAGTCGCCCGGATCCACGAAAGCGGTATGCAGGTGCGCGATGCCTTCCTTGCTGCCGATGAGCGCGAGCACTTCGGTCTTCGGATCGAGCGTCACGCCGAACTTGCGCTGCATGTAATCGGCGCATGCCTGGCGGTATTCGAGCGAACCTGCGTAGTCGGGGTACTGATGATTCTTAGGATCGCGGATGGCTTCGGCCATCGCATCGACGATGTGTTCGGGCGTTGGCATGTCTGGATCGCCCACGCCAAGCGAGATGACATCGATGCCCTGATCGGCCAGCGCTGCTCGCTTGGCATCGATGCGGGCGAACAGATAGGGGGCAAGGTGATTGAGGCATTCAGCGGTTTGCATGAGATCTTCTTTCTCGGTCGAGTGATGAATAGTACCGACTGGTCCAGTTCGGCTGAGAGGGCTCAGGCTCCGGCGTCGCTTCGGTCGAACTAACTTTGCTGCGCAAAGTGGATTTCTCCCTCGCTTTGGCCAAGTCGCCTTCGTCCCTCTTAGCCAAACTGAACCAGAGGATCATTCGTGTTTTTCGCAGAGTGAAGCAAGGTCGACCGCGCCTGTGAAGCTTTCACGCGCCGGGCCGGTCATGATCACGTGTCCTTCTTCGAGCGCGATATGAAGCGTGCCGCCCAACAGGTGCAGGTTCGCTTCCTCGTCCGTGAAGCCGAGCAGATGCGCAGCCACCTGGGTCGCGCATGCGCCGGTGCCGCAGGCATGCGTTTCCCCGCAACCGCGTTCGAACACGCGCATCGCGATGGTGCCGCGATCTTGCACGACGGCGAATTCGACGTTGGTCTTTTCAGGGAAGACGGAGTGGGATTCGAAGAACGCGCCGATGCGATCGACATCGAGCGTATCGAGCGAACGCTCTTCAGCATTGAAGCATTCTGCTGGAAGTGCAGCTATCATCTGGTCGTCCAAGAAGCACACCGCATGCGGATTTCCCATGCTCACGCAGGTGAACGCGAACGTTCCCCAGGGGGATACGAGCGGCGATTCTCCTACGTAGGAGTGCGATTCTTCGGAAACGTGATCGGCTTCGAGCGTGGTGGGGATATCAGGTGCATGGAGGATGGGCTCGCCCATATCGACCGTGGCGGTATCGAGCTTGCCGTCTTCATCGAGCGTGAAGGTGATGGGCTTCGGGCCTGAGAGCGTATCGGCGATGAACCGACCGCTGTTCGTGCCTGGTTCGGGCGTGACGTAGCCATGGTCGACCAGGAATTTCGCGAAGCAACGTACGCCATTGCCGCACATTTGCGCGAGCGTTCCGTCGGCATTGATGTAGTGCATGTAGCCTGCGCATTCAGGCCGCGGCGAGGGCTTCACCACGATGACACCATCTGCGCCGATGCCGGTATGGCGATCGCAGAGCGCGGCAACTTCGGCAGCGGAGGGTTCGAAGTCATGCCGCATGGCATCGAAGAAGACGAAGTCGTTCCCGAGACCGTGCAGCTTCCAAAATGATTGGGTCGTCACCGGGATCCTTTCTCTGGCACGCATACAACGTTTTCTTCTACGCTACGCGTCGAATATTTCCAACGTGTTTAAAGTGCGTAACGTTTCGTCGAAAGGACCTAATGCAAGTCTTGGAGCGCGAGCACATCGAGCGTGCCGGCGCGCGCGACCTCCATGCCGGCGATCATAGCTTGCGCGCCCGCCAGCGTGGTGGTGTGGCAGATGCCGTGGCGCACGGCGGCGCTGCGGATCTCGTAGCCGTCGCTGCGGGTGGCGGTGCCGAACGGCGTGTTGATGATGAGCGATATCTTCCCGTCGCGGATGAGATCGAGCGCACTGGGCTGCCCATTCGGTGCATCGCCTTCGTGGATCTTACCCACTTCAAGGCAATCGATGCCGCTCGCGCGCAGCATCTTGGCCGTACCCTGCGTCGCGACGATGCCGAAGCCCATGCGTTCTACATCGCGAATGAGCGAGACGATCGAACGCTTGTCGCCGTCGTTGACGCTCACGAACGCCAGACCGCCTTCTGGCAGCGCGTAGTCGATCGCGAACTGCGTCTTCGCATAGGCAGCTGGCACGGTGGGAGCGATGCCCATCACCTCGCCGGTCGATTTCATCTCAGGACCCAAGATCACGCGGGCACCGGGGAAGCGACCCCACGGCATCACGGCTTCTTTCACGCAATAGAATCCTGGTTCACGCTCTTGAGCGGGCAGACCGAGATCAGCAAGCTTCTCACCAGCCATGATGCGCGCCGCAGCCTTCGCGAGCGCAACGCCGGTGGCTTTCGAGACGAAGGGCACCGTGCGGCTCGCGCGCGGGTTCGCTTCGATCACGTAGACGTTCTGATCCTTGATGGCGAACTGGATGTTGAGCAGACCGACCACGCCCAAGCGCAGGGCGAGTTCGCGCGCGATGGCCTCCAAGCGCGCGACGATGTTGGCCGACAGCGAATAGGGAGGGATGACGCACGCTGAGTCGCCTGAGTGGATGCCCGCCATCTCGATGTGCTCCATCACGCCGCCGATGTAGACATCCTGTCCATCGCAGAGGGCATCCAGGTCGACCTCGATCGCGCCTTCTAGGAATTTGTCCAGATAGATGGGGTGATCGGGCGAGATCTGAGCAGCTTGCGCCATGTAGGTCTCGAGCTGGCCGGCATCGTAGACGATGGCCATGCCACGGCCACCCAGCACGTAGCTCGGGCGCACGAGCAGCGGAAAGCCGATCTGCTGCGCGACGCGACATGCTTGTTCGTAGGTGGAAGCCATACCGGCAGCAGGGTAGGCGATACCGAGTTCGTCGAGGATGCTCGAGAACAGGTCGCGGTCTTCCGCTAGGTCGATGGAGGCAGGTGAGGTGCCGATGATAGGTACGCCTGCCTCTTGGAGCGCGCCTGCCAGTTTGAGCGGCGTTTGGCCGCCCAGGGTCAGGATCACTCCGTCAGGGTCGGTCGCTTCGACCACATCCATCACGTCCTCGAACGTGAGCGGCTCGAAGAACAACATGTCGGAGGTATCGTAGTCGGTCGAGACGGTTTCGGGATTGCAGTTGACCATGATGGTCTCGAACCCAGCTTGGGCCAGTGCATAACTGGCCTGCACGCAGCAATAGTCGAACTCGATGCCTTGGCCGATGCGGTTAGGGCCAGCACCGAGGATCATGATGCGCGGACGGCGCTTGGGTTCGATCTCGCTCTCAGCTGCATCGTAGGTCTTGTAGTGGTACGAAGTCGAGCTGGCGAATTCTGCGGCGCAGGTATCGACGGTCTTGAACGCGGGCAGCACGCCCAAGATCTTGCGGCACGCGCGAACGGTCGCCTCGGTCGCACCGGTGAGCTCCGCGATGGCGGCATCGCTCATGCCTTCTTCCTTCAGGAGGCGCAGCGTCGGTTCGTCGAGCTGATCGAGGCGCAGGTCGGAAAGATTCTCCTGCATCTGCACCATATCGAAGATGCAGCCGAGGAAGAACGGATCGATGCCGGATAGCTCATGGATACGCTCGACCGAAAGCCCCCGACGAAATCCGTCTGCCACCTGGAAGATGCGGTTCGCGGTCGGTCGTGCGATCTGGTTCTCGAGCTCTGCGGTGGTCATGCTGGCGGAGCATGCGGCTTCCTTCGCGGTGGGGAGCAGGCCGATGTGGTCGTCTTCGAGACTACGGAGCGCTTTGT
Organism: uncultured Eggerthella sp.; assembly: GCA_937998355.1. Lineage (GTDB taxonomy): Bacteria > Actinomycetota > Coriobacteriia > Coriobacteriales > Eggerthellaceae > Anaerotardibacter. Next base: position 165,667 of record CALLDI010000001.1, read on the forward strand.
CGAGCGCCTCTTCGAACGTGCGCCCGATGGCCATCACTTCGCCGACCGCTTTCATGCGGGTGGTGAGCGTGTCATCGGAGCCTTGGAACTTCTCGAAAGCGAAGCGCGGCACCTTCACCACGCAGTAGTCGATGGAAGGCTCGAAGCAGGCGGGCGTGATGCGGGTGATATCGTTCATGATCTCGTCGAGCGTGTAGCCTACCGCGAGCTTCGCGGCTGCCTTCGCGATCGGAAAGCCCGTTGCTTTCGACGCGAGCGCGGAAGAGCGCGAGACGCGCGGGTTCATCTCGATCACGATCATGCGACCGTTCTCGGGGTTGATGGCGAACTGCACGTTCGAGCCGCCGGTCTCGACACCGATCTTCTCGAGGATCGCGAGCGATGCCACGCGCATGCGCTGATACTCCACGTCCGAGAGCGTTTGTGCGGGCGCAACGGTGATCGAGTCGCCCGTGTGCACGCCCATCGGGTCGAGGTTTTCGATGGAGCACACGATGATGCCATTGCCGGCCGCATCGCGCATGACCTCCATCTCGAATTCTTTCCAGCCCATGATACTCTCTTCCACCAGTACTTCGCCGATGGGGGAGAGCTCGATGCCTTGCGCCGCGATGCGCGCGAGCTCTTCAGGATTCGCCGCCGCGCCGCCGCCTGCGCCACCCAGCGTGAACGAGGGGCGCAGGATGACCGGGTAGCCGATGGTCTGGGCGATCTCGAGCGCTTGATCGACGGAGTAGGCGTAATCGCCCCGCGCGACCTCGACGCCGATCTCGCCCATCGCTTCGTTGAAGAGCTTGCGATTCTCGCCCTTTTGGATGGCGGCAAGATCGCAGCAGATCAGCTCGACGCCCCACGTATCGAGCACGCCTGCTTCAGCGAGCTCGACCGCGGCATTCAGTGCCGTTTGTCCACCAAGGGTGGCGAGCAGCGCATCGGGGCGTTCGCGCTCGATGATGCGTTCGATGAATTCCTTGGTGATGGGCTCGACGTAGGTGCGATCGACCAGTTCGGGATCGGTCATGATGGTGGCCGGGTTGGAATTCACCAACACGACGCGATAGCCTTCTTCCTTCAAGACCTTGCATGCTTGCGCGCCCGAGTAGTCGAACTCGCAGGCTTGTCCGATGACGATCGGACCCGAGCCGATCACGAGGATGGTCTGAATATCGGTGCGCTTAGGCATGTGCGGCCTCCTTGGAGTCGGCCTCGAACTTCCAGCCTTCAAGACGGTTCGTGGCGGTGTCGATGGCGAGGTAGTCTTCGTCAGATCCGCCCGTTTTCCATTCGTCCATCAGACGCGTGAAGGCATTGAACAGGTAGCGTGAGTCGGTCGAGCCCGGAGCCGCTTCGGGGTGGTATTGCACGCTGAAGGCAGGAGCGTCCAGAAACCGCATGCCTTCGATGGTGCCGTCGTTCAAGTTCACGTGCGTGAGCTGGATGCGACCGAAGCGATCGTTATTGACCACCGGCGGTATTTCGGCGTGCGTCCAGGGGTGCAGATCGCCCATGGTCCCCCAAGATGCGGCATCCCCTTCGGCGTTCGCGTTCAGCTGCTCGAGCGTCTTCGCGCTTTCGTCGTCGAGCGCGCCCAGCGAAGGGAATATGAGATTGAACCCGTGGTTCTGGACCGTGATCTCCACGCGTTTCGTGACGAGGTTCATGACCGGTTGGTTGATGCCACGATGTCCGTACTTCAGCTTTTCGACCTGCGCGCCCGCTGCCTTGCCGAGCATCTGATGGCCGAGGCAGATGCCGAAGATGGGCACTTTGCCGAGCAGTCCCTCTACTTGATCGAACGTTCCTTTCACCGTGTCCGGGTCGCCTGGGCCGTTGCTCAAGAACACGCCATCGGGCTCGAGCGCGAGCACCTCTTCTGCGGAAGTGTTCCACGGAACGACGGTCACGGAACAGCCCGCTTCGACAAGTCCGTCCAAGATGGAGCTCTTCACGCCGCAATCGTAGGCGACCACCTGAAAGCGCGCTTCGACGGGCGCTTCTTTGGCGAAGCTGTGGATGGGTTGATAGTGGTAGGGCTCGGCGTTCTCGCGCGAGACCTGGGCCACGAAATTCTCATCGGTGAGCGGGGTGGCTGCTCGTGCTTTCGCGACCAAGCTCGTCGCGTCGCTATCGATGGTGGAGAGCACCGCGCGCATCGCGCCCGATTCGCGGATATGGCGTACGAGGGCGCGCGTATCGATTCCCTCGATGGCGATCACGTCCTGTTCGCGCAAGAAATCGGGGAGGGATCGGTTGCTGCGCCAGTTGCTCGGGTGCGTGCACATGTCGCGCACGACGAGTCCGCGCAGTGCAACATGCGGGGCCTGCGCATCGTCTGCGTTCACACCGTAGTTGCCGATCTGGGGGTAGGTCATGCAGACGATCTGTCCGGCATACGAGGGGTCGGTCACCACCTCGAGATAGCCGACGAGCCCCGTGTTGAAGCAGATCTCTCCGCTCGTCTCTCCTGGGGCTCCGCATGAAAAACCTCGAAAGATCGTGCCATCTTCCAGCGCGAGAACTGCTGGTCGGGCACCTGCTTTCGAGGTGTTGCTCAAGATATGTTCGAACACGGTGCTCGGTCGATTCATCGATTCTCCTTCACCAAGCAAGTTGCTTCTTCTTTTCGCGCTCAGCATGAGCGGCGAGGCTCGCTCGACAGCGTCGCTTCGGTCGAGTTAACTTCGCTTGTGCGAAGTGGATCTCTCCCTCGCTTTGGCTCGGTCTCGCTGCGCCTTGCTGCTCATACTGAGCGCGAAGGGAACGAAAGTGGAAGGAGAAGGGAGGTCGCTCTTCTCCTTCCTAATATCGCAAAGCCTTACACGTAGAACAACATATTGTTGTAACTCGGGACAGGCCAGTGCGAGCGGTCGGTGATGGTCTCCGTGAAGTCGACCACCGCTCTCAATTCATCCATGATGGGGATGACGGTGTGTGCGTAGTAGTTGGCACGCTCTTGCAGATCGTCGATCTCGAGCGCGTGGTTGCCCGTGGTATCGAGCTCTTCGACCAGCGCATCGATCTTGTCGAGCGACTCGAGCAGATTGGTGAGCAGCTTCTCCTGCGCGCCGGTCTTCGCACCAGCGGGCGCGGTCTCGCGGAAGCGCTTGAGGCTTTCCGCGACTTCGGAGGCGTACGCGTTGATGGCGGGCACGAACGTGCGGCGCGTCATGCGGCGCATCACACGCGCTTCGATATTGATCAGCTTGCAATAGCGCTCGAGCTTGCATTCGTAGCGACTCTCGATCTCGTTTTCGGAGAGCACGCCCATCTCATCGAACAGCGCGATGGACTTGTCGGCCACGTAGGCGGGAAGCGCGTCAGCGGTGGTCCGGTTGTTCGCGAGCCCGCGGCGCTTCGCTTCGGCCTCCCATTCATCGGCATAGCCGTTTCCGTTGAAGATGATGCGCTGATGGTCGGTGAGCGTTCGCTTGATGTAGTCGGCAGCAGCGGCATTGACATCGCTCGCGCCCTCGAGCGCATCGGCGAAGCTCTTCAGGCTCTTCGCTACTGCGGTGTTCAAGATCATATTGCAATCGGCAAGATTGTTGTGCGAGCCTGGCATGCGGAACTCGAATTTGTTGCCCGTGAACGCGAAGGGGCTCGTACGATTACGGTCGGTGTTGTCCTTTAGGAACAGCGGCAGACTCTGCACGCCGAGGTCGATGCGGGTCTCGCCCTGGCCGATGTATTCCTGGCCCTTGATGATGGCTTCCACGATCGCACCCAATTCATCGCCCAAGAAGATGGAGATGATGGCAGGCGGCGCTTCGTTGGCGCCCAAGCGGTGGTCGTTGCCCGCAGTGGCTACCGACATGCGCAACAGTTCTTGGTATTCATCGACCGCTTCGATGATGGCGGTGAGGAACACCAGAAAGCGCAGGTTATCGGTAGGATTATCGCCGGGGTCGAGCAGATTCTTGTCATCTGCCGAGATGGCCCAGTTGTTGTGCTTGCCTGAACCGTTCACACCTTCGAAGGGCTTCTCATGCAGAAGGCACACCAGGCCGAAGCGGCTGGCGAGCATGGTCATCTCTTCCATGGTGAGCAGGTTCTGATCGATGGCCTGATTGGCGTTCGCGAAGATGGGAGCGAGTTCGTGCTGGGCGGGCGCGACCTCGTTGTGCTTGGTGCGCGCCGGAATGCCGAGCTTCCACAGTTCATCGTCGAGTTCTTTGAGGAAGTTATTGACGGTCGGACGGATCGAACCGAAGTAGTGCTCTTCGAGCTCCTGGCCTTTGCAGGGGGAGTGACCGAACAGCGTGCGGCCGGTCAGCACGAGGTCTTCGCGGCGTTCGTATTCGTCTTTCGGAATGAGGAAGAATTCCTGTTCAGCGCCTACCGTGGTAGTGACGCGTTGGGGGTGTTCGTCGAAGATGGCTAGTACACGCTTCGCCTGTTCTTCGATCGCGCCCATCGAACGCAGCAGTGGCGTCTTCTTGTCGAGCGCTTCGCCGGTGTACGAACAGAATGCCGTGGGGATGCACAGCACCTCATCTTTGATGAAGGCATGGCTGGTGGGATCCCAGGCGGTATAGCCGCGCGCTTCGAAGGTGGCGCGCAGGCCGCCATTCGGGAAGCTGGAGGCATCGGGTTCGCCCTGGATCAGCTCTTTGCCCGAGAAGGTCATGATGACGCTGCCATCGGGTTGTGGATTGATGAACGCGTCGTGCTTCTCGCTCGTGGTGCCCGAGAGAGGTTGGAACCAGTGCGTGAAGTGCGTCGCTCCGTGCTCGATCGCCCACTCCTTCATGGCGTGCGCGACCACGTTCGCCACGTCGAGGTTCAGCGGTTCGCCATCGGTGATGGTGCGCATGAGTTCTTTGTAGGTGGCTTTCGGCAGGCGCTCTTTCATCACGCGTTCGTCGAACACCATGGTTCCGTAAATGTCTGACACGTTCGTCATGAGGTCTCCTTCTCTGCGTTGCAGCTGCTTCGATTCGCTCCAGCATCCTGCGCGACCGCATTCGTTCTGACGATATTCAGCCTACGGCGCGAATGTTTCGAACAGCTTTCAGAGGCGTAAACTCTCGCGCGCTTTTGTTACGCGAGGTCGGCGATTTCGCGGGCGCAGGCGAGCGCGTCGGCCATGGCGTTCACGACGAGCGTCGAACCGAGATTCGCATCGCCTGCTACGAAGAGCGCAGGCTTGCCAGCTTCTTCATCAGCTGCGTGCAGGCGATGGGTGCCGCTGCAGCTGTCGGGCATCTGCACGCCGAACGCTTCGAACACGCTCTTCTCAGCACCGGTGAAGCCCTTCGCGATCAACACGAGTTGCGCAGGTATCTCCGCTTCGGTGTTCTCGACCAGGTGGCGGCCTCCATCGTAGGAAAGCTCTTGGATATGCACGCGCTCGACCGCATCGGTTCCGCTGAACGCGATGGTGTCGCGCGAGAAGATGCGGGGGTCACCGCCCAAGATCGCATCGGCTTCGCGCTGGCCGTACCCTTGCGAGAAGACCACACGTTCAGCTGGCCAGATCTCTTGGGTATTCACGTCGTGCGCTTCAGGCGCACGTTCTGCGCGGATCACTTGCGTGATGCTGGCTGCACCCTGGCGCACGGCGCACGCCACGCAGTCGTTGCCCGTATCGCCGCCGCCGATCACCACCACATCCTTGTCAGCTGCATCGATGGTGCAAGCGCGTTCTTCGAGCAGGGCGCTCTCCACTTCGCTCAGATATTCGAGCGCGAAATGGATGCCATCGAGCTCGCGTCCGGGCAGCGCGACATCACGCGCGACGCCAGCACCGATCGCCAATACGACCGCATCAGACTGCGCGGAGATCTCAGCGGCGTGCTTGGCCGCGTCGACGCCACAGCGAAATTCGATGCCGCTCTCGCGCATCAGGTCCACGCGCCGCTCCACCACCCACTTCGGCAGCTTCATGTTCGGAATGCCATACATCAGCAAGCCACCCGGTCGCGCGTCCTTTTCGTAGACGCGCACCTTCCAGCCACGTCGCGCCATCTCCCAGGCAACGGCGAGCCCCGCAGGTCCTGATCCGATCACGCTCACGAGCGGAGCATCCTCACGTGCGGGCGGCAACGGATCGATGCCGGCTTCCCATGCCAGGTCGGAGAGCGCGCGTTCGTTGTCGTTGATCGTGACCGGAGCCTTATGCAACCCCAGGTTGCAGGCGACTTCGCATGGTGCAGGGCAAACGCGCCCTGTGAATTCAGGAAAGGGGTTCGTCAGACTCACGCGCGCGATCGCGTCCGAAAAGCGCCTGCGATACAGCAGATCGTTCGTTTCGGGGATCAGATTATGCAGCGGGCAGCCCACCGCATGCGTCGATCCGCCCAAAGCAATACCGCTCTGACAGAACGCCACGCCGCAGTTCATGCAGCGGCTCGCTTGTTCGCATTGTTCGTCGAGGGTGCGCGGGATGACGAATTCCTCGAAATCGAGGACCGATTCAGTAGCCGGGCGGACGCGATGATCCGCGCGTTCTACCTGCAGAAATGCTCCAACTCTTCCCATCTTATGCTCCCATCGTCGTAACTTCGAAGGCAAGCTCTTCGGCTTCTTCGCGTTCGTGGCCTTGGCTTTCGTATTCATCGATCAGTTCGAGCATCTTGCCGTATTCGATCGGGATCACCTTCGTGAAATGCTTGGCGATGTCGTCGAATTGGTAGAGCATCATCACGCCGAGGGGGCTGGCTGTAGCTTCTACGTGCGCTTCGAGCAGCTGGCGGATGGTCGCGATCTCTTCAGCGCTCGGCTCGACCAACTCGACCAGTTCGAGATTGCAGTTGGTGCGCAGCGTCTTCGTTTCGTCGTAGACATACGCGATGCCGCCGCTCATGCCAGCAGCGAAGTTGAGGCCGACCTCGCCCAAGCAGAGCACCGTGCCACCGGTCATGTATTCGCAGCCATTTTCGCCCACACCTTCCACGACGAGCTCGGCACCCGAGTTGCGCGCCGCGAAACGCTGGCCGGCCACGCCATTCACGAAGCCTTGACCTGCGGTCGCGCCATAGAACGCGACATTGCCGACGAGGATGTTCTCTTCGGGGCGATAGGTCGCCTCTGCCGGCGGTGTGATGGCAAGACGACCGCCTGAAAGCCCCTTGCCGAAGTAGTCGTTCGTGTCGCCCGCGATGGAGAGCGTCACGCCGTGGGGCAGGAACGCGCCGAAGCTCATGCCACCTGATCCCGCGCAATCGATCACGATCGAATCGTCGGGCAGGCCTTCCGGGTGACGATCGGTCACGTGCGCACCCAGCATGGTGCCGACGCAACGGTTCACGTTCGATATATCCGCGTGGAAGCGGATCGGCTCAAGGTGTTCGCGCGCATCTGCGGAATAGGGGATGAACAACGTCGCATCGAGCGTTTGCGGCAAGGTGTTCGGCGCTTGTGCCTCGACCACGAAATGAGGGTAGTGTGCGACGGGAATCTGGCGTCCGAACTCGACCTCAGGCTTGACGAGCAGTGGATCGAGATCGACCAGATTGGCCTTCCAGCTGCGCGCATCGTTCGTTTGGCGCAGGCATTCCACCTGGCCGACCATCTCTTCAACGGTCGCGAAGCCAAGGCTCGCCATGATGGTGCGCAGCTGCTCGGCCACCATCATCATGTAGTTGACCACGTATTCGGGCTTGCCGCAGAAACAGGCGCGCAGCCCGCGGTTCTGCGTCGCGATGCCCACGGGGCAGGTGTCTTGCTGGCAGTCGCGCTGCATCAAGCATCCCATCGCGATGAGCGGCATGGTGGCGAATCCGAATTCTTCAGCGCCCAGCAGGCACGCGACAGCAACGTCGCGGCCGTCCATCAGCTTGCCATCAGCTTCCAGTACGACGCGGCTGCGCAGGCCATTTGCGAGCAGCGTCTGCTGCGTTTCGGCAAGGCCCATCTCGAGCGGAAGGCCCGCATGGTGGATGGAGTCGCGCGGTGCCGCGCCCGTACCTCCGTTCGAGCCGGATATCAAGATCTTGTTCGCACCGCCCTTGGCAACGCCGGTGGCGATGGTGCCCACGCCCGTTTCGGAAACGAGCTTGACCGAGACGCGCGCCTGTGGATTAGCGTTCTTCAGGTCGAAGATCAACTCTGCCAGGTCTTCGATGGAATAGATGTCATGATGCGGCGGAGGAGAGATGAGCCCGATGCCAGGGGTCGAGCGACGCGTGCGCGCGATCCAGGGCCACACCTTCTTGCCAGGCAGATGGCCGCCTTCGCCGGGCTTCGCGCCCTGTGCGAGCTTGATCTGTAGTTCGTCGGCGCTCATGAGATAGCGGCTCGTGACGCCGAAACGACCGGAGGCGATCTGCTTGATGGCCGATCGCTTGGAATCACCATTGCCAAGCGGCGTTTCACGTGCGGGGTCTTCGCCGCCTTCACCGGAATTCGAGCGCCCGCCCAGGCGATTCATGGCGATGGCGAGGCATTCATGGGCTTCCTTCGAAATGGAGCCGTAGCTCATCGCGCCCGTGTTGAAGCGCTTCACGATCTCAGCTGCAGGTTCGACCTCATCGAGCGGGATGGCAGGTCTGATGGCGACGAACTCGAGCAGGTCGCGCAGAACGATGCTGCGCCCGGGGCGATGGACCGCGGCACTGTACGCTTCGAAGAGCTCAGGGTCGTTCGTGCGCACGGCGCGTTGGAGTAGGGAGATGACCTGCGGATCGATCAGGTGATCTTCGCCGCATGGGCGCCAGGTGGTGATGCCTGAGCTTGGCAGTTGATCGGGGGCGGGAGAGGTGGCTTGTGTCAGCGCCTCGGCGTAGCGTGCGTCGCATTCGCGCTGCAGGTCGTCGATGGTCAGACCCCCGATACGGCTCACGGTACCCGTGAAATGCGCGTCGATCAATTCGCTCGAGAGTCCGACCGCTTCGAAGATCTGCGCGGCATGGTAGCCCTGCATGGTCGAGATGCCCATCTTGGACATGATCGAGACGATGCCCGAGAGAATGGCGGCGTCATAATTGGCGATGCCAGTGGGACCGTCCACTGCGAGGATGCCGCGATCGGCCAGCGAAAGGATCGTGTCGTGCGCAAGATAGGGATAGATGCCGGAGGCGGAATAGCCGACCAAGGTCGCGAAATCGTGCGCGGTCACCGCGTCTCCGCATTCCACGATCAGGTCCGCTTGCGTGCGCAGACCGCAGCGCAGCAGGTGGTTATGAACGGCTGCTACCGCGAGCAGCGTGGGCATGGGCACTTCGCCTGTCGGTACGCGGTCGGAGATCGCGAGGATGGTCGTGCCTTCGCGCACAGCTTCTTCGGCCTGTTCGCAGAGCGTATTCACGGCAGCGGCCAGCGCATGCGGGCCATCATCTGCGGGGTAGGAGGCGATCAGCTTCGCGCCCTTGAAGCCCTTTTCGTCGATGTTCGTCAGGGCGTCGAATTCCTCGCGCGTGAGCAGGGGAGTGTCGAGACGAACCAAACGACAGTTCGCGCGCGCGTCTTCGAGCAGGTTGCCGTGGTTGCCCAGATAGAGCAGCGTGGAGGTGAGATGCGACTCGCGCAGCGCGTCGATCGGTGGGTTCGTGACCTGCGCGAACAATTGGTTGAAGTAATGGAAAAAGCGGCGCGGATGTTCCGATAAACATGCGAGTGGGGTATCCGCGCCCATGGACGCCAGCGGCGCCTTTGCCTTTTCCGCCATAGGGATGATCGCTTCTTCGATATCGTCGAAGAAGTAACCATGTATAGCCTGTCGGTCGCTCAAATTCAGGTCTTCGTCGCGCGCGGGTTCGCCTGCGTGTGGCGAAGGTGAGTCGGATTCGCGCGCTTGAGCGACGAGCGAATCGAGCGTACGGGTCTCGGCGTTGATCCAGTCGAGGTAGGGCGCTTCTGCGGTCAGCGCATCCTTGATCTCATCGTTGAAGATCACGCGTCCCTGATCGGGATCGACGATCAGCATCTGGCCTGGTCCCAGACTGCCTGCGATCAAGATCTTCGCGGGGTCGACATCGAGCGTGCCCGCTTCGCTCGAGAGGATCAAACGATCATCGGCGGTCACGTAGTAGCGGGCAGGGCGCAACCCGTTGCGATCGAGCACTGCGCCCATCATGCGTCCGTCGGTGAATGCGATGGCAGCAGGGCCTTCCCAGGCTTCGGTCAGCATCGACTGGTATTCGCCCCATGCGCTGCGTTTATGCGAGAGCGTTGGGTTCTTATCCCACGGTTCGGGCAGCACCATCGAAACGGCGCGCGGCAAGCTGCGGCCGTTCATCACGATGAACTCGAGCATGTTGTCGAGCATCGCCGAGTCGGATCCTTCGCCGTTAAAGACGGGCAGCACCTTCTCGAGATCGGCACCCATCACGGGAGAATAGAGGTGCGGCTCGCGCGCGAGCGTCCAGTTCACGTTGCAACGTAGCGTGTTGATCTCACCGTTGTGCACCATGTAGCGATTCGGATGCGCGCGCTCCCACGAAGGGGTGGTGTTGGTGGAATAGCGTGAGTGCACGAGCGCGATGGCGGTCTCGCAGGATGCGTCGTCCAGATCCTTGAAGAAGCCGCGCATCTGCGTGGAGACCAGCATGCCCTTGTAGACGATGGTGCGTGCGCTCATCGAGCAGACATAGAAGGTCTTGCCAAGGAGGCTTTCGGTCTCCTTGGCGCGCTTCTCGATCATGCGACGGCACTGATAGAGGCGACGTTCGAACGCTTCGCCGGCTTCGCAGTCGGCAGGGCGACCGAGGAACGCTTGCTTGATGGTGGGCATGCACTCGAGGGCGGCTTGACCCAGATCGTGCGCGTCGGTGGGTACGTCGCGCCAGAACAGTAGCGGAATGCCTTCGGCGATGCAGCCGTCTTCGAAGACGCGCATCGCTTCGGTGGTGCCGTGGTCGTCGGCAGGCAGGAAGAGCATGGCCACGCCGTAGTCGCCCTCTTCGGGCAGAAGACAGCCGCACTTCTGAGCTTCCTTACGGAAGAACCGATGGGGCACTTGGAGCAGGATGCCCGCGCCGTCACCCGTATTGGCTTCCAGCCCGACACCGCCGCGGTGTTCGAGGTTCACCAGTACCGAGAGCGCGTCGTCTACCATCTGGTGGGAGCGTACGCCTTTCAGGTTCGCCAGTGCGCCGATGCCGCATGCGTCATGTTCGAATGAGCTTCGATAAAGACCACCGCGCGCTTCGTTGCGCTTACGTGCTGCCATGCCGGCAGACATCTGTTCTGGCTGTTCGCAGGGAAGCTGGTCCTGCAGTTGCTGGTCGCAAGGATGCGCCTGCGCGCACGATGCTTCGCACTTCATGTAGTACCCCTTTTCGCATGTTTCGGTGGTACTACTCTAATCGCGCTCTGTGTCTTGAACATTGCGCGATTGTTACGCCTGGGTTAATTAACGCAGCGGATCGAATCCGAAGTAGTTCATGAACTCCTCGACCAACTGCATCCGAAAATCGGGATGCGCGATGTTGATGAGCGCTTTCGCGCGTTCCTTGTTCGTCTTGCCGCGCAGATCGGCGATGCCGTATTCGGTCACGATGAATTGCGTTTCGTTGCGTGGCGTGGTGACGATGCTGCCTGGGCTCAGGAAGAGGCGGATCTTGGAAACGGTGCCTCGTGCTGCGGTGGAGTTGATGACGATGATCGATTTGCCGCCGTTGCTCATGGTCGCGCCGCGCACGAAGTCGACTTGTCCACCGGCGCCCGTAGCTTGCTTATGGCCGAATGATTCAGCTGCTACCTGGCCGAACAGGTCGACCTCGATGCAGGAATTGATGGAGACGAGCTTGTCGTTGCGCGCGATCACGACCGGATCGTTCACGTATTCGACGGGGAAGAGTTGTACGAAGGGATTGTCGTTGGCCCAATCGTAGAGCGCAGGCGTTCCTTCGAGCACGGTTGCGATGTTGATGCCGCGATGCAGCGTTTTCTTCGACGCGTCGATGACGCCCGCTTCGGCTAGCTCCATCATCTTAGAGGTGAATAGTTCGCTATGGACGCCTAGATGCTTCTTGGAAGAGAGCGCGTCGAGCACGGCATTGGGCAGCTTGCCGATGCCTGCCTGGATGGTCGAGCCATCTTCGATGAGGCTCGCGCAGTATTCGCCGATCTGGCGTTCGGCATCTCCGATAGGAGCATCGGGGATGATCGGCAGGGGTTCGTTCGCTTCGATGATGTAATCCAGCTCGCTCACATGCACGCTCGTTTCGCCGAACATGCGCGGCATCTGCTCGTTGATCTCGGCGACGACGATCTTCGCGCATGACATGGCGGTGCGCTGGTAGCTGCAGGAAACGCCGAGGGTACAATAGCCCTGGTCGTTAGGCTTGGAGAGGGAGATGATGGCGACGTCGATCGGATAATGCCCATCACGCACGAGGCGTTCGATGCTCGAGAAATACGATGGAAGGTAATCCGAGATGCCGGCATGCACACCCTCCCAGTATTCCTTATATTGACCGACTGGACCGACGAAGGGCTCGTAGCGGATATGGCCTTTCATGTCGGGATCGAACATCTCGATGCGCTCGCCCGGAGGGCCCTGCATGAATGATACATCGGTGAACTGTTTGTAGTTCTTCTCGATCTCACGCGTGATCGCGCGCGGATCGGCTGCGCCGTCGGAGAGCGAGCAGTGGCTGTGCGGCGGGATGATTTTGACGATGTCCTCTACCGGGATCAGTTTCTGCTGGTAGAGCTCTTTCCAGTCTTGCATGAAGGTCCTTCCCCGTGTTTATTGGTCAGTCATGAACGAGCGGTAGAAGCAGGTTCGCTCGCCGGTGTGGCATGCGGGGCCTGCAGGGTTCACGAGCGCGAGCAGTGTATCTGCGTCGCAGTCGTAGCGCAGGTCGACCAGTTCTTGCACATTGCCAGATTCTTCGCCCTTGTGCCAGAACTTGTTTCGCGAGCGCGACCAGAACCAGGTGGTCTTCTGATCGAGCGTGCGGCGGATCGCTTCTTCGTTCATCCAGGCCATCATCAGCACTTCGCCTGTTTCGGCATCTTGGACGATGCAGGGGATGAGGTCTGCTTCGTTATACGTGAGATCCGCTAGATCCATGAGCGCTGCTCCCTTGGCTGATGGGTGGTCATAGTGTCAGTTCATTGTAACAAAAGCGCCCTTATCCGTTGGCACCTTCCGCGTGGCTCATGTTCGCGGCGCTGCGAAAATGCGCTATACTGCGTTACTAACGATTTCAAATGCGATGACGAAGACAGCACGTTTCGTCACGATCGTTCTCAGAGAGGGTTCCTGTGGCTGAAAGAACCCAGCGATCGGAAGCGTGATTCCCTTCACCAGCAGTGTGGCTGAACGCGTAAGCCAGTAGGCTTCATCGGGTGCTCCCGTTATAGAGCGTATATGAGTGATCTTCGTTCACGGCCCTCGGTCGATGCGAAGGTAACCAGGGTGGTACCGCGAGAGTTCTTCTCGTCCTTGGATCAGGGCAAAAGAAGAGCTCTTTTTCTTTTGCCTGAATCACGGAAAGAAGCGAGAGGATCGTTGTCTCGCAAGCGATAAGGAAAGGCGAAAGTATGTCGGTCATTGATGAAGTCTCCGCGTTGCAAACTGCAACGCTTTCCGAGATCGAAGGGGCTGCCACGAGCGATGAGCTAGAAACCATTCGTGTCAAAGTGGTGGGAAAGTCTGGTAGCCTGACGGGCTATCTGCGCTCGATGGGTCAGGTCGCGCCTGAAGAGCGCGCTGAGGTCGGAAAGAGCGTCAATGCAGCGCGCAATCAGATCGAAGATGCGCTCGAGATGAAGAAGAAAGCGCTCGCGGGCGCAGAGCTCGAGGCGCGCATGCAAGCTGACGCGCTCGATATCACGCTACCAGGGCGTGCGCAGCAGATGGGTACGCGTCACCTGATCAATCGCATCACTGACGAGATCGCCGAGGTGTTTTTGGGCATCGGCTATTCAGTGGCGACCGGCCCCGAGGTCGAGACCGACTACTATAACTTCGAAGCGCTGAACGCGCCCGCCGATCATCCCTCGCGCAGCATGCAGGATACGTTCTATGTGCGCGACCTTTCAGGTGAGACCACCAACGTGAAGGGCGAGTCCGACGTGCTTTTGCGCACGCAGACTTCGGGCGTGCAGGTGCACGCGATGGAGGATCAAGAGCCGCCCATCTACATCATCGCGCCGGGCAAGGTGTACCGTCGAGATGTTGCCGACCCTTCGCACCTGCCTCAGTTCAACCAGATCGAAGGCCTCGTCGTCGATAAAGGCATCACCTTCGGTGACTTGAAGGGCACGCTCGATTACTTCTGCAAGCAGATGTTCGGTGAAGAACGCAAGACGCGCTTCCGTGCGCACTATTTCCCCTTCACCGAGCCATCCGCGGAAGTGGATGTGAGCTGTGGCATTTGCCACGGTGAAGGCTGTCGCTTCTGCAAGGGCACCGGCTGGCTTGAGATCTTGGGCTGCGGCATGGTCGACCCGAACGTGCTTCGCTATTCTGGCATCGATCATGAGGTGTATTCGGGCTTCGCATTCGGCGTAGGCGTCGAACGCGTCGCGTGTCTCAAGTACAACGTCCCTGATCTACGTATGTTGCTGGAAGGCGATATGCGTTTCCTTCGTCAGTTCTAGGAGAAGAACATGAAAGTATCTCTTAAATGGTTGAAAGAATATGTGAACGTGCCGAGCGACCTGAAGGCGTTCTGCGATCGTCTCGACCTGACGGGAACGGGCGTGGAAGGCGTCGAGGTGGCTGGCGCGACCTACGATAAAGTGGTCGTGGGCCAGATCGTCGAGAAGAAGGCCCATCCCGATTCCGATCATATGTGGGTCTGCCAGGTGAGCGTGGGCGAGAACAACCTGGGCGAAGATGGTACGCCCGAGCCGTTGCAGATCGTCTGCGGTGCGCAGAACTTCAACGAGAACGATAAGATCCCGGTCGCGATGGTCGGCGCGGAGTTCGGCGATTTCAAGATCAAGAAGTCGAAGCTGCGCGGCGTGGTCAGCAATGGCATGAACTGCTCGGAGCGCGAACTTGGCCTGGGTTCCGACCACGATGGCATCATGATCTTGCCTGCAGATGCGCCCGTTGGCATGGCGTTCGCGGATTACCTGCAGCTCTCCGATAAGATCCTCGATCTGGAGATCACACCGAATCGCCCCGACTGCCTCTCCATGAAGGGCATGGCGCGCGAAGTCGGCGCGATGTACGAAGAGGATTTTACCGATCCGCTTGATGACCCTATCTTCAATTTGGGCGAGAACCAGGATCTCGAACCGACCGCGAATTCGGTCGAGGTGACCATCTCCGATCCTGCCCGCTGCGACCGCTACACCGCTCGCGTGATCGAGAACGTGAAAGTGGGTCCGAGCCCCGATTGGCTGGCAGAACGTGTCGCCGCGTCGGGTGCGCGCTCCATCAACAACATCGTCGATGCGACCAACTACATCCTTTTCCTGCTCGGTCAGCCGCTCCATGCGTTCGATTATGACAAGCTGGCGAAGGATGGCAAGGTCCATATCATCGTGCGTCCTGCTGAAGAGGGCGAGAAGCTCACCACGCTCGATGGGGAAGAGCGCACGCTCACGCCCGACATGAGCGTCATCGCCACGCCTGAAGGCGCGGTCGCGTTGGCAGGCGTGATGGGCGGCCTCGAGACCGAGGTGACCGACGAGACCACCACCATCCTGCTGGAAGCTGCTACGTTCGATCGTGCGCATACCAGCCGTACCAGCCGTAACCTAGGCCTTATCAGCGAGTCTTCGCTTCGCTATGAGCGCGGCGTGGACGACAATCCCATCGGTGCGTTCTCCGATGCGGCGGCAGCGCTCATCGCAGAGATCTCGGGCGGTACGGTTCGCCCCGGCATCGTGGATGTGTGGGAGCAGAAGACCGAGCCGATCATGCTCGATTTCCGTATCCCGCGCTTCAATGCCATGATGGGCGCGCATATCGATCGTGATTACATCATCTCGACGCTCACGCGTCTGGGTTGCGCGGTCACGGTGGCGGATGTTGCGACCTCGGAAGCGGCAGGCTGCGCTGAAGGCGAGCTGCTCCATGTGCTCGCACCCACGTTCCGTCCCGATCTCGAGCGCGAGATCGATCTCTACGAAGAGGTACTGCGCCTCTATGGTATGGACCGCATCGAGCCGACCTTGCCGGCAGGCGCTGGTCGTATCGGCAAGCGCACGGTGGCGGAGCAGAAGATCGAGAAGATCAACGATACCCTGCGCGCATCGGGTCTCAATGAGACGGTCACGTACTCGTTCGCAGAGCCGGGCGATCTGGATAAGCTGCGCATGAACAAGAACGATCTGGGCATCCCGGTCGAGCTGCTCAATCCGCTCAATGCCGAACAGTCCATCATGCGCCAGTCCATCATTCCAGGGCTGCTGCATTCGCTAGCCTATAACCAGAGCCACGGCGTCAAGAACGTCCAACTCTACGAGATGGGTCGCGTCTTCTTCGCCTCCGAAGGCAAGAAGAAGCCCAAGGAAAAGGAACGCGTCGCTGCGGTCCTGGCGGGCGCCATGGGCGATCCTGCGTGGAATGGCACGCCAGCTCCGTTCGATTTCTTCGACGGCAAGGGTGTCATCGAGAGCCTGTTGCGCGAGCTCGCTACACCGAAAGTGCGCTTCAAGGCGCTCTCCGCTGAAGAGGCTCCGCATCTGCAACCGGGTCGCGCAGCGCAAGTGGTGTCGGGCGGTACGGTACTCGGGTGGGTCGGCGAGATCCATCCGCTCGCGGTCGATGCGTACGAGGCGAACGCTCCGGTGGTCGCGTTCGAGCTCGATCTCGATGCGCTCGTGAAGACGAGCCAGCCTTCGCGCGATTACGTCGACGTTCCACTCTTCCCAGCGGTCACGATGGACGTGGCCTTCGTGGTCGATGAGGCGGTAACGAACGAGAAGTTCACGCAAGTCATGACCTCCGCTGGTGGTAAGTTGCTCTCGAGCATCCAGCTCTTCGATGTGTATCGTGATGCGGATCGTTTGGGTGCGGGCAAGAAATCCATGGCGTACGCGCTCGAATATCGTGCGGCTGATAAGACGCTCACGACCGAAGAGGTCAATAAGCAGCATGAGCGTCTCATCAAGAAGGTGTGCGGCGCAACGGGCGCCGAAGTCCGTTCGTAGGCTTTCGAGCGGAGGCTCGACTTGATACGATGTGAGGGGCGCATTGGCGCCCCTTCTTCATACTGGAAAGGAAATTCGTGGGAAAGCTTCTCTCGTTCGACGCGAGCAAATATTCGAAATGGCAGGCGCGCATGTTCTATTGCTGCGCGTTCATGTTCGTGCTCGCGGTCGTGATGGCTACGGTGGGCACGGTCTTCGTCGTGCTCGCAGAATTCTTCGGCATCAAGTCGTCCGACCTCATCCCCGGGGTCGTGCTGGGCGGAGAAACGCTCGTGGCGGGCATCATCGGCATCGCGGTCGCGATATCGGGCATCATCGGTGCGAAGGACCCCAGCAAGATCACGGTCTTCTTCTGGATCGTGACGCTCTATGGTCTGCTCGAGCTATGGGATCTCGCCAGCAAGATCTCGCAGGGGCAGCTCAACCCAGCGGCGGTCATCACGTTCCTCATCGTGATGTTCTTGGTCGCATGTGCCTGGAACGTGCGTGGTCAAACGGGGTATTTCGACAACCACCCTCATCCTGGCGATCCTGAATAGGCGCTTCCTGGCGCATTCGAGCGTTATGTTCGAACCGAGCTTCTATTTCTCGATATGGGCTTTTAGTCGGGAGCGTCTTCTCAGAGCAGGCTGCTCGCGAGCGCGAAGCCGACTGCGGCAGCACCGAGCGTGCTCGCGTATGTGACCCCTAAATAGGCGAAACAGCGACCATAGCGCTTGGTCGCGAATAGCGTCACCGCTTCGAAGTTCATAGTGGCGAGCGTCGAGAATCCGCCAAGGAATCCCACGGTCAGCGTAAGGCGCAGGGCATCATCGAGCGAAAGCGGCATGACCATGCCTGCCGCGAAGCAGGCGAGCAGGTTCACGATCAGCGTTGCGAAGGGGAACTGTTCGGGTAGGTGACGCTTCAGCACGCGTGTGAGCAAGCCGCGGGCGAGTGCCCCTAGTGCGCCTCCGAGCGCGATCCCTATGAAGGCCAGGAGACTCATCGCTCTCTCCTGTCTTCATGATCGAACGTTCCTGAGTTCGAAGCGGGTCCGTTCGTTCGTTTCGCGCGCTGCATCTCCAAGTGATGCTGGATGCGGCGCTGCTGAAGGTGCTTGAGGCGACGGTAGGCCAGCAGCGTGCACGTGCCCCACCCTGCGATCGATGCGAGGAACGTACCGAAGACGGTCGCTGCAACATAAGTTGCGAACAGCAGGTATTCTCCTGCTTGCAAGAGCGCGAGGCTTTCAGTGCAGAATGCGGAGAGCGTGGTGAAAGCGCCGACCAATCCAACGCCGATCCCACGAGCGATCGCATGCGGGATGTGCACGCGGCGATCGAACCATTGATAGACGATGTAGATGATGTAGCAGCCGATCAGATTGATGAGCAACGTGGCGAGCGGGAAACCATTCGTTGGAAGAACTAGATCGAGCACATAGCGCAACGTCGCGCCGATCGCGCCCATCACGAGCACGGTCGCGTAGAGGAAAGCGGATGTGGCCATCACTTTATTGCCTGATGAGCCAGGACTGACTGAGGGGGAAACGGATTGTTCATCAGGAGATCGCATGCGACCATTCTAGTAGAACCAGTCGCTCGTGTGCTCCATGGACCTTCACTCGGACTCGAATGCGCATTGTTTTGACAGCTTCGTGTCGGTAACGGAAGCTCTCTACAAGATGCGCTACACTACTCGAACGAAAAGATATTTCTGCTCTTCGGACGAAAGGAAACGAAATGAGCAACGAAGGAAAAAAGGTACGTGTCAATTATGTCGGCACGTTCGATGATGGTACGGTCTTCGATTCATCGATCGATCGTGGCGAACCGCTGGAATTCACGTGCATGGCTGGCATGATGATCCCTGGTTTCGATGCAGCTGTGAACGAAATGGAAGTAGGGGAGACCAGGAAGGTCCATATCCCCGCGGCGGATGCCTATGGTGAACGTGACGAGCAACTGGTGCAGCGCATTCCGCGTGAGAACGTGCCAGACGTTGACGATCTGCCCATCGGCCAAACGGTCTATATGCAGGCTCCTGGTGGGCAGGCATTCCCTGTCAAAGTGGTCGAGATCACGGATGATGATGTGGTCTTCGATATGAATCACGAAATGGCAGGCAAGGATCTGAACTTCGAGATCACGCTCGAAGAGATCGTCGATTAAGAGCCTTTTCGCCCGTACGCACGCGCATTTACGACGAATCTGGATCAAAGCCCCGATCGAAACGGTCGGGGCTTTGATCTGTCATGCACGCGAATCGCGGCTGTGGCGGCTCGTTTCGGAGGCGCGCTACACGTCCAAGCTCTTCAAGACGTCCTGCATGGTGAAGAAACCTTTCTTGCCTGCGATGAAGTGAGCAGCGAGCACTGCGCCATTGGCGAAGGCGCTGCGCGAGAAGGATTCATGGATGATGGTGATGCGCTCGTTCTCGCTCGCGGCAGTAAGCTCGTGTACGCCTACGTAACCGCCCGCACGCATGTACGAGATGCTCACGTCGTGATCTTCGGCGGCATTCGCGATCATCTGCGCAGTGGCGGTAACAGGAGCCTTGTCCGCGCGATGACGTTCCATGATGGCGAAATCGAAATCGGGCAGCAATCGTGAGAGTCTGCGCGTTACTTCGATGAGCAGATTGATGCCGAGCGTGATGTTCGGCGCGTAGACGATGCCGATGCTCCCGTCGTTCGCTTTCTTCTGCATGGCTTCGAATGCGGATTCTTCGTGGTTGGTGGTGCACACGACCAGATTGCAACCGACCTTGCAGCAAAGATCGCACAGCTGTGCTGTGAACTTCGAACTTGAGAAATCGATCAGCACCTCAGCCTCCTTCATAGCGGGATGGCTCGCTGCTTGCGAGATCGGAACGACCGGACATGCATGCATTCGCTTGCTGGGGTATTTGAGGGCTTCTGCGATGGTGCGTCCGGCAGCATCGCTCTCATCTCGACAGATCGCACACACGAGCGTGTCGTCAGTCTTCTCGATGATGTATTCGGCGAGCGCTCTGCCCGCTTTACCTAGTCCGCTGATAGCGATCTTCACGGTACCCCTCCATCGCATACGATTCGCTCAAGCCCGAGAGCATTCGCTGGCGTTCGTGGCGGAGCATGGTCTTCGACCCCGAACAGAGCACTGAGCTTCATCTTTCGAGCGCCTTCGTTTCGATCAGGTAAAAAGTTCGCAGAGAACCAATGCCTTCGATCGAGGATGAATTCGCTCAACATGTTCTTTTATATTCGGATTTCATATACGATCATACCGCAACGTGCGGTAGTTCTGCCTTCTCTACATGATTCCCGAACAAAATTAAGAAGTTCACGATGCGCACAATAGGAGTATCATCTATAGATCAGTCTTCATCTTATGATCGCTCGAGAAAGAAAGGATTGGCTATGAGTTTATTGACTGGCATCATCGGTGCTACTGGATTCGCAGGAGCTGAACTGGTCCGAATCATCTCTCGCCATCCTGAATTCGACCTTCGTGTGATCACGTCTTCGACTGATGAAGGCATGGCCATTTCCGAGCTCTATCCCGCGCTCGAAGGCGTGTGCGATCTTGAGTTCGAGGCTCATAACACCACATCGCTGGCGGATTGCGATGTCGTCTTCATGGCAACGCCGCATACGGCGGCCATGACGCTCGTTCCCGATCTGTTGGCAGCGGACGTTTCCGTCTTCGATCTTTCGGCGGATTTTCGTTTGAAGGACCCTGCGGTCTTCGAGAAATGGTACGGAACGCCTCATACGGCCACCGATCTGCTCGAGCGGGCATTCTTCGGCTTGCCCGAGATCACGGAGGCAGCGCTCGAGGATGCGCATAAACTCCACGCACAGCATCATCCTACGTTGGTCGCCTGTGCAGGTTGCTACCCAACGGCTACTTCGCTCGCAGCGTGGCCCGCAGTGGCGCTCACCGAGGGCATCGTGGTGGTCGATGCTATCTCCGGCGTGACCGGGGCAGGGCGCAGTGCGAACGCGCGCACGCATTTTTGCAATGCGAACGACAACTTCGAGGCTTATAGCGTCGCCTCGCATCGCCATACTCCCGAGATCGAACAGATCCTCGGCGTCGAAGGGCGACTGGTATTCACGCCGCATCTCGCGCCCGCGAACCGCGGACTGCTCTCTACGGTAACGATGCAGCTCACCGCCGAAGCGCGCGAGCAGCATACGCTCGAGTCGCTCCATGCGCTCTATGCTGAGACCTTTGATGACGACTATCCGTTCGTCACCGTCTTACCGCTCGGTCAGATGCCGCGCACTGCTTCGGTGGTGGGTACGAACAATGCCCATATCGGCATCGCGTATCAGGAATCGACCGGCACGCTCATCGCAGTATGCGCGATCGACAATCTCTGCAAAGGCGCTGCTGGCCAGGCGGTCCAGTGCGCTAATATCGTTTGCGGATTCGATCAACGATGCGGGCTCGACCTGGTGGCGCTTCCTGTTTAGGGAGTAGCCGGTCGGCGCGTCGCCAAAGCGCGTGAGCGTTTTCGTTGCACCGAACCAGTTCGAGCGTTTCTCATCCCATGCAGCATTTCGCTGTGTCTTTTGAAAAATCTGCACCCAAGCCTTCATGCAGGGCTCTCTGATAAAAGGATAAGACCATGGAACAATCTTCTTCACCAGTAGTTTGGAACGGCATCGAGCTCACCCTTATCGATCGGGGCGGCGTCGCGAGCGCGCCCGGTTTTCGCGCAGGCGGCATTCATGCCGGATTTCGCAAGGATCCCGAACGGCTGGATATGGCGCTCGTCGAGGCTGATGAGCTCTATCCCGCAGCGGCAACGTTCACCCAGAACATCTTCTGCGCAGCGCCCGTCATCATTTCGAAGGAGCATTTGGATGGCCGCAATTTCGGTCTGGCGCGTGCGGTCGTCGTCAATTCGGGATGCGCTAACGCGGCAACGGGGTCGATCGGTCTCGAAGCAGCGAAGCGCACCTGCGATATCGTCGCTTCCGCCGTTGGTTGCAGTGCAGAAGACGTGCTCGTGGCTTCTACAGGAGTGATCGGGCAGATCCTCGACACGACGCCATTCGAAGCTGCGGTGCCCACGCTGCATCAGAACATGACGCGCGAGACAGGCGCGGATGCGGCGCGCGCGATCATGACCACCGATACCGTACCGAAGGAGATCGCGGTCACGTACGTTAGCAAGGACCCAGCGCTCGCGGGCGCCACCATCACGGTAGGCGGCATGGCGAAGGGTTCGGGTATGATCATGCCGAACATGGCTACCATGATCGCAGTGCTCACGACCGATGCGCCACTCGGTGCAGAGGTGCTCCACAAAGCGCTCGTGCACAGCGTGAATCAGAGCTTCAACAAGGTCACGGTCGATTCCGACACGTCCACCAACGATACGTGCTTCCTGCTCGCGAGCGGTGAAGCGGCGCCAGGCTGTCGGATCGAGGAGGGATCGATCGCCTATCAGGAATTCCAGGCAGCGCTCGACTTCATCACGCAAGACCTCGCCCGCAAGATGGCGCGCGACGGAGAAGGAGCGACCAGGCTCGTCACCGTGAAGGTGAGCGGCGCGCGCACGCCCGAAGAAGCGGACATGGCCGCTCGCACCGTGGCGAATTCGCCGCTCGTGAAGACAGCGGTCTTCGGTCATGATGCGAATTGGGGGCGTATCGCAGGAGCGCTCGGTCGCAGCGGCGCGCAGTTCGAGCAGCAGAACGTCTCGATCGACATCATGGGTATCCCGGTCTGCCGCGATGGTCTCACGGTGGAATTCGACGAAGAAGAAGCGCTCCGCCGTTTCGAAGAGCCCGAGATCGTGCTCGAGGCGGATCTTGGAGCGGGCGACGCGCAGACAACGGTCTGGACATGTGATTTCTCTTACGATTATGTGCGGATCAACGGCGATTACCGAACATAGGCTGCTGCTGCCTCACGAGCAGCGCTCCCTATTGTTTAATGAACGTATCGAACGTTGGAGATAGAACACTATGAATTTCGCAAAAGAGAGAAAACTCACTTCATCCCATACCGCAGAAGTCCTGATCGAGGCTTTTCCGTGGATCAAGAACCAGACGGGCAAGACCATCGTCATCAAGTACGGTGGTGCTGCCATGGTCGATCCGAAGCTGCGCGATGCGGTCATGGCTGACATCGTGATGCTGAAGATCATGGGCGTGAACCCGGTCATCGTGCATGGCGGCGGGGCGGCCATCACCGAGAACATGGATCGCTTCGATCTGGATGTCGAATTCATCAACGGCCAGCGCGTCACCTCGGAAGAGGCGATGGAGGTCGTGAAGATGACGCTCGTCGGCAAGGTGAACGAGGAGCTGGTTCGCGCGATGAATCAGCACGGCAACCTCGCAGTAGGCGTGAACGGTGCTGATGCAGGCACCATCATCGCCGAGCAGTTCAAGCCAGAGCTCGGCCGCGTCGGTAACGTCATCGACGTGAACCCGGCGTATCTCAAGACGCTCATCGACGCAGCGTACGTGCCCATCATCGCCTCGGTGGGCAAGGGCGAAGACGGCGGCTCGTTCAACATCAACGCTGATGCGGTCGCGTGCGCGGTGGCGGGCGCGATCGGCGCGCAGAAGATCATCTTCCTCACGGACGTAGATGGTTTCTATGTGGATTTCGACGACAAGGATACGCTCGTCTCACGCATGTCGCTGCAGGAAACGCGCGACATGTTGGCGGCTGGCACGGTCAGCAAAGGCATGATCCCCAAGCTCCAATCGTGCGTGCTCGCGTTGGAGGCTGGTGTTCATCGTGCTCATATCATCAACGGTACCAAGCCGCATTCGCTTTTGATCGAGCTCCTCACTTCGGTGGGTGCTGGCACGCTCATATATAATGACGATGAACATAACATGAAGGACGATTATGCGCCGCTCGGGTTGCTGGCTTCGCGCCTCATGGAGAACTTGTAGCGGACAAAAAGGGAAAAGGAACTGGAATGTCATTCGAAGAAGTAAAGAAACTTGACGATACCTTCGTCATGCATACGTTCAAGCGCAAGCCCGTGTGCTTGGTCGAAGGCAAGGGCGTCGAAGTCACCGACGACGAGGGCAAGACCTATCTCGATTTCATCGCCGGCATCGGCGTCGATAGCTTGGGCCATTGCCATCCTGCGGTCGTGAAGGCCATCACCGAGCAGGCCGAGAAGCTCATCCATGTGAGCAATTACTACTACATCGAGAAGCGCGGCGAAGTGGCGAAGCAGATCTCTGATATGGCCAACGAATGCGTCCCGCGGTTCTTCCGAGCTCCTTGGCGCACGTTCTTCGCGAACTCGGGCGCTGAAGCTAACGAATGCGCTATCAAGCTCGCGCGTCTGTGGGCGAAGAAGGAATCCAGCGGCGGTCATATCATCATCGTGCTGGAAGGTAGCTTCCACGGTCGTACGCTCGCGACGCTGGCTGCAACGGCTCAGCCTGCCAAGCAGGAGAAGTTCGCGCCCCTGCCTGAAGGGTTCGTGGCCATTCCGCCCAACGACATGGACGCGTTGCGCAACATCTGGTGGGAGTATCCCGGTCAGATCGCGGCGATCATGATGGAGCCCATCCAGGGTGAAGCGGGCGTTCATCCAGTCGATCCCGATTACATGTTCGAAGCGACCAAGCTCGCGCGCCGCAACGGTGCGCTGTTCATCGCCGACGAAGTTCAGACGGGTTTCTATCGTTGCGGTACGTGGCCTTTCGAATTCCAGAATGCAGGCATCACGCCCGACATCATCACGTTCGCGAAGGGCGTGGCGTCAGGTATGCCGACCGGCGGCTGCATCGCGCGCATCGAGGTAGCGGAGGCGTTCGAGCCGGGCGATCACGGTTCGACCTTCGGCGGTAGCAATCTCGCTATGGCAGCGGCGCATGCGACGCTCGACACGCTCTCGAAGGAGAACTTCGGCCAGCGCGTGGAGGAGATGGGCGATTACTTCGCCGACAAGCTGCTCGCGCTCGACGAGGTCACCGAGGTGCGTGGTTCGGGTCTTATGATCGCAGCCGATCTGAAAGACGAATTCAAGGCACCGTTCGTGGTGGATGCGGCGCTCGATGCAGGCTTCTTGCTGAACGCAACGGGCGATCATACGCTTCGCTTCTTGCCGCCGCTCATCATCACCGAGGCTGATATCGACAAGCTCATCGATGCACTCCCGAGCCTGTGCGTCGCGTCCAAGACCAAGGAGAAGGAAGCGGCCGAGGCTGAGCGGAAGGCCAAGGAAGAAGAGGCAGCTGCACAGCAGGAATACGAGGATCTGCTCAAAGAAGCGGATAATATCAACGCTGAATTCAAGGACGTCATGCAGATGCTCAAGGAGAAGGTCGGCAGCGCCGAAGGCAAGCTCGGCGATGCACTGCAGGCGGCTGCAGCAGAGAAGCTCGCTGGTCATCAGGAAGACGCGGCCGATGCTGCGAAGGATGCTCCCCAGAACGACGAGCCTGCGAAGGATGCCGAATAGCTTCGTTCTAGCGCGCGCTACAAAGCGGCGCGATACAATGTGACAGTGTGGATTCAAGCCAGTTCAGAAGGGAAGAAACATGGCAAAGGATAAAGTCGTACTCGCTTATTCCGGTGGTCTGGATACCTCGGTCTGCATCAAGTGGCTGCAGGAAGAGAAGGGCCTCGACGTCATCGCAGTGGTCGGCGAAGTCGGCCAAGAGCATGAAGGCCTTGAAGCAGTGAAGGAAAAGGCGCTCAAGACCGGTGCGATCGAATGCTATGTTATCGACATGCGCGAGATCTTCTGCAAAGACTATCTCACTAAAGCACTGGCCGCGAACGCTCAGTTCGAGAACAAGTATCCGCTGGTCTCCGCGCTCTCGCGCCCGCTCATCTCGAAGTTCTTGGTCGATGTTGCGCACAAGGAAGGCGCGAAGTACATCGCCCATGGCTGTACGGGCAAGGGTAACGACCAGGTTCGTTTCGAGACCTCGATCCAGGCGCTCGATCCTTCCATCGAGATCTTGGCTCCTGTGCGCGAATGGGATCTTCATACGCGCGACGAAGAGATCGAATATGCGGAAAAGCATGGCGTGCCCGTTGCCGCAACGAAGGCGAAGCCTTATTCTATCGACGACAATCTGTGGGGTCGCGCCATCGAATGCGGCGTGCTCGAAGACCCGTGGGCAGCGCCTCCTGCCGATATTTACACCATGACCGTCTCTCCTGAAGAGGCACCCGATACCCCCACCGAGGTCGAGATCCGTTTCGAGGGCGGCGTGCCGTGCGCCATCGACGGTGTCGAGATGTCCTATCTCGAGGTCATCGAGAAGATGAACGAGATCGCAGGTTCGAACGGTTTCGGTCGCATCGACATGATCGAGAATCGCATGGTCGGTGTGAAGAGCCGTGAATGCTACGAAGCTCCGGGCGCTCTCGCGCTCATCGAGGCTCATCGCGCGCTGGAGGATATGTGCCTCGAGCGCGAAGTGATGCGCTACAAGCTGCACATCGAACAGGATTGGGCGACCCAGGTCTACAATGGCCAATGGTTCTCGCCGCTCAAGCATGCGATGGATCAGTTCATCGCCACTACGCAGACCTGCCTCGATGGCACGGTCCGTCTGAAGTTCTACAAGGGTACTTGCACCGTGACGGGCCGCAAGTCCGACTTCTCGCTCTACGATTATGGTCTGGCGACCTACGATGCGGCAGACACGTTCAATCGTGATTCCGCGAAGGGCTTCATCGACTTGTATGGTCTTTCGACGCGCGTTTGGGCGAAGAATCGCCGCGATCATGGTAAGACCGACGGCGAGGTAGTGGAGTAAGCATGGCACTGTGGTCTGGGCGTTTCGAGCAGGGCGTTAGCGAATTCACGCAGGAATTCGGCGCGTCGCTGCCGGTCGATAAGGCAATGTACAAGCAGGACATCGCTGGCTCTTGCGCCCATGCGCGCATGCTGGCGAAGCAGGGCGTCATATCCGAGGCCGATGCTCAGGCTATCGTCGAAGGGCTCGCGCAGATCGAAGCGGACATCGATGCAGGCAACTTCACGTTCGATATCAACGATGAAGACATCCATATGTCCATCGAAAAGGTGTTGACCGAGCGCATCGGCGATGCGGGCGCGCGCTTGCATACGGGTCGTTCGCGCAACGATCAGGTCATCACCGATACGCGCCTCTATGCGAAAGAGCTCGCGCGCGAGCTGATGGAGGCGAATCTGAAGCTTCGCAAGACGCTGCTCGCGGTCGCTGCGGAGAATTTCGGTGTCTACCTGCCCGGATACACGCATCTTCAGCATGCGCAGCCTGTGTTGCTCACGCATCATTTCCTTGCGTACTACTGGATGTTCACGCGCGATTTCAATCGTTTGCGTCAGGCATACGATGCTGCCAATATGAACCCGCTGGGCTCTGCGGCGCTCGCGGGCACCACCTATCCGCTCGATCGCATGGTCACCACTGAAGCGCTCGGGTTCGCAGCGGCGATCCCGAACTCGCTCGATGCGGTCTCCGATCGCGATTTCCTGCTCGATCTGGACTATGCGGCTAGCGTGAGCATGATCCATCTTTCACGTCTTTCCGAAGAGATCATTTTGTGGTCCACCTCAGAATTCGGTTTCATCACGCTGTCGGATGCGTATTCGACCGGTTCCTCGATCATGCCGCAGAAAAAGAACCCCGATTTCGCAGAGCTCATTCGCGGGAAGTCGGGCAGGGTCGTGGGCGATCTTGTTGCACTGCTCGTCACGATGAAGTCGCTCCCTCTGGCCTACAATAAGGACCTCCAAGAGGACAAAGAAGGCGTCATCGATGCAGCGAAGACGCTCTACGATTGCCTCACCTGCATGGAGGGCATGATCGCCACCATGAAGATCAACCAGGATGCCATGGTCGAAGAAGCGCGCAAGGGTTATCTTGCTGCTACCGATGTGGCAGATTATCTCGCGAAGAAGGGCATGCCGTTCCGTAAAGCTCATGAAGTAGTGGGGCACCTGGTCTTGTTGTGTGACAAGCGCGGCTGCGACCTGGATGACCTTACCCTGGCGGACTTCAAGGCGGAGAGCGATCTGTTCGAGGAAGATATCACTCAAGCGCTCGATCTCGAGAGCATCGTCGCTGCGCGCAATACCTTTGGCGGTACGGGTAACGACGCGGTCCATGCGCAGATGCAGCTGGCTGAAGACATCTACACGCAGGACAACGACTGGTTCTTCGAATGGGAGCCCCCGCGCGCATGATCGCGCATCATCTCATTCGCTTCTGAAAACCTTACGAATCTGAACGTTCTATGGCTAAACCGTGTGAATCTCCACACACGGTGCTTGGTGTGCTCGCAAGCGTGGCGAGCATGATAAAATACTTCCCAGTATGTCTATGGAGGTAAGATGTCACTTCGATCTCGTAAGAAGAGGGCACATCGCGCGAAACGCCAGCCGCTCAGCAAAGCCATGATGGCGCTCGTCATCGTTCTGGTCATCTTTGGCGTCGGGGGTATCGCTGCGGCAGCAGCAGCCATGGTGTGGCTCCAAGATCTGCCTGATTATAAAGATTCGTCCGCATTCAATTATGCCGAGAAGACGCGTGTCTACGCTAATGATGGCACGACGCTTCTTGCGGAATTCTATATCGAGAACCGCGATCCGGTCGAGTTGTCCGAGATGAGCAAGTACGTGCTCGAGGGAACGGTCGCTACTGAAGACGAGCGTTTCTATGAGCATGATGGCGTCGACATGATGGGTATCGCGCGTGCTATCGTCGTGAATCTTACCGGTACTGGTAAGGAAGGCGCCTCCACCATCACGCAACAGTTCGTTCGTAATACTGTTTTGGCTGATGAGGCGACGGAGTCGACCATCAAACGAAAAGTGCGCGAAGCCTATATCTCGCTCGAACTCGAGAAGATGTACGACAAAGACGAGATCCTTCAGATGTATCTGAACACCATCAACTATGGTCAAGGTGCTTATGGTATCGAGGCAGCGTCGCAGCTTTACTTTACGAAACCAGCTAAGGATCTAACACTGCCCGAGGCTGCAACGCTCATCGGTATTCCGCAATCACCTACGTACAACAACCCTATCGACAATCCGGAGAATTGCCTTGCACGTCGAAATCTCGTGATCGATCGTATGCTCAGCAATGGTTACATCACCCAAGAAGAGCACGATTCAGCACAGGAGACGCCGCTCGAACTGAACGTTACCCGTGAAGAAACAACGAATGGCATCATCAAGTACGATTACTTCACCAGCTACGTTCGCGATACTTTGCTCCAAGATTATTCGGTCAATGAAGTCTTCAAAGGCGGCTTGACCGTGGTGACGACCCTCGATCCGAACGTGCAAGAACTGGCAGAGGCTGCGGTCGACCGAAAGCTGCAAGGTCTTCCTGACAATCTGGAGTGCGCGCTCGTGGCCATCGATCCCGATACGGGATTCGTCGAGGCCATGGTGGGAGGCCGCGATTTCACTACGAATGAATTCAATCTCGCTACGCAAGCGAAGCGCCAGGCAGGCTCTTCGTTCAAGACCTTCACGCTTCTGGCAGCGCTCGACGAAGGTATCTCTCCTGAGACGAACCTGAATTGCACTTCCAAGGTGAAGATCAACGACTGGGAAGTTGCCAATTATGGCAATGCGAATTACGGTACGCGTAGCATCGAGAGCGCATTCGCGGTCTCTTCCAATACAGGTTTCGCTGAATTGTGTACCGAGATCGGACCGCAGAAGGTCGCGGATATGGCGCATAAATGCGGTATCGAATCCGATCTTGAGGCAGTTCCCTCCATCACTCTGGGTGTCGAAGAAGTGAGCGTGCTCGAAATGGCTCAAGCGTATGCCACCATCGCGAATGGCGGCACGCTGCATAAGGCCAATTGCATCGAAGAGATCAAGGATTCTTCCGGGCAGGTCATCTACCGCGCGGATACGCGCGGAGACAAGGTGCTCAGCACCGATCTCACCGAGGCTGCGGTCGAGGTCATGGAGGGTGTCGTCAAGAAGGGTACTGGCCGCAATGCAGCGCTCTATAATGGTCAAGCTGTAGGCGGTAAGACCGGTACGAGCGAAGATTATCGCGATAAATGGTTCTGTGGCATCACTCCGCAGATCTCGGTCGCGATCTGGATCGGCGATCGTAATGAGAAGTCGATGCCGACCTGGGTCGCAGCGGATAGCATCTTCGGCGATTTCGTGAACAAGCTGCTACAGGGTCAAGAGAAGGAAGATTTCCCGAAGGGCGCAGGTACGATCAAGTTCACCAAGACCGATATCGGTCATGGTTCTGGCGCATCGGGCGCATCGGTCTCTGCTGAAGGCGAGAAGCCGGAAGAGGAGAAGAAAGAAGAAGAAAAGCCCGAGACGACCGAGCCGTCGACTCCTGCAACAGGCACAGAGACTCCCTCTGAAGGTGATGGGGGAACTGGAACAGAGGGCTCAGGGAGCACGGGAGGATCAACGGGTGGTTCGACCGGTGGCTCGACCGGAGGATCCACCACTAAGCCTGACGCAAGTGGAGGAACGACTTCGAAGCCAGCAGCTGCATAGCAGCATTTCGATCTAGGGCAATTCGATCGAGCGCACGATAAGATGCGCTCCTTGATATGACGAACGAAGGGTAGTATGAACAGGAATTCTCGTATGACATCAGTCTCATCTCGTTTGGCGAGTCTCGTCGCCATCGCTGCGCTCGCATGCGCGCTCATGCTGTCGGGCTGTGCTTCCAATGCGACGCAGTCGGACGATCCGCAAACTCAGAATCGCCAGTATATGGCTAACGTGAACCAGATCATGGAAGAGATCGATGCCCAGATGACCGAGTTCTCTACCATCATCAAGGATGGCGAGGTCGTCTCGCTCGGTACGCAGCTCGCGAACATCAATAATTCAGTGGATAAGCTCAAAGCGCTTTCCGTGCCCGATGCGATGAAGGATATTCAGTCGGACTATCTGAAGGGCACCGAGGAACTGCAAAAAGCGTTCGCCGCCTATGTCGATCTGTATGAGGACGTGAAGGCTCCCGAAAATGGCAAATTCGATTTCGCGACCTATGGCGATCGTTTGAGCGAGGTTCGTTCTCATTATGAGGCTGGTATCGAGGCCTTGCAAAGCGCTGACCAAAAAGCCTCAGACGCGTAATCGCCATTCTGTCGTTTCCTGGATCTTTCTGCACCGAGAAGAGCGTAAGAGCTGTTTTCGGTGCAGTGCTGTCTTATAGAGGAATATGTTATGAGCCATATCGAACTTCTCGCCCCTGCGGGCAATATGACCTGCCTCCATGCCGCGGTCAGCGCTGGCGCTGATGCGGTCTACCTGGGGGCGTCGAGCTTCAATGCACGTAGGAACGCGGACAATTTCACCATCGAAACATTGCGCGAAGCGTGCGACTATGCGCATCTTCGCGGCGTGAAGGTCTACCTGACGGTCAACACCATCATCCTTCCTTCTGAGATATGGGACGCGCTCGAACTAGTGCGGCAAGCCTACCGTGCAGGCGTCGATGCGTTCATCGTGCAGGATATCGGATTGGCGCAAGAGATCGCGCGTACCATTCCTGAAACGCGCGTTCATATCTCGACGCAGATGAATACGCATACTAAGGACGCGATCGTGGCAGAAGCGGCGCTCGGCGCCAAGCGCGTCACGCTCGCACGTGAATTGTCGCTCGCCGAGCTTGCGGATCTGAGCCATTTCGCTGCGGAGCTTGGCATGGAGACCGAATGTTTCGCCCATGGAGCGTTGTGCGTGTGCTATTCGGGCCAGTGTTTCATGTCTTCGATGGTGGGCGGTCGCTCGGCGAATCGTGGCATGTGCGCGCAAGCGTGCCGACTACCGTACGAACTCCGCAACAAAGCTTTGCGCAAGCCGCTCGATACGCCAGGTGATCATTTGCTCTCACCGAAAGACCTGTGTACCGCCGAGATCATCCCTGAGCTCATTCACGCGGGGGTATCGTCGCTCAAGATCGAGGGGCGCATGAAGTCTCCCGAATACGTGAGTTCTGTCACGCGCGTATATCGCGGCATCCTCGATCGTTTCTACGCGTGGGCTCGAGCACAGCTCGCCGATGGCGTTTCGGAGGCCGACTTCGACTGGAAGAGTGCGCCTCGTGCAACAGAGGAGGATCTGCAAGAGCTCTCCGATGCGTTCTCCCGCGGTTTCACCACGGCGTATCTCGAGGAAGAGCGTGGCAATGAGATGATGGGGTACGGGCGGCCGAATAATCGTGGAAGCTTCGCCGGCCGTATCGTGAACGTGAAGGGGAATCGCATCGAGATCGATCCGACGCTTCGGCTGATCGAAGGCGACGTGATCGAATTCTGGACCAGCAAGGGCCACATCATTCACACCGTCGATGCTCTGAAGAACCTTCCGAACGGACATGTCGTCGTCAGCGTGGATAAGCCGCTCGGCAAGGGTGATCGTGTCTTTCGCGTGCGCAGCGCGGAGGCAGTGTTTCATGATAGCGACGCCGAGCCCCGTATCGCGATCAATGCTCAGGTGAAGATGCGCATCGGTGAGCCGCTTTCGATCACGTTCTCCACAACCGATCCATGGATCGCTCGAGGTGCGGGCTCTCTTGAAGATGCGGGTGACAAGATGGTCTCGGTCACCGTTCAAGGCGATGAGGTCGAAGCCGCTCGAACGAAAGCCGTCACGACCGAAGAAGTGATAGAGCACATCGATCGCCTCGGGTCGACTCCTTTCGTGCTGAAGGGCATCGAGGTAGAACTCGATGAGGGCGTTGGCATCGGATTCTCCGCCCTGCACAAGTTGCGTGCGAAGGCGTGCGAACAGCTCGTAGCGGTCCTACTCTCGCCTTTCCATGATCGCATGCTCGAGAGAGCGCCTTCGCGCGTCTACGATCCGCGCATTCGTAAGGGATCTTGTAAGGTCGCGGTGCTCGCTACGAATCCAGCGTGCGCTCGTGCTGCTAAACGTGCAGGTGCCGATCTGATCTACGTACCTGTTCAGAACTATCGTCGTGGCGAAGCGGTCATCGCGGGGCAGCTTTCGACCACGGCCGAACAAGCGGGCTATCCTAAGCAATGCATTCCTGTCATGCCCGTGGTCGCGCACGATGGGGATGAACAGCGTCGCAACGGCTTCGACATCTGGAAGCGCGTGAAAGAAGCGAAGCCAGTCATGGTGCAGAATCTAGGGCAGATCGTTCATGCGACCGAACTTGGCGCGCAGATCGAGGTCGGTCCTTTCTTGCCTATCACGAATCGCCTCGATCTTCAGGTCGCGCATGATCTTGGTGCTCAGCGCATCTGGCTTTCGCCTGAGCTCACGCTTCGACAGATCGAAGAACTTGGAGAGGTGAGTCCTGTTCCGCTCGGGTTCACCATCATGGGATACACTGAGCTCATGGTGACCGAGCATTGTTTGCTCATGAGCCAGGGACCTTGCAATGAAGATTGCGCGAATTGCGCGCGTCGTAAGAGCCCACATCATCTGAAGGATCGTAAAGGCTACGAGTTGCCCGTCATCACCGATGTGCTCGGTCGGAGCCATCTTTATAACGCTGTTGAACTCGACGTCGCGCATGCGGCGCCGGATCTGATCGCTGCAGGTATTTCGACATTCATGGTCGATACGACGCTCATGAATGTCGACCAGGTCTCCAAGAAGGTCGCGCGTGCTGTACGCGCTCGCGATATCGCGCTCAAGAGCGGTGATAAGGTGTCGCGCGCTGAGGGAACCACCACTGGTCATCTTTTCCGCGGAGTGAATTAAGTCGGGTTGTTCGCATTTCTTGAAATGCGCTATAATCTTGACCTTGCAAGGTCGCTATCGCTTGCGTTCAATTCGAGCAAGACCTTGTCGTTTCGAAACTGGGCCATCGTCCAATGGTAGGACTCTGGTTTTTGGTACCAGCTATGTAGGTTCGAATCCTGCTGGCCCAGCCATTTCGATCTTCCAACCCATCATCTTCACGCTCCAAGCCTCCTTCTTCGCGCGGCGTTGCCCGCTCAGTCGGCTTTCGTGCGAATCTGACCTTAGTACACGTAGCGATCAGTGTAATTGCTGCCGTCTCCGACCGTATCGCCTGCGCCATTCGCAGCGAACGTCAGGTCGACTCGAGTCCAGTCACGGGGATTCACTGTGAAAGAGACCGCTTTCCAACTGCCGTCGATCCATACCATATTCCAAGCATGATAGACACCGTCGGGAGAGACGTAGCCAGTCACGATCTTGCAGGGAATTCCGAGACTGCGTAACATCGCGGCGGCGAGCGACGCGTAGTCGAAGCATATGCCCTTTTGGGTCTTCAGCGTTTCATCGGGATTCGGGATGTAGCCAGATTTACCGCTCAACTGATCTGCTTTCGCGTTGTCGTAAACGACGTTGTTCTCGATCCATTCATAGATCATGCGAAGTGCATCGCCTTGATTCTTCGCATCGCGCGTCAGTTCTTTGGCTTTCGAAACGACCGCGCTATTGGCATCGTATTCGCAGAAGATGTTAGGAACCAGATAAGGTGCTCGTTCGCTTTCTATTTGCGCGTTCACGCTCGTGGAATAGAGTTCGGCATAACGCGATCCGCTCGTGTTCTGCATCACCGATACGGTATAAGATCCGCTACCCATATCGAGCGGCACGATGATGGGCGTTCCGTCGGAGGGCATATCGTAATTCATATTCTGCCCATTCTTGCTCACCTGCAATTTGAGCCTGCTGCCCGAGGTCGCGGCAGCTCCGACATACCCTTTCGACGCTGACGAGACATCGATGAATGCATTATTCGCGCCCGAAGCAGCAGCAGAGTCGAATGTTGACAGCTCGACTTGGGCGGGAGGAGAGAAGGGGTCGCCGCTCGTATCGTCGGACGAACCACTGCTCGATGAAGAGCTACCCCCGCATCCCGTTAAGGCGAACGAGCAGAGAGCGCAGGCCGCCAGCAATGCTGCGAAGCCGAGCGAGAATATGGAGCGCTTGCCCTCCACGGTGGTGGCCTTCTTTCCGTATACGAGATCGATCGATGCTCCGAGCATGATCGTGGTGAGCCATATGAATGAGGCGAATATGGCCTAATCGAATCATTATACCGAGCGAGCGATCAAAGCGAAAGCAGGCGCTCTCGCATCCCTCAACATCCTGAAAAAGAGCATCTTATCTTGCATTTTGGAAGAGAAAACGCTCGATCATGAGGTAATTTTCAGCGTATCACGGTACAATGGGAAGAATGATCTTTCGATAGACAGATGAAGTCCCCGAACCTTCGTCTCGGGTCGAAGAAAATGCAGCCTTGAGTTGCGATCGTTGTTAGAACGAGATAGGAGCGAACACCATGGCACAGCGTTTAGCGGATAGTGCTGCAGTCAGTGTTTTTTGCGATAGCATCGCCCTCATGCTTTCGGTCGGCATCCAGACCGATGAAGCGGTCCATATGCTCTCTGAAGACATGGAGGATACGTCTTTCGGAAAGACGTGCAAGCAGATCTACCGCAGCCTCATCGCAGGAAAGGACCTTGCGCAGTCCATGAGGGACACGGGAGCATTCCCGCGCTATGCGACCGACATGGTCGCGGTAGGCGAGCGCTCGGGTCACCTTGAAGATGTCTTGCGCAGTTTGAGCGTTTACTACAGCGAGGAATCGCGCTTGTTCACTAAGATCGCGTCGAGCATCGGGTATCCGACTGCGTTGCTCTGCATCATGAGCGTCATCTTGCTCTTCGCGGTCATCGTCATCCTTCCCGTATTCATCAGCGTGTATGAACGCCTCTCTGGATCGCTCACGACGGGCTCGTTCAATGAGGTCAGCGTTGCGATCGGTATCGGATGGGTGGCGCTCATCGTCACACTGGTCTGCGCTATCGTCTTCCTCGTTGCCACCATCATGACCCGTTTCTCGAATGGTCGCCAGTCTTTGCTGAAGCTCTTCGAGAAGCTGCCGCTCACGAAATCCGCGATGTACGAATTGGCGCTCTCGCGTTTCGTCTCGGCGTTAGCTATCTACGTCGCTTCTGGCCTCAATACTGACGAGGCCATGAACGCATCGCTCGCCACTATCACGCATGATCGACTGCAGGAAAACGTTTCCAAAGCCTACGATCTTATGATCGATAGCGAAAATCCGCGCAGCATCGTGCAAGCGGTCAGCGAGGTCGAGCTCTTCGATCCCGTATACATTCGTATGCTCACGGTCGCATCGCGCTCGGGCAGTCTTGACGGCATCCTCATCCAGCTTGCTTCGCTGTTCTTCAATGAGGCGATCTCTGATATCGATGGCGTCATCGATAGCGTCGAGCCCATCATGGCCGCATTCCTCACCGTTGCGGTGGGTGCAACACTCATTTCGGTGATGTTGCCGCTCATCGGTGTGATGGGATCGATCGGCTAGCAAGAGCGCGACGACACGGAAAGGCGTTCGGGTGTACACGGAACCGACACAGCAACAACGAACGAGAACGCGCAGGGTCATCGTCTGCGCGGTCGTCGCTGTGTGCGCGCTCATGATCGTGCTCGTCATCGCGCTCGATCATATCTTCGCGAATGCGAAGGACCAAGGCGCTGCCTCCATCCGCAATACGATCCTCAATTCGGCCATGCAGTGCGCTGCTATCGAAGGCTCGTTTCCGACGAATCTCGCTTATCTTGAAGAGAATTACGACTTGCGTATCAATCACGATGATTACGTGGTCATCTATGAAGTGCTCGCGAGCAATACGGTCCCAAGCGTCGTGGTGATGCCTCGATGAAGCGCTCGGCCAGAAATAGCACCATCGCGCTCCCACGTCTGTCTAATGGTGATGCAAGCTCTAAGAGCTTCGTGCTGCAGGATGCGGCCGATCAGCAGCGCGGCGTGTTCACTCCTTCTGCATTGCGCGATCATAAGGCTCCTATGAGCATGTCAACGAACCGTGCATTCGCTGCGGTGCTCTTCGGTTTGTTCATCATCATGCTGCTCATCTCCTTTTTGGTGGGCATCAATGTCTATCAGGCGCTCAACACCATGGCTGCGAGCGAGAGCACGGAGCGTCTCGAGCAGTCATTCCTCGCGAACACCATCCATACGAATGATATATATGATGCGGTTCTGGTAGGCGAAGGCCCTGAAGGCGATGCGTTGGTCCTGCGTGAATCGGTCGATGGGGCTGGAAGCTATGAGACGCGCATCTATGCATTCAACGGTTCGATCCTGCAGGAGTATGCGCTCGAAGGAAGCGAATATGCTCCCGAGAAAGCCATCACGCTCTTCGATTCCGACCTGTTCGATTTCACGTACGAGAACGGTCTGCTCACTATTCGCACCGATAGCGGCAGCGTCGATGTGGCGTTGCGCAGCGCGGAAGGGGGTCGTTCATGAAGCCGCTCTTCCGTTCGACCGAGCAGAACCAGACGCATAGCAGATCGGGCATAGCGTTCATCATCGAGATGCTCGTGCTGCTCGTTCTGGTGGCGGGCTGTCTCACGGTGCTCATCGAGATGTTCGCCGTCGCCCATCAGCAAGGCGAAGACAACAACAACACGGTTCAGGCTGTCCATCTTGCTTCGAACGCAGCTGAGCGCTTCAGTGCTGATCCAACAAGCGTTCCTGAAAAAGAGGTCATCGACGATCTGGTCGTGTATACCGATGTGGAAAGCGAAGCGCGCTCGACCGGCACGCTCTATACGGCGACCATCGAAGTTTATAGCGCGACCGATCGCAATGCACGAACAGGCTCGAAGCCCTTCTACGGGTTGGAGACCGCGCGCTACGTGAGAGCAGGTGATGCGTGATGGCGAGCAGACAAGGCTCCGTTCGCATCGGACCGGTCAGCATCTTGGTCTTGATCATCGTTCTGTGCTTAGCGGTCATGGCGGTGCTCACTGTCACCACCTCGGAGGCGGAAGAGTCCATCACCACGCGCCAGCGAGATGCGACCACCGCGCTTTATGCTAATGAAGCCGCAGCCCAGGAATTCCTTGCCGATCTGGACAGCAGGCTCGCGCTGGCACGATCCGCGAACACCAGTGTGGAAACGGCGCTCGCTTTGCTCGATATTCCGGAAGGATGGACCTATGAAGACGGCGTGCTTACGGTCGCGTTCGTGCAGGACAATGGCAGGCGACTCGATATTGAACTCGCTATTCCCAGCACGGCGGGTTATGAAATAATGGCTTGGAGAGCAACGACGGAATGGAGCGAAGAGGACCCCGATAAGGTCTTCTGGTCGGCTCCGCAAGATCAATAAGTTACGATCGAACGTATCGCGAAGGGATAGGAATCACTATGAAGATCCGGGAATTACTGCAAGAGATGGTGGATCAGAATGCATCCGACATTTTCATCGTCGCGGGTTTGCCGCTCACCTACCAGGTGGAGGGGAGGCAGGTTCGTTGGGATGCGCCGCTCATGCCTTCCGATACGAGCGAAGTGGTCCATGCGATCTATGGTCTTGCGGGAAGGGATATCGAACCATTCCTGAATTCGCACAATCATGACGACGATTACTCGTTCGCAGTGGCTGGTCTTGGCCGTTTTCGTGTGAACGTCTTTCGCCAACGCGGTTCACTGTCGGCCATCATCCGCATCATCCCCTTCACGCTGCCGACACCCGAAGACTACAACATCCCTGAAGAAGTGATGGCATGCGCTAATTTCGAAAAAGGCCTCGTACTGGTAACGGGTCCTGCTGGTGCGGGCAAGTCGACCACGCTCGCGTGCATGATCGATCGTCTGAATCATGAGCGCAGCGGCCATATCATCACCATGGAAGACCCGATCGAATACGTACATCGTCACGATAAGTGCATCGTCACTCAGCGCGAGATCCCGACAGATATCGCTACTTATTCTGAAGCATTGCGTTCAGCCATGCGCGAATCGCCTGATATCGTGCTCTTGGGTGAGATGCGCGACCAGGATACCATCGGTACCGCTGTCACTGCTGCCGAGATGGCGCAGCTCATCTTCTCTACGCTGCACACCACGGGTGGAGCGAACACGGTCGATCGTATCTTGGATGCGTTTCCTGCTAACCAGCAGCGTCAGATCCGCATGCAGCTTTCCATGGTCTTGCAGGCGGTCGTCAGCCAGCAATTGGTGCCGAGCTTGGACGGTTCGGTCGTGCCTGCTTTCGAGGTCATGCTCGTCAATCCTGCTATCCGCAACCTCATCCGTGAAGAGAAGACGCATCAGATCGATAGCGTCATCGCGGCGAATGGGGCTGCAGGTATGCGTACGATGGACCAGAGCTTGTTCGATCTGGTGAAGGAAGGCAAGATCTCGAAGGATATCGCGCTCAAGTACAGCATCCATCAGGAAGCGCTCGACAAGCGCTTCGCCGCCGAGGGCCTGGTAGGACTTTGATCCTGTTTCATCGATAAGCGCTTCGCTGCCTAAGGTATCCAATAGGTTTGCAAGAGTGGTCGATATGGTCGCTCGCGAAATAATCCATAACGCCAAAAAGCCTGGTCGACCGACCAGGCTTTTCATTTGCGATCTTGTAAGAGAAGGTGCGCGAGGCGACTAGCGGAACATCGCGATGGCATCCGCTACTTTCTTGTATTCTTCCTGAACGGTCGGAAGCAGCATCTTCGCGCGATCGTGATCGCTTGCACGAAGCGCCTCGGTTATCTCGCTGGCATAGTCGGAAAGGTCGATGAAGCCCATGTCACGCGAAACGCCTTTCAGCGTGTGCGCAGCACGAAATGCCTCATCCCAATTCTCGTCGGCCATATTGTTCACGAGATTGGTATAGCTCGCGTCATCAGCGAACATGGTGACGAATTTAGCGACACGATCATTCGTGCGCAGGCGTCCGATAACACCTGCATAATCACCACCAGCGATCTGGTAGAGAGTCTCGATCACTTCGCTCGGTACTTGCTCTGCCATGATGGCCTCCTATTCTGCCGAGGTGACGTTATGGATGTAGGTGGTGCCGCGCCCATTAGAGAGTTCAAAGGGGGAGTCGAGCCATTCCTCGTGGCCGGTCAGGCGTATGATCTTCCCCACAAAACCAGTGATCTGAGGATCGTCGTCGAGTAGCCAAAGCGATTTCGCGATGAGAGCGCATTCGTAATCTTCGCCTTCGTAGGTGAACGTGCAATCGATCCTGATGAGCGGGTTCTGCGGCGTGGTCGATCTGATCGCTTCGTTGAACTGACGAATGATATCCACTCCGATGGATCCGATGATGGCTTCGTTGTGCGCTGGATCAGGAATCTGCGCAGGTACATCGAAGCGCTTCGCAGCCCAATTCGGAATAGTGAGCATGTCGAGCGAATAGTCGTAATCGAACTGCAGATGATGGGAGACTTCAGTGATGAAATGGTTCTTCTGGCGTTCGTGCTCGAGCTGCCCAAGTGCATATTCGGTCACATCGAGGGTCTCTGCGCTTTGGATGGCAGGTGCGATCGACTGAAGCTCTTCGTAGCTATCGAAGACCTCACCTGGCTTCGACATCTCTTGGCGGATGGTGTCTTGCGCTTCGGTCAAGCATTCGAGCAAGAGCGGATTGAAGGTGCCGCATTCGCCATTCATGATCATCTCGATCGCTTTTTCGTGGCTGAATGCGGGTTTGTACACGCGTTCGCTCGTGAGCGCATCGTAGACGTCCGCAAGTGAGACTACTTGAGCGGAAATAGGAATCTCGTCACCCTTCAGGCCATCGGGATAGCCGCGGCCATCGTAGCGTTCATGGTGCCAGCGCGCGATCTCGCACGAGACTTTGATGAGCGGTTCGTCCTGGAAAGGTACATCAGAGAGCATTTGATGCCCGATGACCGTGTGTTGCTTCATCGCCTCGAATTCTTCATCGGTCAGTTTGCCTGGTTTGTTCAGGACATTCTCGTCGATGGAGATCTTGCCGATATCGTGCAGTGCCGATGCTTTCACGATCAGTTCGCGCTGTGCATAAGAGAGATTGTGCGGCGTGTTGTGCTTGGCGATCTGGCCGAGCAGGATCTCGGTCAGCTTTCCGATGTTCACGACGTGCAGGCCGCTTTCGCCATTACGGAATTCGACGATGTGAGAGAGAATGGTGACCATGAGGTTGCCATTACGCTCTTTTTCGAAGATCTCGTTCGCTACCATATTCATGAGCTGGCGCTGCTTCGAGTAGAGCTTGACCGTATTGCTGACCCTTCGGATGACGATGAGCGCATCGAAAGGACGGTTGATGAAGTCGGTCACGCCCTGGTTGTAGGCGCGCTCGATGAATTCAGGTGAGGTCTCCGCCGAGATGGCGACCACAGGGATGTATTGGATCCAACGGTTCTTGTTCATGGCTTCGAGCACGCCGAAGCCATCCACCTTGGGCATGACCATGTCGAGCACTACGAGCGAGATATCGGCAGCTCGACGCTGCAGGATAGCGATGGCTTGTTCGCCATCTTCCGCTTCGATGATGTCGTAGGAATCGCAGAGGATGTCGGAGAGCAGCGCACGATTCATCATCGAGTCGTCGACGATGAGAATGGTTGCGCGTTCTGTTTCGTTCGTGCTGATGGGGCTCACTCCTCGTGTGGGGGTAATCGCACTTCGGCGGCGTTATTCTGGCCGAGTATGCCCATTATACGGGTTAAATTCGAGCATTTGAACAATCGAAACAAAAAACCACGGTTAGAACGAGGAAGATGAACGCGGAGCATTCGCGATCATTGGAACGTGATGCCCGTGGCGAGGAAGACGAATCCCCACAGGATGCCGATGGCCCACAAGAGCGCGAGGATCGCGACGTTCTGTTTCGCAGAAGCGTTCGCGCGGAAAAGGACCAAGAGTCCGATGCCCGCGGAGACCAGCAATCCGGCCATCATGGAGGCGGTCGAGATGGTGCCCTCTAAGAACAGTTCGGTTATGACCACGCTCGCTGCGCAATTCGGGATCAACCCAACGGTAGCGGAAGCGACGATCGAGAGCGCGGGCTGTGCATCGAGAAACGTTGCGAGCGTGTTCTCTCCGACCACCGCGATGAGCGCGTCTATGACGAGCGTGATCAGGAAGACGAAGAGCGTGACCTGCAGCGTATGGATGGTCGC
Organism: uncultured Eggerthella sp.; assembly: GCA_937998355.1. GTDB lineage: Bacteria > Actinomycetota > Coriobacteriia > Coriobacteriales > Eggerthellaceae > Anaerotardibacter. Next base: position 207,550 of record CALLDI010000001.1, read on the forward strand.
GCTGCGCAGGATGCCGCCGGTCTCTTCGCCGCAGCCGCAATGATCGTGCTCGCACATGTGGTGGATGTCGATCTTATCGTGCTTGCCGTGGCGTACCGCTCGATAGATGCAGTCGATCAAGAAGCCCATCACCATGCCGATGATCAGCTTCGATACCATGATGGCGCCGATGATCCCGATATCGGCTTGTTCGGCGAGCAGGACGGGGAGCATCTCGTCTGACGTGGCTAGATAGACAGCGATCAGCGTTCCGAGCGTGATGACGCGGCCAGCATAGAGCGTGGATGCCGCCGCAGAGAAGCCACATTGCGGGAAGATGCCTACCAGCGCGCCGACCAGGGGCCCCGCAAAGCCAGCCTTCTTGATCAGTTCTTCGGTCTTCTCGCTCGCGCGATGTTCGATCGCCTCGATGATGAGATAGGTCACGAACAAGAAGGGCACGAGCTTGAGCGTATCGATCGCAGCATCGGCCAGTATGTCCAAAACGAAGTCCATAACGCTGCATTCTAGCACCAAGCACCAGCTTCATCGCCTCGTGCGCAGCGGGTGTGTCCATAATGTTGGATAATGAACTTCACACGATGACTCGGAAGGGCGCATCTTCGTTCGCGTCTCGACCGTGAGTCATATCGTTCGGACGAACCTGCACAGATAAGGACCATCATGGCTGAATACATCGAAGGAAAGCGCGCTGTTCTCGAAGCGTTCAAAGTGGGCGTTCCTGCGAAATGCTTGTACGTGGCTGATGGGATGCACGGCGACAAGAACGTCAGCGAACTCACGAAGCGCGCCCATAAGATGGGGCTTTCGGTGAAGCAGGTCAAACGTGTTGAACTGGATAAACGATCCGAGCGAGGTTCGCATCAGGGCATCATGCTCGAGACGCGCCCCTTCGAATATGCGAGCGGCCAAGACATCATCGATCGGGCGCTCGCGCAGGCGACCGAGCACAACGGCAATGCGCTCATCGTCGTGCTCGACCACATCACCGATGCAGGAAACCTCGGCGCGATCGCGCGTTCTGCCGAAGTGGTGGGTGCGGCTGGCATCATCATCCCGAACAAGCGCAGCGCACGTGTGACCGCGGCTACCTATAAGAGCTCGGCCGGGGCGGTCTCACATATTCCCATCGCGCAGGTAGCGAACATCGCGCAGTTCATCGATCGCCTGAAGAAGAGCGACTTCTGGGTGGCAGGAGCGACCGAGAAGGCTCCTCAGTGCATCTGGGATGCGCCTCTGGCGGGCAAGCTCGCGCTGGTGATGGGCAACGAAGGCACGGGGCTCGCGCGCCTCACGCAAGAGCAGTGCGATTTCCTGGTCAGTCTTCTTCAAGCTGGCAATATCGGTTCGCTCAACGTGGCTCAGGCGGCCACTGCATGCATGTACGAATGGATGCGTCAGGCTCGTTCGAGCGCGCAGGGCGCAGCTCAGTAGGATCGCAGGCGAGTAGGGCGAAGCGCATGGCGAAGCGAACTAAGATCCTCATCGTGGACGGGTACAACGTGTTGCGCAGCGGTTCTCGCTATCGTTCCATGCGCCAGCAGCCCGACTACACCTTCGAGAAGTACAACCAGGTGCGCGAAGCGCTGATCAGCGATGTCGCGGCGTTCGCGGGGTCCGAATACCAGTCGGTCACCGTGGTATTCGATGCTGCGGAGAACGCCGAGTCAGTAGGCAAGGTGCAGAAGGTGGGCCGCGTTAAGGTGATGTTCTCACCCTATGGCTCGACGGCTGATAAGGTCATCGAGAAGCTCGCGCATGATGCACGCGAGGCGAACTACGAGGTGCTCGTCGTCACGAGCGACGCGACCATCCAGGATACGGTCTTCGGAGGCATGGTCACGCGCATGAGCGCCAATGGTTTCAGCAACGAGGTCGACGATCTGCATGATGAGGCCAAGGTCGATGGGCAGGCGCGCACCAAGCGCAAGGCGACCGTAGCCGATCGGCTGGATGAAGACGTGATCGATAAGCTCAAAGCGCTGCGCGATCGCCTCTAGCTCCATAGCCTGCGTGCATGAGCGCAGGCCCTTCATTGATATCCCAAATCGTAAGCGACTTGAAAGAATGAACGCGTTCATTCGCAGGTATACTTATGCTTTGGAAACCTGAGCGCGATGGGGGTCGCGCTTCATCATGAAGGGGGAGACTCATATGAAACCATTAGAGGGAATCAAGGTCGTCGACTTGACCACATACATGGCAACGCCCGCAACAGGACGCATCCTGGGCGAGTGGGGCGCCGATGTCATCAAGGTCGAGGCCGCGAAGGGCGATCCGTGTCGCGTCACGCAAGCGGCGGTCTTCAACATGCCCATGTCGGATGACGAGAATCTAGCGTTCGACATGGTCAACCTGAACAAGCGTTTCATCTCGCTCAACTTGAAGAGCGAAGTGGGCGCGGAGGTCATGGATAAGCTCTTGTCGCAGGCGGACGTCTTCATCACCAACACGCGTACGAAATCCTTGAAGAAGCTCGGGCTCGATTGGGAAACGCTGCACGCGAAGTATCCGCGCCTCGTCATGGGCCACGGGCTGGGTTACGGCAAGAAGGGCGCTGAAAAGGACGACCCTGGTTTCGATGTGACCTGCTACATGGCGCGCGGCGGCGTGTTCGGTACGACGGTCAACCGCGGGGACGCTCCTATGATCCCGACCAACGGCTATGGCGACCTGCAGGCATCCATGTTCCTGGCAGCGGGTATCTGTGCGGCCATCATCGGGCGTGCGACCACGGGCGAGGGCGATTACGTCACCTGTGCACTGCAGCATGCGGGCGTCTATACGCTCATGACCGGCATGATCTCAGCTCAGTACGGCAATCCGTACCCGAAGAGCCGACTCGAGGTCATCTGCCCGTTCAACAACGTATATATGACCGGCGACGGCAAGTACATCGCGATGTGCGATCCCGAATACGACCGCGACTATAACAAGATCATGGGCCTCATCGGTCGTGATGATCTGATCGACGATCCGAAGTACGTGAACTGCGTCAAGATGAACGAGGCGGGTCTCAACCCTGAAGTGGTGGGCGTTCTGGACGATGCCCTCGCGAAGATGACAGCCGCAGACGCCTTGAAGCTGTTCAAGGATGCGGGCATTCCGATCGAACTCTGCCAGACGCCGCTCGACGTCTACGAAGACCAGAACGTCTGGGATAACGATTATCTGGTGAAGATCAAGTATCCCGATTCGCAGCGCAACATCCCTACCGTACCCATCCAGTTCGAATCGCAGCCTGCGCCTGACTATACGCCGACCGGCATGCTCGGCAGCGCGACGGTCGACATCATGAAGGAGCTCGGTTATACCGACGAACAGATCGATACAGCATTGGCTGACGGCGCGGTGTGCGGCGCGACCTCGCTCGACGTTCTGGCAGGATAGTCTCTGTCCCAGGGAAGCGGGGGTGCGACCATCCTTTCGCTACCCTCTGAACACTTCATTGAAACAAGGCCCGCTCTTGAGCGGGCCTTCGTCTAAAGCATGAGACAGCGAAGCGGGGCGTAGCGAAAGGATGGTCGAGCCCCTGTTTCTCTGTTGCACAGAGTCTCCGTATTCCGCTCGCGAAATAGGTGGTATACAAGCGGGGACGATTCACCTACAATACAAAGGCTGTTTTATTACACATGCGCGGTGGACTTGCGTTCGCTAGTGGCCTCGGAAGAGGTTGCGAAACCAAGGATGAAACCGTGCAGAGGACTAACGAATGGAGAAACATGGCAAAGATCAATCTTAAGTCCCTGCTCGATGCAGGCACGCACTTCGGTCATCAGACCCGTCGCTGGAACCCCAAGATGAAACCCTACATCTTCGGCAGCCGTGGCGACATCTACATCATCGATCTCAAGCAGACCCTCTATGGACTCGACTCGGCGTTCTCCGAGGTTTCCCGTATCGCTGCTAAGGGTGGCACCGTTCTTTTCGTCGGCACCAAGAAGCAGGCTCAGGAATCCATCGCTGAAGCTGCGAACCGTTGCGGCATGCCGTACGTCAACTCTCGTTGGCTCGGTGGCATGCTCACCAACTTCGTTACCATTCGCGCTCGTGTTCAGCGCATGGAAGAGCTCGAGGCTATGGAAGCTGACGGTCGCATGGAGATGCTTCCTAAGAAGGAACAGATCCTGCTCAAGAAGGAGCTTTCCAAACTTCAGACCAACCTGAACGGCATCCGCAACATGAAGCGCATCCCCGATGCGGTCTTCGTCGTCGATACCAACCGCGAACAGATCGCGATCCATGAAGCTCGTCGCCTCAGCATCCCGATCGTCGGCACGCTCGACACCAACTGCGACCCGGACGATGTCGATTACGGTATCCCCGCTAACGATGACGCCATCCGTTCGGTCCGCCTGCTGTGCGACTTCATCGCAGACGCGGTCATCGCTGGCACGGGCACCGAAGTCACCGTTGACGAGATGGCAGCACCTTCCGAAGCTGCTGAAGTGGTCGAAGAACAGAAGCTCGACAACGAAGAACTGCACGAAAACGCAGAAGAAATGGCCCGCTAATCAGGCTTTTCACCAAGCTACACGATAAAGTTCAAGAGGGGGCAGGTTAGGTTTTTAGCCTGCCCTTCTTCAAGAAAGGATAGATCTATGGCAAACGTTACCGCTGGTATGGTAAAAGAGCTCCGCGAGATGACCGGTGCTGGCATGATGGAATGCAAGAAAGCGCTCGTCGAAGCCGACGGCGATATGGACAAGGCTGTCGACGTTCTTCGTACGGCAGGTCTTGCTTCCGTTGCCAAGAAGGCTGGTCGTGCTACGAACGAAGGCGCTGTCGTCGCGCGCGTCACTGAAGACATGCGTGCTGGTGCGCTGGTCGAGCTCAACTGCGAGACCGACTTCGTCGGCATGAACGAGAAGTTCCATCATTATGCAGAGAAGATCGCGAAAGCGGTCCTCGATCATGCTCCGGCAGACGTCGAGGCTCTGCGCGCATGTGACGCAGAAGGCGAGACCGTCGATGCGGTCATCACTGATGCTATCCACACCTTGGGCGAGAACATCCAGCTCGCTCGTTTCGCCTATGCTGCGCAGGCGACCGGCGCGGTCGCGAGCTACGTGCATGGTGGCGGCAAGATCGGCGTTCTGGTCGAGTTCAACCTGGGCGATCCCGAGGTCGTCTTCAAGCACGAGTTCAAGGCGTATGGTCGTGATATCGCGATGCAGGTCGCTGCGGCTTCTCCGGTCGCTGCTACGCGCGATGCGGTCGATCCTGCGGTCGTCGCTCATGAAATGGAGATCTACAAGGCTCAGGCTGCTGAATCTGGTAAGCCCGAGAACATCCAAGAGAAGATCGCGACCGGTCGTCTCGAGAAGTTCTACAAGGAAAGCGTTCTTACCGAGCAGGCTTACGTCAAGGATCCCGATAAGTCCGTTTCCGACTACACTGCTGAAGTCGCTAAGGAACTCGGCACCACCATCGAGATCGTCAACTTCACCCGTTTCGTCCTGGGCGAGTAATACCATCTCATAGGCTTTCGAGGCCCTTCGTTCGTTCGACGCGAGTTGAGCGGGCGGAGGGCTCTCTGTCATAATAAGGGAACATTCTTTTCGAGATTGGATAGGCAGCATGGCAGAAGAAGTAATCGTTACGCATGGGCGTAGCCATCTTTCTGGCACGGTTCGCGTGAGCGGGGCGAAGAATTCAGCCCTGAAGCTCATTGCCGCGTCGCTCCTTGGTCAGGGCAAGACCATCCTGCATAACGTTCCCAATATCTCCGACATCGATATCATGATCGAAGTGCTCAGAAGCTTGGGCGCTACGGTCGAACGCACCGATCACACCATCGCCATCGATACTGCGAATGCGACCGGCTTCGAAACGCCTTACGAGCTCGTTTCCAAGATGCGGGCGAGCATCTCCATCCTCGGTCCGCTCATCGCGCGTTTCGGCAAGGCCCGCGTGGCGATGCCGGGCGGATGCAAGATCGGCGCACGTAAGATCGACATCCATCTTGCCGTGCTCGAGGCGCTGGGCGTGTCGTTCGCGAACGATCATGGATATCTTTATGCTTCGACACCGAACGGGCTGCATGCTTCGAAGGTCTTCTTGGATTTCCCGAGCGTCGGTGCGACCGAGAATATGCTCATGGCATCCGTTACCGCTGAAGGCACGACGGTCATCGACAACGCGGCGCGCGAGCCCGAGATCGAAGACCTTGCCAACATGCTCAACGAGATGGGCGCGCAGGTGCAAGGAGCGGGCACGTCCACCATCGTGGTGCAAGGTGTCGCGCTCTCCGACTTGCATCCGTGCGAGCATTGGGTAGTGGGCGATCGCATCGAAGCGGGCACCTTCCTCACTGCGGGCGCGCTCTTGGGCGGCCCGATCACCGTGGAGGGGATCGACCCTGATTTCTTGCGTACCGTCATGATGAAGCTCGAAGAGATGGGCGTCGAGGTGTCGACCACGCAAGATTCGATCACGGTCTCAAGGACCGAGCCGCTTCGCGCGACCGATATCCAAACCCTCCCTCACCCTGGTTTCCCAACGGACCTGCAGGCGCAATTCTCGCTGCTCGCAGCATTCGCGGAGGGATGCTCGGTCGTATCCGAGAACATCTTCGAGAACCGCTTCATGTTCGCTTCCGAGTTGAATCGCATGGGGTCCGATATCTCGCTCGATGGGCATCACGCGCTCATTCGTGGCGTGTCGGGGCTGCAGGGTGCACCCGTGTCTTCGCCCGATCTGCGCGGAGGAGCTGCGCTCGTCATCGCTGGTCTTGCTGCTGAAGGCGAAACGCGCATCCACGACATCTATCATATCGACCGCGGTTACGAGGACTATGTGGGCAAATTGCGCTCGTTGGGCGCGCACGTGGATCGCGTCGGAGCCTGATGGCGCTATAATGGGATCACGTTATCACGTACTTGAAGTTTAAACGAACCACTGAAATGAAGGCGCGCTTTCATTTCGACGCATAACGAGGGGTCTATGCCTACCAAACGAAGTTCATCGCGATCTTCGCGTCCAGCTCGCAAATCGAAGGGCTCTTGGTCTTCTTCTGTGATCGGCAGCCATGCTGCTCCTCGCCCGTCATCTCGACCGAAACACCGTGCGAGCAAGATGAGCTCAGGTGCCACGCGCAGATCGGTGCGCGATACTGCGAACCAGCGTCCTTCCAAACGTCGCGCGGCTTCGATCGATAAACGCTCAGCTGAGATCAATCAAATGGAAGTTCCGACCCATTCGGTCGATCAGCGTACGAGCCAACATGCGAGCAGTAAATCACGTGCTCAGGAATTCATGAAGCGCCGAAGGCGCAATAACATCATCATCGCGGTCGTTGCGGTGGTCATCGTCGTCTTCCTCGTCTTCAATATCGCTTCGTGTGCGTTCAAATCGTTCGCTTCGGCTTCGATGGCTTTGAACGATGAGGGTGTGCAGAGCGAACTCGTGGCAGCAGAAGCCGACGAACCCTACTACATCTTGCTCGCGGGCCTTTCGAACTACGACGAATCATCCGAGGCGGCGAGCTTCCTTGCGATCTTGCGCGTCGACGAGCAGAATAAGCAGTTCTCGCTCATGAACATCCCGAGCAACATAAAGACCACCTTCGATCAGAGCGAGCAGGATCTCATCCGCAATGCAGTGCGTCACGGGGGAGAAGGTGCGCTGGTTCACGCGGTCAAGGAGCAAACCGGTATCGATTTCGCGCACTATCTGCGCATCACTGAAGACGGGCTTCGAAAGCTCGTCGACGATATCGGTGGTGTCGAGATCAACGTGCAGTATCGCGTTGATGATCCGCGCGTCGGTCATGTGGTCATCGCCCCCGGGCAGCAGAATCTGAATGGTGAACAAGCGCTCGCGTTCGTCAGTGCGACGAACTATACGAATGGTCGTACCCAGCGAACGAATAACCAGATGGATCTGTTCTTCGGTCTCATCAATAAGATGACCTCGAGCGAAGGGTTCGGTTGGATCAATGATTCCGATGTGGTGTCGAGCGCGATCAAGACCGATATGTCCTACGATGCGCTCTCGCATCTGGCGACGCTCTATAGTGAAGGCGCATCGTTCTATACCTCGACGATGCCAGGATCCCAGTACGCTTCGAACAACGTCATCTGCTTCGCTCCTAATACCTCGACGTGGAACCAGGTGAAAGAGCGCTTCATGAACGGCGAGGACCCTAATACCAGCGTCGATACGTCAGGGGTCGATAAGAGCAAGCTCTCCATCGTGGTTCAGAATGGTTCGGGCACCGATGGTTTCGCGGCGCAGGCAGCCCAGATCCTCGAGCAGCACGGATACACCATTCAAGATACGGGCAATGCCGATTCGTTCGTCTATACCGAGACGCTGGTCATCTATAAGGATCAAGACGATGAAGCGGCTGCCGAGGCGATCGTCGCCGATCTCGGGATCGGCCGTGCGGTCTATGCGAGCGTCTATTACAGCCTTAAGACCGATATCCAGGTCGTGGTCGGTCAAGACTGGAAACCCATCGATTGATGTTCGATCCTATCGCTTATATCAATGAGCCCCGCTGGCAAACGGTGAGCCTTGGTCTCGAACGTACGCGCGAACTTTTGCATGCCCTCGGCGATCCGCAGGATCGACTGCGCTTCGTCCATGTTGCGGGAACGAACGGCAAGGGATCGACCTGCGCGCTCTGCGCTTCTATCTTGGAGCAAGCGGGATATCGGGTCGGTCTCTTCACGAGTCCAGCGCTCTATCGCTTCGAAGACCGCTTGCGCGTGAACGGTTCGATCATCTCGCTCGAGGAGTTGCGTGATATAACGCTTCGTGTCAAGGATGCCGCTGATGCGATGGATGAGCATCCGACCGAATTCGAGCTCCTTACCGCGGTCGCATTCTGCTATTTCGAACGATCGGCCTGCGATATCGTGGTCATGGAGGTCGGGCTGGGAGGTCGGCTCGATTCGACCAATGTGATCGGGGCCGCTGAAGTTTCTGTCATCACGCCCATCTCGTTCGATCATTGCGCATTGCTCGGCTCAACGCTCGCCGAGATCGCAGGCGAGAAAGCGGGTATCATCAAGCGAGGCGTTCCGGTCGTGAGCGCGCCACAAGAGCCCGAGGTGCGAACCGTTATCGAAGATGCAGCTGCGAATGCCCAGAGCAGGCTCGTGGAAGTGGCGCTCGCTCAGCTCGAAGGTACGACCGAGCGTTTCTCCTATCGCGAAAGAACGGATCTCTCGCTCGGTCTTGCGGGGCCGTTCCAGCTCGTGAACGCAGCGACCGCGCTCGATGCTGTCGATGTGCTGAAGGCGAGGGGATGGAACGTGTCCGAAGCGGCGATCCGTGAAGGCCTGAAGGCCGCATCGTGGCCAGGCAGGTTCGAGGTTGTGAGCGAAGAGCCGCTCATTCTCTTCGACGGGGGACATAACGTTTCTGGCATGGACGCTCTTGCACAGGCGTTGAGCGTTCGCTATCCGTCTCATGTCCGCATCGTCTTGACGGGCGTGCTCGCTGATAAGGATCATGAAGCCATGGCGAAGCGTCTCGTATCATTCGCAGACGAGATCATCGCCATCACGCCGTCGAATCCGCGCGCCCTTCCTGCACGCGATTATGCGCGGGAACTGCAAGAGTTCGAGGGTGACGATGTGCGCGCGCGTTCCATCGTCGCCGCGTCCGATATCGTCTCTGGCGTACGATGTGCGCTCGAGCGCTATCGAGCGGTGTCGTCGGCTCAGAAAAGTCCGCTCATCTGCGTTTGCGGGAGCTTGTACCTGCTCGGAAGTGTTATGGAAGTTTTGCGGCAGGAAGACCTGGTTTTGTAGCGCTGTTGCAATTCGGGTATACTTTCAACCGTTGCACCAGTGCACGATATGAATATCTCGAATGGGCTTGGGCGGCGCCAAGTTCCGAACCTGGTCAGGTCCGGGAGGAAGCAGCCATAAGGGACCGCTGACGAGCGCCCTTGCCTATTCGGGATATTCGTTTTTTGAGCGTGAAGTCGCAACGAACACAGCTAGACGGCGTAGGAAAAGGATGGCCTGTTGGATATCATCAACTTTTTCGTTGGGCTTTTGAGCGACCCTCGCGCGTTCATCGCAAGTTGGATCATCACGCTCGGACCGGTTTGGGTCTATACGCCGCTCTTCCTCATCGTCTTCGTTGAGACCGGTCTGGTCTTCTTTCCCTTCTTGCCGGGTGACTCGCTGCTCTTCGCTGCAGGTGTCTTCTCCGCAGATGGGGGCGGTCTGAACATCGCGGCTACGCTCATCATCTTCTATGTGGCGGCGATCCTCGGCAACACCTCGAATTATTGGATCGCGCGCTTCTTCGGCAAGCGCATCGTCGATTCGGGCAAGGTGAAGGCGCTCACGCAAGAACGCATGGATAAGCTCGATTACTTCTTCCAAAAATATGGCGGTCTTACCATCGTCATCACGCGCTTCATGCCCTTCTTCCGCACCTTCGCGCCCTTCATCGCTGGCATGGGCCACATGAACTTCTCGAAGTTCACGCTCTTCAATACCATCGGTGGTGTGGCCTGGGTCAGCCTTTTCGTGCTCGTAGGGTATTTCTTCGGAGGTGTTCCCTTCGTCCAAGAGCACTTCGAAATCATCGTACTCGGCATCGTCGCCGTTTCAGTGGCACCAGCTGTCATCGGAGCAGTGAAGGCTGCTCTCAGTTCGCGAAAGAACAAACAAGAGAAAGCATGATCTCATGTCCGAAGCACTTTATCGCAAATACCGTCCGAGCACGTTCGACGATATCGTCGGACAGGAGCACATCGAGCGCACGCTGAAGAACGCGCTCGAGCAAGAGAAGGTCTCGCACGCCTATCTTTTCTGCGGCCCCCGTGGTACGGGTAAGACCACCATGGCGCGCATCCTCGCCAAAGCGCTCTTGTGCGAGAAGGCGCCCACCATCGAGCCTGATGGCACCTGCGAAGAATGCGTGGAGATCGCTGCAGGAACGCATCCCGATGTCTACGAACTCGACGCGGCGAGCCGTACTGGCGTCGAGAATGTTCGCGAAGAGATCATCAACCGCGTTCACTATGCGCCCACGCGCGGATCGTACAAGATCTACATCATCGACGAGGTCCACATGCTCTCGACCGCGGCGTTCAATGCGCTTTTGAAGACGCTCGAAGAGCCGCCGAGCCATGTGGTGTTCATCCTCTGTACCACCGATCCGCAGAAGGTGCCCGATACTATCCATTCTCGTTGTCAGCGTTTCGATTTCCATCGTTTGAGCGTCGACGAGATCGTGGCACGGCTCGGTGCGGTCTGCGTTCAGGAAGATGTGGAATTCGAGCCGGAAGCGCTCGAGCTCATCGCTCATCAGGCAGAGGGCGGAATGCGCAATGCGCTCACGTCGCTCGAACAGCTCGCTGCCTTCGGCGAAGGTCGCGTCACGCTCGATGGCGCGCATCGCATCTTGGGCTCGCTCGACAACGAAGGTCTTTCCGAGATCGTTCAAGCATTGGGAAAGCGTGATGCTGCAGCTTGCTTCACGTGGGTCTCGCGCTATATCGAAACGGGCGCCGATGTCGCTCAGTTCGTTCAAGAGCTTGCTGAGCATATGCGCAATCTCTATCTTCTGAGCCTCACCGATGCGGAGGTCGAGATCCCGGTCAGCAGTTCGGCACGCGCTTCGATGGAGTCTGAGCTCGAGTTCTTCGGGCCAGAGCGGTTGAGCCGTGCGCTCTCTGTGCTGGGCGACCTCATCAAGGAGTTGCGTGCGACCACCAACTCGCGCCTTGCGTTCGAGATCGCCTTGACGCGCCTGCTGCGCCCTGAATCCGATCTTACGATGGAGTCACTGGCGGAGCGCCTTGAGGAGCTCGAATTGAAGATGCTTTCGATGCCGAAGGGTGTTGCGGTCGCTGCTGCGCCTGTTCAGCCAGCGGTCGCTATCCCGCAGACGGTCGCTCAGCCTTCAGTTGCGTCGCCCGCAGCTGCTGCACAAGCCCCGGTGCGTCCTCAGCCTGCTCCTGCTCCACAACCTGTTCCGCAGCCCCAGCCAGTCCCGGCGCCGCAGTCCGTTCCTGTTCCAGAACCCGCTCCTGCTACGGTGGCTATTCCTTCGCCGCTGGCCCCTGCGGCATCGCCTGCTCCCGCTGCTCCCGTTGCTGCTTCACAGCAAGCAGCTGCTGTCCCTGCGCCGGCAGCCTCGACTCCTGCAGCGCAAGCGGCTCCGGCAGCGTTCGATTTCTCGAATGCCGCCTCGCTCCAACGAATGTGGCACCAGGTCACGACGAACTTGCGCAAATCAAATCCTGCTCGTGGCGTGCTGTTCATGGGTGCGAAGATCGAACCTGCGGCCCAGGGTGGGGGTGTGCGCATCGTCTTCTCTCCCGACTCGAGCTTCGCGTTCGCAGCGGCACAAAAGAAGGAGGTGAAGGATCTGCTCGCGCAGACCTTCATCGATGTGCTCGGTGGATCGGTATCCTTCGAACTCGTCATGGGCAAAGGGCAAGGTCAGCAAGCGCCAGCTTCAGCTTCGACGCCGATTTCGGCCCCGGTGTCTTCTCAAGCCTCTGTACCCCCTGTGCAGTCGCCCATGGCTTCGCCTACTGCATCACCAGTTCCTGTTCCTGCAGCACAGCAGCCTGCCACGGCAACACCCGCACCGCAAGCAACTCCCGCTCCCATGCCGCAGCCAGCTTCTTCTCCCGTGCAACAGATGCCAACTGCGCAACCACAGCCTGCTTCGGCTGCTCGTTATGACGACGAGTCTCCTTTCATGGAAGATGAGGCCCCTATCGACTATCAGCCTGAAGCCTCTTCGGCTCCCGCTTCGGCTCCGACTTCGGCCCCTGCTCCAGTCGCTCCTGCGCCTCAGCAGGGCGTTCCGGCGGCGCAGCCTGGTGCTTCGTCAGGCGATGAGGCTATGAGCGAAAGTGATCAGATAAAGCAGATTCTCACCGCAAGCTTCGGCGACGGTGTGAAGTTTGATACGATGTAGTCATCAAAGCTACGAATCGATACGTACGACGAGACGAGGAGTTCTTCTCTATGGATATGAAACAGATGATGCGCCAGGCGCAGAAGATGCAAAAAGAGCTCAACAAAGCGCAGGAAGAGATCGCCACGATGAGCTTCGAGGCTACTGCTGGTGGCGGTATGGTCAAGGCTGTCGCGTCGGGCGACATGAACATCACCTCGCTCACCATCGATCCCGATGCTGTCGATCCTGAAGATGTCGAAATGCTCCAAGATATGGTCGTTGCTGCGGTCAACGAAGCGCTGCGTGGCGTTTCCGAGATGAGTAATCAGCGCATGAATGCTGTTACGGGTGGTATGAACCTCCCTGGATTCATGTAAGCCTGTGTACGCAGCTTCTGCAATACAGAATCTTCTTGATGAGCTCGAGCGGCTTCCTGGCGTCGGCCCGAAATCCGCTCAGCGCATCGCTTATTGGATCCTTAACAGTTCGAAGGCCGACGCCGTCCGTTTGGCGGACGCTATTTCGGAGGTCAAGGATACCGTTCACTTCTGCCCGCAATGTTTCAATTATGCGCAGGACGAACTCTGCGATATATGCGCATCGCCCAAGCGTGATGCTAGCTGTATTTGCGTGGTGTCCGAACCGCGCGATATTCCTCCCATCGAACGTACGGGCACGTTTTCGGGGCATTACCATGTTCTTGGGGGAGCGCTCTCTCCGCTCGAGGGCATCGGCCCAGACGATCTTCATGTCGCCGAGCTCATGGCTCGTTTGAGCGACCCTTCTATCAGCGAAGTCATTCTGGCGACCAACCCGAATGTCGAAGGGGAGACGACCGCGAGCTATCTTGCGCGTCTCATCAAGCCGACGGGCGTAACGGTCAGTCGTCTTGCGAGCGGCCTGCCCGTAGGAGGCGATCTCGAGTTCGCCGATGAGGTCACGCTCGGCCGCGCGATCGAATCGCGCCGCATCCTTTAGCACGGCCTCATCCTCGGATGTTCGAAATTCATGAAGCGCTATTCGTATTCGCGATGATTACAGATAGGTACGTTTTTCGCATAAGTGTGACATCATTGGTGTAAAGTAGATGCATCTTCACACAGTACGGTATTGCTTAGGGGGAAGCTATGAATACCACGCGTGAGAACATCGCTGGGGGGGGGTCCTCAAAGTAAGAAGAGCGCCATCGTATTCCCCGCTCATCAACTCGAAAAAGTAACCGCGAGCGAGCGGACGAAACGAAAGATCGCACTCTCTTTCGAGCGTGTTTTGAGCTTCAGGCCGTTCGAGACTCTCACTGTTGCAGACATAACGCAGGATTGCGGAATTTCGCGACAAACCTTCTATAATCATTTCCTTGATAAATATGATCTAGTGAATTGGATATACCAACAGTTGCTCGCTGCAACGACACGACGCATCGGCATCGACTTGACCTGGGAACAGGCAGTGCGCGCTAAATTGACGGTCATGCAGGAGAATCAAGAGTTCTACTCTAAGCTCTTCAAGATAAAAGGCGCTGATAGCCTCATCAATACCGAAGCAGAGATCGTCTTCGACTATTATCAGAGCAACCTGTTGCGGCTTGTTGGCAAACGGCTCAATGAACTAGAGAGCTACTCGCTCAAAGTTTATTGTCATGGAGCAACCTATATGACCGCTGAATGGCTTTGTTCGGGAGCCACTATGGGCATCGATATGATCCTCATTGCCAACAAGGTCGCTCTGCCTCCGTTCGCTCAAAAGATATTCTTCGCATAGCTATGCACTAGACCGATCGTCACCTTGCCCGATCGGTCTTCTTCTTGTGTGCCAATCTAACTTTTTAATGCGAATTGACACCGACCGCACAACGTAAAAAAGGGTTTTTGACAGAGCTCATCATGGTGTCAAAAAACGGAACAGCGATTGTATACATCTTCACTAATATGTCTTTGAACTGGGAAAATGCACATATTAGTGCGAGAATGACCACCCTTATTCCGTATGATTTTCACAGCGAATGAGCCATCTTCTCGTTCGTCAGCTCATCAGTATCGAGTAATTGGGAAAAAGGAAAAGGAGGAGTTATGGCTGCAGAAAAAATTGCGCGACAGGGCCTTACATGGCGCCATATTGCGGTCGTCATCACTATGATGCTCGCGATGCTGACCGCAGTAGGTATCGTATTCACCGCTGCGGGTTTGTGCTATAGACCTGTTTCGCAACATTTTGGCGTTCAAACGTCTCAAGTGGCGTTGTACGTCACGTTCGTTTATCTAGGCCAAGCGATCGGCGCTGCTCCCGCAGGCATCTTGTTCGATAAGTTCAATGCCAAAGCAGTCTGTTTGGTGGCAGCCTTGATGGTGGTCGTGCCCTATTTGGGATTCTCGGTCTACCCAGCGATCTGGTGTTATTGGGTCGCAGGCTTCATCATCGGTCTTGGTCTCGTATGCGTCGAATTCACGATGACCGCAGGCATCTTGAGCCGCTGGTTCCATACGAATTACGGCACCGTGACCGGTCTCGTTTTTGCGATGACAGGTGTTGGCGGTGTTCTCTGGAATCTTGTCGGTCAGTTCGTGCTCGGTCCACAACTTACTGGTTGGCATGAACTCTATATGCTGTTTGGCGTCTGTATCCTTCTGGGGACGATTCCGGGAATTCTCCTGTTCGTTCGTCGAACCCCGCAAGAATGCGGAACGCTGCCCTATGGTATGCCTCTCTCTGCTGAAGAGGCTGATGCTGAGATCAACCTGGAGGTTCCCGAAGAGCCAGGCTATGAGGCGAAAGAAGTGCTTCGCTTGCCGTTCTTCTGGACGATCTTGCTCGGCGCGGGCTTGCTCAATACCATCACGACCATGTCACAGCTTTTCGCTACGTATGTGCAGTTCCTCGGCCATGAAGGCTGGGGTGGGCAAGCGCTCGTTGGCTTGTTGCTGCTCTCAGGTACGCTCGAGGCTTTCGCTTCTGCTGGCCAGGGCGGCGGTAAGGTTTTGATCGGCTTCATCGAATCGCATTCTATTCTTGCTGCGCAGTTGATCGGTTATGTCGGTGGTTGCGTCGGCTTGCTCATCATGTGGTGGATGCCGATCCTCTTTGGTGAAGCAGGAATCTGGCCGATGTTCACAGGTGGCTTATTCTATGGCTTAGCCTATGCCTGTTCGACCGCAATGCTGCCTTATTTGGTACGCGAAGTATTCGGCGGAAAAGACTTCGACAAGATATATTCGTGGTTCATCGCGGTGTTCAATCTGATCGGCGCTGCTGGCGCGACAGGTTGGGCTGTGGTGTCTGAAGTCTTCGGTTGGACAGGTTTCTTCATTGGCGGTCTTTTGGTCCTTACGATCACATTCGGTTTGCTCATCTACACCTGGATCGCTGGTGATAGAGCTCGTAAACGTACCTGGTACGTATCCGATCAAGAGCTCGCGCATGCTGAACAGGCGCGCGTGGAAGCTTAAGGAAAATAGTTATTCTTGATGAGCGGAGTCGGGGAAGCTTGCTTCCCCGACTTTTTGAATAGCATCGAATCGTGATGACAGATTCGGTGGTTGGGGGGAAATAGTCAAGCGCATGAGAAGCGTGAATAAGATCCGCTTCTTTTCGATCTATCTTTAGGGGGAGAAGGATGCAGAAGTCAACGACAAAAGGGCGAGCGATCATCGATCTAGAAAGCTTGGTAGCGATACTGAACCCTGCGATCTTCATCGTGCTGCTCGGTGGACTCTTGCTCAAATTCGATACGGTGACATTGATCGTCGTGGGCGTGGTTGGATACACGATCTGGGGCATCTTGAACCTGTTCGTGAAGCGCCAGCGCCAGCAGGAATTCTTGCAACAGCAGGCAAAGAAGAAGAAACAGAAGGGGCAGGCTCCAAAACTCGTTGATGCAGGATTCGTAGCTTCTCTTCTCAATCCGGTCGTGCTCATCGTTCTTTTCTTTGGCGTGATGCAAGGTTGGGACTTGTCCATTCTTATCACTATCGGCGTCATCGGGTACGGAGCATGGATGGTCCTCACGATGAAGGACCGCAAGCAAAAGCAAGTGAACACGAAGAAACGTAAGAAATGAACAAAGCTCTCACCTAAACGAAAAGGCCCACACATTGGCGGACCTTTTCGCGAGTTAGCATTCTGTCGCGGTGCAACAGGATCATTCAGCGCAATGCACGCTTTTGTTCTTGATGAGAAGATCGATCATCGTTTGTTCGAGGCCGATCTCTTCTAAGACTCGTTTTGTGTCTGCTCCGAGCGGGCGAGGTTCTTGTGCGTCCGTAAGATCCGATACATGATCACCCATGCGATGAGGCGTGTTCGTTTGGAGCACCTCGCCAATAGTGGGATAGTCGTGGTATTGCAGAATACCCGGGCTCGTCTGCATGGCGAATGCGGTAGATTCGGTCTTGTTCAAACAAGGCGAGATGCAATGGTCGCGCTCTGCGAGCCAAGCCACCCATTCATCGTAGGTCTTCTCGGCGACCAGATCGACCACCTCTTGATATCCCTCAGGATTTTCCGTCGGTGTGTCTTTGAGCATGTCATGGAGATCGGGACGTTGGATATCGTCGCAGAAATCATTCCAGAATGAATGCTCATAGAAGCCGAATGCGAGCTTGCGTCCATCCTTCGTTTGATACACGTTGTATCCGATGGCTGGATATTCGCGCTTGGTCGAAGGGAAATCCTTGCCGTAGAAATACCAGCGGCTGTCGAGCATCGCATTCCACCAGACAAGGGAATCATACATCGAAACATCGATGTGACAGCCTTCGAATGTCTGATCGCGAACATAGAGCGCACCCAAAATCCCTTGCAGGGCGACCATGGCTGCTGCGAAATCAGCAGGAGGGAGGAGAGCAACGTGCCCTTCATTCAGGTCATAGAATCCTGTTTCAGCGACGATATTGATATCGTGCAGGGGCTTTTTGCTGCGCGGGTGGTCCTGTCCGTATGCCGAGAGCGAGCAGTAGATGATGCGCGGGTTGATCTTCTGTAGGATCGGATAGTCGATCTTCAGGCGTTCGGTAACGCCAGGTCGGAAGTTCTCGATGATGATATCTGCCTTTTGTACAAGAAGATAGAACGCGGATAGCACGCTTGGATCCTTAAGATCGAGCGAGATGCTCTCCTTGTTGCGGTTGAGCGCGTAATGATAGTAACTCTTGCCATCGATCTGCGGCTTTTCTTGGCGACAGTAATCACCGGTCTTCGTGTCTTCGACCTTGATCACGCGCGCTCCAAAATCAGCGAAATACAAACTTGGATATGCGCCGAGAAGATAGCGAGACAGATCGAGCACGACTAAGTTCTCAAAGGGCTTCTTCATGCGACTCCTTTCCTCAAATGGCTTTTCGCTCGGGTATGCTAAGCCAGGAAAAGATGACGAAATCGCCGGTTCGCTCTTTATTGGGCGCAGACGTTCAATTGTCCAGTTTGTTCCATCGGAGTTTTTGACAAAGCGCCGCACAAGACAAGTCGTCGGTGATCGCTCTGAGCCGATCTTCAAGGGATAAATTCAGGTCGCGCTCCTTTTGATCCTGGAAGGTAGGGCGAAATGATGCTCGAAAGCGGTGCGCGTCACGCACCAAAACGCATCGACAGAATCGCTCCTGCTATCAATTTCAGAATCATCAATACTGTACAAAACAGCAGCTCTGTCGTTGAAATGCACAATTATCGCTTCGCTCGAGAAAAACCCAATAGACTTCTTCTTAGCGACGAAGTTCGAACGCAGGTCAGCTTTCCCTCGAACGGTGTCGTCAACGTGAGATAGGTCCTTCAGGCAGGTCTATCGACGCATAGGAGAAGGGGGTTCGGTGCCTTTTCCTCTGGTTGCCGTAGGCGTGGAATCGCTTACGGCAACCACTTCAAAGCCTAATGACCGTTTCGGACCTATTGCCAGATCGAAGATTGAGGGGTCATCATGGATGTTCAGGGGTTCAAGTACATTTTCGTTGAAGAAAAAGAGGGCGTTTTCGTCGTAACGCTCGATCGTCCTGAAGCACGAAATGCATTGAATTCAGCTATGTGGGCGGAACTTTGCGATGCGTTCGCTTATTTCGATCGTAGCGATGATCTGCTGGTCGCGATCATCACCAACACTGGCAAGGTCTTTTGTGCCGGCGCTGACCTCAAGGAATACAACGATAAGACGCTTCATGCTCCTCTCGGCTGCGAAACGTGGGGGACAGGTGGCATGACGCGTCGCTACTGGAAGAAGCCTCTTATCATCGCTGCGAACGGAAAGGTGGTCGGCGGCGGCGCCGAGATGCTGCTCGCAAGCGACCTCGCGATCCTCTCTGACGATGCCATCGTTTCGTTTCCTGAGGTCAAGAATGCACTCTTTCCTGGTGGAGGTGGTGCTCCACTGCGCATTGGGAGATCGATCCATCTCAAGCATGCGCTGGAGTTGCTCTTAACGGGCGATCCGATCGATGCCTCAACGGCGGTCGACTGGGGTCTTGCGAATCGTTGCGTGCCTGAAGAACAGCTGATGGACGCCGCCTTCGAGCTTGCGCATCGGATCATGGCCAATGGCCCGCTCGCAGTGCGGATCACGAAGCAGGCGATATACGAATCCATGGACAAGAGTTTCCTTTCCGAGTCAGATGGCTGGCGTCTGATGGATCGTTTTCAGGAGCTCGCAACGGATTCTGAAGATGCGCATGAAGGTACGACCGCATTCAAGGAGAAGAGAAAGCCCGTCTGGAAAGGGCGCTAAGAAATGCAGGGATTGATCCTCGGTCGAGGATCGAGAGCGAGAAAAGGTGAAAGAAGATGAAGGGTCTTGAAGGAATAAAGGTCGTTGAACTCACTGGCTATGTTGCTGCGCCGGCGTGCTTGCGCTTCTTAGGAGAGATGGGCGCGACCATCTATAAGATCGAACCATTTTCAGGAGACGAGTACCGCACCAATGGTCCTGGATTCGGCATGTCCAAGACCGATATCGACGACCCTGCGTTCGATCTCGCTTCTTTGAACAAGAATTTTCTGAGCGTGAATCTGAAGAGCGAGGAAGGCAAGGCGTTCATCGAGAAGCTACTGGCCGATGCGGATATTCTCGTCACGAGCTTCCGCGATAACGCTCTCAAGAAGCTCGGACTCGATTACGAATCGGTCCATCAGCGTCATCCTCATCTTGTATGGGGCCAGATGCGCGGGTATGGCGAATATGGTCCTGAACGAGATTCGCGTGGATTCGATACGACGGCCTACGCTGCTCGCGGTGGTTTCCTTGCGGTGCTGCCGCAGGATGGAGAGCACTATCAGCCTATCAATTGGCCAGCAGCGGTTGGGGACTGGAATGCATCCATGGCGCTCACGTCTGGCTTGCTAGCTGCGCTCGTTAGAAAGCAGCTTACGGGAGAGGGCGACAAAGTGACCGTGAATCTCTATCACTGCGCGCTTTGGGCGATGCAGATCATGCTCGCTTCGTCTCAGTTCGGGGACAAGTGGCCAAAGTCGCGATATGCGGTGACGTGTCCAACGAACAATAGCTACGTTACCAAAGATGGTGTTTGGTTCATCATGTGCTTCGGTAGTTACGATATGTACTATGAATACACCATGAAGCTCATGGGGCTCGATTTCATGCTCGACGCTGATCACGAAATGTATGCAACGGCGGACTCGATCAATGACGGCTTGGGTAAGAATACCGAGGTGGTCAAGATCATGGAAAAACGATTCGCGGAGGAAGATTGGGATTATTGGGCAGAGATCTTCCGCGAAAAGGAAGTTCCGTACCAACGTCTTTTCTTGGCGAACGATATCTTGTCGGATGAGGAGGCTTACGCGAATGACGCGCTCAGAAGGCTTCATTATGACGCTTTTGGCGAGAAGGTCGTTCCTACATCACCAGTTCGTTTGCGCAGCATGGGTGATCCAGTGCTTCGAAAGAGTCGTCCGATCGGCTACGATACGGCGCGCATCATGCAAGAATATGGCTATTCGCCCGAAGAGGTTGATGGTCTGAATGGAACAGCAGTGCTTTGCTACGACGGCGATCCGCTTCCGGATTCTGTCTTCGAACCGAGCTATGGTCCTCATTCCCTCTCCCCTGACCATGAGTGAGGAACGAGTCGGCGCGCTCAGTGCGCCTTGAGCAAGCGGATCGACGAAGGAAGAAGAGCCTCTATTCGTGCAGAATAGAGGCTCTTGTCGTGTCGGGAGTGGAAGAGAAAGAACGAGCTACTTGTTCTGGATCTCGAGCAGCTTATTCTTGAGCTCGCCTTCAAGACGTCTGATCTCAACCTCGGCCTCAGCACGCTTCTGTCTGCCTTCTTGCTGGATGCGCAGAACATCGTCGAAGGTCTGAATGAGCGTTTCATTGGTGTGCTGCAAGGTCTCGATATCCACGATGCCACGCTCGGTCTCTTCTGCGATCTGCGTGGTCGACTGCTGCAGCATGTCGGCATTCTTGCGCAAAAGGTCGTTCGTCGCGTCCGTTACGGCATTCTGCGCCTTCACGGCTTCTGATGAATTCGCGATGCCGAGCGCGAGCACCATCTGATTCTTCCACAGCGGGATGGTGTTCACGAGCGTCGTTTGGATCTTCTCGATCATGGCGATCTCGTTGTTCTGGACCAAACGGATCTGTGGTGCGGTCTGCATCGCGATCACACGCGTCAGTTCGAGATCGGATATCTTTCGTTCGAAGCGCACGATACGATCCTCGAGATCGCGTGCAGCCTGGGCGTCCTCAGCGCGACCCGTCTCCTGCGCTTTCGCGATGAGCTCGGCCAGCTCGCCCGAACGGATCTCTTCGAGCTTTTTCTTTCCAGCCAAGATGTACATGGTCAGCTCTTTGAAGTACACGATGTTCATGTCGTACATCTTGTCCAGCATCGCGCTGTCCTTCATCAGGCGCATCTGGTTCTCTTTGAGCACCTTGACGACCTTTTCGATATTGTTCTCGGCCTTGTCGTATTTGATGCGCAGCGATTGTATCTTGTTGGCGCCACGCTTGAAGAAAGCGAAGATGCCCTTCTCCTCGTCGACATCGAAGCTCTTCAGCTCGGTCACGACGTCCGTCAGAAGCGCACCCACCTCGCCCAGATCCTGCGTGCGCACGCTCTTGAGCGCGTTTTGTGAGAAATCTGCCATCTTCTTCTGCGCGCCCGCGCCATACTGCACGATCAGGTTCGAGTCGTGCAGATCGATCTGCTGCGAGAAATCATCGACCATGCGCTTCTCTTCAGGGCTGAGCATGCTGTCGTCGAGCGGTTCAGCTGGTGCGTCGGTCTCTACGATCTCTACCGTCTCTACGAGTTCGATCGTCTCCGCATCCTCAAGATCGGAGCTCAAGGTCAAAGAGGGGACGGGCAGATCGCCATCGGGTCTTATTTCGTCAGTCATAAAGATTCCTTTCTAGGATCTATCGAACGGGTCGTCAACGAGCCCTTCTTGGGCAAGGACGGTATGAAGCACGGTGATGTCGGTAGAGACATCCCATGTCGTATCTTTGAATATGGAGTCGAGCAGTTTCTCGAAGGCGGTGTTCAGCGTATCGATCGTCTCTTCGATCTCCTTCTTCGAGGTCTGGATGTTCTCGCTCTGGATCGATTGCCTATCGAGTTCCTCGTACGCGTCGAGCAATTTGACGGTGACAGGTAAATAATAGTTCATGAGCTGTTCGAGATCAGGGATCACTTCGGGGTGTTCCTGCGCGCGCTCGAAGATGTTCTGCAAGATGAGTTCGGTCTGCTCGAGCTTCTGAGACACGATGGGATCGGGAATCTCTTCATTGCTCGTGCGGATTTTGGCGAGGTAAGCTTGACCACGTTGGAGCATCGCGATCGCTTCAGAAGTGAGTGGGGTCGCGTTCTCGTCTGGGCCGACCGTGCGAATGAGCTGCTCTTGTCGCTCGCGCTCAAGGCGTGCACGAACGGACTGTTGATATTGTTGGTAGGTGCCATCGGTCACCATGAGCGTGGTCGCCTGGTCGTCGAGATGCCCTTCGCGAAACATCCCTTTGCCGATCATCTTGCGAAGGTCCTTCACTACTTGGGCATCGGATTCACCCGTTTGCGCCATCAGCTCCTTGATCGTGCAATACGTGCGCGATCCGAGAATACGGCGATAGATGCCGAAACGATTCGCGAAACCTGCACGCTTCGCGCCGCAAACGCACAATACGATGCTCGCGGCGCAGAGAAGAGCAAAACCGATCACACCTGCGTTGAAACCTGGAGCGAAGGTCAGCGCTCCGATAAGACCAAGAATGGTCATGATGCCAAAAGATGCGGCCAGCATGCCGCCCCCGATCGCCATCGCATATCCTGAAGCTTTCAATCCGCTCGTCGGCGCATAGCGATTTTGGATCGCGAGCATCTCTTGGCGTTGCTTGTTCATCTGCTCGAAGTATTCGTTCTGCCGCTCGATATGCTCGGATCTGTTCGCAGAAGCTTTCTTCTGCGCCTGCTCGATCCCGGCGCTGATGCTGGCTGTAGCGGTATTGATCGATCGTTCGACGATATTCTTCATCGAGGAGAAATCTTGCGTAGCGATAGCGTCTTGAATGGCGTCCTTGATCTGATCGCCAATATTCTTTCCCATCTTCGGTCCTTGTGAGGTTCGGAGTCGTTTCTTTCATTATAAAGGTGTCAGGGTGCTCGAACCGCGACTTGCCTATATACGCAAAAAAGCCCACGAAAATCGTGGGCTTTTCGGGTCTTGGTCCAAGGCTTTGCATCGGATCGCTCTCAAGAATTCCCTTATGAGCTGTATGGATACTCAGTTCTTGGAGCTAAGCTCGATGAAATCGACGATCTTGGAAAGAAAGTCGATTTCATCGAGCCCTCTGCAAGAGCCTCAGCAAAGAAGCGCGCACCGACCTCGCAATAACCCCTTTGAGAAGCAGGCGAGCGCCCCAAGACCAGCGCTAAATTAGCTACGATAAAACGGACACGAAGATCAGGGTCGTCACGCCGATCCTCAGGGTACCAAAAGAACGCTTCCCGATATCCCATAAACTCTTGCCGTTTACCACGAATCTCTTCTTGTGCGAAGAGCGATATGCAGCCTAGAAGATACCGAACGACGATGCCTTGAAAGCGATCGATATGGTGTCCGTCTTCATCGTGCTTCTAGGTTATCAATTCAAGATGAAGTATGCTAGGGTCAACTCTAAGTAATTAGGTATTGACCTGGTATTAGTCTTCCGCTTAGTACAGCTCATCGATTCGAATCGATGAAACGAGGCTTTTTCATTAGACTAGAGAGAACATGAGAGAATGCTCATGACCTTCGAAAGGGGTACTATGAAAGATATCTACACGACCGATAATAGCTGGATGGAAGAGGTTGATTTCAGTAACAGGGAGGAGCGCATCAAAGCGCTCGACGCGCGCGACGCAGAGTCGTTCAATGGCAAGCTCGGCATCCGCTTTCCTTACGAAAGCGCTGATAAGACGATTGCTGAGCTCGATATCACGCCCGACCTCTATCAGCCATTCGGGTTCCTGCACGGCGGCGTCACGCTCGCGTTGGTCGAAGCGGCAGCGAGTCGCGCGGTCGACCTACGCGCGGACTATGCGGTAGAGCGTCCGTTCGGTGTTCACATCGAGATCGATCACAAGAAGCCCGGCAAGCGCGGCGCATTGCGCGCCATCGCGACGTTCGACCATCAAGAGAAGAACAAGCAGTTCTGGAATATCGAAGTACGCGATGATGTCGATGACATCGTTTCTGAAGGTGTGTTCGTCACCAAGATCGTCTCGCTCGAGCGCTTGGCGCAGAAGCAGGCGGAGATGGAGAAGAACTAGCTGAAATGTGAAGGCGCTCTTCGCTCGAGCGCCTTCTCTTCATCATTCATACACTTTTCTCTAGCCGTCCAAAATTGCTTTCATTAATATGACGACCTGGTGTTTTGCTCGATTCATCATTCATTGATCCGCCTGTGAAAAGAAAAAATCACCGCTGGCCAAATCTTTCTAAAAATACTTCTTGACTCGCCCATACCAGGCGAGGATAATACTGCCTTGCGCGACTCACGAGTTGCGTGCGCTTCGGCCCT
>CALLDI010000002.1 GCA_937998355.1 uncultured Eggerthella sp.
AGGAGGTGGCTGTATGCAAGACGTAAGGAATGCGCTCGGCAAGCTCGTCTGTCGGACAGATAGAAAGCGCGTCGCGTAGAAATAGTACACTTAAGGAATCAGGGGCTCCGTTAGGCGAAAATATGACATGAAAATCATGTGAACAGGGAAAACATCGTCTAGAGATGTGCATAATCCTAGCTATTGCAGGTGAGAAGTGCTTTGGTCAGAATCTTCCTCACCGTCAGATTTAAGCCATCTGTCGAACGTCGTCACGCATATCTTGAGGCGTTCGGCCGCCTCTCGCCGGGTGATATGCCCGCCCAGGTACGATTCCCTCGTCGCCTCGTAGCATGCGGGCCGCTTCTTCTTCGGCCTGCCGAACTTGACCCCGCGCGCCCGAGCTGCTGCGATTCCCTCGGCCTGGCGCTGGCGGATGTTCTCGCGCTCGACCTGCGCGACGTAGCCCAAAAGCTGCAGGACGAGGTCGGCGATGAACACGCCCGTTATGTTCTCCTTGGTCTCGCGGGTGTCGAGCAGCGGCATGTCGAGCACCACTATCGAGCACCCCATGCGCTTCGTGATGTGGCGCCACTCCTCGATGATCTCGTCGTAGTTGCGCCCCAGGCGGTCGATGCTCTTGACCACGAGCACGTCGCCGGGACGCATCGCCTCCATAAGCCGCTTGTACATCGGCCTCTCGAAGTCCTTCCCGCTCGCCTTGTCGGCGTACACGTTCGACTTGTCTATCGGGAAAGCCCAGAGGGCGTCGAGTTGCCGATCCAGGTTCTGATCCTTGGAGGATACGCGGGCGTACCCGTAAGCTATGCTTGGCATGAATGCCTCCCTTTCTCGTCTCATTGCAATTGCGATGAACCATGCTCAGTGCCGTAGAGGCGCCAGAATGCTCGCGCGTCTCATACGGCACTGACGCATTTCCTATGAGGTGGATTGAGGTGCGGACGCGTACACGACGGTTCGCGAGTTGCTCGTCTGGTAACTGCAGGTCGCGAAGGCCCAGAGCGCCTCGCCGATGAGCGCATCTCCGCCCAGCACCAGATCGCTTTTGGCGATGGAGTCGTTCAGATAGGCGTCTCGCTCCTCGTCGGTGCCGAAGCTCGTGCGCAGGGTCTCGCGGTTGGCGTTTACCACATCGACCGCCTTGACCTCAAGCTCATGGCGCTTGTTGTCCGAGCGCGTGTACACGTAGATGACCTCGTGCTCCTTGGCGTAGTCGCGATCAGCGAACTTCGCGAAGTCGGCGAAGACAGTGCCGTCGCTCATGTGGTGGCCGTAGACCATGACGAAGGGCGAGTCGAGCGCGCACTCGCAGTCGATGAAGGGCGTGCCGTAAGCGCCCTGCCCTAGCGCATCCGTGTAGAGATAGGCGTTGGGCGCATCCAGCGTTGCCTGGACGATCGGCTCGTCGATGGATGTTCCCGGGACCTCGATCCAGGCGACAACCTCGGAAGGCAGGGAGTCCCAGTCGATCGCGCGCTCCTGCCCGCCATCGGCATCGAAGCTCTCCGTCAGCTCGACGATGTCCGGCCTGTCCTCCTCGGGCGTCGTGAGATAGGTCACGAGAGCCGCGAAAGCGACGCTCAGGAAAAGGACGCCCAGCGCGCTCGCGATCCTCTTGAATGCTTTCATCCGCATGCCTCCTTCGATGAGGGAGCGGGCCCGTCCCCAGGCCCGCTCCCTCGGATTCGCTCGCAGCCAGCCTTCGACTGGCTATCTCTTAGGACTCGTCTACGCTCGACGTCACCTCCTCGTCATGCGAGTCGCTCTCCTTCGCCTTGCTTCGGGTGCGTCGGATGCAGGCATATCCCGCTCCCGCGCATCCGCACAAGACGATGACCACGATGCTCGCGACGACAGGATCCACGTCAGCGATGCCGCCGGTCTTGGGATATCCCTTGCCAGGAGCCTCGGGTCCTGGTTCTTCCCCGGGGAAGGTGACCGTCTGGCCCTCGTCGTCCATGTCCTCGTGCACGGCGATGACGCTATCGGTCTCGTCGGTGAGCTTCTCGAAGAAGACGACCGACTTGCCGGCAAGCTCCGTGGTGTCGAGGTTGACCGTGACGTCCATGGTTCCGTCGGGGGTCTCAGGCGTGAACACCGTGGTGCCCACCTTCGGAAGCCCGTCGTCACCCGCAAGCGCGTTGCCGCTTGACTTGTCCATGAGGGTGGTGAAGATGCGGTACTCCTTGCCGGGAGCAAGGCCCGTGTAGGCGACGGTGTCGATGAGGACGCCGTTCTCTGTCACGGTGCCCTCGCCCGTGTTGGTGATCCCGTCGCGCGCCTGGGTGGCGATGTCCACGATGGCTACCGTCTGATCGACGTCGTCGATGTCGGCATGCGCCATGTACTCGACGCCTTCGTGCTCCATGGTTTCGAACGCGACGAGCGACTTGCCCGCGAGGTTCGCGCCCTTGAAGGCGAAGATCACGTCCACCGTGCCGCAAGAATCCTCTGCGGTGAATGCGGTGGAAGCGGTGATCTCGTTGCCCTCGTCATCGAGGGCCGGTGCACCCGTGGCCTTGTCCATGAGGATGCCGGATGCCGTGTACTCGTTGCCCGGGACGAGGCCGGTGTAGGCGACGGTGTCGATGATGGCGAGGTCGTCTCGCGCCTGGCCCTCGTGGGTCGCGCTGTCGGCATCGGTCGCCGTGGTCTTCATGGTCTTGGGCATGTTCTCGAGCTCGTAGGCGTGGGTCTGCGCCATGGCTCCCGACTCGTCCCACTCGATCATGCCCTGGTCGTTCACCTTGAAGTCGGTGATGCGGGCGTTGCCTTCCTCGTCGAGGTCGGTGATTACGTAGCCTTCAGGCGCCTCGAGCTCCTGGATGTGGTAGCTTCCGTGCTTGGCGTAGGCGAGCGATATCTTGCCCTCGTCATCGGTCACGAGCTCCTCGTCGAAGGTGCCCTCGTCGTTCCACACGCGGAACTTCGCCCCGGGTAGAACAGTCTCATGGTCGAGGGCATCGAGTTTCAGGATCTCAGGGTTGGTCGGCAGGTCGGTCACGGCCTCTTCGTGGTCGTAGAGAGCGACGTCCTGCCCGGCGTAGTCGAGCACGACCGTCTTCTCTTCCGTATCGAGCGCGAAGCCGTCGGTGGCCTTGGCCTCATAGACCGTGTAGGTGCCCAGGTAGAGCTCAGGGGTGGTCGCCTTGCCGTTCTCGTCGGTGGTGATCGTCGCCACGATCTCGCCTTGCGTGGCTCGCACCGTGCCATCCGGGGTCTGGATGGTCTCTGCCGCCTTCACGATGTAGACGGACTCGTCCACAGGCTCGCCCGTCCATCCGTCGGATTTGGCGACGGTGATCGTCGCCTTCTGCGGCATGTTCGCGAACTCGATGGTGAGCGGGTCGTCCCATCCCTTGTACTCGGCATCGACCGTGAACGTCTTGCCCTCGAGCTCCTTCACGTAGCCATACGGCGCTTCCACTTCGGTGAGCGTGTAGTCGCCCTGCTCCAAGAGCATCGGGAGCATGAGCTCTCCGCGCTCGCTGGCCGTCCAGGTGTCCACGGTCTCCTCGACCGGGTAATGGGAGGTGTAGGTGACGGGCTCGCCGCTTCCGTCGAGCAGCTTGAAGCTGCACGGCAGCGGGATGTGCTTGCCCGTCTCCGCATCGACCTTGACGATCTTGAGCGGCGTCTGCGGGATGCGGTCATTCACGAGCTGGGGTGGCTCGTACTGGCCCTCTTCTGAGATCGAGGTCTTCCAATCGCCCACCGCAAGCAGATCCTTGCCCCACGTCGCCTTGAAATCGTCCGCGACGTCATCGGGGATCACCTCGTGCACGCGGTAGGTTCCGTACGCGAGCGCACCCGTCCAGTCGGACGGCTTACTCCAGCCGTTGACGTCGGCGTTCTCGTCCTTGGTGGTGGCCAGCCCGTTGGCGTCCACCGTGATGGTGCACACGCGGTCGCCGGGAGAGACGAGCTTGCCGGTCTCGGGCGAGAGCACGGGGTTCTCGGACTCGTTGTAGAGCTCGAACTTCACCCCTGGGACGAGCACGCGCTTCACCTCCTGGGACATGTCGCCATCCGTCTCGTCGTAGATGGTCACGGGCACTTCCTTGACGAGGCGGACGTCGCCGCGCTTGACGGTGTCGGGCACCTGGGGAGAGCTGTAGGTGTAGACGCTCTCGCCGACGGCTCCGTCGGGTGTGATTCGGATGCAGAATACCTCAGGCTCCCCGCCATGGCCATCGTCGAGGTTGTAACCTTCAGGGGCGCGGGTCTCCTGGACGAGGATCGTGCCGAGCGGGATGGACGCATCGCCGTTGGTCTGGCGGAAGAGCTCGTCTCCCGAGTACTTGCACTCGTCAGCCAGGTACGCGAAGCCATCCACGTCGGTCTCGAACACCCAGGTGCGCGCAGGCGCGCCCGATGCCTCGGCGGCCTCGGCGCTCGCATAGTCCCCCGCATAGTAGCGAACGGTGAACAGGCCGCCTTCGAGCGTGGCGTCGCCTTGCGGCGCGGGCTCTCCGGTCTGCGAGTCGATCTTGCCGAGAAGCATGCCCACGGGGTCGGACTGGGCGATGTCGGACACGGTCTCTCCGTTGACGCGGGTGGTCTCGTCCGACACGACGGTGGTCTTGTAGACGGTCGGGTCCAGGGCATGGCCCAGGGCCTGCTTGGTCTCCTTCACCCAGTAGTCGCCAGGATCGAGGTCCTCGAGCTTGCCGTAGCCCTCGCCGTCGGTGGTGATGGTCCCCGCCACGTCCGTGAGGCCAGAGTTGCGGTACACGGTGTATTCCGCGCCTGCCAGGGAGTAGAGCGGGTTGCCCTCGCACATTCCCGGGTTGGCGCTGACCTTTTGCAAGTCGATGTGCCCGTAGGGGATGAACTTGAACGAGAGGATGAGCTGATTTCCGGCACCCGTGTGGAGCATGAACGCCTGGAAGTTGTCCGGCACCTCGCCTTGGCGGGCGCAGATCAGGCGTCCCGTGGCATTCGGGTTGCACTCGTGGCCATCCGCACCGAAGCCGATCACGTTCTGACGGCACCACGACTTGAACGACTCGTTGCAGCCGAAGAGGGCGTAGCTACCGTCAGACGAGAACGTGTCGGAGAGCAGGATGTGAGCGAGCGCGGCATAGCGCGCGTCGGTCATGGCACTTCCGTCATACCAGGTGCTCGGCCAGAGGCTCCGGTCGAACCCCGGGCTTCCATAGCTGAACCAGAGGTCCGCTATGGTCTCGGCGTTGCGCCCCGAGGGTGCGCTTATTGCGTTCTTGGTGTAGCTGCCAGCAGGAGGCGTGTTCGCTGAAGGGTTGCCACAGTAGGCGATTTCCCCGTCGGCGTACATCCAGGTGGTGTTATAGCCCGCGTAGTCGATGCGACCTCCGACCTCTAGCACCGCGCTTTCTGCCGCGTAGGCACTCGGCGCCGCCTGCGAGAACGTCATGAGCACGCCCGAAAGCGCGATGAGCGCTGCGAGAATGATGCGCAGGGCCCTTTCCCGCGCATCCGTGTTTGTCGTAGCTTTATCCATCTCGCACCGCCTTAGCGAGCCTTCTCGTCAAAAGGGATGTCTTCGCTCGCAATCGCCGCGGAGCCCTCCTTGGCGGCCTGCGCCCGCTCAGAGAGCGATTGCTCGTCGCGACCCTTCTCCGCCTTTTCCTGTTCGCCCTTCTCGGGCTCGTCCTTGGAGGCCTTGTAGCGCTCATATGACTCCGCGAGCGCGGTCTTGATCTGGGCGGGCATCACCTTCACGGTGTCCTTTACGTTTCGACCGTTCTCGTCGGTCATGCGATTGCCCTCTGCGTCCATGACGGACTTCTGCAGCCAGACCTCACGGTCGGTCAGAAGCGGGATGTCGCGGTAGTTCTCGCCTCGGTACTTCGATTCGTTCACGAAGCGTGGGCTGAACTGATAGCCCGAGACGTCCTTGTCTCCGATGACGGTGTCGTTTGGAAGGGTCACGGAATTGAACGTCTTCTTCTCGCTGGTCTTCCTGTCCACGTACTCTATGTTCTCGCGGACGAAGTTCTTGTGCAGGGTGATATAGGTGTTCTTCTTCTCGGGAGTCTCGGCGACCTTGGTATCGTTTTTATTAGGCATGGTATGAGTCCTTTGCTCTTGGTCTGCGGTGTGTTCGTGGAAGCCCGCAGAATGGGTTTTCAGAAGAGGAGTTGCGGGGATGATGCATCCCCTAGGGTCTCTTGCCTCTCACGCCTGTGTGTTCTCGGATGTTCATCTCTTAGAACCCGCTTATGATGTCGCGTGCCCAGGTGCCGCTCTTCACGAGCGAGAGGATGAGCAGTATGCACATGGCCAGGTATTGAAGCGCGTAGCTGAGTCCTCCGACGACGCCGTCGATGGGCGTTCCCGTCCCCGGGCTTGCGGCGACGAGGGATCCCAAGATGATCGGGAATGCGATGAGCAGGATTAAGATGATGAGCCCTGCCAGGCATACTGCCGTGAAGTTCTTCAGGTACCCGATGCCGATCTGGCGCGTGTCGTCGAGCGCCATGAGGGACATCGGAATTGGCGCGAATGCCGCCATGACGTAGAGCTGGAGCGCTCGGGCCCAACAGACGACGAGCGCGACAATGTAGGCGATGAGCACCACGAGCCAGCTGATGAGGGAGACCACGAGCATCGCCACGAGCGCAGGTATGTCGTCGTCAGCCGTCACGATGGATGCACCCGTGAGGTCTATCGCGCCTCCTGTGCCGAACATGTCGATGACGCGGTCAATCGCAAGCCCCACGACCGCGTAGATCGCCTTCATCAGCTCGAAGCTGTTCTGTATGAGGAAGAGGAACACCGCGAAGAAGACAAGCAGGAACACGACCTCTTTGACGCCTGGAAGCGACTGCGTGCCGTCCATGTGCTGGGAGATCTGGATGAGCTTGATCGTGAAGACGAGCGAGAGCACCCCACACCCGATGGGAAGGATGGCCACCTGCCAGACGGAATGGACGATATCGTACATTGACACGCCGCCTGCAGCACCGAGCATATGCTCGAAGTCCGCGCCCAAGACGCCCGAGTAGCCGATCGACTTCAAGACATCCACCTGCGCCCCGAATATCCAGTTGCAGCAGTCGCGCAGGATCCCGCAAAGCCAGCCGTTGATGTCGTCGGCGATGGACGCGTAAGCGTTCTGACAGGGGATGAGCGTACACGCCAGCAGGGCCAAGGTCGCGCTCATCGCCAATGCGAAGCGTCTGTCTCGCATGACCCCTTGCGCGAAGTCAATCAGCCTCGTCATAGGGCACCGAGCTTTCCGCTTGCGTCCATCTGCACCGTGACGATGCTAGATGCCGCGTCATCGAGAGTGAAGTTGGTGAGATAGGACGTCTGGCCGAAGTCTATCCAGACCTCCTTGCTCCAGGTGGCGCACGTCGCGCTCGGGGCCTTCGCGCGGGCGTATTCGAGTAGTGCATTCGCGAAGTCGTCCTCGCTCTTCCCGAACGTGGAGTAGAGCCGCTCGTCTGCCTCCGTGACCGTGATCGCCGTGGCTTGCACCTCTTCGAGCACGTAGGCGCATGAGAGCTTGTCGCATGTGAGCGTTCGCTCGCCCTCGCTGCTCGTCTGGAAGACGGCAACGGTCAGCTCCTCGTCGCCGGTCATGCTGTCGGACACCGCGAGGGTGGCTGTGATCCCGTCGTTCTGCGTCTGCTCGCTCTCGACCGAGTAGTAGAGGATCGACTGCCCGGCCTCGCCGCTCTCGATGAACGCGCCTTCGATGATGCTCAATGCGGATTTGCCATCCTCCGATACCCATGTCGTGTTTTTGAGGTCCGCAAATCCTCCCTGAGCACCGGCTTCCTCAAACGAGGCAGCAGAAGGTTCTTCGCGTGCCGCCTCGCCCGAGCTTTCCACCCGCCCCTGCTCTTGCGTGCTCTCCTCGCTTGGCTCCGGCGTTGCCAAGGAGCAGCGCACGGCACCCGATGCGATGACGAGCGCGACCGCGCCTAGCGCGAGTGCGAGCATTACCTTGTTCTTCCGTTTCATGGCTTTTCCTTTCTAGATCGCCCTGTAGGTGAGCGCATATGAGAAGTAGCTGATGCCGCTTGCCCTTCTGCACACGTCGCCCGAATGGGGCTCGTGGATGTATTGGTCGCCGCCCGCATAAATGGCAACGTGTCCGGGCCTGTAGAGGATGTCGCCGGGCTTCGCTTGTGATAGGGGAACGTGTCGAAGCTGGCTCGCCTGGGCTTCGGTGTTGTGCCCGATCGATATGCCTGCCTGCGCATAGCAGTACTGCGTGAGCCCCGAGCAGTCGAGCGCAACGCCCGGGGTCGAGCCTCCCCACACATAGGGCACGCCCAGCTGGCTCTCTGCGGCGGCGATGATCTTTTGCACCTTGCCGTCCATGTCCTTCCAGTCGGCAACGCTCATCGAATCGAAGCGGCGGAGATCGTAGGTGTCCATGATCGACTTTAGGGTCTCGACGTAGGTGGGCGACGTCGCCCAGCCCCCTTCTTTCAAGCCTTCGGCCATCTTATCCGAATCGCAGGCGGCGATAGCTTGCTGGATAGAGGGGTTGTTCGCGAAGTGCGGCTGCTTCAGAAAGACGCGGCTCCTGAACTTGATGCAGCCCACGTCGGATTTGAACACCGTGAAGTACGCGGTGATGACGACATGAGCGCCATCGTAGACCTCGCCAGTCCGCCAAGAGGATTTCCCCGCCACCTCAGGGCATGCTGCGAAAGACGACGCCCACTTGATGCCGAACAGGTTCTTGTCGCGGGTGGCGAGCTGGCTCATATGGTCGCCTTGGCCCGACTCGCAGATGATCTGCGCCAAGGTGCAGCCAGCAGGATGCCCATAGGTCTCCTGACATTCGAGCGCCGCCTCCACCATCTCGTAGGTGATATACGGCGGCAGCCCCTCCATCGCCTGCTTGTTCGCCTCGTTTTCCCAGAACCCGAAAAGGGCGCTCACGATGTTCGAGACCACGAGCACGCCCAGGACGAACGCGATGATGCCTGCGACGATGCCCGCGATCGGGGCCAGCGCAGATGACGCAGCTGCGCCGAGCGTCTTCGTGGTTGCCGCCCTTTCCGCCACTGCCGCACTTGCCGATGCGGCCTGTGCCGTCCTGCCAGCGCTCGCGGTGACACCCAGCACGCCTTTTGCTGACGCCGTCCTGGACGTTGCCGCCTTCGTTGTGCCCGCAGCGCCGCGAGACTTCTTGGCGCTGCGGGCGGTAGCTCGCGCGGTTTTGCCTTTCGCCTCCTTGGCGCGCCCTGTGCTCAAGAACACGCGCTTCGCGACAGCCGCCTTGTCGTATGCGCCCCCGACGCCCTCGAACTCGGGCGTGTCGTCTGTCTCGCGGATAGCGCCGGAAGCGATAGCGCTCTTGGGCGATGGCGTTCGCTTGGAAGGCTGCTCGGCTTGCTTCGCGGGCAGGCCCTTCGCTTCAGCGGCCTGGCGGGCTGCGCGCGCTTTTCCCTTCGACTCCGCTTTTGCCGAGGCCCTCGCATCGCTGGGACAATTTGTCCCAGCGGACTTGGCCTTCGCATTGCGCGGGGCCTTGGTTGACGTCGCGCTCTTGCGCTCGCCAGCCGCACTTTCGTGCTCGGAAAGCGTCGAGAGCGACTGGCTCGCAGAGTCCTTCACGGACCCTGTGGTGAGCGCGGTCGCCTTCTCCTTGCCGACGACCGAGCGCATGGTCCCGCCACCGCTTTGGCTGTAGGCAGGCTCGCTCACTCGCTCCTCCGGCGACGCCTGTTGGATGCGTTGCTGGGTGCCGAGCTGCTCGCTTTCGAGTTGCGCTCGAACGCCTCTTTGCGCTTGAGCTCTGCGATCTCCGCTGCCTTGGTGTTTAGGATGTCGTAGATGATGCCCTTCGGGAAGTCGTCTCGTATCGGCACGCGCACGCCGCCTGCGACGAGCATGCCCTCTCCCGCCTTAATGGAGTCGTCGATGAAGCCCTCTTCTGTGTCTGACAGCGCGAGCAGGTCTGCCCAGCTCTTCCGGTCGAGCGCGGATTGCTTGTGCAGCAGGCAGAAGTCGGAGTTCAGGACCATGTTGCGAGCCGACTCATGCGCGAGCATGTAGGTCGAGTTCTGGGTGATTCCCGTGGCTATCAGGTTGAACTTGCGGCCTTCCGCCCAGAACTTGGCGAAGTAGTCGATGATGGCGGGGTGCCCGAAAAGGGACTGCACCTCGTCGATGTAGAGCCAGGTGGTGACTCCCAGCTCGAAGTTGTGGTACATGCGGTTTCGCACGGCTTCCAGGGCTGTGAGCATCCCGAAGACGCGCATGTTGGACGAGAGGTCGTGCAGGTCGATGTTCGTGATGCGGTTCTCGAAGGTGACGTTCGACTGCCTGTTGAAGAAAGACAGCGCCCCCTTCACGAAGCGCTCGTAGCGAAGCGCGATGTCGCGGGCCTCGCGCTCCGGCTGCTCGGTCAGCTTCTCGTAGAAGTCCGAGAGCGTCGGCACCTGGGTGCCGGTCGCGGCATACGCCCCTTCAACGCAGCGCGTGATGATGGACTTGTCCGCCTCGGGCAGCCCCTCTTGGCCCTCCGCCATCATCGCCGACGAGAGAGCGAGGAAGGCGTCTATCTTGAACGCCATCTGCGATGCCGACGCACGTCCTTCCACGTCTGCCAAGTCGAACGGGTTCATGTGCGTGTCCGAATCGGGCGCGAAGCGGATGTTCACGCCGTCGGTGCTGTCGATGACGTTTCCGTATTCGCCGGCAGGGTCGAAGATGATGACCTCGTCGTCCGGGTAGGCCAGGATGGTGTTCAGTATCTCGCGCTTCACCGAGAACGACTTGCCGCTGCCCGGCTTGCCGCAGACGAAGCCCATGGGGCTTGCCAGGAGCTTGCGGTTGCACATGACGAGGTTTCCCGACTGCTTGGACTGACCGTAGTAGCCGCCTCCCTTCTGGTTGAGATCCTGGCTCGCGAAGGGCATCTGCATGGCTATCTGCCCTGTCGTCAGATGGCGCGACACGCAGACGTGGTTCCGCGCCAGCGGCAGCATCGAGTTCAGCGCCTCCTTCTGACGGTACTCGAGTGGCACGATGCCGAGCGAGTTGCCTTGCGCGATGGACGTGATCTGCTCGACCTGTCGGTCTAACTCGTCGAGCGTGTCGGCGTAGGTGTAGATGAGCCCCGTGTACACGAACAGCCTCTCGTTCTTGTTGCGGAGGAAGTCGAGCAGCTCTTCTGCCTCCTCTTTGGAATAGCGCAGCTCCGGTGGCAGGATGGAGTAGTCGTATCCCTTCTTCACGGCAGCCATCTGCTCGTCGATGATCTCCTTGTCCATCCAGTCGAGCTGGCGCTTCACCATCGCGAGCGCATCGGATTGAGCGATGGGCTGAAGATGCAGCGAGACGACGAGCGGTATGGGCAGGTCGATGATGGACGCGAGGTAGGAGTCCTCAAGCATCGACCCGAAGTCGCGTATGGCGAGGACTTGGCCGTAGACGCCGTCGGAGCAGAACGCATCGCAGCGCCCCTCGGGCGCGAAGTCGAGCACGTTCGGCGCGATGAGGTCCTTCGTTCGAAGACCTCGGTACTGGGACATTTTGTCCCAGTTGAATTCGAACCGCTTGCTCGGCCTTATGATCGAGTCGATGACACACAGGCGCTCCATGCCGTCAAGCACGGAAGAGTTGCACCTGATGCGCGACAGCGTGGTGGATACGTCCGCGCGAATGCGGGCAAGCTTCGGCACCGCCTCGTCAACGTCGTCGGCTCCCACCATGTAGGTGATGTAGCGATGCCGCTCGAGGTTCGAGACGCCCTCGCGCATCTTGTCGTTCAGGATGCGGTTGTATTCGTCCACGATCGGGCGCGTCTTCTCCAACGAGTGCTCGAAGAATCGCTTGTTGCCGATCTCGTCATGCGGAATGGGGGTATTGGCGATGGTGAGCTCGACGGAGGTGTCCGCCCCGAAGTAGTTGTAGAGGCCCGAGAGCACTGTAAAGATGCTCTCTTGAGTCTCCTTTCGGGCAGACTGGTAGCTCACGTCCGAGAACTCGATGGTCTGGCTGAAAAGGCCCTCTTCCACCTGCGCGATGCCGTCCGTGTAGATCGCATCGTATCCAATGTACGAGGCGACGTCCTTCGACGCGCGCCGCTCCTTGGTGGCCTTCCGCCTCTTCTCCTCAGCTTGCTTCGCCTCGTTGCTCTTGACCTTGCGGCTACCAAGGACAAGAGCGGCGAGGCTGCTCTTCTTGGGCGATCCCTTCTGGCCGGGCTTGGCGCTACGCGGCTTGCTTGCTTGGCTCATGCCTCTCCGCCCCCTTTCGTTTTGCCTTCCTCTTCGATTTGCGGCTCGGCTTGCCCGGGATCGGGCCCGCTTGGATCGGCTCGCCAGCCTGCTGCGGAGATGCGTACAGCAATCGCGTCGAACCGAGGTGGTGGTCTAGGAGATACGGCAGGAACTCTTCGAGCTTCATGCCGAACGGACGCCAAAACCCTGCGAGCCAAAACGGAAGCGCCGCCGCCATCACAGGAAGCGTGGCGCTTCCCACCTCTATGTGGAACACGAAGTAGACGATGCACGCGGAAGCTATCGCGCAGGCGAAACCACCTGCCACGCAAACGAGCGTGCGCAGGCTCATCTTGCCCACGATCTTCTCCTGGTACTCGCCGATGTCTTTTTGTATGGGTATCTGCAACGACACGGCATGCCCCCTTATGACGGAAGCCATGATGTGTCGAGCATCCCGAAGTAGACCGCGGCTGCGATGATGATGGCACCGCCCGCGATGGTCGATATTGCGGATGCTATCTGCGATCCGCCCTGCTGCTCTCGGATGGCAAGTCCCAGGCTCACAGCTCCCCATACGACGAGGAAGCCTCCCAGGAACGTCACGCAACCCGAGACCAACGAGATGATCTGGTTGAGCATTGTAGTATGTCCTTTGCTTTGTCGGCGATGCTCAGAGCCCTAAAAGTGGAAGCGGGCGGGCGGGCACCACGATGTTAGAATTAGCGGAGGGCATTGCGCCCTTTGCTTGGAGGCGGCGGTCGGAGGGCAGAACGTGGAAGCTCTGCCCTCCTGGAGCGCTTAGCGCGACCGCCGCCCCGTCATCTTCTTCCTCTCATGACCCACCTCCTTCGGACTCGCGGATCCTGTATTTGTGGAAGTCGAAGGGCTTGTCGTATTTGGCACCTGCATGTGCTGGGTCGATGCTTTGGTATCGGGGATGCGCATCGAGCGCGTACTTGCGGTCGCGCATCGGGTACGTTCCCGCTATCATCACAATGGCCTCGTCTCGCGGGAGCCGCCCGACCTCGGACGGTTGTATGAGATCGCGCTCTCCCTTGGCATAGTTCTTCGTGGTGGATGAGTTCGAGCCACGCGAGTCGTTCACCGACAGCGTCGAGAGCGTCTGCTTGCCGATGGCTTCGGATATCTCTCGGTTGGTCTCGGTCGATTTGCCGCCCAAGAAGAGGAGGGTGTCGCAGCAATCGGTGATCGTCTGCGCCGAGTCATCGTATGTGGCCTTCAGCTGGGAGAGTGATTGCAGGATGATCGAGCAGGAGATGTTGCGGCTGCGAACGACCGCGATGGTGCGCTCGAAGTCGGGGACCATTCCGATGTTGGCGAACTCGTCCAGGATGAAATGCACGGGGGTGGGGAGGCTTCCGCCAAATCGCAGAAGGGCTGTGTTGCAAAGTACGTCCATCGTCTGCCACATGAGCATCGCGAAGATGAAGTCGAACGTGGAGTTGGTGTCCGACATGCTCGCGAAGATGACCGTGCGCATGCCCTCGTCGCCCAAGCGATCAAGCTCCATCTCGTCGCAGGAGAGCAGCTCCTTCACCTCGGCGATCGACATGGGCTTTAGGCGCACGTTGCAGCTGATGATGATGGATTTGAGCGTCTTTCCGGCTGCGGTCTTGAATGCCTTGTAGTTCGAGAGCGCGAAGTCGCTCTCGGGCGAGGTGGCTTCTCCTATCTCCATCCAGGTGTATGCACCCCTGCCATTCGCGAAATCGCGGCTCTCGCTATCGAATACCGCCCCTTCACCCGAAGGTATGATGCGCCTACCCGTCTCAAGCTCGTCGAAGAGCAGGTCGAGCGGGCTCTTGTATCGCTCGTCGTCCTCATGCGCTTCGGCAAGTCCCAAGAGCATCAGAAAGCCGGGGATGTTGCGGTCGCGCTCAGGGCAGTGGTAGATCAGATAGGCTACG
Organism: uncultured Eggerthella sp.; assembly: GCA_937998355.1. GTDB lineage: Bacteria > Actinomycetota > Coriobacteriia > Coriobacteriales > Eggerthellaceae > Anaerotardibacter. The sequence continues at coordinate 14,108 of CALLDI010000002.1, forward strand.
AGCGCGGTGTAGAGGAGTCGCTCCGCGTTCTCCCAGAAAGGGTCTTGGGCCTGACCCTTGTCTCCTGTGGTGTTCTTGATGAGGCACTCCACGAAGGTGAGGATGTCCGCTTCGCTCTTGATGTATGCAAGCGGGTTGTAATGGTTGGAGCGCGAGAAATCTATGGTGTCGAAGGTGCGTATCCTGTATCCCGCCTCTACGAAGAGGTGCCCCATGTCTCCTAGAAGCGTGCCCTTCGGGTCGGTCACGAAGTAGCTCGCATTAAGCTGCATGAGGTTCGGCTTCACGAAATAGCGCGTCTTGCCAGAGCCCGAGCCACCCACCACGAGCACGTTCCTGTTGCGATCGGTCTTCAGATCGAAACGCTTCTTCGACATAGCTAGCGCACAGTTGCGGGTGAGGATGATGTTGTTGTCTGGATTAGTTGTGTCGGCGAAGCTCCTCGCTTCGCGCTTCGTAGCCCAGCGGGAGCTTCCGTGCTCCTCTCCCGCGCGATGCTCACCTGCGCCGACGAGGTAGCGAGCATAGGCGATCCAGATCGCGCACACAAGGCAAAAGCCTACGCAGAGCGCCATGGGCTCTAAGGTGATGCCGCCACCTCCTGCGATGTAGGAAGGGATCGTGAACACGGCATCGCTGAGATGCGACACGGCTTCGCCCTCCATCGAAAGCAGGTTCGAGACGTAGACATCTCCCAGGATAAAAGCTATCGGAGTGGCGACAGCTGCGGCGATGAGGGCTGCGCTCATTTCGAACGAACCTCGGAAAGCTCGATGTCTCGATCGGGCGAGCGAGCCTCATCGAGCGCCTTGGATGCCGCGCGCGCTGCGGCGGCACGTTCCTCCAAAGGCTCTGCCTTCTGGATGTCCTTGCGGGTGAGCCCCCGCTCCTCGAGCGCCTTGTCCACCGCGCGGTCGGTCTGCTCCTCGAGGTCCTCGAATGCGTGCGAAACATCGGGTGCATCAGCCACTCGGAACAGCAGGAAGTCGCGACCTTCTTGGTCGGTGAAGAAGTCATGCTCGATCTTCTGCTCGGCAAGCTTTGAATCGATTGCCTCCTTGATGGTCTCGTATTCCGGCAGGGCCTCGAACTCCGCCATGCGAAGCTTCGCCCACTGTGCTTGCTCTTCGCCCTCTTCGATGCCTTCGGCAGCGCGACTCACCTCGCCACGTGCGTTCTTGAACGCGCCCTTGAGGCGCTCCGCACTTGTCAACAGCGCCGCTTCACTCGCGTCCTGTCCGATCCGAAGCATCCAGTCGAACAGCTTCTCTCCCGACTCATCGCCAAAATCGCTCGGCATAACCCATCACTCCTAGGAAACGGGTCGAAAGACCCGCATAGACACGACATGAAAAAGCCCACTGGCGAGCGTTTCGCTGCCAGTGGGTCTATCTCTCTCGTCTGTATCTGCTCTGGAGCAAGGGGCTGCCAAGCAACACGGCGGTGTCGAACGGATCGGCATCCTCCAGCGATTTGATGGCGCACCCGAATCGCGCTTGGCTTTCCATGATGCGAGACAGCGAATAGCTCTCGAAGGGTTGCCAGAAGCTCTCTCCCGACTCCTCGTCGAACATGCGCCTGAGAACGAGCCATTCGTCTCCGAGGTTCACCTGCTGCACGAAGGCAAGGCGACCGAACACGATGCCCTCTCGGATTCTGTGGGAGCCCGAGCGGAAATACTCGCGAAGGCTCTCAAGGCTATCCGAGTTGAAGAAGGAAAACTGTTCGCTTAAGGGTGTGTTAGGGTCTGTCGGTTGAATGCCGCGAATGAGCCAGCGGTTCTGAAGACATGCCAGTGCAAGGCTTGAAGCCTCGTCAGCGGCTAGTTCCTCGATGCCAGCTATGCCCAACGTCTCTTTCACCGATTGATGCCTTCCGTGCCCTTCGATGCCATCTTCTGCTCGTATTCCCGCCATAGTTTGGGTCCGAACACCTCTGACAAGGGGATCTCAAGCACCACGACCAGGCGTATGAGCTCATCGGCGAATATCGCTCGTTTGCCACTCAGGATAAGGCTGAGCTGAGACGGGCCTATGCCCGTCCTTTTAGATATCGCCTTTTGCATGAGACCGCTTTCGCGGTAGTTCCGGGTCACGGCGTTTCTGATGCATGCAAGGAGAGTGTTGGTCCTGTCTATTCTTGCATCTTCATCGTTGTCCATACCTGCTCCTTATAGTGAGAGGAAATGGCCAACGCCTAGATCCCTTGCAGTAGGTTCGCGTCCGAGGCTAGCAGTCGCGTCTCTGTGATAGAAGTCGTTTTCTGGAAGTCGAAATCTCGCTTTAGGAATTCAAAAGATGGGTTTAGGTTATCTCAATTGCTCTGCCATATGCCTACGGAATCATTCGTGCCCGCATGAACTCAAAAGCCCCAGAAAGGCCATCTCCTTTTGCTTGATAGGTTTCGTGTGCATGTCCGCGTGTTCAGCTGAACGCGAGCGGCGGAGCACGGCTCCTATCTGTGATGGAGCAAATTTGGCCTTTCCTGAGAGATGTCTGCTTTTTTTGTTCACATCGCCTCGTATCTTCTTTATCTCGATCTGCTTACTTGTACATTTTCCTTCATCCCTTGCGCCTTGAAAATGCCGTGTCACATAAGGTCGCGTGATACGAAGTTCCAGCACTCCTTGGTGAAGCGATAGGTTGCAACATGCCCGAAGTTCGACCTGTCGGGCATCCATCTGCCGTCAATGGAAAGGCGCGGAACGGGTTCTATAACGAGCTTCTCTTTGAGCTCTGCCATTCCGCGTGAGACCTGGGCAGGGGTGAGCGTTGTCTCAGAAGACATCTTCTCGCGAGATACCTTGCCGAAGGTACCGTCTGGCTTAACGTAACGGCACAGCGATGCGATGACCGCAAACCCATTCCTTCCAACCTTCACGCGAACCAGGAACTCGATGAGGCTCGCAGGGACGGTGGCGAATCTCCCGGCTCGGTATCTGATGGCATCTTGCTTCTGATCGCTTAGCCTTTGCGGATTCTGCATAGCGTAGCCTCACGCGCATGCTGCTTGCGAATGTAATCCTCGCATGCCGCCGTGGAGGTACGCCTTGCATTCCTCACCTTGAACGATGCAAGCTCACCTGAATTGAACAATCGGTAGATCGTCGATTGCGATACGCAAAGAAGCACGGCGGCCTCCTTGGCGGTGATGGTTCTTGACTCACTTGCGTCGATGAATCTGCTGGCATCTCCCATGCCTCCTCCTTTTGTCTGTGCTGCCATGCTATGCAGGTGTAGCTTGCGACGCCAGAGGTTTTGGGGAATCTGAAATCTGACTTTAGGAAAGCGAAAGCTGGCTTTCGGTTGGCGTAAAAGCGGAGAGCGAGCTATTGCAACAAGAGAGCATCTTCATGTTGTGTTTTCTTTTTTTGGTTTTGTTTTGGGATTATTAACGCTTCCGCTGGAGCGATATCAACAGGGCGAGTTGCTGTCGGCAGAGCGAGAGCATAGGTATCGCCACAGCGAAGTGTTGCTATCAGCAGGGCGAAACCTTCTCTCAAAAGGTGTCAGAAGAGCGATAGCAACAGTTGAAAACTCGCGCTGGTTTTCGCATGTCCGCATGATGTACAATTCGATTTAGGTGGTCAAATGGTGGTCACGCAGGTGGTCATTTGGTGGTCACATGATTTTGCGTTTATTCACGGAGTGTGAGAAAGGACAACAAAAAAGCAGGTCAGATAACCATTATCGATTATCCAACCCGCTGTTGAAGTTGGTCGCGGGGGCAGGATTTGAACCTACGACCTCCGGGTTATGAGCCCGGCGAGCTACCAGACTGCTCCACCCCGCACTATGTTCGGTCGACCTCGTTCTTTTCGACAAGAACGAAAAGCGACAGTTAGTTATGATAACCGCCCGAACGTGCGAACGCAAGTAAAAGTTCGATTCTTTGCCGTTCGCCGCAAAAGGGGTTCGCTGCAAGGGGCCACTTTTGAGCGCTTCAGACGTTAGGCGACCTCAGTGATGTGGCCCAAGAAGTCCTTCGTTCGATCGGACTGAGGGTTGTCGAACACTTCTTCAGGGCTACCTTCTTCTACGATCACGCCACCGTCCATGAAGATGACGCGATCGGCTACGTCTCGCGCGAATCCCATTTCGTGAGTGACCACGATCATGGTCATGCCTTCGCGGGCGAGCTCCTTCATGACCGAGAGAACTCCGCGGACGAGTTCAGGGTCGAGCGCGCTGGTGGCTTCGTCGAACAGCATCACATGCGGATCCATCGCAAGTGCGCGGGCGATGGCCACGCGCTGCTGCTGGCCGCCTGAAAGCTGGCTTGGTTTGTAGTCGACGCGTTCTGCCAGGCCGACCTTCGTCAGCTCTTCGATCGCCTTCCGTTCAGCCTCTTGCTCGGAGCGCTTGAGCACTTTGCGCTGTGCCAGCATCACGTTCTTCTTCGCCGTGAGGTGCGGGAATAGATTGAAGCTTTGGAACACCATGCCCAGTTTCGCGCGCACGGCGTTGATGTCGACATCCTTCGCGGTGATCTCGGTATCTTCGAAGAAGATCTTTCCTGAAGTGGGTGTCTCGAGCAGATTAACGCAACGAAGAAGCGTTGATTTGCCCGAACCGGAAGGGCCTAAGATGACCACCACTTCGCCGCGATGGACGTTCAGATCGACGCCGCGCAGGACCTGCAGATCGTCGAAGCTCTTCGTAAGATTCTCGATGCGCACCACGACTTCATCGGTAACGTGGTGGTTGCTGATCTCTTCAGCCATGGCTATTCCACCCCTTCCTTACCGAGCGGAGCGCGCCCGCCGAATGAACTGCCCCATGAATTCCTGCCCGAGCTGAAACCGAAGGGGCTTTCGCTTCCTGACTTCAGATTCGAGGCGCGAACCGGATCGCTGCCCACGGCCAGATTGCCCACGGTCCCTTCCAGTTCGGGAGAGAGCGGGGAAGGTTCGTTCTTCTTGCGGCGCTTCTTTTTCTTCTTGCCGGTGTTGCCCGCATCGCGATCCGCTAGATGCGTCTCGAGGCGCCCGACGATCTTAGCGAGCGGTAGGGTGATGATGAGGTAGAAGCACGCTGCGACGATGTAGGGGGTGATGGAGCCCGTAGCCGCGACGATGGTCTTCGCGTACATGACCACTTCCATGACGCCTACCGCTGCGAGCAGCGAGGTGTCCTTGTAGAGCAGGATGAATTCGCTGGTCATGGTAGGGATGACACGTCGAACGGTCTGCGGGATGATGACGAAGAGCATCGTTTGCGCGCCGTTCATGCCAAGCGAGCGAGAGGCTTCGAACTGACCTTTCGGAATGGACTGGATGCCTGCGCGGAAGATCTCGCACAAGTACGCGCTGGAGTTCATAGCCAGCACGATGACGCCCAACGGGAAGGGAGGCACCTGGATGCCTGCGAGCGGTAGTCCGAAGAACGCGATGTAGATCTGCAGGAAGAGCGGAGTGCCGCGTACCACGTTGACGTAGGTGGTGGCGATGCCGCGCAGAACGCGCAGCTTCGACATGCGCATGAGGGCAAGGATCAGGCCGAACGGTATCGCGCAAGGGAACGCTACGAGAACGATGCCGAGTGCCATGATGAAGCCCTTCACCACTACGGGAAAGCTCGTCACCAAGATGGTCGGGTCGAGGAAGAGATGCAGGAACTTATTCGAGTTCCACGCTTGCACCCATTCCTGTTCGCCGAGGAAGGTCGAAAGTTCTTCAGCAGGATCCACGCCCACCACATTGATGGCAGGGATTTGGCCGATCTCCTTGAAATCGCCATTCGCGAGTTCGTAGGTGCCAGTCAGGTCCATCGCGCCGCCTGAGGCAGGGAATTTCACTTCGTAGACCTCGAAGCGGAAATAGCCTCCCGCAGGAGCAGCTTCATCGAACGTGGCGACGATCGAATCGCCTTCCTTCGCGAATTCGGCGTTGATGTTCGTACGCTGCATCAGGTCCGCGCCCGAGAGCATGGTGATGCGCGCGTTCTTGGTCGTGAAAGAGGTGCCTTGCGGCATGGTGAGGGTGATGGCCTTGATGCTCTCGTCGGAAGCGGCTTGGCCTTCCCAGGTGATGCGGGTCTCGGTCGCACCCTTCACTTCGCTCGAGCCGTCCGCGTTCGGACGTGCGGTGCATTTTGCGGTGTCGAGCGCTTCGGCGGTAGCCGGAGCGGCGCTCAGGCCGACGAGCGCTGCTGAACAGGCGATGAAGAGCGCCATCAGCAGCGATATGAAAGAAGACATGCGTTTTTGCATGGGGTGTCCTTAAATGAAAAAACCCTCTCCAACGGTGCGTCGGAGAGGGTTCGAGCGTGAGGTTAGAGCCACTTAGCGATCAGTTCGTCGATCTTGCCGTTGTCCTTGAGCTTCTGGATAGCGGCGTTCAGTGCCTCGGTCAACTGCGGGTTGTCCTTGGAGACGACGATCGCATATTCTTCGCCCGTTGCGCTGGTAGCAACGATCTCGGCGTTCTGATATGCGTCGTTGATCATCTTCTCGACGACAGCCTTGTTGGTGCAGACGGCGTTAGCCTGGCCGGACTGCATCGCAGCGAAGCAGTCGGTGGAGTTGCCATAAGGCTGGACCACTGCGTTGGGGTAATTCTCCTGAGCATACGTTTCACCGGTGGTGCCGGACTGGACCGCGATGATGACGCCTTCCTGGTTGAGGGCGGCTTCGGCGTTGTCCTTCGTGATGCCTTCATCCTTCATGACCGCGACAGCCTGGTCGTCGATGTAGAAGGATTCAGTGAAGTCGATCTGCTCGGCGCGTTCAGGGGTGACGGTGAAACCGGACATGCCGATGTCGACCTGACCACCTGCGACCACAGCAGGGATGATGGCATCGAACTGCAGGTTCTTGCTCTCGTATTCGAGGCCGAGCTCTTCAGCGAGGGCCTTGCCGAGTTCGACTTCGAAGCCAACGAGTTCGTCACCTTCGAGATTCTCGAATGGAGGATAGTCGGGGGAGAGACCAACCACCAGCGTGCCGTCGTTCAACAGGGTGTAGTCGCTGGAAGCTGCTTCGGAGTCTTTCGAGTCGCCGCCCGAGCAACCGAACAGACCGAAGGATGCGACCAGAGCGACGAGCAGTGCGACGATGCCGAATTTCTTCGCACTTAGGGCTTTTGTAGCATTCATAGCGTTCCTTTCGTTTTTTGGGACCTGCTTAGTATATAGCTAAGTATGCCCATTTACGGGATGACGCTGTGGATATGGTTCTATTTTTTTCGCGCTTGAGGTCGGCTGACTAGGAATGCTGGCCCTCTTGATAGGGATACGATTCGATCAGTTCGGAGATGGTGACGAATTCGTAGCCCTGGTTCTTCAGGTAGACGATCGCCTCGCGCAAGCCTGCGACCGTCTGAGAACGATCGCCACCACCGTCGTGCATCAACACGATGCCGCCTGGCTGAACGCTCTTGATGCGTTCTGCGATCACCTCAGCACCTGGTCGACGCCAGTCTTCCGTGTCGACGTTCCAGCCGATCTCGCCATCGATCATGCCCTTGAGATCGGTCGCGGTCGATTCGCCGAAATTGCCGCCTGGAGCACGGAAGTAGATGCTGGCATCCTTGCCCGAGATCTCCTTGATGATATCGAGGCCCTTCTGTACTTCTTCCTGGCGTTCTGCGGTGCTCATGAGGTCGAGCGAGACGCCTTTGCCCGATCCATCCGCGTGGTCCCAGGTGTGAGTGGCGATCTCGTGGCCCTCTTCTGCCATGCGCTTGATCTGGTCGGCGTGAGAGGGAACCTGTTGGCCGATGGTGTAGAAGGTGGCTTTGGCGCCATTCTCTTTCAAGATATCGAGGATCTGATCGGTGGTGGTATCCCACGGGCCGTCGTCGAAGGTGAGCGCGACCACTTTCTTGCCATCGGAATCCGCATTGTAATAGACCAGGCGGTCGTCGATCTTCTCTTTGGTCACCTGTTCGAGCGAGATGCCGGATTCTGAGCCGGTGCGCGTTACGGTCTCCCCGTCCTGACCAGGCAAGAAGACATGGAGCGCACCCCACTGCCCTGCTTTCGAATAACCAGCGGGAGTCACGGTCGGTTCGGAATCGGTGTAGGCTTCCATCACATCCGTGCCATTAGAGATGACCACTTGGTCACCCTCGTTGATGTGGGTCGAGAGATCGGTGACCTCTTTTTCGTTGATGAGCGCCGAACAGCGCGTTCCTTCACCTTCGCGCATGACGGAGTTGTCGACAGCGACATAATTGCCGGGAGTAGCGCTCACGATGTTGTTATCCAGCAAACCTTCGATGGATCGTTCGTCGCCTTGCAGCGTCATGGTCTCGCCGTTGACGGTCGCCTCGATAGGCCCGGCATAGGCAACCTGCTCGACGACGAAATAACCACCGAAGCCGATAGCGAACAAGATCGCTATCGCAGCGACCACGCGAGGCCAGGCTTTCTTGCGACGACGATGCGAATGTTGCGCGTCGGCATAGAGCGGTTTGAATCCAGAGGTGTTGCCATTGGCGCTCGGATGCGCTTTGTAGCGCCCACTTGCTGCAGAATAATCTTGATGACCCTGGTAGGGGGATCCAGCTGGCGCGAACGTTCCTTCGGGTGCGTGCATAGGGGCAACCTGTGCTCGTGCCTGCGTTTGAGCAGAGGAATCCGCCTCGGCTGTTCGGTTCGTATCCGGATTCGCGTTCAAGCGCGCATGCGAACCGGTCGCAGCGGGGGCATCAGGTTGATGCGTAGCATGAGGATCAGGTTGATAGACAGCCTGCGAACCAGTCGCGGTGGGGTCAGCGTAGTGCGCGGCATGCGCCCCCGTGGCGGCTGGATCGCTCGGTCTCGGTGCAGCAGACGTTCGTACTGAAGAAGCGTCGATGGTTGGAAGACCCATGTGCCGATCGATCGTACCTTGGTCGATCGTCGTGAACGATCCCGTATGTCCCGCATGGACACGGCCCGGCGTGTGCGTGCCAGATACTGGCAGATGCTCGCCGGTATAGGAAGGATGCGCATTCTCGTGCGCGCCGTGTTGCTGGGCATTGCGTTGCTGTGCGCGAGCTGCAGGCGATTTGGGATGAGGCACGCCCGATGCCGAAATAGCAGGCAAGGAAGTGGACGAAAGATGAGGATTCCTTTGGGGGTTCTGAGCGCCTCGGTTCGAGACGAGGCGCGCGCCATTCGTGGATGAGAGTTCGTCGCTCTGCACCGTTTGACGCTTGTCGGTACGGCGGTGAACCGCCCGACGTTGGGGACGATCGTCTTTGTGGGAATGATTTGAGATTCGATGATCGTGCGGCATGACCGGTCTTTCGTTGCTCTGCTTCACTTACGAAACCAATACTCGATAATGCCGCACTATTTTACCCTCTATTTGTCGTGATTATGAGGAGAACCTGCTTCTATTCCATCAACGACGTTACCGCTTGAGCGTAGGCGACCGGGTCTTCGATCGGCATGTTCTCGACGATGAGCGCCTGATCGTAGAGGATCGTTGAATACAGCTCGATCTTGGCGGTATCGCCATCCTTTTCGGCCTTCTTCAGAACGTCGAAGACGCGATGCTTCGGATTGAGCTCCAGCACGCGATCGGCTTTGATCCGCTCGCCATCGGGACCCATGGCCATCATGCGCTCCATCTCGAGCGAAATGGGGCCTTCGGTGGTAACGGCAGCCGGTGCGTCGGAAAGGCGCGTCGACACCGCAACGCGCACGACGGCATCTCCGAGCGCTTCTTTCATAGCGCTGAACAGCGATTCGTTCTCCTTCGTGATGGCTTCTGCCGCTTCTTTCTCGTCTTCGGTCTCCAGGTCAAGATCGCCGCCTGCGACGTTCTTCAAGGGGCGATCGTCGAAGCTATTCATGGCCATCATGCAGAATTCGTCCACGTCTTGCGTGCAGAGCAGCACGTCGTAGCCCTTGTCGAGCACGGTCTTCACGATGGGCATCTTCGCCAAACGATCGACCGATTCACCCACCGCATAGAAGATCGACTTCTGATCGTCCGCAGCCTTCTCGAGGTATTCTGCGAGCGTGATCATCTTCTTCTCGGAGGCGGAATAGAACAGCAACAGATCCGAGAGCTTGTCCGCGTCCATGCCGTAGCTGGAGTAGATGCCGTATTTGATACCGCGGCCGAAATCTTGGAAGAAGCCCTCATACGCTTCGCGATCATTCTCGAGCATCTTCAGCAGGTCAGACTTGATCTTCTTTTCGAGCTTCTGAGCGATCGCACGCAATTGTCCGTTATGCTGCAGCGTTTCGCGGGAGATGTTCAGGGTCAGATCCTGGCTGTCGACCACGCCGCGCACGAAATTGAAGTAGTCGGGCAACAGCTCCTCGCACTTGTCCATGATGAGCACGTTCGAGGTGTAGAGCGCGAGACCCTTCTTGTAATCCTTGCTGTAAAGATCGTAAGGGGCATGGCTCGGGATGAAGAGCAGCGCATCGTAAGAGAGCGTGCCTTCAGCATGGATCGAGATGGTGCGCAGAGGGTTCGCGTAATCGTGGAAATCCGACTTGTAGAACTCGTCGTATTCCTCTTCGCTCACCTCGGACTTGCGGCGCTTCCAGATGGGGATCATCGAGTTGATGGTCTCGACTTCGGTGACCGATTCGTACTGCGGCTGGTAGTCGTCTCCTGCATCTTCAGGCTTGGGCATCTCGACCATCTTCGCGCATTCCATCTTGATGGGGTAGCGTACGTAGTTGCTGTAGCGCTTGATGAGCGACTTCAGCTCAGGTTCGCTCAGGAACAGATCGAAATCCTCTTCGTCGGTATTCTCTTTCAGTTCGAGCACGATCTGCGTGCCGTGCGTTTGCTTCTTGGCCTTCTTGATCGAATAGCCTTCGACGCCATCGCTGGTCCAGCTGTAGGATTCATCGGAGCCCCAGGCGCGCGAGGTGACGGTGACCTTCTGCGCGACCATGAACGCGGAATAGAAGCCGACGCCGAACTGTCCGATGATGTCGATATCCTTGCCTTGGTCCTCTTCGTTCTCGGTCTTGAATTCCTGGCTGCCTGAATGGGCGATGGTGCCCAGATTCTCTTCCAGTTCTGCCTTGGTCATGCCGATGCCGGAATCCTCGATGGTGATGGTATGCGCATCCTTATCGAAGGAAACGGTGATGAACAGATCGTCCTTCGAGACGGTGATGGATTGGTCGGTGAGGCTCTTGAAGTAGAGCTTGTCGACCGCATCGGATGCGTTCGAGATGAGCTCACGCAGGAAGATCTCGCGGTTCGTGTAGATCGAGTTGATCATCAGGTCGAGCAACTTCTTGCTCTCGGTCTTGAATTGTTTCATGCACGGTCCTTTCTTGTTCGCATGCAGATGAGGGAGCAGCGGTGGAGCGCCGCTCGTAGTTGTCATTAAAGAAATTAGCACTCTAGTCAATAGAGTGCTAATAGAGTCGAACCTTCAGTGCGTAGATGCACAAAATATTCATAGGGGACGCTGAGATCTAAAGGCTGCGCGCCTTCGCAGCGCACGCTTGGATCGCGCTCATCGTGGTGCCACGGAACGCGCCATTCTCGAGCTCTTCGACACCGGCGATGGTCGAGCCGCCTGGCGAACAGACCTCGTCCTTCAACTGGCCGGGGTGCTTGCCAGTCTCGAGCACCATCTTCGCGCTGCCGAGCACCGTTTGCGCTGCGATCTCGAGCGCCTGTGCGCGCGGAAGACCTTCAGCCACGCCGCCATCGGCTAGAGCTTCGATGAACATATATACGTACGCAGGAGCGCTGCCGCCCACAGCACTTGCTGCGTCCATGAGGGATTCCTTGAGCTCGATCGCAAGACCGAAGCTCTCGAGCAACTCGCGTACGATCTTGGTATCTTCAGGCGTGACCAGATCGCCCACGCAGAACGTGGTGGTTCCTTCGCCAACGAGCGCAGGAGTGTTCGGCATGACGCGAACGATCTTCGCAGGATGACCGATCTGCTCTCCGAGCCACGCGAGCGTCTTGCCAGGGGCGATGCTCACGAAGATCTGGCGTTCATGCAGATGATCCTTGATCTGGGCGATGACGCTCTCGTATTGCTGCGGTTTCACGCAGAGGAAGACGATATCGGACTGGCCGGCGACTTGCGTCACGTCGGTAGTGGTCTCGATGCCCAGCTTATCGTGCGTTGCCTTCGTGCGTTCAGCAGTGGTGTTCGAGCCGATTATTTCTTCTAGAGCGACCAGGCCTTTCGCGATGATCCCCTGGATGATGGCCTTCGCCATGTTCCCGCAACCGATGAAACCGAGTCTCATGTTTCCTCCCTCGAACGTTCGATCGACCTCTGCTATAATAGCGCGAGCGTTAGAAGGGGATTACCCTTTAGCAACGCTTTGTTTTCGAAAACGTGAACTTCGCAGGCGATGCGAAGCGTGCGATCGGTGGCTCGTTACACTGTTGAGTGAGAATCACAGAAAGGGGACAGCCATGGCTTCCCAAGAGAAAAACGAAAAGAACTGGTCCATCATCGTACCGGGCGTTCTGCTCATCTTCTTCGGCGCGCTCTGCGCGTTCTATCCTGGCATCACGCTTCTCAGCGTTACGTTCGTCGCAGGCGCGGGCTTCGTCTTCGCTGGCATCGTGAACATCGTATCGTACGTCCGAGAGCGCAAGACCATGGGGCTTTCAGGCTGGTACGTCGCTTATGGCATCCTCGACATCATCATCGGCTTGATGTTGCTCATCCATCCGTTCGCGACCGCATACGTCATCCCGTGGCTCATCGGCTCGTTCGTCATCGCGTACGCCATCGTCGAGATCGTGGGCATCATCGCGAACCGCAAGTCGCTCGGTTCTGTATGGGGGCTCGGTCTCGTATCTGCGATCTTGAGCTTGATCGTGGGCATCTGCTTCTTCGTCTTCCCGGAAACGCTCGCCATCTTCATCGCGGTCTTCGCGGTCATCCGTGGTGCGACGCTCATCGTTGCTGGCTGGAATAGCTATCAGCCCATCTAGGCTCAGCTCGAAACACGCTACCAACTAAATAAGGCACAATCGCATCCTTTCGTTTCGCTGTGCGCGAGTTATGGTAAAAAAGAAAGTGAAAAAGTCATAGCTCGTTAACCTCGAAAGCAAAACTCGCAGCGCTACAATACCACTTTGCATTCGGTAACGACACGCAGTCGCAAAAAAGGTGTTGTGCCCCCTATGCTCTCAAAATTCAGCGTCAAGCGTCCGTATATCATCGTCGTCGCGGTCATCGTCGCGCTCATCTTAGGTGGCGTTTCGGTGAGCAAGATGAAGACCGACTTGCTCCCCGATATGGATATTCCGTACCTGATGGTCATCACCACCGATCCTGGTGCGAGCGCAGAAAAGGTGGAGACCGAGGTCACGGAGGTGCTGGAGGATACGCTCTCAACGGTCAACGGCGTGACCGAGATCCAGTCTCAAAGCGCCAACAACGTTTCCATGGTCGTGCTCGAATTCGAAGATGGCACCGACATGGACTCTGCTCTCGTGAAGGTCTCTTCCGCGGTCAACGAGGTCGAGGCGTTATTGCCCGAAACGGCTGGTTCGCCTAACTACATGGAAATGAGCATGGACATGATGGCCACGCTCTACATCGCCGCCGCTTACGATGGTAAGGACATCTACGAGCTCTCGGAATTCGCTGAGAACACGCTCGCGCCCGAGTTCGAGCGCATCAATGGTGTGGCGGATGTTTCCGTGGTCGGGTCGGTGAACCAGGCTGTCGAGGTGCGCCTGAACGACTCGAAGATCGAAGACATCAACAACCGACTCCTTTCGAGCGTGAATTCGGAGCTTTCCGATGCGAAGAAGTCCATCGATGAGGGCAAGTCACAGCTCGCGGAGGCGGAGAAGACGCTGAAGGATCAGCAGGCGAAGCTCTCCGAGCAAGAGAAGTCCACGACCGACGAGCTCGGGCAAGCCATTTCAGGACTCACTGCTGGCGTTTCTGCGGGAACGGCTCAGGTCGCTGCGCTCACCGCTCAGATCCAATCGCTGCAGGCGCAGCTCGTGCAGGCACCCGAAGCGATGAAACCCGCCATCAACCAGCAGATCGCAGCGCTGCAAGAGCAGCTCACGAAGGCTACTGAAGAGCTGTCGGGATATCAGAATCAGCTGGCTGTGGCTGAAGCGGGTGGTCTGAGCGCGGCGAGCCAATTCGGCAGTGGAGCCGCTCAGCTCTCGAGCGCGCTCAGTGCGCTCGAGCAGAACAAAGGCCAACTCGAAGAGGCGCAGGCGCAATATGAAGAGGCGCGCGATAAGGCCATCTCATCAGCGAATATCGATGCGCTCGTCGACAAGACCACGCTTGCGAACCTCATCAAAGCGCAGGATTTCTCCATGCCGGCAGGCTATCTAGGCAATTCCGAAGACGATGAGCAATGGCTCCTGCAGGTCGGCACGAACATCGAGAGCGTGGACGATCTGAAGAACCTCATGCTCGTCGATCTTGATGGGGTCGGAGAGGTGCGCCTTTCTGATGTTGCCGATATTACCGTGGTCGATAACGTAGGCGACGCTTACATGAAGCTCAATGGCACGGAAGGTATCTGCCTTACGGTCTACAAGGGCTCGACCGCTAGCACGAGCGACATCTCGAACGCATGCGGTGAGAAGGTCGCAGAGCTTCGCGAAGACTATCCCGGCTTGTCGCTCGATGTCGTGAGCGACCAGGGCTCCTACATCTCGCTCTACATCAACTCGATCCTGCAGTCGCTTTTGTTGGGCGCGCTACTCGCGATCGTCGTTCTCGCCATCTTCTTGCGCGATTGGAAGCCAACGCTCATCGTGGCGTTCTCCATTCCGTTCTCGGTATTGGTGGCGCTCCTGCTCATGTACTTCTCAGGTATCTCGCTCAACATCATGTCACTCGGTGGCATCGCGCTCGCTATCGGCATGCTCGTCGATAATTCCATCATCGTACTGGAGAACATCTATCGTTTGCGCGGCCGTGGCATTTCCGCGCAGCGTGCTGCGGTACAAGGTGCCAAACAGATAACGGGTGCGGTCATCGCGTCGACGCTCACCACCATCTGCGTGTTCCTGCCGATCGTGTTCACGACGGGCATCGTCAATCAGATGATGCTGCCCTTTGCGCTCACCATCGCCTACGTATTGTGCGCTTCATTAGTGGTCGCGCTCACGCTCGTGCCCAGTCTTTCGCGTTTCGTGTTCAAGAATTACGTTCCGCGTCGCAACAAGTGGTTCGAACGCTTGCAGGAAGCCTATGCGCGCTCGCTCAATTTCTTCTTGCGTCACAAGGTCATTCCTCTCGGCGTTTCGGTCGTGCTCTTGGTGGTGGCGATCGGTGGCGTGCTCAATATGGGCGTGACCATGGTGCCCACCATGACGGGCAAGAACATGTCGGTCATGGTGACGATGCCCGAAGATGTCGAGAAAGAGGATGCGTTCGCTATGGCGGACGAGATCATGGACGCTGCGGTGAGCATCGAAGGAGTTGGTAATGTCGCCGCGATCGACGGCACTTCTTCCATGTCGATGGTGTCGAGCGCTGCCTCGTCTTCTGGGGAACAATACTACGAGATGTTCGCGTTCTATCTGCAGATGGACGATTCGGTCACTACTGAACAGCAGGTGCTCGATATCGGTGAAGAACTGTCGGAGAAGACCGCGGGCCTCGATTGCGAGGTGATCACTGACGCGTCGTCCTCAGAGGCCATGAGCTCCATGATGGGCAGTGGTCTTTCCATCACCATCACGGGTCCCGACCAGGATAAGCTGATCGAGATCAGCGAAGATGTGATGGGTATCGTCGATGAAGTGGAAGGCTATACCGAGATCGAGAACGGTATGGAAGAGGCGGACAAGGAGGTTCACCTCATCATCGACGAAGATGCGCTCACGAAGAAGGGCTTCACGGTCGCGCAACTCTATCAGCAGCTCTCTAGCATGCTGAACATCTCGACCACGTCGAGCAAGCTCACGGTCGACGGGCACCAGATGCAAGTCGAGATCATCGATGAAACGAACGTTCCGACCCGCGAGGACATCCTCGATACCACCATCACCATGACCAGCCAACAGGGCGAGTCGGTCGAGGTGAAGATCGGCGATGTGGCCACGATCGAAGAGGGGCTCGCATCGAACTCCATCGTTCATTTGAATTCCGACAAGACCATGACCGTGACCGCGGAGATCGAGGACAGCTTCAACAACGCTCTGCTCTCGCGCGAACTGACCCAGAAGCTCGATGCGTACGAGGTGCCCGATAATTACCAGATCTACTACGGTGGCGAGCTCGAGAACATCAACACCATGCTCGAGCAGATGCTGCTACTGCTCATCTTGGGCTTCGTGCTCATCTACCTGATCATGGTCGCGCAGTTCCAGAGTCTGCTATCGCCCTTCATCATCATCCTCACCGTTCCGCTCGCGTTCACCGGCGGCTTCTTCGCACTGTGGTTCAGTGGCGAAGGACTTACGATGCTCTCCCTGATGGGCTTCGCGGTGCTGATGGGAACGGTCGTGAACAACGGCATCGTGTTCGTGGACTATGTCAATCAGCTGCGCCGTGGCGGCTTAGAGAAATGGCATGCGCTCGTCGCTGCGGGCAAGACTCGTATGCGCCCGATCCTCATGACGGCACTCACCACTATCCTCGCTATGCTTCCGATGGTGTTCAGCGTCGCGATCGGCGCGAGCATGCAGCGTGGTATGGCGCTCGTCGTGGTAGGGGGCTTGCTCTACGCTACCTTCATGACGCTCTATGTGGTGCCGATCATGTACGACCTGCTGTATCGCCGTGTTCCGACCGAGGTCGATCTAGGTGATGAGACGCTCGACGACGATCCGGGCGACGCGCAAGCATTCCTCGAAACGCTGCAAGCCAAGCATGCGGCGCAGGCGATCGATCGCGGTGTCACGCCGCCACCGAGCCTCCCATCGTCGTCCTAGCTGGGAGTGGCGCGTTCGTGCACGACTTGCGACCGCTCCTTCACGTTCAATTTTCGACTGCGTAACAGATGGCTGCCTTTGGCGGCCATCTTTCATGTGCTGATCTAGCATTGATGTTGCGAGCTCGCATGAGGGCTTCATCCTTCACGCGAGAGAGCCGGCCGAGCGAGCATCTCGCTTGGCTGTGCATCGCGCAAAGAACTCTTCAGGAAGGTGATCCAAATGGAAAACTCTCAATATACGCTCTATGTCAAAGATGGTTGCCCCTTCTGCGCGAAGGTCCTGAACTTCATGGATGAGCACCATATCGTGCTGCCGATCGAGAACATCAGCCTCATGCTGCACGACGTGGCCTACGACACGCTCATCAATTTGGGTGGGAAGTTCCAGGTGCCCTGCTTGTCGATCGATGGCAAGGCGCTCTATGAATCGGATGACATCATCGCGTATCTGAACAAGACGTTCGTCGAGAACGAGTGATACTTCTTCGCGAATAGCGTGAAAGAGCGATCGTGCTCCATCGGTCGATCGGGACGCGAAGAGCGTCATCTCGTCTCGCAAGAGCGACCTAGAAACGAAGAACGCCTCAGGGCCAGATCGGGCTCTGAGGTGTTCTTGTGTGTCGAGGTATATCGAAGCTTCTAGCGCTGGTCTTCTTCAAGATGGCGCTGCGCTTCTTCGTAGGCCTGATAGGTGAGTATCTCCCATTGCTTGCGGGTCGATTTCGCTACCGTATCAAGGATGATGCCCGCCGTGAAAGACAGCGCGCCGCAGATCACGAGCGCGATCGCGAGGATGGCGGTGGGGAAGCGCGGTACGAGGCCGGTCTGGAAGTATTCGGCGATGACAGGGATGCCTGCGACCAGGCCGAGCACGACCAAGATGAGCGCGAGCCAGCCGAAGAACGCCATCGGCTTGTGGTCCTTGAACAGCGATGCGATGGCGCGGAGCACCTTCGCGCCATCTCCGAAGGTGGAGAGCTTCGAGTAGCTGCCTTCGGGACGGTCGCGATAATCGATCGGCACGTCTTTGATGCGGAAGCGCTTGTCGACCGCATGGATGGAGAGTTCGGTCTCGATCTGGAATCCTTCAGAGAGCACGGGCATGGTCTTCACGAAGACGCGATTGAATGCGCGATAGCCGGTCATGACATCGTCGAAGGCGTAGCCGTAGATGACCTTGATGAGCCAACGCACGAGGTTATTGCCGAAACCATGGAACGCACGATCGTTCTCTTCGCCGTATGTGCCGTTCGAAAGACGATCGCCCACGGTCATGTCGGCAACATCGTCCATGAGGGGCTTCAGTAGATCGGGAGCTGCTTCGGCGGGATAGGTGTCGTCGCCGTCCACCATGATGTAATAATCAGCATCGATCTCGCGGAACATCTGACGAACCACGTTGCCTTTGCCTTGGCGGGGCTCCATGCGAACGATCGCACCATGCTCTTCGGCGATGGCAGAGGTTTCATCCTTGGAGTTGTTGTCGTAGACGTAGATATCGGCTTCGGGCAGCACGCGCTTGAAATCGTCGACCACTTTCCCGATCGTGACCGCTTCGTTGTAGCAGGGTATGAGCACCGCGATCTTGTCCGCCATCGGGCCCCTTTTCGCTCGACTGTTTTGCAAATGGATTTCATTATACAAAAGAAGCGCTTCACGTGTGAATTCGTGGGGATTCATGGATGGTAATTATGTAAAGAAAGAGCCCTCCAGCGTGACTTGAAGGTAACAGCTTTGTTACAATTGGTCAGCCCTATCGTCTACGTAGGATTGGCAGTATGGAAAAGCATTCTCAAAGTGCCGGAATGAAGAATGCAAGAACACGCCGCCACAAAGGCGGTTTCGTTTCTTTATGTCTCATTGCGGCGTTAGCTCTTGTAGTTGGCACTGGCCTGTTCGGTCAGCGCTCTGACAGCGTGCGCTCAGACGCCGAAAACACTCCGGTTACGAATCTTTCCGAGGCGGTGGCGGAGGTCCATCATGCGCCTGAAGCGGCAGCTGATGCCTTCGAGGTCGCCAGCGATTCCGATTATGGATCGTACGAGAAGGGCAAAGTGCTCATCGCGGTCGATGAAACGACCGACTTGGATCAGCTGAACGCAGCGCTGAGTTCGAGCGATCTCGTTCAAACGAAAGACGTATCCGACCAGGACATGTCTGCCGGTTTCGTGCAGGTGGCTGTGAAGAGCGATGTGTCCATGAAGCAGATGCTGGCTTCTTTGCGAAGCGAAGGCCTGCAAGCTCAACCCAACTATGTCTACCACACCGTAGCCGATGAGTCCGAGGCAGATGCTTCTTCTGTTTCGGCTGATGCTGATGCAGAAGATGCGCAAGCGCTCGAAGGCCAAACGGTGCAGACGAGCGATGCTGTTCAAGTGAACGACCCAGGTGTCGCTCAGCAATGGGGCATGGAGTCTCTTGATGTGTACCGTGCCTGGGCCATCGCAAAATGCAAAGAAGACACGTTCACCAGTCCTAAAGTTTCGGTGGCTGTCGTCGATACCGGTTGTGCGGTCACGCACGAAGATCTCGTGAATAACGTGCGCGCCACCATAACTCCTCAACGCGCCAGCCAGGCGTGAATCAGGTCACTGATGCGAACGGACATGGTACGCATGTTGCGGGCATCATCGCCGCGGACGCGAACAATGGCAAGGGAGTAGCAGGCGTTTCCTACGATGCTGGCTTGGTCATCATCAAGGCGACTACCGATGAAGCGGGCAAGAACTTCACCACTGCGACACTGGCGCAAGCGTATACCTGGCTCTTGACCAGCACGGGCGCGCAGACCAATGCGCAGGCTCATAACGTTCGCGTCGTGAACATGAGCGTGGGCGGCGAAGGTTCGATCGAGAAGGACGACCTTCTCTACAAGAAGATCACCGAAGCGAAGAACGCCAACATCCTCACGGTGTGCGCAGCGGGCAATCAGCAAGGCACTTCGATCCCGCCGTACGACTGCATCCCTGGCGATTATGAGGATTGCTTCACGGTCATCAATCTGCAGGGCGACTCTTCTGCAACACCTAACGACTCTTCGGGTTCATCTTTCGTTCAGCGCGCTAGTGGTTCGAATTACAACGTAGCGAGTGGGGCTTTGAGTCAGGCGAAGAACATCTCTGCGCCTGGCACGAGCGTCTATAGCACGGTCACGTCGGGCGGGTATGGCTATATGAGCGGCACCTCTATGGCATCGCCTGCGGTCGCGGGCGTCGCAGCGCTGCTGTTCGCCTACGATCCGAGCTTGAGCGCTGAAGATGCGCGTGCGCTTCTGGAGCAGACCGCTACTGACATAGGTGACGAAGGCTGGGACGCAGAAACAGGTTATGGCGAAGTGGACGCTTACCATGCCCTTCAGATGCTCAGCGCAGAGATCTCCGCTAGTTCGAACATGGAAAAAGCCCAAACAGCCTCCTTCGAAGTGAACTGTGGAGATGGCTCCTCCATTCCTGCGTCGGACTGGTCGTGGTCTTCGAGCGATCCTGACATTCTCGCGGTCGATCCCGACAGCGGCACGATGACCGCGAAGGGCAATGGGACCGCAACGCTCACCGGCGTTCACAAGACGGTCTCGAGCAAGACCGTCACCAAAGACGTGCGTGTAGGTGGAGCGATCGACTTCACCAAAGTGAACGTGACGATGCAGCAAGATCAGTACACCTACACTGGCCAGCCGATCACGCCCAAGCCGACCGTCAGCTATGAAGGCACGACGCTCACCGAGAACATCGATTACAAGCTCGAGTATTCGAACAATACCGACGTCTCAGATAAGCTCGCGAGCATCACCATCAAGCCTATCTCGAGCAGCGATACGGGCTCCTATACCTTCAATTTCAAGATCACGCCAGCTGATATCAGCAAGGCGACGATCGCTCAGATATCACCACAGTCCTATACAGGCCAAGAGGTCAAGCCCACGCCGCTCATCACCTTCAATGGTGTCAAGACGCTTGCGAATGGGGTCGACTATACGCTCAGCTACAGGAACAATACCGATCCTTGCGTCGATTATGCAGAGGTCATCGCCACGGGTAAGGGCAATTTCACCGGCACGACATCAGCGACTTTCAGCATCGTCGCGAGCTTCAGCGATGTTACCGTCGAGCCGATCGCGAACGTCGAATACACGGGCAAGCCCATCACGCTCACGACCAATCAGCTGAAAGTGACCTACATGGGCATGAACCTCACTTCAGGAGTGGGTGGAGACTTCGATGTGACGTATTCGAACAATACTAATGTCGGGACTGCGACCGCAATTTTGAAGCCGAAGGCGGGCGGAATGTTCTCCGGTGGCTCGAAGACGGTCACGTTCAGGATCGTAGCAAGGAACCTCGCTGGTGGAGACGTCGAGATCTCGAACATTCCGAATCAAACGTATACCGGATTCGAGATCAAACCTGCTATCACCGTCAAATGCCAAGGCACGACGCTCAAGCTCGGTACCGATTACAACGTCACCTATTCGAACAACACGAACGTGGGAACGGGCAAGATAACGATAACGGGCAAGGC
Organism: uncultured Eggerthella sp.; assembly: GCA_937998355.1. GTDB lineage: Bacteria > Actinomycetota > Coriobacteriia > Coriobacteriales > Eggerthellaceae > Anaerotardibacter. Next base: position 35,437 of record CALLDI010000002.1, read on the forward strand.
TCCGAATTACACCGGATCGGTTTCGACGAGCTTCACGATCAAGGGCATTCAGCTCACGTCCGCTACCACATTGGTGCACAATGTCGAGGACAAGATCTATAATGGCGCAGTTCAGACGCAGGATAAGCTGCAGGTGGTCTTCAAGGGCAAGACGCTCGTACGTGATAAGGACTATCGCGTATCCTATCGTGATTTCAAGACGCAGAAGAGCGTTGCTCCTAAAGAGGTAGGAGAATACGAGGTCGTGATCACCGGCATCGGAGAATACAGCGGCACCATAACGCGCGTATTCCCGATCTATGCGAAATCGAGCAGCAACGGCAGCGGTTCGAGTTCATCGACCAATAAGCCCAACAACTCGAACAACTCGAGCAATTCGAATAATTCGAGCAACAGCAGTTCTTCGAGCGGGGGATTGAACCCATCAGCTTCTCAGGCAGCTCCCACGGGACCGACCGTAACGGGCACGTGGAAGAAGTCCAGCGGCAAATGGTGGTTCTCGTATGATTCCAGCACGAAGAAGGCCCAGAAGAACAAGTCCTACCCGACCAGCCAATGGGTGAAGATCAAAGGCAAGCTCTATCATTTCGATAGCAAAGGCTGGATGCATACCGGATGGTACAAGCAAGGTAATTACTGGTATTACCTTGGGTCGGATGGCGCGATGAAGACCGGCTGGCAGAAGGTGAAGGGCAAGTGGTATTACTTGGCTGCCAACGGCATCATGCAGACGGGCAAGATCTCCGTGAGCGGGCAGACCTATTTCCTCAACTCCTCGGGTGCCATGAAGACTGGCTGGAACAAAGAGACCAATGGTTGGTATTACTACAAATCCTCGGGTGCTATGGCCAAGGGTTGGCAGAAGGTGAAGAGCAAATGGTATTACCTCGATCCTTCTCATGGGCTCATGAAGACCAACTGGCAGACCATCGGGGGTGTGAAATATTTCTTGCATCCTTCCTCGGGCGCGATGTTGACAGGTTGGGCGCAGCTCAATGGCGTTTGGTATTACTTCAAAGGCTCGGGTGCGATGACCACCGGCTGGCAGAAGGTGAAGGGTAAGTGGTATTACCTTGGCACCGATGGAGCCATGAAGACCGGATTCTACGATGTGAAGAAGGTCACGTACTATTCCAACAGCTCGGGTGCTATGCAGACAGGGTGGAAGAAGATCAGCAACAAGTGGTACTACTTCAACAAATCGGGCGCCCTGCAGAAGAACACTTGGATCGGCAACTATCACCTGAACGCGAATGGCGTTTGGGACACCTCAAGATAAGAAGACAGAGGACCGTATCATGAACAGTATTCACAACACGATCGAGGCGCATGAAGAGCGTCATGGTCTGAACAGCTTTTTCAAGTTCGTGCTCGCGATGATGCTCTCGTTCACCCTCGCGATCACGCCGGGGCTGGCTTTCGCGACCGAGGGCGGGAACACGACAGCGACGCAGACTGAAGAGGCCGCGGAAGAAACCAGCACCGAAGGATCTGCGAACCTACCCGAAGAAGATGGATCGCTCGACTCCGCAGCGATCTCCGAGGACGATTCCGTGCAAGGTGATGTAGATGCAGAGGCGCAAGCACCTGAGAGCAGCGAGGAAGCTGCGCTGACCGCTCAGGCTGTTGAAGACCCCGCAAATGAGCCTGAAGCCCAGAACTTGACCGCTCAGGCGGGCGATCTTACGCTCAAGATCTCTGGCGCGACGGAATATACCAAGGGTGGCAACATCACGTTCAATTTCAGCGTGCAGAACGCCACGGCAGGCAAGAAGATCACTTATCGCGTCAATAGCCTGCAGGTGTGGGTCGATACGCGCTATGGCCATGCGTACGAAACGCAATACACCAATGTTGCCGACTCGGCTACCCCTTCATTCACCTTCGATTTCAAGGCATCGGGAAAGTATCGTCTTCTCGTAACGGCGATCGAGGGCAACAACGAGCGTCAGGCGCAAGCTGAATTCGTGTTCACGGTGAACGATTCTAGCAAGCCGAAGCTCGAAGCGGTGGCCGAGAAGATCAAGAACGATTACAAGTACACGGGCAGCGCCTCTACGACGAATCGCGATTACGACAAAGCGCTCTACGTGCATGATTATCTCGTCAAGACGCTCAATGCTCATGAGGATTCTTCCGGTAAATATTGCGGCGCTTCAGGCGTTTTGCTGTATGGTCAAGGCAGTAGAGAAAGCTACCATCAAGCGATGTCGCTCATCTTGGGCGTGATGGACGTGAAATCACAACGCGTGGCGGCTGATAATAAGGTCTGGACGCTCGTCAACGTTGGTGGATCGTGGATGCATGTGGATGCCGCCGAGGACGATAAGCGTTCGGGCGAGCTTCAACATCTGTTCTTCGGTTTGACCGATACGCAGATGAAGCGCATTCGCTCTGGCTATGTGCCGCAGAGCGGCTATACCGCGACGAACGCTAATCTGAACTACTTCATGCGCACCAGCAACGCGATGGCATCCTATTCCGATCCCATCAAGAACAAGATCGCTGCACAGCTCGATGCGGGCAAGACCGCATTCACCATCACTGCGCCGAGCTATTCTGATACTTCGGTCTACGATGTGCTGTGCGATTTCGTCGCAGGCAAGCTGAGCAACACCACCATCAGCGGCAAGCAGGTGCTGGTGCAATTCGTCAATAAAGGACCTGGTAATTACAAGGCGAGCTATTACCAGGTGACCACGAAGAATCTCAATTCGCCCTATCTGTCGATCTCGGATCTGAACGCGAGCTACGCCGCTACGGGTTCTGCGATCAAGCCGACGCCGACGCTCACGTTGAACGGTACGCGTCTGCGTCTGAATACGGATTACTCGATCACGTATAAGAACAATGTGAACCCTGGAACTGCGACCATGGTCATCAAGGGCAAGAACGGTTATACCGGATCGATCACCAAGACCTTCAAGATCACGGCTACCGCAGCTAACCCAGTCGTAGCGACGGGCACCTGGAAGAAGAGCAAGGGCAAATGGTGGTTCGCCTACGACTCGAAGACGAAGGCTGCACAGAACGGGAAGTCCTATCCTGCTAACGAGTGGGTGAAGATCGGCGGCAAGCTCTATCATTTCGATAGTGCGGGCTGGATGAACGTGAACTGGCTGAAGCTCGATGGCAAATGGTATTGGCTCGGTTCCGATGGTGCGATGAAGACCGGCTGGAAGAAGGTCAAGAACACGTGGTACTACATGGCCAGCAATGGCGTGATGCAGACCGGCAAGAAGACCATCTCAGGTCAGACGTACTACCTCAACCCTACATCCGGTGCGATGAAGACCGGCTGGAATCGTGAATCGAACGGCTGGTATTACTACAAGTCTTCCGGCGCTATGGCGAAGGGCTGGCAGAAGGTGAAGGGCAAGTGGTATTGGCTCGACACCTCCAACGGCAAGATGAAGACCAGTTGGCTCGAAACGGGTGGGAAGAAATACTTCCTCAATACTTCTGGCGCGATGTTGACCGGCTGGGTCAAGATCCTTGACAAGTGGTACTACTTCAATGGTTCCGGCGCTATGGCGAAGGGCTGGAAGAAAGTTTCGGGCAAATGGTATTACCTCAACCCGACCGATGGCACCATGAAGACCGGTTTCTATGATGTGAGCGGCAAGCGCTACTATTCCAATGCTTCTGGTGTCATGAAGACCGGTTGGCAAAAAGTGAACAACAGATGGTATTACTTCGACAAGTCAGGCGCGATGCAGCGCACCAAATGGGTAGGCAACTACTACGTTGGAGCTGATGGCGTGATGGCCACCAATACGTGGATCGGCAAATACCATGTCAATTCGAGTGGCAAATGGGACAGAACGAAATAAGGATGGTCTGAGGCGAGGTCATTATGAATCATAGTCATCGTATATTCTTCAATGAAGAGAAAACCAAGCGCGAAGGAGCCGCCTTTCATAAGGCGGCCCTTGCGGTCCTTTTAGCGCTCTTGCTCGCGTTCACGCCTGGTCTTGCGTTCGCGACCACGGGTGAATTTCAGCAAGAAACGAACGTTCAGGAGAACGTGGAGTTCGATGCTGCTGAAGCTGAATCGACCGATGAAGCGACTATCGACGATCAGCCTGAGGTGAGCGACGACGAGCTCGAAGGGGCAATTGCAGACACGTCTGATCCTGTCGGCACGAGCGAACAAGAGATCGCCGTAGCCGCTGAAGGGGCGATCGAAGGCACCGCTGAAGGTGAAGGCGGCGGTGACGAAGGTGGCGAGATCGATGGTGATGCCATTAGGCTCGAAAATGCCTATAAGGAGTTTTTGGCTGCGAATCCGGGCGTGAACAATGTGAATAAGACGGATTATGATAAAGCGGTAATCGTCCACGAATATTTGCTCGCAAAGGCGGATTTCGATGCGTCGAGCACGAAAGATTCTGCTCTAGACATCTTAGATAATCTTGGCTCGACATTGCAGGTCAAGGTGTCGAGCAAGAGCTTTCAGGCTGCTTTTCGTGAGCTGATGGTTCGTCTTGGTGTTCCGGCGAGCGACATCAAAGATGTATCGGCTGATGGTCACGCGTGGACGCTCATCAATCTCGATGGAAACTGGACGCATATCGATACGGCGAATGACGATCTTTATGCCAATCAGCGTCAAGGAGCGTATCTTTTCTTCGGTCTGACAGATGCGCAGATCGTGCTGGCGCATCCTTCGTATGTTCGCGGTGCCAATCCAGCTGCAACGAATACCGCGAACAACTATTACGCGCGTACGCATGATATGGCGGGCTTCGAACAGGCCGAGGAGCTTGCAGGTGTGATCAAAGGGAAGTATCCGTCCATGCAGAACGGGGGATCCTTCACGTCTGCGATCCCTGCAGGGACCGATGCCAACATCCAGAAGCTCATCTCGCAGCAGGTCGCTGCATGTTTGAATGGAGCGAGCATCGTTTCCGACCCTAATACGAGGGTGACCGTCGAGATCTCTGGGACGAATTACAAGGTCACGATCACGAAACTGACGGTCGTCACTGCAGACCTGTTCCTGACCGTTGCCGATCAGAGATACACGGGCGATTCCGTGCGCGCGATCTTGCGCACCAAGCTGGACTATACGGATTTCAAGGAAGGGGTAGGGTACACCGTTTCCTATCGCAGTAAGTCCAATCCGAACGAGGTGTACGATTCGAGCGGTCCTTATCGCTCGGGCACTTATGATGTGATCATCACGGGTAAGGGCAATTACACTGGCACGACCACGCTCACCTTCAAGATCACTCCTGCTAGCATCACGAGCACGATGAAGACGATCTCGAGCCGCGTGAAATATACGGGCAAACCACTCACGCCGCTCATCACGTTGAAGTACGGAAACTATACGCTGACCTCGAACGATTTCGATGTTAAGTACACGAACAATGTTGAGCCTGGGTACGCCAAGGCGACCGTAACGGGTAAGGGCAACTTCACTGGTTCGGAGACGGTCACGTTCTTGATCGAGAAGGACAGCACCAGCAGCGGTTCGAATAGCAGCAGCAACACCAACAATTCGAACAATTCATCCAATAACAGCAACATCACTACGAACGGAACGACCGACTCCGTCAATAATGGTGCGACCAGCGTCACGGCCCAGGCGCTCCCTAAGGCCCCTACTGTAACGGGCACGTGGAAGAAGTCCGGTGGCAAATGGTGGTTCTCTTACGATTCGAAGACGAAGACCACGCAGAAGAAGGCCTATCCGACCAATCAATGGGTGAAGATCAAAGGTAAGCTCTATCACTTCGATAGCAAGGGGTGGATGCATACGAATTGGCAGCAGCTCAATAAGAAGTGGTACTACTTCGGATCGGACGGTGCGATGAAGACCGGCTGGAAGAAGGTCAAAGGCAAGTGGTACTACATGGCTTCTGATGGTGTGATGCAGACTGGCAAGAAGATCATCAGCGGCAAGACCTACTATCTCAACACCTCTTCGGGCGCGATGAAGACTGGCTGGAATAAAGAAGGCAAGATCTGGTACTACTACAACTCCTCAGGCGCCATGAAGACTGGCTGGCTGAAGCTGAAGAACAAGTGGTATTACCTTGCTGGCAATGGCGCGATGCAGACGGGCAAGTATAAAGTGAGCGGTAAGACCTACTATCTCAATACGTCCTCTGGCGCTATGAAGACCGGATGGAACAAAGAAGGCACGACCTGGTATCACTATGCTAAGTCGGGCGCCATGTCCAAGGGCTGGGTGAAGAGCGGTCGCAATTGGTATTACATGGACGCATCCTCTGGTGCTATGAAGACCGGCTGGCAGACCGTTAGTGGCAAGACCTATTTCTTGAATCCTCCTAATGGCGAGATGCTGACAGGCTGGGTGAAGATCAACGGCGATGGCTACTATTTCGGCACGTCGGGCGCTATGCAGAAGAATAAATGGGTAGGGAATTACTACCTCGAATCCACGGGCAAGATGGCCACTAGCAAATGGATCGGTAAGTATCATGTCGATGCTACCGGCAGGTGGGACGCAACCAAGAAATAAGCAATCGTTCTGAACGCAAGAGAGGAACATCGATTCGAGATGCAGTTCATGAAAGAACATATCAAACGGTGGTTGGCAGGTGCGCTCTTCGTCGCGGCGGTCGCCACCATGCTCGCATGCGTGCCCTCTGTTGGCCTGGCAGCGACCGAAGAAGCGACATCTTCGACCGCTATCGAGACCGCCGATGTCGAGGTCTCTCCACAAGCGGATATCTCGATCGCGAATGCGGTCGTCGAGGGAATCGTTGACAAGGAGTACACGGGTCACCCACAAGGTCAGTCGATCAAGGTGACCGTGAATGGAGTCGTTCTCGATGGAACGCAGTACTCCTACATCATCGAAAACAATATCGGTCCGGGCATCGCCACGGTGGTCATCACGGGCAAGAACGGTTATACCGGTACGATAAAGAAGACCTTCAACATCCGTGTCAATCTCGGTAAAGCGACCGTCGTCTTGCAGGGTGGCCCTTATTACTACAACGGTTCGGCGGTCAAGCCGAGCGTGGTCGTGAAGATGGGCAGCTTCGTGGTGAATCCAAGCTATTACGAGGTTACGTACCAATACAACGATAAACCAGGCACGGCAACGCTGAAGGTTGCAGCTAAAGCGAACTCGAACTACTGCGAAGCGTTCACGGTTCGCACGTTCACGATCAATCAGCCGAAACCCGTCAGCAACAACTCCTCCAACAACAGCTCCTCGAGCTCGAACACCTCGACCGCTCTGACCCCTGCAGGCAACTCGAGCACCATCGCTCAAGCTGCCCCGAAAGCTCCGAGCGTAACGGGCACATGGAAGAAGAGCAAGGGCAAGTGGTGGTTCTCGTACGACTCCAAGTCGAAGACGGCTCAGAAGAAGTCCTATCCTGCGAACGAATGGGCGACCATCAAGGGTAAGCGCTATCACTTCGACTCCAAAGGCTACATGAGCTCCAAGTGGTACAAGTCAGGAAGCTCTTGGTATTGGCTCGGCACCGATGGCGCTATGAAGACCGGTTGGCAGAAGGTATCGGGCAAGTGGTACTTCATGGAGCGAAACGGCATCATGCAGACCGGCAAGCGCAAGATCTCGAACCAGACCTATTACCTCACTTCGTCAGGTGCGATGAAGACCGGTTGGAACAAAGAGAGCAACAAGTGGTATTACTACAAATCCTCTGGAGCCATGGCCAAAGGCTGGGCGAAGGTGAAGAACAAGTGGTACTACTTGAACCCTTCCGATGGTGTCATGAAGACCGGTTTCTACAACGTCGGTAGCACGCGTTATTTCTCGAATGGGTCGGGCGCGATGCTGACTGGATGGCAGAAGATCAGTGGCACATGGTATCACTTCAAGGGTTCAGGTGCCATGTCCAAGGGCTGGAACAAACTGAAGAACAAGTGGTATTACCTCGATCCATCGAGCGGTGCGATGAAGACGGGCTTCTACGATGTTGATGGAAGTCGTTACTTCTCGAACGGCTCGGGCGCGATGCTGACCGGTTGGCAGAACATCGGCGGCAAATGGTACAACTTCAATAAGTCAGGTGCGATGCAGAAGGCCAAGTGGGTCGGCGAATACTATGTCGGCTCCGATGGTGTCATGTTGGCGAATACGACGGTAGGCAATTATCGCGTGGACGCTAACGGCAAATGGCATCGTATCTAACGATGATCGCAACTCCCCTTCAAAGTACCCCGAGAGAAGAGAGAGACCGATGCAGACGATACAGAAGCACGTGAACGTCATCAAAGCTGGTGTAGCATCTCTGCTGCTCTGCCTGGTTCTAGGCTTGCCAGCTCTTGCGTTCGCTGAACCAGAAACGAGCAACGATGCAGGTGATGCGTCTGCTCAAGCTGCGTCCATCGAGACCGCAGCGAACATGGTCACGGTCCCTGCGACGTTCATCAAGACGCCTTCGATGCAGAGCACGCATCTTTCAGCAACGGTCTCTTACAATCAGGCTTTCACCAAAGGTGAGCCGACCCGGTTCACCTTCAACGTTTCTGGCAACACGGGATCGTTGCGCTACAAGGTCTTCTCATTCGAGCTCGAGACTGAGGATGGACCCTCCTACGTAGTCGATCCTTCAAGTGGCGCAGCTGCGCCTTATCGCGATGAGAACTACATCGACGTATCTCTTTATGCTCCTGGGAAATACACCCTCATCTTCACTCCATGGGAGTGGACGGAGAACGCCGATGGGGAGATCGTCTATGGAGACCTCGTGCGCTTCCAGATCGAGTTCACCATCTCAGAGAGCGATTCTTTCAAAGGGATCGATGCGATCGTGAGCGAGGTCGCGCAACAGTGCAATGCTGCTTGTGGCGATAGTGATGATTATACGAAGGCGCTTTGGCTGAACGATTGGATCTTGGATAACACGGAGTATGACTATTCAGGAACATATTGCAGCGCTGAGAGCGTTCTTGGCCAAGGGCTCGGTACTTGTGAGGGCTATCACGGGGCATACGTGAAGCTGCTCAACAAGGTCGGCATCGAGACGCGTCGTGTTGATTCGAGCGGAGACAATCATGTATGGACCGGTGCGAAGCTCGATGGGAAGTGGTACAACATCGACACGACGTGGAACGACTATCAGCAGCTTGGCGACAACTACCCGGACTCACGGCATCTTTATTTCGCTATTCCTACGAGCGTCATGAGCCTCGTTCATACCAAGTGGGATGGCAATTATAGCGTTGCGAGCGAGCAACGATCCGCTTTCGATGCGAACGCCTACGAGGATAATTACTTCATTCGATCAGGCGAGATCGATCGATATACGAAACCCTATATCGAAGATGTGAGCGGTAGCTATAGCGTCAAGTCTCAACTTGCAGCGCAAAAGACGAGCTTCTCTCTACCGATCGTGCACACGGAATGGGCTGGTACTAACGACAAGAATGTCATCTACAACTTGGTCGCCTATCAGCTGGGGCAAGAGCGTTGTTGGGGTTCGCAGACGCGTGTTGCGGCAAATTATGCGAACGATACGCTCAACTTCACAGCGACCTACAACAATAAACCTTCCATCGCTAGCGCTACGGTGACGGGCGTGACCGACCAGACCTATGCCAGCAAGAAGATCGAGCAGAACCCGAAGGTCGTTGTAGACGGCAAGACGCTGGTCGAGGGCAGAGATTATACGCTGTCGTATAGCAATAACGTGAATGCGAGCACCACGAACAATCCTGCGGTCATGACCATCACGGGCATAGGTGATTATTGCGAATCGAAGACCGTTACCTTCACGATCAAGCAAGCAAAGCTGAGCGAGACCACGGTCGATGTGTTCCCGACCATCGTCTATAACGGACAAGCGCAGAAACCAACTCCGACCGTGCGTGCAGGAGATGGCGTTCTGAGCTCGGATAACTATACCGTTTCCTATCAGAACAACGTCAATGCGGGCGACCGAACCGCTACGGTCATCATCAAGGCTAAAGGAAGCAACTGCACGGGCGAGAAGCGGGTCGTCTTCACTATCAGCCCGAAAGCTTTGCCGAAGCCGACAGTATCCTCTTCGAATATCGTTTACAACGGAAAGGCTCAAGAGCCTGTCGTAGTGAAGGATGGAACGAAGACGCTCGTGAAGGGCACGGACTACACTATCAAATACACCAACAATACGAATGTGGGTACGGCGAAGGCGGTCGTTACCGGCAAGGGCAATTACAAAGGATCGCAAACCATCACGTTCCAGATCAGATCAAGCTCAGGAAGCTCGAACTCGAGCGGATCTTCGACTGGGTCTTCGAGCGGAACCAACGTGGGGAGCAGTTCGACCGCGTTGACCCCTGCAGGCAACTCGAGCACCATCTCTCAAGCAGCACCGAAGTCATCCGCGGTAACGGGCACCTGGAAGAAGAGCAAGGGCAAGTGGTGGTTCGCCTATGACTCGAAGACGAAAGCAGCACAGAAGAGGTCCTATCCTGCGAACGAATGGGTGACCATCAAAGGCAAGCGCTATCACTTCGATGCCAATGGGTACATGCACGCCAAGTGGTTCAAATCGGGCAGTTCCTGGTATTGGTTGGGCTCCGATGGTGCCATGAGGACTGGCTGGCAGAAGGTGTCGGGCAAGTGGTACTTCATGGAGAGCAATGGCATCATGCAGACCGGCAAGCGCAAGATCGGCGGTCAGGTCTATTTCCTCAACGCCTCGAGCGGAGCCATGAAGACAGGGTGGAACAAAGAATCCGATGGCTGGCATTACTACAAGTCCTCCGGTGTCATGGCGAAGGGTTGGACCAAGGTGAAGGGCAAGTGGTATTACCTGAATCCCTCCAATGGCATCATGAAGACGGGCTTCTACGATGTGAACGGCGTTCGCTACTATTCCAACAGCTCGGGCGCGATGCTGACAGGCTGGCAGAGCATCGGCGGCAAATGGTATAACTTCAGCAAGTCAGGCGCGATGCAAAAGAGCAAATGGATCGGCGATTATTATGTCGACGCGAAAGGCGTGATGGCGACCAATACCTGGATCGGGAAGTATCATGTGAACGCGAGCGGCAAATGGGATAAGACCCGCTAGATGCCTTTGAACAGCGATTCATCATCCCGCACCTTTAAGAAGACCTCTCATCTCAGTGAGCGCATTTACAATGAGCGAACGTATGAGCAGTTTTAACGCACGATAGATTACGAAAGAAGGCTGATTTGGAGCGTACGAGTTTTTCATCTTTCATCAGAGCATTCCTCTCTCTTGTCCTTGTAGTCTCGCTCATACCTGCGATGCCTCATCCTGCCTATGCAGATGATATCCAGGCGCAGAGCGAAGAGACCACGTCCGATCAGGTGGAGGCAGGATCGGTCGGATTCGTTTATTTCGGTGATGCCGCTCCGACCGCAGGCGCTATCCAGAAGATCGCTGTTGCGATCGATGACGATGCGCTCATGGTCTCATCGGCGAAATTGACCTACGAAGACCCTCAGGGAAATCGTCATCAGGTAGCAGCGGAGAAGACGGCTTCGTCGGCTGCGCTCTTCTCTCTTCAGACCGAAGGTGCTGGCGTCTATCGTCTTATCAAGATGGAGGCGAGCGCTAAGACCGCTTCAGGTGTCGTGAAGAGCGTCGAGGTCGATCTTGCGAAAGAGGGCGATGGTTGCAGCTTCGAAGCAGTTCCCGATACGGGAGCGACCTTGAGCGCTCAATCCGAAGAGGGAGATGACGACTGCCTCTCGACCTATGCATTGAGCGCGCAGGGCGAGCTCCAAGAAGCTGACAGCCTTGATGATGCGGTGGCCTTGGCGGGCGGTACCGCGATCGCTGCGAAGACTTCGCGTGCGGGCAAGTTCGTGATCGCACTTGATCCTGGTCATGGTGGAACCGATCCAGGAGCGGTCTCGGGTGGATTGAACGAGGCCGATATCAACTGGAAGATCGCGCAAGCTTGCAAGGCCGAGCTTGAGAAATACGGAAACGTCGAAGTCTACGTGACTCGCGCTCAGAACGAAACGCTCTCGAGCCTATCTGCGCGCGTCGATCGAGCGGTGCAGCATGGCGCACAAGTCTTCGTGAGCATTCACATCAACTCTGCAACGCCGAGCGCAAAAGGCGCTGAAGTTTGGTATCCCAACGATAGTAGCTATAAGAAGGAAGAGACCCACGCGGTCGCAAAGGACTTGAGCCAGAAGATCCTCGATGAACTCGTTGCGCTCGGCCTTTCGAATCGCGGGATCAAGACGAAGGACTCTGCGAACAACAGCAAGTATCCCGATGGAAGCGTGCGCGACTATTATGGCGTTATCGCATCGGCTCGTGAACAGGGCATTCCTGGGATCATCGTGGAACATGCATTCATCACCAACGCTGACGAGAACAAGAAGCTCGGCAACGATGCTTTCCTCGTTCAGCTCGGCCAGGCTGATGCTCGTGGCATCGCGAAAGCATTCGGTCTTTCGAAGACTGCAGGCACTTGGGAGCAGCAAGCTAACGGGACATGGAAATATAAGCAGGTCGATGGATCGTATGCCGCTAATACCTGGCTCACGGTCTCTAACAAGCGCTATTGGATCGATGCGAACGGCATCATGGCGACAGGCATGAAGACTATCAATGGAGCCACCTATAATTTCGATGCTTCAGGCGCGCTCGTGACCAAGACCGGGTGGCAGAAGATCGATGGAGCGTGGTACTACTTCACGAGTTCGGGCGCTGCGAAGACTGGCTGGCTCAAGTCGGGCAGCAAGTGGTATTACCTGAATCCTTCTGACGGCAAGATGGCGCTCGGATGGACCACGGTCGCGGGCAAGAAGTACTACCTTAATGCTCCGAATGGCGAGATGCGCACGGGTGGTTGGTTCAAAGAGAACAACGATTGGTACTGGATCACCAGCT
>CALLDI010000003.1 GCA_937998355.1 uncultured Eggerthella sp.
AGGGCCGAAGCGCACGCAACTCGTGAGTCGCGCAAGGCAGTATTATCCTCGCCTGACATACTTGGGTCAAGAAGTAAAATTTAGAAAAGAAAAACGTTCACAATTTGCACACATTTGAGGTGCATCCCTGTATGAACGAGGGAATATCGTGCCTCTTCTTTCTTTATAATAGAGTGAAATGACACCAGGTTCGTCGTCTGCTCGATGAAGGGGTCAGCTCTGCGAGACAGCGGCTCGGCCGCGGTCCCCCTGTCGTTTCTGCAACATTGATCGCACGTCAGTTTCGTCGTGCGGCTCACAAAATGACAGAAAGAGAGCTAATAGAGATCGAACATGAACGAAACGAACCGAGATACGAAAGAAGAGAACCTATGAAAGCATTCATTCTCGAAGAGCATGGCAAGGCGGTCTTCGGCGAGAAGCCCTACCCCACGTGCGACGAATACGGCGCCATCATCAAGGCCATCGCGGTCACGCCGTGCACGTCTGACGTGAGCAACACCTACAAGATGACCAACCCTGCCTCCATCGGCAAGACGCTCGGTCATGAAGCGATCGGCGAAGTGGTCGAGGTCGGCAGCGGCGTGCGCGACTTCAAGGTGGGCGATCGCGTGCTGGTGCCCTCTATCACGCCCGACTATATGTTCACCTATGAACATCAGGAATTGCCGATGGGAACGCATTCGGGCGGCATCCTGGACGGCTACAAGTACACGGGCGAGTTGGACGGCGTGTTCGCAGAATACTTCTTCGCACCCGAGGCGGACCAGAACCTCGCACTCATCCCTGAAGGCGTGAGCGATGAACAAGCTCTCATGATCGTGGACATGATGAACACGGGCTTCTTCGGTGTCGAGCTGGCTGACGTGCAGTTCGGCGATGTGGTCGTGGTCTACGGCATCGGCCCGGTGGGTCTGATGGCAGTAGCGGGCGCGCGCCTGCGCGGTGCGGGCCGCATCATCGCGATCGGCAATCGCCCGGTCACTCAAGAGGTCGCGAAGCTCTATGGTGCGACCGATCTGGTCGATTACAAGGCAGGACCGGTCACTAAGCAGGTGAAAGCGCTGATGGACGGCAAGGGTGTCGACAAGGTCATCATCGCGGGCGGCACGCTCGATGCGATCGGCGATGGCATGCGCATGGTGAAGCCGCACGGCAAGGTGGCGAGCATCGTCTACTTCGCTCAGCAGGGCAATCTCGAGATTCCGCTGAATTACTGGGGCTTCGGCACTGCGAACAAGGAACTGCTGTCGGGCTGCTGCCCGGGCGGTCGCGCACGCATGGAGCGTCTCGCGTTGATGGTGCAGAACGGCATGGTCGATCCGTCACACTTGGTCACCCATAAGCTTTCAGGCGTGGATGCGATCGAAGAGGCGTTCGAGCTGATGCACGACCATCCGCGCGACCTCATCAAGCCGATCGTAGTGATGTAGACCTCGCGCCACCTCGCATCCTTTCCTGTTCGCGAGCTTTCAACGTTCGCTTTCATAGGATGAGGCCAATGGTTGGGGGCGTTTCGATAGCGAGCGCAAACCTTACGGGCGCGCGCTTGCCGATATAATTATTGAAGGACCAAAACCCTTTCGAAGGAGCTTTCATGAAAACAGAACTCTGCGATGTACTAGGTATCGAATATCCCATCATCCAAGGCGCGATGGCGCACATCTCGGATGGCAAGTTCGCTGCGACCGTGAGCGAAGCGGGTGGCTTGGGCGTCATCGCTTCCACGCTGCACGACGGCCAGTGGGTGAAGGAACAGGTCGAGATCGCACGTTCCATCACTGACAAGCCTTTCGCAGTGAACCTGATCATGGAAAGCGACATCGTTGAAGAATGCGCGCGCATGTGCGTCGAGCTGCAAGTGCCGATCTGCACGATCAGCGCGGGCAACCCCGAGAAGATCGTGCCGATCCTGGTAGAAGGCGGCATCAAGGTGATCTGCCTCATCCCGCACGCACGTGCTGCGAAGAAGATGCAGGATCTAGGTGCGACCGCAGTCGTGGCTGAAGGCATGGAGGGCGGCGGCCACATCGGCAAGATGTGCACCTTCCCCATGGTTCGCCAGGTCGCTGAAGCGGTCGACATTCCCGTTATCGCTGCGGGCGGCATCGCGGATGGCAAGGGCTTCATGGCGGCGCTCATGCTGGGTGCGGTCGGCGTGCAGATGGGCACTGCATTCCTCGTGGCCGAAGAGTGCCCGATCAGCGAGGTTTACAAGCAGATCGTGATCGACGCGGCCGACAGCGACACCGTGCTGACCGGCGAATATGGCAAGAAGCAGGTTCGCTGCATCAAGAGCCCCTTCACCGTGGAATATTGGGAGAAGTTCGACGCGGGTTGCTCGAGCGAGGAACTGGACCAATTCTGCCGCGGCACCGTTGCGGCGGCGCGCGATGGCATCATCGAGCGCGGTGCATTCTCCGCGGGCATGATCTCGGGTCTCATCAAGGAGATGAAGCCAGCGAAGAAGATCATCACCGACATCATGGACGAAGCTGACCGGGCCTACGCCGATTTCAAGAAGATCTACGGCTAGTGCACACGCACACGAACATGCTCGAAAAGGCTGGCATTCGCCGGCCTTTTCTTTTAGGGTACGAGTGAGACCTTTCTTATGAGGTGCGTTCGGATTCCCCGATTCCGAACGCACCAAGACGCGACACCGAAGGAGCCTTCATGAACACGATCGATGAAGTACTGCAATATAACGACGCGTTCGTCGCCGACAAGCGCTACGAGCAATACCAGACCGACAAGTATCCCGAGAAGAAGCTGGCGGTCTTGAGCTGCATGGATACGCGTCTGACCGAACTGCTGCCAGCAGCGCTGGGGCTGAAGAATGGCGATGCGAAGATCATCAAGAACGCGGGTGGCGTGATCGCGCATCCCTTCGGCAGCGTGATCCGTTCGTTGCTGGTCGCCATCTTCGAGCTGGGCGTCGAGAATATCATGGTGGTCGGCCACAGCAACTGCGGCGCACAGCACATGAACGCGAAGGAGATGATCTCGCATATGCTCGAGGCGGGCGTTCCGCGCGATCATATCGAGCTGATGCACTATTGCGGCATCGATTTCGAGAATTGGCTGGCCGGTTTTGGCGATGGCGAAGAGAGCGTACGCGAGACCGTGCATCTGATCCAGCACCATCCGCTCATCCCCGAGTCCATTTCCGTGCGCGGGTTCATCATCGACTCGACCACGGGCGAGCTCTCTGAAGTCGACTGCGCTCCGAGCGATTCAGATATCTGGTAGCTGCGTTCGGCGTGCGTAAGACGCACGCTCGCGCAAAAATTCGCCACGCACAACACATTCATCCTGCGCTCTTGCCGTTTGCAGCGGCGCTGCCCTCCCAAACGGGATATGTCGGCATGCGCTGCACTCACTTGCGCTAAAGTGAAAGGGATATTCCTTAGTACGCGCGATGCCTCGTCTCGCACCCTCCAACTGGGACGGAGCTCGCAATAGCAGACGGACATACCACATGACCACAGCACAGATCATCTCAATCATCATCTTCGTCGTCGTTATGGCGCTCATCGTGTCGGAGAAGATCCACCGCACCACTGCTGCGTTGTGCGGCGCGGTCGCTTTGATCCTGTTCGGCGTCATCGATTTCGATACTGGCGTCGAGCATATCGACTTCAACACGCTCGGCGTATTGGTGGGCATGATGCTATTCGTGGGCGTGGTGAAAGGCTCGGGCATCTTCGAGTACCTTGCCATCAAATCCGCGAAATTAGTGAAGGGCAACCCGTGGCTGATCATGCTCGCGTTCACCCTCATCACCGCGGTGCTCTCTGCGCTGCTCGATAACGTCACCACCATCCTGCTGATCGGACCGGTCACTTACACGGTCTGCAAGCTCTTGCTGGACATCAATCCGATCCCCTTCTTCGTCACGGAGATCCTAGCATCGAACATCGGCGGCACGGCGACCCTCATCGGCGACCCGCCCAACATCATGATCGGCTCGGCGGCAAATCTTTCGTTCTTCGACTTCATCATCTATGACGCACCTGCCGTGCTCATCATCTTGGCCGCGGTGCTCGTGCTGTTCTACTTCATGTACGGACGCAAGCTGGGCGTGGCTGATGACAAGCGCGAGGCGGTCATGCATCTGGTCGAAGCTGACGCGATCCACGATCGTAGCCTCTTCCACAAGAGCGTCATCATGATCGTGCTGGTAGCAGCAGCGTTCGTCACGCACGGATTCTTCAATATCGAGCCGAGCGTCATCGCGCTGGCTGCCGCAGGAATCATGCTCATCATCAGCGGTGCGGACATGGAGAAGACGATCCGCGAGGTCGAATGGACCACCATCGGCTTCTTCGCAGGTTTGTTCGTGGTTGTTGGTGGTATGGCCGAGACTGGCGTCATCCAGATGATGGCGCAGTGGATGATCGACCTGACCGGTGGCGACTTGCTGCTCTCGCTGGTCATCTTGGTATGGGCCAGCGCTATCATCTCGTCCATCCTCGACAATATCCCACTGGTCGCGACGCTCATCCCCATCATCACCACCATGGGTGCTTCAGGTATCGATGTAGGTCCGCTGTGGTGGGCTATTTCGCTGGGTGCCTGCCTGGGTGGCTGCGGTACGCTGATCGGTGCATCCGCAAACGTCGTCATGGCATCGATCTCGGAACGCCATGGCTATCCGCTCTCGTTCATGGAATACACCAAGGTCGGCTTCCCCATCATGATCTTCTGCACGGCTATCGCGTGCGTCTACTTGATCGTTCGTTTCGTCGTTCTGGTGTAGGAAAACGAACATGAAGATCGGGTTCGTCGGTGCAGGCAAAGTAGGCACGACGCTGGGTAAGTATCTGGCGCCGCATCATGAGATCGTCGGCTACACCAGCGCTTCATTCGATTCTGCACGCGAGGCCGCTGAGTTCACAGGCTCTCAGACATTCGTGTCTTTTGAAGAGCTGATCCCCTCCTGCGATACCGTCTTCATCACCGTGCCTGACGGGAAGATCGCTGAGGTATGGAGCGAGATCTTGGCGAGCGCTGTCGACCTTACGAACAAGAACATCGCACACTGCAGTGGCGCTCTTGCATCCGATGTTTTCGCGGGCCGTGAAGCGCGTGGAGCGTTCGGCTATTCCGTCCATCCACTCTTCGCAGTTCCTTCCAAGACCGAAACCTATCAAGAGCTCCACAAGGCGTTCTTCGCTATCGAGGGCGACGCTGCTCACCTTGATGAGATGGTACGCTTGGTCGAGGACGAAGGCAACCTGGTGCAAGTGATCGATTCTGCGGAGAAAGTGCGCTATCATGCTGCTGCCGTGTTGGCTTCGAACCAGGTGATCGCGCTCTACCAACGTGCGTGCGACGAGCTGGTTCGCTGCGGCTTTTCGCTCGAGAATGCTGAGCGTGCGCTCGCTCCCCTTTTCCTCGGCAATGCTGAACATGTTGCGAGCGATGGCGTTGTCGCTTCTCTTACCGGCCCTGCTGAACGTGGCGATATGGCCACCATCGAAAAGCATCTCGGATGCCTCGATGGCACTACGCGCGAAGTCTATGAGCTTCTGAACGAAACGCTGCTCGACATCGCCGATCGCAAGCACGGCCGCGCTTAGCGCATGAAGACTCTCCGATAAATTCGCACACATGAGAATGGAAGCTGCCATTTGGTAGCGCTGAGCAGCCCTTGCTCTTTCTTGCAGCTCATACAAAAAGGCTCGCCGTTTCCGACGAGCCTTCTGGAGTTCGTGAATCTAAAAGATTCGAGCAGAGTCTGAAGTGAATTTACTTCAGGGTAACAGCAGCACCAGCCTCTTCCAGGGTGGACTTCATTTCCTCTGCCTTGTCCTTTGCAACGCCTTCCTGGATGGTAGCAGGTGCGCCCTCGACGAGCTCCTTTGCTTCCTTCAGGCCCTGGCCGGTGATCTCGCGGACAGCCTTGATGACAGCGATCTTGTTGTCGCCGAAGCCCTCGAGAACGACGTCGAATTCAGACTTCTCTTCACCAGCGCCAGCGTCGCCACCAGCAGCAGCGCCCGCAGCGCCAGCGACCATGACAGGTGCAGCAGCGGATACGCCGAAGACCTCTTCGAGTTCCTTGACGAGCTCAGAAAGCTCGAGTGCAGGCATTTCCTTCAATGCTTCTACGATTTCTTCACGAGTTACAGCCATTGTATGACTCCTTCTTAATTCTTTCGCCTTACGGCATTTCTTTCATTCAAGTGGCAACGTCATGCTGCCGTTTTCAGCCCGGGGGCTAGGCAGCTTTTAGGCTGCGTTCTTCTGATCTGCGATCGCACCAATGGTACGAGCGAGCTTTTCGGCCGGACCGTTGAGCACGCGAACGATCTGAGACATGGGGTTCTGCAGAGAACCGAGGAGCTTCGCGATGAGTTCTTCGCGAGACGGAAGAGAAGCGATCTTCTGGACCGCATCTGCGTCGACGAAACCGCCGTCCATGATGCCGCCTTTGATGACCAGCGTCTCGTTCTTCTTCGCGAAATCGCGGATCGCCTTTGCAGAAGCGACCGGGTCGCCATCTGCGAAGATGAAAGCGGAAGGACCAGAAAGGACCTGATCCATCTCAGGCATCTCCAGTTCCTTGAGAGCGATCTGCATGAGGGTGTTCTTGTAGACCTTCATGATCGCGCCGGATTCACGGATGTTACGGCGAAGTTCCTGGGACTCCTTAACGGTAAGGCCGCGATAGTCGACCACCCAAACTGCCTGAACATCGGTAAGATCTGCCTTGATCTGCTCGAGAGCTTCAGTATTCTTTGCGCTTGGCATTCAGTTGCACCTCCTTCTTTTCAAAACTCGGGTTCCGCCCCAGCGAGTGGATCGAATCTTGAAAAGAAAACGACCCCTGTGTCCATGACAGCAGGGGTCGATAAAGCTTGAATGAGCTTGCATCTAAACCACCTCGGCGGGCTGCTTGCGCAATTAAACGTGCGTACCTGCTGTCTTGGGTAGCGGAACAGTTATTCCTGTGCTTCAACGAAGCTTAACCATTATTTCAGTACCAACGAAGCGCGTCAAGCATATGGACCGTACATTTTGCGAACGGCACGAAGGCAGGCTTCGCGACCACAACCATATTGGAGAATGCAGCAGGAAGACCGGGTGTTCGAAAGATTCACTCGGAATGCACGCTAAAAAGGCTCGATCATAAGATCGAGCCTTCGTATAAAACTGGAGCAGTGACCGCATGAGCACCGAAGGTGCGAACAGGGTAACGGGTGAATCTCTCGGACACCCAGTCTTCCTGCGGGCTATTCGCCGATCGAATCGACCACGACCACGTTACCTTCGCTCGCCCCATGGTTGAGTACGATAACGTCGCCGACCTTGTAGCGCACGACGTCCACGACGCTCGCAACCGCGCAGTCGAAGATGGCTTGCTGGCCGTCCAAGATGAGGTAGTAGTGCGAATTGCCATCGATGACCACCGGCGATATGGACGCGATGGTGCCCGATGTCTGACCTGCTGCAGGCGTTGCAGAAGCTTCAGAGCCACCCACGTTGATGCCCTGGTTCACGAGCAGCTGTTCGTAGGACTTCTCGGTCGCACCGAGCGTGTCGCCCACCGCAACGTTCTGATAGCGTTGGATGTCGACCATGGCGTACATCTTCACGAGACCAGCCGCGTCCTTCAGCGCCATGAAGTAGGTAGGCTGACCATCCACGTTCAGCAGCAGCGGGAAGGTGGCATCGTACTGGAGATGCTGGACCTGGCCTTCTGCTGAGCGCATGGCCGATTCCTCGGTCGCACCCGCAACGGAGTAGAACTTCGATTCGCCCGTGCGCTGGTTGATCATGACGCAGCCGATGATGGAGTTATCCGCCGTAGCTGACGTAACGCCACTGTAGACCCATACGTCATCGTCCTTGGCGATGTAATTGAAGCCGCTCTTACCGTCAGTAGAAGGCGTGGTCTGCTTCACTCCGTTCTGGCCGAGCCAAGAGTTGATCCAGCCGCCCGAGAGCGCCCCTGACCAGTTGTACTGCTGGATGAGCAGCTCTGCCGGGTAGACGCGGTCGATCCATTCGGGCACATCGTCAACAGCGATCTCCTGGCATTCACCGGTCGAGGCATTGCAGAGCACGATGCCCGAGATGGTGGTGCCACCGAACAGGCCGATGGTGCGCTTCTGAATCGGATAGATCCAATACGGGTTGCCATCATCGTCGATCTCGAAGGACTTCTCGTCGAACATGTAGAACGGATAGCTGAGCTGGACATGACGATCGACGTTATAGAAGAACGGGTCGGAATCCGAATAGCGGATCGGGTTCTCAAGACGCACGATCTCGGTATCCTGCGTGGACATATTCACGATGACGTAGGCTGGGATGCCGCCGTCCTTGTTCGCCCACCACTTGAAGAAGTCCGCGTAATTCAGCGGGCTGACACGAACGGGCTGTCCCTTGTAGTTGATCTGGGAATACAGGTCCGAGATCTCGAACTGGGAGACATAATCGGCCATGGTGCCCATGGTACGATTGCCCAGCAGGACCGCGGAGTCCTTGTCGATGAAGGGGATCTCGCTGTAGTCGACCTCTTGGATGTCGGTCGCGAAATCGGCGTCTTCGGTAGTGAGGATGGTCGAGAACTTCTCGGCGTTACCCGGGAAGAACGACTGCGAGGCCACCCAGCCGATCGCGCCCACGCATGCGATGGCGATGGGGATGATCATGAGGCGCGTGAAGAGCTTCGCCTTCTTCGGGCTCGCTTCGCGCTTGCCCACCCCGGTCTGATAGATCTGGCGGAACACGTACAGAACGAACGTGATGACCGCCAGAATGAGGATAAGGAAGCCCCACAGGTCGATGCTGTGGATGTTGATGGGCGGATGGAACCACCAGTACGCCGCCGCGATGATGAGCAGCGCCACGATGATGGCGATGATGATGGTGCGCTTCTTTAGGTGCGAGAAGCGCGATTTGATCTTGTTGAAATCGGCACCGAGGCCACCGCCTCCGCCCGACTCCTGCGCTTGTTTGATGAAATCGGACCAGTTGATCGGCCCTTGTTGTTTGGGGTCGCTCACGAAGTGACTCCTTACTATCGTTCTTCCCATGCATAGCGCGCCGCTCCGAGAGCGCCGCAAAGATCGGGTGATTCGGTGATGAAGAGCGAATCGCCCAAACGCGATTCGAGCTCCTGCACGACACCCGTGTTACGTGCAACGCCGCCGGTCATCATGAAAGGCGCCGTACCGCGTGCACGCTTCACCATCGACGCGGTCTTCGAGGCGATGGATTTGTTCAGTCCATGCACGATATCATTATCGGAGTGATTATCAGCGATGAGCGAGATGACTTCCGATTCCGCAAAAACTGAACACATGCTGGAGATGGTAAGATCGTGCTTCCAGTCGAGGCCGCGCGTGGACATCTGGTCCATGTCGAGCTCGAGCGAGCGGGCCATCATCTCGAGGAAACGGCCCGTACCTGCCGCGCACTTGTCGTTCATGATGAAGTTCGAAACCTCGCCCGTCTCATCGAGGCAGATGACCTTGCTATCCTGACCGCCGATGTCGACGATGGTACGGATGGCGGGATTGAGATGATGCGCACCGTGAGCATGGCAGCTGATCTCGGTCTTCGTGTCGGTGGCGAAGGGGATGTTGTCGCGCCCGTAACCCGTGGCCATGATGGCGGCGAAATCTTCCTGGGTAGCGCCGAGCTGTTCGCAGACAGCCTCGAGCGCCTCGCGCGCGCCGCGTTCAGCCTTCGGGCCCGTGCGCACGATAGCGCTGGCCACGATCTGGCCTTCCCTGTCGAGCACGACCATGTTCGTGGTGGTCGAGCCGCTATCGATGCCCGCGAAATACGTTCCTTGCATGTTGAGCACTTTCTCTTTCTGTTGCGATGAGGCAAGACCAAGGCTTTCCGAGAACGCCTCGAGGCGCGTGGAGAGCTGGCCGGCCGCCATGGGCATGTAATCCGATTCGATCTTGAGGATCGGCAAACTGGTGGCGTCCTTGAGCGCCGCGTAGTCGAAGCTATAGAAGTCGCAGAACTTCACCGTGTTGTAGATGATGCCGACAAGGTGCGGATTCTCGAAGAGCACACGACGCCCGCTCACGTCGGTCATGCGCATGCAAGGAACCTGCGCCAGCAGCGCGTGAGCGTACCATTCCATGAGCGCTTCGAGACTGAACTCTCGCGCATCGTCCGGCAGCGGTTCGAGACCGCGGCTGCCGCAGCAGGTCAGATTCGCGACTGGGAGCACCATCTCGTCCTCGATCGAACGTTGGAGCTGCGGGCTGACGCGACCGCCCAGAAGCGCGATGAAATCTTCCTTCGGGAATTCCCAGGTGGCTTCTTCGCAGGCAGCGCAGAAAAGGTCGCGGTCGAAGGGCTTGCCGTAGGTCTGCTCGAGATCACGTACGAGCGAGACGAGCGCGTGGGCGAACAGCTCGCGCGCGCAACCGTTGTCCTCGTGTGGAAGATCGAGCAGGTAGAGGTTTTCCTGACAGCCCTCGAAATCGAGCACGTCATAGACGCGGCGCAACGAATCGCAACAATCCATGACGATGACGTCACGCTTGTCGAGGCTCTGTTGGATGAGCGACTTCGCGTGACAGCAGAGATTCGCGTGCGTGAGCGACTCAGCGCGCTCGAAGTCATCTTCTTCAGCATCGAGCAGCACCGCGTCTTGCCCGAACGCCGCGAAGAGTTCGATGGGGGCATATTTGCAGCTGTAGTGGATCATGCGCGCAGCGCCTCCAGCTGCTCGATGAAAGCGTTCATACGCGTGACCATCTGCCCGTCGGCTACGTTGCGCGAATCGCATCCATCTCCGTCGAGCACGAGCGTAGGCAGGCCGTTCTGCTCGAAGAAGTGCTTGGCCAGCTGAGAGATGCCGAGCGTCTGCTTGCAGCCCCAGTGACAGAAGACCACGACCCCATCGGCATGCGCGTCGCGCGCCTGGTCGAGCGCACGCTCGAGGCGATGCTTCGCAGGGCCGTTCATCGAGCCGCATACCAAACGGCGTGCCATGCTCTCGAAAGGATGATCAGGGTCGGGCAGCTCGATCGATTCAGCCGCGATGTCGGTGCCCACCAGTTCGCAACCAGGAGCCGCGTCGAGGATGTCGCGCATGGAGTCCTGCCAGTTCGGAAGCGTATGGATCCAGAAAAGGCGCACCTTGCCATCGCGCCCTGCGGGCAGCGCGCGTTCGCTCACCTTCAGGAGATCTTCCATGAAGCGCAGGGCCTCAGGGCGACCGAGCATGATATGAGTCGAGATCATGGCGCAGAGTTCGCTGGTCATGGTGGTATCGAGACTGACCTTGCCGCGCAACGCGAGCACGCGGTGATATGCCTCGATGGTCTTGCGTGAATCCACCATGGTCTCGCGCAACGCCTGCGCATCGAGCCTGCGATGCGACAGATCTTCGAGCATGGCGGCAAGTTCATAGAGCTGGTCGGTCACGTAAGCGACCGCATCGCTATCCGCCGTGTTCGGAACGTCGATGACATAGTGCGGAACGTCGTAGAAGTTGGCGAGACGCGGGAACGAAAGCTGATTCGCGTCGCAGATGAGCGTGGTGTTCGCGATCATGAGCGGCTTGGGCATGACACCCGTCTCCGCAACGCCCATCATGAGCTTGTGATAGGAACAGAACGTCTCGGCAATATCGTGCGCTTCGGAGGTCTCGACGAACACTTCCTCGCACGCGGTGTTCGCGATGTAGGCCGAAAGCCCCTCAGGGAACATCGGCACGAGGCCCATAGCGTGGATGAGTTCACACGGCATGAAGATGTTCACCATGACCGCATTTTCGGGATGACGAAACGATTCGACGATGGTGCCCGCGATGCCGCCGTTCACGCGTTCGGTGGCGGCGCGCACGCTGGTACGGCGCGGGAATCTGCCTGCGAGGTTCACCCAGGAATAGGCAGCCATCAGCAGCGCACGCGCCGTATCGGGCGAGGTGATGGTCTGTTTCTGGATGACCTGGCCGAGCTTTTCAACGACTGGTGAAGCCATTTTTACCTTTACGCGAGCGAGCGGAGGACGTACTGGAGGATGCCTCCGTTGTAGTAGTATTCGCCTTCGGTGGGCGTGTCGATGCGCACGACCATGTTGAAGTTCACGGTCTCGCCCGAAGGCTTGGTCGCTTCGACGCCCACGACCGCCGGATTCGGCAGGCCGTTCGAGAAGTCGATCGGTGCGATGGTGAACGTTTCGGAGCCATCGAGGCCGAGCGACTCGACGCTCTGGCCTTCTTCGAACTGCAGCGGCAGGATGCCCATGCCGATCAGGTTCGAACGATGGATGCGCTCGAAGCTTTCAGCGAACGCAGCGCGCACGCCCTGCAACATCGGGCCCTTCGCGGCCCAGTCGCGCGAGGAACCGCTGCCGTACATCTTGCCCGCCAGCACGACGAGCTGGGTCTCGTTGTTCATGTAGTGTTCCGCGGCATCCCAAACGGCTTTGACCTGGTCGTCCAGGAAGTCTTTGGTCCAGCCGCCCTTCTTGCCTTCGGCGAGCTTGTTCATCAGCTTCACGTTCGCGAACGTGCCGCGCATCATGACCTCATGGTTGCCACGGCGAGCACCATAGGTGTTGAAGTCCGCAGGAACGACACCATGATCTTCGAGGTAGCAAGCAGCAGGCGAATCGAGCGCGATCGCGCCAGCTGGGGAAATGTGGTCGGTGGTGATGAAATCGCCCAGGTTCAAGAGCGCGCGAGCATCCTTGATCTGCGCGGGCGCTTCGGGAGTCTTCGGCATACCGTTGAAATACGGCGCGCGACGCACGTAGGTGGAATCGGGGTCCCATGCGAAGGTGTCGCTGGCCTCTTTGCCAAGCGACTGCCATTTCGCATCGCCCGTGAAGAGGTCGGCTGCCGATTCATCGAAGGTCTGCTTCGTGCAGCACGAAGCCAGCAGGTCGGCCACTTCTTTGTCGTTAGGCCAGATGTCACGCAGGAACACTTCCCTACCCTCTGCGTTCGTACCGATGGGCATGGTCTCGAAATCGAAGTCCATCGTGCCGACGAGCGAATATGCGATGACGAGCGCCGGCGCGCACAGGTAGTTCTGCGAAACATCGGGCGAGATGCGGCCGTCGAAGTTGCGGTTGCCCGAAAGGATACTCGCCAGTTCGACCTTGTCGGCGATGTCGTACATCTGCGGATAGACCGGACCGGAGTTGCCGATGCAGCTCATGCAGCCGAAACCGCACGTGTAGAAGCCCAGGTCATGAAGGCCCTCGATCAGACCCGCCGCCGCCAGAATGTCTTCGGTGGCGCGACTGCCTGGCGCGAGAATGCACTTGACCCACGGCTGCGGCTTGAGGCCGTTCGCTGCCGCATTGCGTGCGAGAATGCCCGCCGCCAGCATCATGGAAGCGTCCGTTGCGGTGGTGCAGCTGGTGACCGCCGCGATGGCGAGCGCACCATGCGTGAGGTCGTGCTTTTCACCCGCGATATCGACTTCGACCGTGTCGTTCAGATCGAGACCGCGATCGGAGCAGATGGAATGGAAGGCATCGTAAGCCTTGGAGAGCGCGATGCGATCGTGTGGACGCGAGGGACCCGCCAGGTTGCGCTCGACCGTCGAAAGATCGAGCGTGAGCACCTTGGAATACGCGCGGGGCGCGGCATCCGCATAGCCCCAGAAGCCCTGCTCCTTCGCGTAGGCTTCCACCAACGCGATCTGCTCTTCGCTGCGACCGGTGAGCGCAAGGTAGTCGAGCGTCTTCTCGTCGACCGGGAAGAGCGTGCAGGTCGAGCCGTATTCTGGCGTCATGTTGGACACACACGCACGCTGCGTTGCCGAAAGGCTCTGGACGCCTTCGCCGAACACCTCGACGAAGCAGCCGACCACGCCTTCAGCGCGCAACATCTGCGCGAACGTGAGCGAAAGGTCCATCGCGGAGACGTGTTCGGGCAGCTTACCTACCAGGTTCACGCCAATAACGCGCGGAACGAGCGTGGTGATGGGCTGACCGAGCGCAGCAGCTTCAGCTTCAATGCCGCCCACGCCCCACCCGAGCACGCCAATGCCGTTGGCGGTTGGCGTGTGCGAGTCGGTGCCGACGAGCGTGTCGAAGTACGCGATGGTCTCCTGCGCCTCTTCGCGCGTCATGACCACGCTGGCGAAGCGCTCGATGTTGAGCTGATGGCAGATGCCCGATCCAGGTGGCACGATGCGCACGTTCTGGAAGGATTCCTGCGACCATTTCAGGAAGTCGTAACGTTCTTTGTTGCGCTCGAACTCGAGCTCCATGTTCTGCGCGAGCGCAGCTGCACAACCCGACTCATCGGCGATGACCGAATGGTCGATGACCAGGTCGCACGGAATCTGCGGGTTGATGTTCTTCGGGTCGCCGCCCAGTTCAGCGCACGCCTCGCGCATGACCGCGAAGTCGACGAAGACGGGAACGCCCGTGAAATCCTGGAACAACACGCGTGCGGGGCTGAATTCGATCTCTTCACCCGTCACGCCCTTCGTGCCCGCCTCGACGAGACGCTGCGAGAGGATGCGCGCCTCTTCATCGGTGCGCGCGTTGCGGAGGATATTCTCCAAGAGCACGGTGAGGGAATACGGAAGCGAGGCGTGGCCCTCGACCTGCGACACGGGATAGTAGGTGTACTCTTTCGTGCCGACCTTGAGAATAGCTGCGCGGTTGTTCATGCATGCTCCTTCTTTTCGTGAGTGAACGGGGCGTTCGCAAGCCTATGCTTGCAGAACGCGAACGACTTCGTCGGTGAATTCAGTGCAGGTGGCGGCAGGTGCGTCCGAACCAGTAGCCTTGCGAATATCGGCCGTGAGCACCTTGCCTTCCGCATAGACCGCGCGAACCGCGTCGCGGATCTTGCGCGCGATATCAAGTTCGCCCAGGTGGTCGAGCATCATGGCTGCGGAGAGGATCTCGGCCGTGGGGTTGCAAACGTCTTTGCCTGCGATGTCGGGCGCCGAGCCGTGGACCGCTTCGAAGATGGCGTATTCAGGACCGATGTTCGCGCCTGGGGCGATGCCAAGGCCGCCCACCAAGCCAGCGCACAGGTCGCTCGCGATATCGCCATACAGGTTCGGGAAGACGATGACCTCGAACTGCGAGGGGTCCATGACGATGTTCATGCAAAACGCATCGATGATGTTGTCGTTGAATTCGATGGTGGGATGCTCTTCGGCAACCTCGCGCGCGACGCGCAGGAACAGGCCGTCGGAATGCTTCATGATATTCGCCTTGTGAGCAGCGGTGACCTTCTTGTAGCCCTGCTTCTCGGCGTAGTCGAACGCATATTCCACGATGTTGCGCGATGCGGTCTTCGAGATGGGCTTGATGGAGATACCGGAATCCTTGCGGATGGTGCCCGCACCCTTCTCGTCGATGAACTCGATGAGGTCGAGCGCATCGGGCGTACCCTCTTCGAATTCGATACCCGCATAGAGGTCCTCGGAATTCTCGCGCACGATGACGAGATCGACGTCTTCATAGCGGCCGCCCGCACCTGGGATGGAAAGGACGGGACGCAGGCAGACATTCAGGTCGAGCGCCTGGCGCAGCGCGACGTTCACGCTGCGAAAGCCCGTGCCGACCGGCGTGGTGACCGGACCCTTGATAGCGACCTTGTTCTTGCGAACCGCATCAATGGTGGAAGGCGGCAGCGGCGTACCGAATTCTTCCATGAGATGAGCGCCCGCCTCGGCGATCTCCCATTCGATGTCCGCACCTGCTGCAGCGACCACGCGCTGCATAGCCGCGGTGGTCTCCGTACCGATACCGTCGCCCGGAATGAGCGTGACCGTATGCTTTGCCATGTATGACTCTCCTTGTCGTACGAGGGTTTACGTTATCCGCGAGCATGAGCGCACGAATGAGGCGGCAACGATGAGCGCCGCCTTAGCGTGCGGAACGCGCGGTCTATTTGACGTTGTCGACGATCTGCTGGCTGCGACGCTTCAGCGCGCCCTTCGACTTCTCTGCGTCGAATGCCATGCGCTCCTTCAGGCCATCTTTCGCCGTCTTCGAGATCTTGCCTTCGGAGAACCCGATGAGCGCGATGAGCATATCCTGGTATTCATAGTCGCCGTGGTAGCACTGGATGGCCTCGTCGAGCAGGGGCCAGACCTTCTCGGAGCGGTTTTCCGTGGTGGCTCCAAGCTTGCACAGGAAACGTACGGCTGCCAGGCGAACGAAACCGCTCTCTTCATCGAAGAGCGCCGTTTCCGCATCGGGAAGCGCCTTGTCGCAGCTCTTGGAAGCAAGCGGGACGAGCGCGGTCAGAACCTCGAGGCTTTCCCAGCGCGTCTGCGCTTCAGGCTTCTTGAGCGCGTCGATGAATTCATCGAGATGAGGGACAAGCACCTCAGGGTCAACCTTCGCGATCTGTGCGAACACCGCAGCTGCATTCTGACGAGCACGGCGCGAGGAGCCGGAAAGCTCCGTGATGAGCGTCTCCATGGTTTCAGGCGACTCGATGGCCTGCTGGGCGGTTTCTTTGATGTTCTCGGTTTTCTCGCTCACGCGCTTCTCCCTACTGGTCGTGCATTTTCATACAGCTATCCCAAGGATAGCAAGATACCTAACCTGTCTATTATACTCTCGTTTTCCCTGCAAAATGAAAAGCCCCCAATGAATGGAGGCTTTTCGAAGTCAATATGGTAATGACGGCTATTCAGCAGCAGGTGTGGTGTAAGCGCGATTCACCGTACCGTCGACCGGAACGCCCGGGCCCATGGAGGACGTGACCGTAACGGACTTCACGTACTTGCCCTTTGCAGCAGCCGGCTTCATGCGAAGGATCTCGTCGAAGACGGTGCCGTAATTCTCTGCAAGCTGTTCGGGGGTGAAGCTGACCTTGCCGATAACGACGTGGCAGATGCCGTAGCGGTCCGCACGATACTCGACGCGGCCACCCTTGAGCTCCTTCACTGCTTTCGCAACGTCAGGAGTAACGGTGCCGAGCTTCGGATTCGGCATGAGGCCACGCGTACCGAGGATACGGCCGAGGCGGCCGACCTTCGCCATCATCTCGGGAGTAGCGACGGTCGCATCGAAGTCGATCTTGCCACCCTGGATGTCTGCGATAAGGTCATCAGAACCGACGATATCCGCACCGGCCTCTTCAGCGGCGCGTGCTGCGTCACCCTCAGCGAAAACTGCCACACGGACGGTCTTGCCCGAGCCATTCGGCAGGCTGACGGTGCCGCGGAGCTGCTGGTCTGCCTGGCGCGTGTCGATGCCCAGACGAACATGCATCTCAACGGTCTCGTCGAAATCGGCGAATGCGATGTCCTTCACGAGCGCGAGCGCCTCGAGCGGAGCATACAGATCTTCGGTGACCTGCGCCTGTGCTGCTTCAAATTTCTTTCCCATTGATCAAATTCCTTTCGTGGTCATAGCGAGATATCTCTGCCACTTACCTGCGCACCAGGATCGGCGCGCGATTCAACTTATTCAGCCGATGCACCTTCGCCATCGAGGATAGCCTTAAGGCGACGGGTGATGACGTATTCCTTCTTGGGCTCGCGACCCTCGATATTCACGCCCATGGAACGAGCGGTGCCCGCGATGATCTCCATTGCGGCTTCGATGTCGTTAGCGTTCAGGTCCGGCATCTTGATCTCTGCGATCTCGCGCAGCTGGTCGAGAGAGAGCTCGCCCACCTTGCGGATCTGAGGAATGCCAGAACCGCTCTTGAGGCCCAGCTTCTCCTTGATAAGGAAGGCCGCGGGAGGGGTCTTGCAAACGAAGTCGAAGGTCTTGTCTTCGTAGACGGTGATCTCGACCGGGATGATGGTGCCCGCTTTGTCCTGCGTCGCCGCATTGAAAGCCTGGCAGAACTGCATGATGTTAACGCCCTGAGCGCCCAGTGCGGGGCCTACAGGAGGTGCCGGGTTAGCGCCACCGGCAGGAATCTGGAGCTTTACGAAGCCCGAAACATTCTTATCAGCCACTTCAGTGTTCCTTTCAACTGAATGATCTCATTACCAAATATGACAAGCGTTTCAGTGAGAAGCCCTGTCCACACACAGGCACATCGACGCATTGTTAACAACGTTAAGTGTAGGTGCTAGATTCGCGCCACCTGATCGAAGGACAGCTCAACGGGGGTTTCGCGTCCGAAAATGGTGACCAGAACCTTGACCTTGCCCGACTCGGGCGATACCTCAGCAACGACGCCATCGAATTCAGCCATCGGGCCGGAGACGACCTTGACGGCATCTCCCACTTCGAGGATCGTGGAGGTCTTCTTAGGTGCTTCGCGGCTCGTGCGCTTCATGATCTTGTTGTACTCTTCGCGCGTGAGAGGCTCAGGATTGCCCTGGCTTCCGACGAAACCGGTGACACCGGGAGTATTGCGCACAGCAGCCCAGCTACGGTCGTCGAGATCCATACGGACCAAGACGTAACCGGGAAGCACTTTCTTTTCCGTCTCTACCCTGCGGCCACCCTCTTTGATCTCGATGACGGACTCGGTAGGGATCTCGATAGCGAAGACGCGATCTTCGAGACCGAGGCTTTCGATGCGGGTCTCGAGGCTCTTCTTCACTTTGTTCTCATAGCCTGAATAGGTGTGCAAGACATACCATTTTTTGCTCATAGGACCTATGCTCCCAAACTAGAGATGGCGAACAGAAGCGGAGTGACGATCCAGTCGTCCAGGATGAGGGTGAACACGCCGAAGAACAGCAAAGCGACGATGACGACGCCCGTCCACTGCATGACGTCCTGACGGCTCGGCCAGGTGACGCGACGCATTTCCGCGCGGACATCGAAGAAGAACTGGAAGCGACGCTTCTTGGGCTTCGCTTCTTCCTGCTTGATCTGATAATCCTGCAGGGTCTCTTGCTTCTCTTTTTCCTTCTTCTTGGCTTCCTTCTTCGCGAGAAGACCCTTCTTCTTGGGTTCTTCCTCGACAACTACCTCGACTTCACGCTCTTGCGCGACCTTCTTAGATGCCTTCTTCGCAGAAGCTTTAGCCTTTTGTGTTTTCGACTTCTTTGCCATACAACTTCCTGATCTGGAAATCCAACAGTCTATAACGCCAAACAAGCAGCTATGAAGCTGCTCATTGAACAAGCTGGCAGGCCAGGAGGGACTCGAACCCCCAACATGCGGTTTTGGAGACCGCCGCTCTACCAATTGGAGCTACTGGCCTATGTTACGCCTACTCTAAACTCCCTGATCTAGCGAGTTTCCTTATGCATGGTGTGATGACCACACCATTTGCAATATTTCTTGAACTCAATACGATCAGGATTATTCTGCTTGTTTTTCTTGGTCGTATAGTTACGGCGCTTGCATTCAGTGCATGCCAAAGTGACCAAAGTACGCATGAATTCTCCTTTGAATATTATTCGTGCGCTTGTGTTTACACATGAACTTACGGATAACTAGGCCCGCCTAAGCGGGCCTAGTCAAACATTCTAGCAAAGGTTCGTGCTATTTGATGATCTTGGTAACACGACCGGAGCCAACGGTACGGCCGCCCTCGCGGATAGCGAAGCGGAGGCCTTCTTCCATAGCGATCGGGTGGATGAGTTCGCCGCGGAGCTCAACGTTGTCGCCAGGCATGACCATTTCGGTGCCTTCAGGAAGGTGTGCAACACCGGTAACGTCGGTGGTGCGGAAGTAGAACTGAGGACGATAGCCATCGAAGAATGGGGTGTGACGGCCGCCTTCTTCCTTGGTAAGGATGTAAACCTGACCCTCGAACTCGGTGTGAGGAGTAACAGAGCCCGGCTTGCAGAGGACCTGACCGCGGACGATGTCTTCGCGCTTGACGCCACGGAGCAGACAACCGATGTTGTCGCCAGCCTGAGCCTCGTCGAGGAGCTTGCGGAACATCTCGATACCGGTGCAGACGGTCTTCTCGGTGTCCTTGATACCAACGATCTCGAGTTCGTCGTTGACGTGGAGAACGCCACGCTCGACACGACCAGTAGCAACGGTACCACGGCCGGTGATGGTCATGGTGTCTTCAACAGCCATCAGGAAGGGCTTGTCGACGTCACGTTCCGGAGTAGGAATGTAATCGTCAACAGCTGCCATGAGCTCCCAGATCTTGTCCTGATAGCCAGCGTCGCCTTCGAGAGCCTTCAGAGCAGAACCGCGGATGATCGGGGTGTCGTCTCCCGGGAACTCGTAAGAGGAGAGAAGTTCGCGAACTTCCATCTCGACGAGCTCGAGGAGCTCTTCGTCGTCGACCATGTCGCATTTGTTCAGGAATACGACGATGTAAGGAACACCGACCTGACGAGCGAGCAGGATGTGCTCACGGGTCTGAGCCATAGGACCGTCAGTAGCAGCGATAACGAGGATCGCGCCGTCCATCTGAGCAGCACCGGTGATCATGTTCTTGACGTAGTCAGCATGGCCGGGGCAGTCGACGTGTGCATAGTGACGGGTGTCGGTTTCGTACTCGATGTGAGCGATGGAGATGGTAATACCACGTTCACGCTCTTCAGGAGCCTTATCGATGTCCTCGAATGCGGTGAAGTCTGCGGTAGCAGAACCATGAGAACCGTCGTTCGAAGAAAGGGTCTTAGAAATTGCCGCAGTCAGCGTAGTCTTGCCGTGGTCAACGTGACCGATGGTACCGATGTTGACATGTGGCTTAGTACGCTCGAACTTTTCTTTAGCCATTCCGTCCTCCTTAAAAGGTTGATGTAGGAATTTACAAAAAGCTTACGGATGTAAGCGAATGAATTTGGTAGCGGTGACTGGATTCGAACCAGTGACGCCACGGGTATGAACCGTGTGCTCTGACCACCTGAGCTACACCGCCAAAACTGGTGCCCACAAGCAGACTTGAACTGCTGACCTCTTCGTTACCAACGAAGTGCTCTACCTGCTGAGCTATGTGGGCAAAATGGTGGAAGTGCAAGGATTCGAACCTTGGAAGGCTGAGCCAACGGGTTTACAGCCCGTCCCATTTGACCGCTTTGGTACACTTCCATAATTTCGCTTGTGTCATGTGTAATTTTCAAGCTGCCTGCCCAAATGAACCGCTTCGGTTCAATCGAGCAAAAGAATAATAGGTGAGGAAAAGTTTTATGTCAACACTTACCACGCCCCCGTGCGTATCTATTGGCTCGCCTGTATGAATTCGTGCGCAATCTGGGCGTTTCACCAGTTCATCATGGTATTCGTGGGTTGTAGAGGAGGATCTGCATGGCCATTGGCGCAGGCCTTGGTCGATTTTTCGCCCTCAATTCCCCTAAAAATTATGCACGAATTTTCGACAAACGGCTTGAGCGCGAAAACACCCTAGTTCGCTCCGTAGGAATCCGAAGAACCCGATCATCTTGCTTCCTGAAAGAGAAGCAAGATTTGCTGCAGCTCCCTCTGCGACGACGGCAAGATTTGCTGCGGCGCCTGCTGCTGCGGCAACAGTAAGATTCGCTGCAGCTTCTACTGCGGCGATAGTAAGATTCGCTGCGGCTTCTACTGCGGCGATAGTAAGATTCGCAACGGAGTCTCTGCAGTAAAACGGGCTTTTTCAGCTTGGTATTTGCGATTGTACGCACACCTATTTTCTGCCCGAAAAATGCGACCTGGTATTTTGCCGGAATAAAGCATCTGTTGATGAAGCAAAGTCTTAATATGGGCTCAAAACTGATCAAGAATAGTGCGTTTTGTGCATGCAAACGCAAATCCGTTGCAAAAAATCGAGTTTTCACTGCAAAGCGGCCGCGCGCAGCACAACAGGCTGCGGATTTCACTTACACGAAGGTCAAGCGCTTGTCTAAGCAGTTATACAAGAGAGCGATCCAGCATAAGCACGTACATAAGAGAGAGACTCAGATACGCAAGAGAGCGAGCTGACATGAGCACCTATACAAAAGTGCGACTAGACATAAGCGCCTATAGGAAGCGAACTGGCATTAGCACCTATAACCTATACAAGAGAACGACCCGACAGAGGGTCGGGTCGTTCTTGGTGCTTTTTATCTTATATATAGTAGGCGATTCAGGTCTCGAGCAAGGATCGCAAGCTTCGCGTAGAAGATGCGACTCTGTCTCTCGAGTAAAGATTGCCAACGCAGCACAGAAGATAGGGCCGCTTCTTGTGCAAAGATCACCAACGCAGCGCGGAAGACAGATCCATGCTTCTTGAGCGACCTCCCTAACGCGAGGGCGCGTCGATCGAGCTCGCCGTACTCCCCTAGCAGTCAGGTCGCACCCTAGCAACCTGCCTGCGACCTAACGATCGGCCTGCAGCCTAGCAGTCATGTCGCACCCTGGCAGTTGGTCTGCCCTAGCAGTCGGCCTGCATGTAAGAGTCGAATTCCTCCTCGATCTCCTTCGAAGGCTTCGCGGTGAGCTTCGACACCACGATGATGACGATGAAGCTGAGGATGAAGCACGGCAGCAGCTCGTAGACAGCGAAGATGCCACCCAGCGGCTTGATGAGCTCGTGCCACACCACGACGCCGATCGCACCCGTGAGCATGCCAGCCACAGCACCCGGCAGATTCGTTCGCTTCCAATACAGTGCGAGCAACATGAGCGGGCCGAATGCCGCGCCGAAACCTGCCCATGCGTAGGACACGACCTGGAAGATGATCGAGTTCTCGTCGATGGCGATGAAGATGCCGAACAACAAGATGACCACGAGCGTGATGCGCGCCACGATCATGACCTGCGCGTCGGTAGCGTTCTTCTTGATGAGGCCGCGGAAGATGTTCTCCGCCACTGCCGAACCCGAAATGAGCAGGTAGGAAGACGAAGAGGACATGGCCGCGGCGAAGATGCCCGAAACCACGAGGCCGCACATGAAGGAAGGCAGCAGCATCTGCGCGAGCACGATGAAGATGTTCTCGGCCGCAGAGTTCGTGAGGAACTCGGTCGGCATGACCGCGCGACCGATGAGACCGATGGCCACCGCGCAGAACAGCGAGATGACGACCCAGACCACCGCGATGATGCGGGACTTCTTGATCTCGTCGGAATTCTTCACGGACATGAAGCGCACGAGCACCTGCGGCATACCGAAGTAGCCAAGACCCCAGGCCAAGCAGGAGATGATGGCGATGATACCGTACTCGGTGGGCTCGCCAAAAGCGGGGAGGCCGTCGACGATGAGCTGGTTGCCGTTCGTGTCGACGATCGGAACCGCTTGCTGCGTACCGTCGAGGAAGCCCGGCAGCGACTGCAGGAACACGACGGTGTTCTCGACACCGCCGGCGGATGCGACCGAGCCGACGAAGACGATGACCAGGGCGCAGATCATGATGGTGCCCTGGATGAGGTCGGTGGTGGAGACCGCCAGATAGCCGCCCACGAAGGTGTAGAGGAACACGACCAGCGCGCCCAGCACCATCATGGTGGCGTAGTCGAGACCGAACAGCGTCGCGAAGAGCTTGCCGCAGGTCACGAAGCAAGAACCGACGTAGATGCTGAAGAACAGCAGGATGATGACCGCCGCGATGGTCATGAGGATGTGCTTCTTGTCGTGGAAGCGGTTCGAGAAGAAGTCCGGGATGGTGATGGCGTTACCGGCCACCTCGGAGTACTTGCGCAGGCGCTTCGCCACGAACTTCCAGTTCAGGTACGTGCCGATAGCGAGACCGACCGCCGTCCAAACCGCTTCGTTAGCGCCACAGAAGTACGCCAGACCCGGTAGGCCCATGAGCAGGTAGCCCGACATGTCGGAGGCTTCAGCGGACAGCGCCGTGAGCCACGGGCCGAGGCTTCGGCCGCCCAAGAAGTATTCTTCAGTGGAGCGATTCGACTTCTTCGCGTAGATGAAGCCGATGATGACCACCACGATGAAATAGAGGAGCATCGCGAACAATACCCAGAAATCACCAGAAATCATGCTTCTTCCTTTTCGTTTACGGTTGTTGTCTTTGGAAAATTACCGCAGCGGATTATACTCTAACCATCGCCTATAAAATGTGTTTCGTGCGGTTAAATTCTGCATATGGAACGTAATACGAAAGGAAAAGGCATGTCCACCTACGAAGAAATGACGCGAGAAGAACTCCTGACGCTCAAGGAAGCGCTGCAGAAAGAATACGACGAATACTGCGCGCTCGACCTGTCGTTGAACATGGCGCGCGGCAAGCCGGCGGCCGATCAGCTCGATCTTTCTATGCCGATGCTCGATGTCATTTCCTCGGAATCCGCGTGCGTCGATGAAGACGGCACCGACCTGCGCAATTACGGCATCCTCGATGGCATTCCCGAGGCGAAAGCGCTGATGGCATCCATGCTGGACGACGAGCCGGAGAACGTGATCGTGTTCGGCAACTCGAGCCTGAACATCATGTACGACACCGTGATGCGTTGCTGGGTGTTCGGCACGCTGGGCGCGACGCCGTGGAGCGAACTGGACGAAGTGAAGTTCCTCTGCCCTGTTCCTGGCTACGACCGCCACTTCGGCGTGACCGAAGCGTTCGGCATCAAGATGATCCCCGTCCCGATGACCGAGGACGGCCCCGACATGGACGTGGTGCGCGATCTGGTGGCCAACGACGCGAGCGTGAAGGGCATCTGGTGCGTGCCGAAGTATTCCAACCCTGGCGGCGTGACCTATTCCGATGAGGTCGTTCGCGCGCTGGCTTCCATGCCGACCGCAGCTGACGATTTCCGCATCTTCTGGGATAACGCATACACCGTGCATCACCTGTACGACGACGCAGCTGAACAGGATCAGCTGCTCGACATCGCCGAGGCGTGCGCTGAGGCGGGCAACCCGAACCGCTACTTCAAGTTCGGCTCGACCTCGAAGGTGACCCTGCCGGGCGCGGGCGTCGCAGCTATGGCGGCCAGCCCCGAGAACATCGCCGACATCAAGGCTCGCATGGGCGTGCAGACCATCGGTCACGACAAGATCAACCAGTTGCGTCACGTCGCATTCCTGAAGGATGCCGACGGCATCGCGGCGCACATGGCCAAGCATGCGGCCATCATCCGCCCGAAGTTCGAGCTGGTGCTGAAGACGCTCAGCGACGGACTTGAGGGAACGGGCTGCGGTTCGTGGAGCGATCCGCGCGGCGGCTACTTCATCTCCTTCGACGCGCCGGAAGGCACCGCGAAGCGCATCGTGGCGCTGGCGAAGGACGCAGGCGTTACCATGACGGGCGCAGGCGCGACCTACCCCTACAAGAACGATCCGACGGACTCCAACATCCGCATCGCCCCTACCCTGCCGCCGCTCGAGGAGCTCGACCAGGCCATGAAGGTGTTCGTGACCTGCGTGAAGCTGGCAGCCGTTGAAAAGCTGCTCGAACAATAATCGAAGCAACGAGTCATTTCGAAGCCTTACAAACCCAAACACTCAGTCGTCACGATCGAAAGAAGAACATGCGATGAAACTCGATAACGTCAAGCTCGATCCAACCTGCTACATTGCGAAGAACTGCACGCTTCTGGGCGACGTGACCATCGGCGCGAAATCTTCCGTATTCCCTGGCGTGGTGATGCGCGGCGATCGTGCGCCCATCACGGTCGGCAAGAACAGCAACATCCAGGAGAACTGCGTGCTGCATGTCGATTTCGATCTACCGTGCACGATCGGCGACAACGTGACGGTCGGTCATAATGCGATCGTGCATTGTGCGACCATCGGCGACAATACCATCGTTGGCATGGGATCGGTCGTGCTGGACGGCGCGGTGGTGGGCAAGGAATGCGTGATCGGCGCAGGTTCGGTGGTACCGAAAGGCATGCAGGTGCCCGATGGATCGCTGGTGTTGGGCGTTCCCGCCAAGGTGAAGGGCCCGATATCCGAGGAGCAGCGCGCCTACAACCAGACTTCAGCGGACGATTACGAAGCGAACGCGCGCGAACTGGCCGATCTCGGCTTCTTCTATCGCGGCGCATCCGTTCCTGAAGACGCTCCCTATATCCGCCTCGCCCCACGCTACAACTATCAGTGCGTGCGCTAGGTGCTTGAGCTGAGAGCTTGCTGCGCGTTAGGACGCGTGGCTCAAGATCCCTACACGCGCACTGGATCGTTCGACTTGATGATTCGATGCGCGCGAATCGCTCCTCCAGCGAATGCCGTCTCTTTTCTGGCAGAGAATTGCGTTCGTATTGACGCAATTCTCTCACCATGCATGTGCGACCAGGCATTTGTCCCTCATGCTTATTCCGCTTTGCTGCAGGAAAAAAGACTGCTCATGCGTCACCCGCGGAAATGCCTTTCTGCTAAGCCTGCGTTGTCAATACGAACGCAATTTCCTGCCAAAATATCAAGGTTCCTTGCAAAACAATGATTATAGAGCGATAGGAACTAAAACTATTCCGAAAGGGGAATAGTTTTAGTGGTATTGCGAATGCAAAATCGTTCCGTTTTCGGAATAGTTTTGGTAGTGCTGCGGATGAATAATCATTCCGTCATCGGAATGATTTAGAGGCGCATCTTGCTGACGATCTCCATGATCTTCTTGGTGGCGGGCGGTTGCAGACGGCGCCGCACGTGCTTGAGTTCTTCGGGGATCGCGATATGTTGCGGGCATTTCTTCGCGCACGCGCCGCACTCGATGCAGTCGCTCGCGTAATGCGGATGCGTGCCGAGCGCGCCCGCGCACATGAAGTAGTTCATCACGCCCGTGTACCAATTCACTGAATACGACGTGTTGTAGGCCGTGAACATACCTGGGATGTTGATGCCCACGGGACACGGCATGCAGTAGTTGCAGCCGGTGCAGGGCACGCGAAAACTCTCGTTGAACAGCGCAAGCACCTGATCGAGCGTCTTTCGCTCGCGTTCAGTGAAGCAACCGGGCACTGCCCCATCGGCCATCGCGATGTTCTCTTGAAGCTGATCTTCGGTGCTCATGCCCGAGAGCACCACGGTCACTTCGGGCTGATCCCACAGCCACCGAAGCGCGAGCTCGACGGCAGCTTGCGTTTCGGACTTTTCTTCGCCGGCGCGCTCCGCCACGAGCTTCTTTGCCTTTTCGGGCAAGCGATCGATCAAGCGGCCACCCAGCAGCGGCTCCATGATGATGACCGG
Source organism: uncultured Eggerthella sp. (assembly GCA_937998355.1). GTDB lineage: Bacteria > Actinomycetota > Coriobacteriia > Coriobacteriales > Eggerthellaceae > Anaerotardibacter. The sequence continues at coordinate 26,912 of CALLDI010000003.1, forward strand.
CAGCCCTTTGCTGGCGGCATATTCCAACCCCGCGCGTCCCGCCTGATAGTTCTCGTTGGCGTAGTTGTACTGGATCTGGCAGAAATCCCAGTCGTACGCGTCGATGAGCTTCATGAATTCCGGCTGCGAACCATGAAACGAGAAGCCGATCTGACAGATGGCGCCCGTACGCTTCTTCTCAGCGATCCAATCCTCGATACCGAATTCGAGCAGGCGCGTCCATTGGTCGAGGCTGACCACGTTGTGAATAAGATAGTAGTCGACATGATCGGTCTGAAGACGATCGCAGGTGGTCTTGAAGCAGCGCTCGATATCTTCGAGCAACTTGCAGTTCACATGCGGCAACTTCGAAGCGAGATAGACCTGTTCGCGCAGACCGTTCTTTGCGAGGATCTGCCCGAGCGCCTCTTCGCTGCCGCTATAGAGATAGGCTGTGTCGAAATAGTTGATGCCATCAGCGATAGCCTCGAGCACGAGCAATTCCGTGCGCAGCATGTCGATCTTGCCTGGGCGTGTGGTCGGGAAGCGCATGCAACCGAACCCGAGGATAGAAAGCTCGTTTCCTGACTTGCGATCGATGCGGTATTCCATAGCGTCCTCTTTCCGTTGCGCTTGGGCGATGGTATATAGTGCGGCCGCGAGCGATGCGCCTGCGAATGATCCGTTAGCTAGTTATGAGCGATTCGACGAGCGCGGGAATCTGATCGGGCGCTTGCGCACGCACCGTTGCGATGTCGAGCTCTTCAGGCGCGCCATATCCGAACATGCACCCGATAGAAGAAATGCCCGCTTTCGAGGCGACCTCCATATCGTGGAAACGATCCCCCACCATGATGTGCGGGCGAGCAAGCTGGTCTGCGACCTGCTGATATATCTGCCACTTCGGGATGAAGTCGAATTCCGCCGCGCAATAGGTGGCATCGAAAAGATGATCAATACCGAACACGCGCAGGTATTCATCGCAGTATGAACGACCGCAATTCGAGAGGAACGCGATCTGGTAGCCTTCAGCCACAAGCTGCTCGAGCATCTCGCGCGTGCCATCGAAGAGCGCGCCCTTGCCTTCGTGCAGCAGGCGTTCCATCTCATCCGCCACGATCTTGGAAGCGGTGCGCCACGTGTCATCCGCGATACCCGGAACGAAGGTGGTCCACATGTCCTCGACCTGCCAACCGAGCCAGCGGCAGATCTCGGCATCAGGCAGATCGCGCGGTTCCACCACGCCTTCATCGACCAGCCACGCATATGCTGTGCGCAGCGCAGGGCCGTAGAGCTTCATGCTGTCGTGAAGCGTCCCGTCGAAGTCGAAGAATATCGTGCCTTTGCTCATAGATTCATTCTAACGTGATTCGTTCGGGGGTGTAAGGCTCGAGCTCCGGCGTCGCTGCGGTCGAGCTAACTTCGCTTACGCGAAGTGGATCTCTCTCTTGCTTTGGCCAAGTCGCTCTCGTCCTCACGCCCCTGAACGAATCCTTGATCGAAATACAGGATTGGTAAAGTCAGCGAGGTTGAAGCTGATACGAATAGTTGGCTTGATGCACGGCTGAGCGTACTTCGGTACGCGAAGGTAAGTGCAGAATGCCAAATATCGAATCAGCTTCAACCTCAGCATCGAGTTATTAATTCGATCGAGAGATCGAATTAATAAGGTTAACCATCTCGATAGCACCAGTCGCACAATCGAAGCCCTTGTTGCCCGCCTTCGTGCCGGCGCGCTCGATGGCCTGCTCGATGGTGTCGGTGGTGACGATGCCAAACATGACTGGCACGCCACTCTCGAGCGAAACGTGCGCGATGCCCTTCGCTGCCTCGTTGCATACAAGATCGTAATGCGAGGTCGCACCGCGAATTACCGCGCCCAAGCAGATGACCGCATCGTACTTGCCGCTATCAGCCATCTTCTTCGCGATGAGCGGAATCTCGAACGCGCCCGGCACCCACGCCAGATCGACGTTCTCTTCCTTCACGTTGTGACGCACGAGCGCATCCATGGCACCACTGATCAGCTTCGACGTGATGAATTCGTTGAAACGTGCGCCGACGATGCCGATCTTCAAATCCTGTGCGATGAGGTTTCCTTCAAGGGTGTTCATGTGGTTTCCTTTCGTTTGAATATCGATTCGAATCGTTCTTTTGTTGCTAGTTAACGCTGAGCAGATGGCCCATCTTCTCCTGCTTGGTCTTCAAGTAGAAGCGGTCGTGGTCGGTCGCCTCGATCTGGATGGGCACGCGCTCGACGATCTCGAGCCCGAAGTCCTTCAGCTGATAGACCTTATCGGGGTTATTCGTGAGCAGGCGCATCGTCTTCACGCCGAGACTGCGCAAGATCTGCGCGCCGATGTAGTATTCGCGCATGTCACCTTCGAAGCCCAGCGCCAGATTCGCCTCGAGCGTATCCATGCCCATGTCCTGTAGCTCGTAGGCGCGCAGCTTGTTCACGAGCCCGATGCCACGCCCTTCCTGACGCATGTAGAGCACCACGCCGCGGCCCTCAGCCTCCACCTGGCGCATGGCTTGAGCCAGCTGGTCGCCGCAATCGCAGCGCATCGAACCGAACGCATCGCCGGTCAGACACTCGGAATGCACGCGCACGAGCACGTCTTCCCCATCGCCGATATCACCCTTCACCAGCGCCACGTGATGCTCGCTGTTCAGCTTGTTCACGAAGACGCGCGCACGGAATTCGCCGTGCTTGGTGGGCATCTTGGTGTTCGCGATCTCGGTCACGTGGTTCTCGTTCTTCTTGCGATATTCCTGCAGCGCCTTGATGCTGATGAACTTCAGATCGAACTTCTTGGCGAGTTCGATCAGTTCGGGTGTGCGCATCATCGTGCCGTCCTCGCGCATGATCTCGCAGCACAGGCCGCATTCTGAAAGGCCTGCCAGACGCATCAGGTCGACCGTCGCTTCGGTGTGACCGTTGCGCTCGAGCACGCCGTTCGGTTTCGCCATGAGGGGGAACATATGCCCTGGCCTGCGAAAATCGGTCGGACGCGCATCCGGGTCGACCACTTTGCGTGCCGTAAGGCCGCGCTCTTCGGCCGAGATGCCCGTGGTGGTGTCGACGTGGTCGATCGAGACCGTGAACGCTGTCTCGTGATTGTCGGTATTCTCGATGACCATCTGCGGGAACTGCAGCTTCTTGCACAAATCGATGCTCATCGGCATGCAGATGAGGCCGCGGCCGTGCACCGCCATGAAATTCACGTTTTCGGTGGTGGCGAACTCGGCCGCGCAGATGAAGTCGCCCTCGTTCTCGCGATCAGGGTCGTCGGTGCAGAGGATCACCTTGCCGGCGCGCAGATCGTCGAGCGCCTCTTCTATGGTGTTGAATTCGAACATGTACTCTCCTTCTTCGTGACTCCAGCGTTGAGCTGGATCGTTTCGCTTGATGTCCGTTGAATGGCCCGTTTCACGTCGCTTGCCGCTAGAACCCATTCATGAACAGGAATTCCTTCGAGATGCCGGTCGATGCAGGCGAATACTGCGCCGCATGCGCGGGATCGGTCATACCTTGCGGAGGCGGTGCGCCCGCAGTCCCGTACGCGAGCAGATGATCGACGTACTTACCGATGACGTCGGTCTCAAGGTTGACCTCGTCGCCCACGCGCTTGGTGGCGAGGTTGGTCTGCGCGCGCGTATGCGGAATGACCGACACGCTGAACGAATCGTCCGCGACGCGCGCCACAGTCAAGCTGATGCCATCAATGGTGATCGAGCCCTTCAAGATGACGTGACGAAGGATGTCCTTGCTCGCGCGAATCGTGAACCACACGGCATTATCGTCAGTTTCGATGCGCGTGATAGTACCTACGCCGTCGATATGTCCCGACACGATGTGGCCACCGAAGCGTCCGTTCGCCGCCATCGCGCGCTCGACGTTCACCTTACTGCCCACATGCAGCTTGCCCAGATCGGAACGATCGAGCGTCTCGTGCATAATATCGGCGTCGAACGTGCGGGCAGTGAACGACGTGACGGTAAGGCACACGCCATTCACAGCGATGCTATCTCCCAGCTTCACGTCGTCCAGGATCTGCGGCGCCTCGATGGTGATGATGGCGCTGTGCACGCCCTTGCGCAGGGCTTTCACCGTGCCCACTGCCTCGACTATTCCTGTGAACATGACTTCACCTCGCATTCGATGAGAATATCTCGCCCAAGCTGCGTGAACTTCGGGTCGCAACATTGGATCGCGCGGTCAGGCAGTGCGACACCGAAGCCTTGCACCGGCGTGGGTGCGTTCTCGCCACCGAAGATCTTCGGAGCGATGTAGGCTTGCACGCGATCGACCAGCCCTTGCGAGAAGAGCGACCACAAAAGCGTTGCGCCACCTTCTACCATGACCGAGTCGATCTGGTGTTCGGCGCCCAGGTGTGCGAACACCGCCTCGAGATCGACCGATTCGCCCTGTGTGATGAAGACTTCGCAGCCAGCCTGTTCGAGCGCGGCGATCTTCGTCGCGTCAGCGCGATCGGCTACCGCGATGATGGTAGGAACTTCATGTGCGGAGAGCACGATCTTGGAATGGAGCGGGATGCGCGCCGCGGAATCGATGATGACGCGCAATGGGTTCTTGGTCTTGCGATCGGGAATACGACTCGTGAGCTCAGGGTCGTCCGAGATGACCGTCCCGATACCGACCATGATGGCAGCGAAACGATGGCGATCCTCGTGCACCTTCGCACGCGCGATGTCGGAAGTGATCCAGCGCGAAGCACCTGTTCGTGTGGCGATCTTGCCGTCGAGCGTCATGGCGTACTTCACGATGACGAGCGGCATCTTGGTTTGGATGTAGTGGAAGAATACGCGGTTGAGATCGCGGCACTCATCGAGCAGCACGTTCTCGGTCACTTCGATGCCTGCTTCGCGCAACACCGCGAAGCCGTTGCCTGCAACGAGCGGATTCGGGTCCGGCGCGCCCACCACCACGCGCGCGAGCTTCGCTTCGATGATCGCCTCGGTGCACGGTGGCGTCTTGCCCCAATGACAGCACGGCTCGAGCGTCACATAGATAGTCGCGCCGGCAGGATCTTCACCGCAGTTCGCCAGCGCCTCGCGTTCTGCATGGAGCTTGCCGTAAGCCGTGTGCCAGCCTTCGCCGATGATGCGCCCATCCTTCACGACGACCGCGCCGACCATGGGGTTCGGGCTCGTCCACCCCGCGCCACGCTGGGCCAACTCGAGCGCGCGCGCCATGTAATGCTCGTCCGTACCAATCGCGTAATTCGCAGCTTGCGTGCGTTCGTCATCTTGGATAGTACCAGCGCTGTGCGCATCGAACGTTGTCATCAAACAAAACACCTCCTCGTCTCATGCTCTTTTCTTGTCGAACTCTCGATCCACATGAGTTCGCATCCTCAGAGCAACGACACAAGAAGGTGACGTTCGCGCGTACGAAGCAGCAACAAAAAACCCTGGAACGCATGTTTCCAGGGCACAAGCAGCATAGCAACGTACGCTCATCTTCTTCCATCCAGACTGTACTGTCGGTTTCGGAATTGCACCGAATCAGCATTGTTGGAGTTCCAACGCAGCTCGCGGACTTTCACCGCCGGTCGGGAATTTCACCCTGCCCTGAAGATCTTATTTCGTTTTACTTCATCAAACTATAGCGCATCGCGCGCACCAGTCAATATCCTCGCGCTCAAAAGGAATGCTCCTCTCGTCGAGCGCATAGCTGAGCGCTCAAGGCACAGCGAGACTGAGCCAAAGCGAGGTAGAGATCCACTTCGCGGAGCGAAGTTAGCTCGACCGAAGCGACGCTGTCTCGCGAGCCTTGGGGGCCTGGCTAGGCGCTCACCTGAAAGAGCCTTCGCTGTTTTGTTGCTGTACTGTTGTGAACAGGTGCGCAGATGCGGTGCTACCATTTGAGTAAGCGAAACATCACTTGAGGTTAGGAGAACTCATGGAACCGAAAGAACAGCTTGCTGAAGTATTGAAGGACACGTCGCTCATCGCGCTCGCAACATCCGTTGGCGATGAACCGAACGTGCGCATCATGGATATCTTCTTCGACGAGAAGCGCAACGTCGTTATCTTCCCCACTTCTTCCCTTTCTCGCAAGGTGAAGGAATTCGAGGCGAACGACACCGTTGCATTCACCACCATCCCGCAGGGTCCTGGCCCGGTCGTACGCGTTCAAAACGCCACTGTCTCCAAGAGCGATTGGTCGATCGACGAGATCAAGGATTCCCTCATCGAGAAGCGTCCTGGTTTCGAAAAGCTCTTGATGGGCTTCGGCGAGAACGTCGTCGTGTACGAGATCTTCTTCACGAAGGCTGTCATCGCTGCTAAGGGCGAGAAGACCGTCGTCGAGCTCTAAGCTTCATATATCGCGCTCCGACGCGCTCAAACACGCAAAAAAAGACCCGCACGATGCGGGTCTTTTTCGTTCGATGATCTACTCGAAAGCGATTCGAGCGCCACCAGAAGAACTACTCGATCGGGCTGGTGAGGTCCTTGGAACCTTCCACGCGACCTTCCAGATACTTCCAGTAGTTGTCGATATCGTTCTGGATCTCTTCGAGGAGGTGCTCGTTACCAGGCTTGAAGAGATGCTTGAAGCGACCCTGAGGCTTCAGGAAGTCCGCCACCGGGATGACGTTCTTTTCACGAACCGGGGTGAGCTTCCAGACACCATTCTCGACCTCGAACAGCGGCCAGAACTTGGAGTTCACTGCGAGGCGGCAGATCTCGGCGGTGTCGCCGGAATCGATACGCCAGCCGCGCGGGCACGGAGCGAGGATATTGAGGAATGCAGGACCGTCAACAGCGATGGCCTTCTCAGCCTTGTTGACCAGGTCGCGCCAGTTGCCGACCGTTGCCTGAGCAACGTAGGGCACACCGTGAGCAGCGATGATGGACGTGAGATCCTTACGAATCTCCTTCTTGCCCTGCTCGACCTTACCGACTTCAGAGGTGGTAGCCCATGCGCCCTTCGGCGTAGCGGAGGAACGCTGGATACCGGTGTTCATGTAAGCACCGTTGTCGTAGCAGACGTAGACGATGTCGTGACCGCGCTCCATAGCGCCGGAGAGCGACTGCAGACCGATGTCGTAGGTGCCACCGTCACCACCGAATGCGACGAACTTGATCTTGCGATCGGCAGGGATCTTGCCTGCACGCTGAAGACCGCGATAAGCAGCCTCGACACCAGAGATGGTAGCGCCTGCATTCGCGAATGCATTATGGATGAACGGAACGTTCCATGCGTTATCGGGATAGATGGTGGTGGAAACTTCCAAGCAGCCCGTAGCGCTGGCGCACACGACATCGTAGTCGTTGGAGCCCATGAGCACCTGGCGGACAGCCATGGATGCACCGCAACCGCCGCACAGACGATGGCCAGGAGCCAGTTCATCGGGGCGAGCAGATAATTCTTTGATATTAGCCATTTCGTGCCCCTTTCTTATTCTTCGATACCCAGGTAAGTGATGGTGTCGGTACCGCCCTGCTCGAGCTCGGTGTAGACCTGCTCGATCTGCGCGAGGGTGATATCAGCACCGCCAAGACCTGCGATGTAGTCGGAAACCGGAATGTTCAGGCCTGCCTTGTAGAGCGCGTTGCGCACTTCGAGCGCGAGCGGCGCGGAAGGCGAACCGAACGAATCGCTACGGTCGATGACCGCGATGCCCTTGGCATTCTTGCAAGCCTCTGCGACCTGCTTCGCCGGGAACGGACGGAAGATGCGCGGACGAACGACGCCGACCTTCTTGCCCTGCTCGCGAAGCTTGCGTGCTTCGAAGCGGACGTTGCCAGCGTTGGAGCCGAGGCAAACGACGATGTAGTCTGCGTCTTCGCAGCCCCACGTATCGACGATGTCGAACGGGCGACCCGTGATCTTCTCCCATTCCTTACCGTGCTTCTCGATCGCGTCCATCGCGTTATCGAGCGCAGCACGTTCGATGCGCTTCTGCTTCATGTAGTCGGGACCGAGGGTCGCGAACATGCCGTGACCGACGGGATGTTCGGTATCGAGCAGCGGATACTTCGGCTCGTAGTTGCCGACGAACTTCTCGACCGTTTCATCCTCTTCCATGACGCATACGTCCATAGCATGCGTGGTGACGAAGCCATCGAGCGAGGTGAGGACCGGCAGCAGAACGTTGGGGTCTTCAGCGACACGGAACGCGACGATGGTGTTGTCGTATGCTTCCTGAGCGGTCTCTGCGAACATCATGACCCAGCCGCTGTCGCGTGCGCCCATGATGTCGGAGTGGTCGCCATGGATGTTGATAGGAGCGGAAATCGCACGATTGGCGTTCGCCATGACGATCGGGCAGCGCATGCCTGCTGCGATGTGGAGTTCCTCCCACATGTACGCGAGGCCCTGCGAGCTGGTAGCGGTAGCAACGCGTGCACCTGCTGCGGAAGCACCGATGCAAGCGGAGAGCGCGGAGTGCTCGGACTCGACCGGAACATACTCGGTATGAACGCGACCGTCTGCTACGAACTTATCGTAGGTTTCGACGATGGTGGTCTGAGGAGTGATGGGATAGGCAGCCATGACGTCGGGCTTTGCCTGGCGGATAGCCTCGGCGACCATCTGGTTGCCGGTTGCGGAGAACTTATTACCAGCCATGTTTACTCCCCTTCCTTGTCTTGTGCCTGTGCTTCAGCTTCGGAGATGAGCGTGAGCGCATCGAACTTGCATTCGTTTACGCAAACGCCGCAGCCCTTGCAGTGGAACAGGTCGATACCGGTCATTTCGCCATCTTTGACTTCGATAGATGAGTCGGGACAATAGACCCAGCACAGCATGCAGTTGGTGCAAGCTTCAGCATCCCAGATAGGACGCATGGAGCGCCAACCGCCGGTGTAGCAGTTAACGGACGTGCCCGGCTCGGGGCAAACATAACCCGTAGGATAATCAGAGAGCTTCCAGTTATCGAAGCCGTCGTAGTCGAACCCTGCGGTACCCGTGAGATTCTCTGCCATTATTCCTGCACCTCCTCGTAAGCACGATCGGCGGACTCGAGGTTCGCGTCGATCATCTCTTGGCTGAACTTCTTACCGAAGGTGAGGATCAAACGTTCCTTGACCAGATCGATCGGGAACAGACCAGCAACCTTAGCGAGAGCGCCAACGATAGGAGTATTCGGCATATCCTTCTTGATGGTGGCGAGCGCGATACCCGTTGCATCGACGGTCGCGACCTTCATGGAAGCAGGAGCGTTCACTGCTGCGCGTGCTTCGGCAGGGGTCATGGTGGTGTTGAAGATGATGATACCATCATCGTGCATACCCTCCATGACGTCGGTGGAATCGAGCAACGTGTCGTCCAAGACGATGACGATGTCCGGATTCAAGATGTTGTTATGGACTTCGATGGGATCGCTGGAAATACGGGTGTACGCTTTCAGCGGCGCACCAGTACGCTCGGGACCATATTCGGGCATCGCCTGGATATAGTTGCCCTGCAGCATCGCCGTATCCGCAACGAGCTTCGCTGCCGTTACCGCGCCTTGACCAGCGCGTGCATGCCAGCGAATTTCGGTCAACTGTGACATACCTCTCCTCTCAACTTAGGCTGCGTGAAATACGCTTTTCCATTGTAGCAACGAACACGTGACAATCCGAGGGTGTTCTTGGCATATCCTCATCAATTCGGTAAAAGGGGCAGCACGCTGAACTTCATTTTTCACGCGAATGAAAAGCCCCGATTTCAATAGCGATACGATGGAATTCTGATCGCTTTCTCGAAGTTCTAGAGCCTAGGTAGGGGCATGCTCCTACAGCTGCTCGCTTACGGTTGACGAAGAGCAGCGACCAACCGCGGCTGCGCAAGCGGATCATACCCCTACCTAGGCTCTAGAACCCGCAAATGCGAGGGGTTATGCCCAGAAGACGACCATCTCGACGATGTTCTGATAGGCCCAGGGATAGACCTCGGAAAGCCAGCCGGTCTCGGGCACGAAGCACATGAGCGCCGAATACGCGAGGCTGATGGCTACCAGCACCATGAGCACGTGCTGGCACACCTTGTACATGGCGCTGTGCTGGTCGATCGCCTCGTTGGCGATGAAACACAAGAGCACGACCGCCGCCAGGAACAGGAAGCTGAAGTCGGCATAATAGCGCTGCAGGATGCCTGCCATCTGCGCATCCATGAGCGCGACCACGAATCCCGCCACGATCATGAGCAGGATGACGCCAGCCACCGTGCGCGTTGAGCGCTGCTGCACACGGAAGCTCAGGAGGCGCTTCGCGAAGAAGAGCACCCACAAGATCGGCAGGCACAGGAAGATGCCACCGAACGTGACCTCTTTGACGGTCTGACCGACGTAGGTGGTGGCGAAGGGCGCGGGCAAGAGCCACGGGAAGACGCCATCGGTGGAGGGCGTCTGCAGGAAGTAGGCGAACAGCGCCGGGAAGAAACGACCGAACACCGTGCCGCGCTGCGTCATGTCGTTCAGCGTGAGGTTGTAGTTCGCGCCGAAGTTCGTAGGCGATCCGAAACGCGCGTAGTTGTAGCCCATGATGCCGATCGCGACGATAGCGTACGGCGCGACAAGACACGCGAATTCGCGAATGCCCTTTCGCGTGGTGATGTAGCGCGTCGTGATGAACTTGCGCCAGAACAGCGGGAACGCCAGCAGCGAGAAGACGAGGAACTGCGGGCGGCACGCCACCACGAGCGCCATGCACAGCGATCCAGCCAGGTACCACTTCCCTGCTCGTTCGCTCGTACGGCCGCGCATCCAGAAGTAGAGCCCCCACACCACCAGTGCGAGCGCCATGATGATGGGCAGCGAATAGAACGTCGGGAACTTCGCGAGGTAGAGCATGCCCGAACAGAACACGAGCGGGATCTGCAGCAACAGGAAGAGACCGAGGCTGACGCGCTTGAAATGGAAGCGCGCGAAGCGATGCAGCAGCGCCGTGCAGCCTGCGATGAAGAGGATGCAACAGATGAGCACGCCGATAGCTGTGGGGAAATTCGCCCCTGTTATGAGGTAGAACGGCAAGTAGAAGACGAGCACGGGCAGCACGCCGAAGTAGACATAGTAGTGCCCGTCGTAGTAAGCGACGTCGAAGAGCACCTCTTCGCCGGTGGCCTTCTGGAATTCGTCGCGCGCGCTCTTGTCGTAGGGGTTGTCCATCTCGACCAACCACTCAGGCGGTTCCTCTTCAAGATAGAGCTCGCCGCGCGTCATCGCTTTCGCAAGCTCGGCATACTGCTGAGCGTTGTCGCCACCAGCCTCGAAGAACGTGACCGGCGACTTGCCATCCCACGAACCCGCATTGTAGTTCGCGGTAGCGACACCAACGAGATTCGACCCCATCAGCAGGAAGCTCGAGACCAGCATGATCTCGACCACCATCGTCGCGATGATGCCGGCTTTCGCCTTTCGTTGATGCTTGACGATGAAGATGCGATAGATGGCGGATTTCGGACGGAAGCAATAGATGAGCAGCAAGATGCCCAGCACGACCAAGAATCGCAGATTGTTGAAGAAGAATGGCTCAGGCGCGTTGATGGTGAGCGACTTCAGCACCAACGGATAGAGCGTCTCGTCATCGCCGAAATCGATGCGCAGATCGTCCACGTACCCGGTCGTCTCGAGATAGACGTACTGGCTCTGCCAATTATTGGTAGCCACATCCACCAGCGGAATGCCCGCCGTGAAATCCGTGTCGTAGAAATAGGACTGGTGCGCTGAATCCGTGAAATTGATCTGGATCGGAACGACCTGCGCGGGTTGCGCCTGGTCGAACTCGATGTGGATGTTCTTCACTTCCTTGTTCAGGTCGTGAATCTCGAAGACGTGATTGCCTGCCGTGATGCGATACGACTCGCCCTTGGTCTCGGTGAACGAGAGCTCATCGTCGAGCGAAAAGGTCTCGTAGCCTGCCGAGCGCCAATGGTTCGCGTTGAACAACGAGATCTCGAGGAAGAACGCGACCACCAGGATGATGAGCAGATTGCGCACGAGCTTGGCAGCTTTGCCGAGCGTCTCCTGGTGCTTGTTCATGTGATATTTCACGTCCATGAGAACTAATTGTAAAAGAAGCGCCTGCGAAACAGAAGCGAAAAGAAGAACACCGCCCCACTGGATGAGACGGTGTTTCATTGAGTCGTACATGAGGGCCCTGCACACGAACGAAGGTCAGGTGTGCGTGAGCGGAACTCAGGTGACTTGGCCAAAGCGAGGGAGAGATCCACTTCGCTTTAGCGAAGTTAGCTCGACCGAAGCGACACCGGAACCTGAGTCCGTTCGCGCGCGTCTGGCCTTCGTTCGTTGCTAACCGATCTTAGAGATTCAAAGCCTTCTGGACCTCGGTGAAGACGACGTCGGGATCCTGGTCGCCGTCGATCTCGACGAGCAGGCCGCTTCCGCGATAGTAGTCGATGAGCGGAGCCGTGGAGTTCTCGTACACGTCGAGACGATTGCGCACCGTAGCCTCGTTATCGTCGTCGCGCTGATACATCTCGCCACCGCACTTCGGGCACGTTGCGTCCGCATCGGTGCCGATGAAACCGCAATCGCGGCAGGTACGACGAGAGGTAAGACGGCCGATGATGACCTCCTTGTCCACGTCAACGAGCAGCGCTGCATCGAGCGGGCGGTTGAGTTCGGTGAGCTCGGAAGAGAGCGCGACCGCCTGGGCGGACGTGCGCGGGAAGCCGTCGAGGATGAAGCCCGCATTGGTGTCGTCGTCCTTGAGGCGTTCCTTCACGAGGCCGATGACCAGTTCGTCGGGAACGAGATCGCCCGCGTCCATGTACTTCTTCGCTTCGATGCCCAGCGGAGTCTGATTCTTCACTGCAGCACGAAGGATGTCGCCCGTGGAGATGTGAGCGAAGCCGAACTTGTCGACCAGCTTGGCGGCCTGAGTACCTTTACCTGCACCAGGAGCACCCAACAAAACGATATTCATTACGTAGTCCTTTCAATCGTTGGTCATATTCTAGCGAAAGCACTTCATGAAATGACCCTTCTCCACACATTCGTAAGAACAGATGAAGAAGGGTCGAGATTCTAAAGCTTCCTTTTCAGCCCTACGACGTGCGGTTACTTGAAGAAGCCGTCGTAGTTGTACATCTTGAGCTGCGATTCGATCTTGCTCATGGTATCGAGCGCAACACCGATCATGATGAGGATCGACGTGCCACCGAACGCCTGGATGAGCGTGTTGTTGGTGAAGAAGAAGAAGATCGAAGGCACGACCGCGATGATGGCGATGAAGATCGCACCAGGCAGCGTGACGCGACGAAGCACGTTCTTGATGTACTGCACGGTGTTCGCGCCCGGGCGGATGCCCGGGATGAAGCCACCCTGCTTCTGCAGGTTCTCTGCCGTGTCTTGCGGATTGAACACGATCGACGTGTAGAAGTACGCGAAGAACACGATGAGCAACGCGGTCATGATCCAGTTGACCGGACCAGCAGAGATGGCGTTCGACACCGCATTGAGCCAGTCGATGTTGAACAGCGCTGCGAGCTGTGCCGGGAAGTAGATCAAACAACTTGCGAAGATGATCGGGATAACACCCGCCGCGTTGATCTTCAGCGGCAGATACGAGCTCTGACCACCCATCATCTTACGACCCTGCACGCGCTTAGCGTAGCTGACCGGGATACGGCGCTGCGCGCGCTCGACGAAGATGATCGCCGGGATGCTGAGCAGCACGATGATGAGGATGAACGCCGTGATGGCGATGCCCATGCCCAGATCGGACTGAAGATTGATCGAGGAGAAGATAGCCGAAGGAACGGAAACCACGATCGAGGTGAAGATGATGAGCGACATGCCGTTACCCACACCACGCTGCGTGATGAGCTCGCCCATCCACATGATGATGGTCGTACCGACCACCAACGTGAAGACGACCAAGAAGTCGCTCAAGAACGCAGGCACTTCAGGGCTGAACACGATGCCATAGGATGCCGACTTGAACAGCAGCAGATAGCCGATGGCGTTGATGAGACCCAGACCGAGCGTGAGATAACGCGTGACCTGAGTGATGCGCCTCTTGCCCGTTTCGCCCTCGCGCGCCCAGCGGCCGACCGCCGGGATGACGCCCTGCATCAGCTGCATGATGATGGATGCGGTGATATAGGGCATGATGCCGAGTGCGAACACCGAGAAGTTCGACAGAGCGCCGCCGGTGAAGAGGTCCAGCATCGCCATGCCGACACCCTGTTCAGAGAACGCGTCCGCGAACGCGTGGAACGGGATGCCCGGGACAGGAATATAGGCGCCTAAACGATAGAGCGCCAAGATGCCGAGCGTGAACAGGATCTTATTCCTGAGCTCGGGAACCTTGAACGCTTGGATCAGCGAATTTAGCAAAACGCCTCTACCTTTCCTCCAACTGCTTCGATCTTAGTACGTGCAGAAGCAGAGACCTTATCGACACGGACGGTGAGAGCCTTGGTGATCTCGCCGTCGCCGAGCACCTTGATAGGAGCGTCGGGATCCTTCACGATACCTGCTGCATAGAGCGTATCGCCATCGACCAGATCGCCAGCCTTGAACTTCTCTTCAAGGCGAGAGACGTTCACCGGAACGTACTCGACGCGATTGAAGTTGCGGAAACCGGGCAGCTTCGGCAAACGACGTGCGAGCGGGGTCTGACCGCCCTCGAAGCCTGCACCCTTGCCGCCACCAGCACGGGATTTCTGACCATTCATACCACGACCAGCGGTCTTGCCGTTACCGGACGCAGGACCACGACCGACGCGCTTACGGTTGCGCTTAGAGCCTTCTGCTGGTTTCAGATCTTTGAGTTCCATTGATTTCGTTCTCCTTTTTTTTCGCTATCTCCGCGATTTCGCGGAGGCCGACAGCTCGCAGTCGGCGGACTTGAAAGAATGCAGAAGGTCGGCACGCATGAAACGAGCCGACCTCAACACGTTATTTAGCCTTGATCTCTTCGACTTCGACGAGATGCTTGACCTTGAAGATCATGCCTCGCACGCAGGGATTGTCGACCTGCTCTACCGTGCGACCGATCTTGCCAAGACCAAGAGCTTTGAGAGTGCGACCCTGATCGTACTTCTTGCCGATCGCGCTCTTGACCTGAGTGACGCGGAGAGTCTTCTTAGCGTTCGCCATTAGTTCTTCTCCTTCCGACCATAGATTTCTGCAACGGACATGCCACGACGCTTGGCGACTTCTTCAGGATCCTGCATCTCCTGCAGGCCTGCAGCGACCGCCTTGACGATGTTCATAGCATTGTCGGTACCAAGGGACTTGGTGAGAACGTCGGTGACGCCTGCGAGTTCAAGGACTGCACGAACCGGGCCACCAGCGATAACACCAGTACCAGGAGCAGCCGGCTTCAGGAGGACCTTGCCTGCGCCATAGATACCGAGGATCTCGTGAGGAAGGGTCTTCTCGGGCGTCAGAGGAACGGTAAACATGTTCTTCTTTGCGTCTTCGATGCCCTTGCGGATCGCGATGGGCACTTCCTGGGACTTGCCCATGCCAACGCCGACGCGACCATTGCCGTCGCCCACGACGACCAATGCGGTGAGGGCGAAACGACGACCGCCCTTCACGACCTTGGATACACGATTGATATAGACAACACGTTCTTCAAGCTCAGGAACGTCTGTCTTGTTTTCTTGTTTACGAGCCATTTACGTTTCCCTCTCTTAGAACTTCAGGCCTGCTTCGCGAGCGCCATCGGCGACCGCCTGAATGCGACCATGATAGAGGTTGCCACCGCGGTCGAACACGACCTCCGTGACGCCCTTCTTCTGTGCCTTCTTGCCGATCAACTTACCGAGCTCGGATGCGCCTTCGACGGTCGCACCGGTCTTGCCGGTCTTCTTGAAATCGGGACCCAGGGTCGAAAGAGCACAGATGGTCTTACCTGTAACGTCGTCGATGACCTGAGCGTACATGTTCGAGTTAGAACGGGTGATGCAAAGACGAGGGCGCTCTGCCGTGCCGGAGATCTTGCCGCGAACACGGGTGTGGCGGCGACGCAAGCCGGCTTGTTTCTTTTGAAGCTTCTTCATAGTAATTCTCCTAGCTTATGCGTCTATTACTCGGACTTAGCAGCTTTACCAAGCTTGCGACGTACGTACTCGCCTTCGTAGCGGATACCCTTGCCCTTGTAGGGTTCAGGCTTGCGCCACTTGCGGATGTCTGCCGCGACCTGGCCGACCTGCTCTTTGCTGATGCCGTTGACGACGATCTCGGTCTGGCTGGGAACCTCGAAGCTGATGTTCTCGGGAGCCTCGACGATGACCGGGTGAGAGAAGCCGAGCTGGATCTCGAGATCCTTGCCCTTGAGCGCGGCACGATAACCGACGCCGACGAGGACGAGCTTCTTCGAGTAACCCTCGGAAACACCGTGGACCATGTTCGCGATGAGCGTACGGGTGAGACCATGGAAGCTCTTGGCTTCGCGAGAATCGTCAGGACGCTCGACGATGACCTGGTCGCCATCGACCGTGATCTTCATCATATCGTTGAAGGTGCGGGTAAGTTCACCCTTAGGACCCTTCACGGTGACGGTCTGACCGTCGACCTTCACTTCTACGCCGGAAGGAATAGCGATGGGCATTTTACCAATACGTGACACTGTATTCCTCCCCTCTTACCAGATGTACGCAATGACTTCGCCGCCGACGCCGTTCTTGCGTGCGTCGCGGTCAGCCATAACGCCTTTGCTCGTTGAAATGATCGCAGTGCCCAAGCCACCGAGAACGCGAGGCAGTTCATCCTTGCCTGCATAGATGCGCAGACCTGGCTTGGAGATGCGCTTGATGCCACGGATGGTGCGTGCCTTCTTCTCGCCGTACTTGAGCTCGATGGTCAAGATGTCGCGCGGGGAAGCACTTTCCACTTCGTAGCCGATGATGTAGCCCTCTTCTTGCATGATGCGGGCGATTTCGACAAGCTTCTTGGAAGACGGCATGGATACCGTGAGCTTGCCTGCAGAATTGGCGTTACGCACACGCGTAAGCATATCTGCAATGGGATCGTTCATGCTCATTGTTTGTTTTCTCCTTTGTTCGTGATGAGACGAAAAGCCGGTTCGCAGACACCCTTAGTGGCTACGCCTTGACTCTCGACACTCATAACGTGACGTAGTTTCCTCTTCGACTCTTACCAGGAAGCTTTGGTCACGCCGGGAAGTTCGCCCCTGTTGGCGAGCTGACGAAGACAGATACGGCACAAACCGAACTTGCGATAGTAGCCATGAGGACGGCCACAACGGCTGCAACGGTTGTGATGCCTTGTCGAATACTTCGGTACTCGCTTTGACTTGGCGATCATCGATTTCTTAGCCATTCAAACCCTTCTTTCTTATTACCAACTCTTGATGAGTTTAGGCGTTCTTCTTAAAAGGAAAGCCCAAAGCATCCAGAAGTGCCTTGGCGCCCTCGTTGTTGTCGGACGTAGTGACGAACGTGATGTCCATACCACGCGTATGGTCCACCTTATCGTACTCGATTTCAGGGAAGATGAGCTGCTCGTTCAGACCCATGGTGTAATTTCCACGGCCATCGAAGCTGTTCGGATTCAGACCACGGAAGTCGCGCACGCGCGGAAGCGCGGTGGACATGAGGCGGTCGAAGAACTCCCACATACGATCGCCACGGAGAGTAACCTTAGCGCCGATCGCCTGACCTTCACGCAGATGGAAGCCTGCGATGGACTTCTTAGCGCGCGTGATCATGGGCTGCTGACCAGTGATGACACGAAGGTCCGCCAGTGCGCCGTCGAGCAGCTTGGAATCGCCCGCTGCGCGGCCCACGCCCATGTTCACCACGATCTTCTCGAGACGGGGAACCTGATTGACGTTGGTCAAGCCGAGTTCTTTGAAGAGCTGGTCCTTGACCTCTTTGTTGTACTTTTCCTTCAAACGAGGAGTAGCCATAGTGTGCTTACCTTTCTTCGATGAATTAAACGCAGGATTTCCGACCCTGCGTCCCTCAAGATCTCCTTGAGGGCCATGATCCGCTCTCCTATCGGAGGGCGACTGTTCGTGAATTCTGATCAAAAGAATTCACCATAGTAAGAAGTTTCGCGGTGCTTCTTATTGCCGGGTCTTCAGGCCGAGTTGGCTTCGTCCAACGAAGAGCCTGAAGTTAGCAGCAAGAAGAAGTGCATTCGGAACTTCTAGTCGATGTCTGCGCCACACTTGTTGCAGACTCGAACCTTCTTACCATCTTCACGACGCGTATTGATGCGCGTGGGCTTCTTGCAAGAGGGGCAGACGATCTGCACGTTGGAGACGTGGATCGGAGCCTCCATCTCGGAGATGCCGCCGGAAGGATTCGCCTGAGTCGGGCGAAGGTGCTTCTTGACCACGTTCACCTTCTCGACGGAAACGCGCTGCTTCTGCGGGAAGGCTTCCAGAACGACGCCTTCTGCGCCAGCATCCTTACCAGTGAGAACCTTGACGCGGTCGCCCTTCTTGATGTTCATCTTAGTCATGTCCTTAACCCCCTTACAGCGTTTCCGGTGCCAAAGACACGATCTTCATGTACTTCTTATCGCGGAGCTCGCGTGCGACCGGACCGAAGATACGGGTGCCACGAGGAGCACCGTTCGCGTCGATGACCACAGCTGCGTTCTGGTCGAACTTGATGTAGCTGCCATCGTTGCGGCGAACTTCCTTCTTTACGCGAACGACGACGCAACGTACGACTTCGCCTTTTTTGATATTGCCATTCGGCATCGCTTCCTTGACGCTGCAAACGATAACGTCACCGAGGCCAGCATAGCGGCGCTTCGAGCCACCGAGGACCTTGATGCACTGCACCTTACGGGCGCCGGAGTTATCGGCAACGGAAAGCATGCTCTGCATTTGAATCATGTGCTTACCCTTTCGATATAGCCAAGTAGTAACGCGGGGTTACTACTTAGCCTTCTCTACGATCTCAAGGAGACGCCAGCGCTTCATCTTGGACAGAGGACGGGTCTCCATAACGGTTACAACGTCTCCTACGCCTGCGTCGTTGTTCTCGTCATGAGCGTGGAGCTTCTTGGTGCTGTTCACCATCTTGCCGTAGACCGGATGGGGCTTACGTTCGGTGATCTCTACAACACACGTTTTGTCACCAGATGCGCTTACAACTACGCCCTGGCGAACTTTACGAGAATTGCGTTCTTCAGCCATTATTCTCTACCTTTCTTACAGTTCGCGTGAGCTATGCGCTCATCTCACGGGCGCGCATCTCGGTTTGGATGCGAGCGATGTCCTTCTTGACTTCCTTGACACGGGCAGTGTTGTCGAGCTGGCCCGTTGCCATCTGGAAACGCAGATTGAAAAGCTCTGCGCGCGCTTCTTTGAGCTTCGACTGCAGATCGTCAGCCGAAAGTGCGCGGATCTCTACTGCTTTCATTTATTCCTGCCCTTCTTCACGCTGAACGATCTTGCACTTGATGGGCAACTTGTTGATCGCGAGGCGGAGTGCATCACGTGCGGTCTCTTCATCGACACCGTCGATCTCGAACATGATACGACCAGGCTTCACGACCGCTACCCAACCTTCAGGGTTACCTTTACCCTTACCCATGCGGGTCTCAGCGGGCTTCTTGGTGATGGGCTTGTCCGGGAAGATGGTGATCCATACGTTACCGGTACGGTTCATACGACGGGTCATCGCGATACGAGCAGCCTCGATCTGGCGGTTGGTGATCCAGTGGCGATCGAGCGCCTGGATGCCCCACTTGCCGAAGTTGAGCTGGGTGCCGCCCTTGGCGTTACCCTTCATCGAACCACGCTGTACCTTACGATGCTTGACGCGCTTTGGTACTAACATTATTTATCACCCCTGTCGTTGTTGCGACGACGGCCGCGATTTGGACGAGATGAACCTTCCAGAGCAGGCTGAGGAGCCTTCTGACCAGGAAGAACTTCACCGTGATAGACCCATACCTGAACGCCGATCGAACCCATGGTGGTAGCTGCGGTAGCGAAACCGTAGTCGATCTTGGCGCGGAGGGTGTGCAGCGGCACGCGGCCTTCGCGATACCACTCGCGGCGGCTCATCTCAGCGCCACCGAGACGACCGGAGCACTGGATACGGATGCCTTTAGCGCCGCTCTTCATTGCGGACTGGACCGCCTTGCGCATAGCGCGACGGAATGCGACACGATTCTCGAGCTGCTCTGCGACGGACTGAGCGATGAGCACAGCGTCGAGTTCCGGACGCTTGACTTCGATGACCTCGACCGAAACGGTGCCGTTAGCGATCTGGTTGAGCTTCTTGCGAAGCGCGTCGACCTCTGCACCCTTCTTGCCGATGACCACGCCAGGACGAGACGTGGTGATGATGACCTTGATCTTGTCGCCAGCGCGCTCGATCTCTACGCGAGATACGGCAGCGTGTGCCAGCTGCTTGTCCAAGAACTTGCGGATGGCCAGGTCATTCTCAAGGTTTTTCGCATAGTCTTTATCTGAATACCAGCGGCTGCGCCAGTCTTCCGTGATACCGAGGCGGAAGCCGGTAGGGCTAACTTTCTGACCCATACTATGCCTCCTCTCCGTTAGATACGATGATGGTGATGTGGCTGGTGCGCTTACGGATGCGAGATGCGGAACCCTTCGCGCGCGGACGAATGCGCTTCATGGTGGGGCCTTCATCTGCATAGCATGCAGCGACGACGAGCCTATCGGGATTGGTGAGACCCTTCTGAGCTGCGTTTGCGACAGCGGAGTTCAGGGTCTTTTCGATGATCTCTGCTACGGCGCGGTTGGTGAAGCGCAGGATCTCCTGTGCCTTGACAACGTTCTTGCCGCGAATCTGGTCGAGCACGATGCGTGCTTTACGAGGTGAAACGCGTACGTAGCGAGTTACTGCTCTAGCTTCCATGTTTCACCCTTTCTTATTTGTCGTGACCGCGGAAGGTACGAGTCGGAGCGAATTCTCCGAGCTTGTGACCGACCATGGATTCGGTTACATAAACAGGTACGTGCTTGCGACCATCGTGCACTGCAATGGTGTGACCAACCATTTCAGGGAAGATGGTGGAAGAACGGGACCAGGTCTTGATGACGTGCTTTTCGCCTGCTTCGTTCATCGCAACGATGCGATCAAGCAGACGCGGCTCAACGTAGGGGCCCTTTTTCAAACTTCTACTCAATGTTTCTCCTAAAACCTAAGCGCTACTTCTTGCGACGACGGATGATCAGGCGGCTCGAAGCCTTCTTGGGGTTGCGCGTGCGATGACCCTTGGTAGGAACGCCCCAAGGAGTGACCGGGTGACGACCAGAGGACTTGTTCTTACCTTCACCACCACCGTGGGGATGGTCGACCGGGTTCATGACCGTACCACGAACGCTGGGGCGGATGCCCTTCCAGCGGTTACGGCCCGCTTTACCGATCTTGATGTTGCCATGCTCTGCGTTGCCGACTTCGCCGACGGTTGCGCGGCAGGTGACGAGAACGCGACGCATTTCAGAGGAAGGCATGCGCAGGATAGCGTAGTCGCCTTCCTTACCCATGAGCTGGATGCTGGTGCCAGCGCTGCGAGCGAGCGCGGCGCCACGGCCTGGCTGAAGCTCGACCGCATGGACGAGCGTACCTACCGGGATAGCAGAGAGCGGCAGTGCATTGCCGGGCTTGATGTCTGCTTCGGTGCCGGAGATGATGGTGTCTCCAACGTTCAAACCACGAGGATGAAGGATGTAGCGCTTCTCGCCGTCTGCATAGTGGAGCAGCGCGATGCGAGCGGAGCGGTTCGGATCGTATTCGATGGTCGCGACCTTGGCGGGGATACCGTCCTTGTTGCGCTTGAAATCGATCACGCGATAACGGCGCTTGACGCCGCCACCCTGATGGCGGGTGGTGATTCGACCGTTGTTGTTACGGCCAGCCTTCTTAGGCAGAGGACGCAGCAGAGACTTTTCCGGAGTAGTGCTGGTGATGTCAGCAAAATCGGAAACAGTCTGGAAGCGCCTGCCGGGGCTCGTGGGCTTGTACTGTTTTACTCCCATTTTTTTCCTTTCTACGGGATGAGCCGAATTGCTCAACCCTCTTTTCCTGTGTGGACTCCATCACCGCCAAGGTTCCTTTTGGGAGAAAGAAACCGACGATTCCGAGTTTCCACGCGTCCGGGTGTATCCATACAGAGTCAGACGCAAATGAAAAGTATACGAGTGTTGAGTGGGAGTTTCAAGGAAATCTTTTTTACGAACGAACGCCACGGTGAATGGTCTTGAACGAACGTGGGGAGGGGCATGCTCCTACAGCTGCTCGCCTACTGTAGGATCTAGGAGCATCTTGCTTGGTCTTCTTCTTCAAAACGGCTCGATCGCGTTATTTGGCATTAATTTTCGTTCTTAACTTTTCTTGGCACAAGTGATAGATTGCTGAACTGGTGTTTTGCAATATCTCGCTTGATATCTGGCTGACCGACCAACTTTTCGGCTACCAATATATCGAAATACCGCATAAGAACGTGATTTTTTGCCCGAAATCCGCTTTTAGCCGATCAGCCTATGCCTTTCGGTATCGCGCACGATAGCGTCATGATCATCAGGTGTTACATGCGAGATGAATCGTTCATTCGGCATCATGCCTGGTCATTACCTCGCTTGCCACACCGCATCAAATCAATATCCGCTCGCCCAACGCCATCAATCCCAGGGGTTCTCTTCGAAGAGCGGGCGAGTGTCGGGGGCATCCGCGTAGGGATGATAGCCGTCGTCGTCTTCGGTGATGTCGCGAAACTGCGGTTCCCTCACGGAACGAGTGGTCGTATTCCCCGCAAACCCCTTCTTCGGCGGCGTCTCTTCTGCGGGCCTCTTTTCCGTGAATTCTCCTTCGTTCGTTGCAACAGTTCGTTGCTCCGCATCCGATCGCACTTGCTGCGACGGCAGTGGCGTGATGACCGGCTTGAGCGTGTAAGGCTTCGCATCGTGCGACCGTGGACTCGGGTGCGAAACGTCGTGGGGCTGGTTCGATTCGTCAGACATGAGACCCCTACCCTTCAGCCTTGATGGCTTTCATGCGCAAGCGCACGTAGTCGGCGTACCAAACGCCGTCGACGAAGAGCTGCGCGCGCACCGACTCGACCGCTTCGCGGATGATCTCTTCACGGGCTGCATCATCTATGCCAGCGAACGCGCTCTGCTGGAACGTGCGGATCCAATCGGCAAGGCCGTCGTCACCGGAAAGCGGTGTGAAACGGTCGAAGAGCGTCGCGAACGCGACCCTGAAACCCGCAGCTTCCAGCATCGTGGCGTATTCGCCGATGGTCGGGAAATACTGCGGAACGCGATAGGAAAGACCGCGCTTGGCGAACGCTTCTGCGAGCGCGCTATGAATAAGATGCGCGTTGCCGAAACCGCCGCATTCGAAGACGAACTGACCGCCCGACACGAGCGCGCGGGCGACCGATGCGAGCACCGCAGGCTGATCCTCCTTGCCGATCCAGTGGAGCACGGCGTTCGAGAAGATCGCGTCGACCGGCTCGTCCAGCGTGAAATCGATGGCGTTCGCCTGCGTGAAGGGCAGATCGGGATAGGCGGCCTTAGCACCCGCGATCATCTCCGCGGAATCGTCGAGGCCCTGCGCGCGATACCCGCGCGCCTCGAGCGCCTTGGTGAGCACACCGTTACCGCAGCCCAGGTCGAGCACGCGCGCACCCGGTTCAGCATCGAGCAGATCGAGGACCTCTTCACCGTATTCGTGAACGAACGAGAAGTTGTTCTCGTAATGCTCTTCATCCCAGGTGATGTTCATACTGATCCCCTTTCATGCTCGTGTTCGATCCGTCGTTCGCGTGGCACCATTCGCGATGCGAAGCTTCATCGTATCGAACGAGTCGCGGCCACGCTTTGAACGATAGCAGAATATTGATGACAAGTAGGCCACCTTCCGTACGCGGGCGCGGATTTTTGCTACTCTAAGTCATGCAGGGGTACAGCTTGAGGGGGATATGGCGACACTGCATGACATATCTCGGCGAATCGCTTCGGTCGACTCGACGCGCAAGATCACGTCGACCATGGAGATGGTCGCGCGCACGAAGATCTTTCGTGCTCAGCGGCGCGTGCATCGCGCCGAACCCTACGCGCGCTTCATGCGCGAGATGCTCACGAACATGGCTGATGAATACGCCGAACCGGTGCCGCTCGCCACGCCGCATGACGAGGTGAAGAACACGCTCATCATCGTGATCGCGTCCGACCGCGGGCTTTGCGGGCACTTCAACAACGATGTGCTGCGCCTCGCTGAGCAGCGCATTCGCACCTGCCAGAAGGAAGGCAAGCATTTCGAGTTGATCCTGTGCGGCAAGGTCGCCGTGAACTTCTTCAAATACAAAGGCTACACGCCCGTGCAGGCGTTCATCGATCAATCGGCATCGCCCACGGTCGAGCAGGCTGACGGCATCGCCGACTATCTGGTCGAATCCTATCTCGGAAACACGATCGACGAGGTGTTCGCGATCTACAACCACCACCGCGGTGCGCTCACGCAGATACCGGTCGAGTGGCGCTTGATGCCCATCGACATGGCCGCCTTCGATCCGCACCACGTGCATTTCGGACGGGGTGGCATCAGCGACAGAGACCCGCGCTTGAAACACCTGATGGGCCGAATCGAATACGAACCGAATCGCGAATACGTGCTCGAGCGCATGCTGCCTGAATATCTGTCGGGATACGTGTACTACATGCTCATCAATTCTGCGGCGGGCGAACAGGTGGCGCGGCAGGTGGCCATGCGCAGCGCGACCGACAATGCCGACGAGATCCTGGGTGAGCTGAGGCTGCTCTACAACCACATGCGCCAAGATGCGATCACGACCGAGTTGAACGAGATCGTTGGCGGCGAAGAAGCGCTGGAAGACGAGCTGAGACCAAAGGCGCGCAAAACGTTCTAGACGCAGCGGCTCGATCGGCTTTCCGTGTTCGCAGCCGATCGCGAGCGGGGCGCTCGAAGTGGTGCGCTCGAAGTAGTTCGCTCAAGCTTGTGTGATGCAGTAATCCGTTTCGCGATGCTCGCGCAGAACGCCCATCATCTCGCGTGTGAGAGAGTGGTCGTTGTCAGTGAGCAACTGGTCGCGATCGACCCACTCCGCCACTGAAAGCTCGTGTTCGTCGAGCACGATATCCGGCGATCCATCCAGTTCGCAAAAGAACCCGAACAGCAGCGAGCTCGAATCCGGCCAAGGCTGGCTCTTATAGTAGCGCAGGTTCTTCACGCGCAGACCGACCTCTTCCATCACCTCGCGATGCACGGTCTGCTCGACCGTCTCCCCTATCTCACAATAGCCCGCTACCAGGGCGTAGTTCGCGTAAGGACGACCCGCGTATCGGGTCGCGAGCACCTTGCCATCGGGTCGCGTGATGGCAACGATGACAGCTGGGAACACCTTCGGGAAGATCATGAGGCCGCATTCAGGGCAGCGCATCATGCGTTCAACAGTGTCGTGCTCGGTCTTCGCGCCACAACGGCCGCAGTACTGAGACGACTCGTACCAATTCCAGTATTCATGGCCGACCATGAGCGCGAAACGCACTTGCTTAGGCTGGTGATCGACCATCTTCTGCAGCGGAATGAACTCCCAGCCTGGTTCGCTCACCACGCGATCGACCAGCGCCGCAGGGAGATCGACCATGAAGTAACGGTCCTCTCCGACCGTGAATAGATAGACGTAAGGTTTGAGACGTTCAGCTTTTGGTGCGGCATCGTTTTCGTGCGCGACCGGATCCTCGTGCGCGAGCAAAACGCGCGGGCCATCCCCCGCCTCTTGCGCTCGAGGGTCTTCATGAGCGAGCAGAACGCGCTGATCGTCCGCCGTATCACGCGCGATAGGATCTTCATGCGCAAGAAGAACTTCGGGATCTTCATGATCTTGGAGAGGATCGTGTTGCAATCCGGTTCGACAATCCACACGAGGGTCGAGGCCGAAATCCGCGAACGTAGGTGCGCGCATGACATCATCTTCCACGAACGCAAGCACGGTCTTGCCGCGATAGATGATGAGCTTATCTTCAGGTCTCGCCTCGGGAAATGAGAACTCGTTGTCGTATGCAGCGGGCGCGATATCGTGCAGCATGATGGTCTTCCTTGATCGAAGCGTTATCTGACCACATTATAGGATGCTGTAGTACGATTCGCGCAAGAGCATCATGCGAGCACATACGATCCGCACTCACGCTATCCGATGAAAATGCGAGCCAGGATGCGAAAGATGATGTACGAGCTGGCGTTTTGCACTGAATTCGCCAAAAAATGCAAGAGATTTGCGATAGTATGCACGCTTTGAGGCCAAATAGGGCTGACTTTGCGCATTTTCACTCATTCTTTGCTTCAAATTTTCGTTCGTATGCACAACTTTTGATGTTCTAGGGCTTTGATGTGCGTACAAACGAAGATCTCTTGCAATTTTCATTCGATCTCGTGCAAGAACCTGCTGGACCGAGCACACGGGATCAAGTTGAAGCCGGACAAAAGAAAACCGCCGATGATGGTCGGCTGCTCTATGTCCCATATAAAACACGGTGAAACTGAACAAAGGAAAAAAGAAACCCCTTGTCGGATGCGACCGACAAGGGGTTCGATTCTCGTACCTGGTATCTGCGTATGAGGTACGTACAAGGTGTCTGCATCTGAGATACATACTAGTGCCTGTATCTAAGGCGCATCCCTAGTGCCTACGTTCGAGACACATATTCGGTGCCCGTATATGAGACACGTACCAGGTGCGTTATGTATCGAGGGCTCGATTACTGAGCGAAGATCTCGATGGAGTCGCCTTCTGCCAGCGTGACCATGGCCTTCTTCCAGGTACGGGTAGGGCCAACATGATAGCGAACGCGCTTGGGCTTCGGCTTGACGTTCAAGGTGTTCACTTTGATCACCTTCACGTCGAAGATCTCTTCGATAGCCTGGCCGATCTCGACCTTGTTAGCGTCCTTAGCGACTTCGAACGTATAGACATTCTCGTCCATCATGTCGTAGGAGTGTTCCGTAATGATAGGACGGATGATTACCTCGCGTGGATCCTTCATTATGCAAGCACCTCCTCGATGTGCTGGAGCGTTGCGCTGGTGAGAACGAGCGCCTTGTTGTCGATGAAGTCGTAGGTGTTGACTTCGGTTGCTGCGATGACGCGAACCTGAGGAAGGTTGCGGAACGACAGGTATGCGTTCACGTTGTCGTCCTCGAGCACGAGCGTGATGCGCTTGCCGTCGAGACCGAGCTTCGCGAGCATGGCAGCTGCTTCCTTGGTGGACGGCTTGTCGAACTTGAAGGAATCGACGACGACCAGTTCACCATCGGCCAGCTTCGCGGAGAGCGCAGAGCGCATCGCGAGCTTGATGACCTTGGAAGGCACCTTGAACGCATAGGAGCGCGGGTGCGGGCCGAAGACGGTACCGCCGCCTGCCCATTGAGGAGCACGGATGGTACCCTGACGAGCACGACCGGTGCCCTTCTGGCGCCAAGGCTTCTTGCCGCCACCACGAACCTGACCACGGGTCAAGGTGTTGTGGGTGCCTGCACGACGTGCAGCGCGCTGAGAACGAACGACCTCATGCATGGCGTGCATGTTCGGCTCGATCTCAAAAACCGTAGCAGCAAGTTCAGCACTACCAGCCTTCTTGCCGCTCGTGTTCTTAACATCAATAGTAGTCATAATGTACAAACTCCTTCGTAGACTAAGCCATACGAATGCGAACGACGCCATTCTTGCCACCAGGCACTGCGCCCTTCAGCAAGATGAGGTTCATATCTTCGTCAACACGAACAACTTCAAGATTCTTAGTGGTGATGGTGTCGCAACCCATGTGGCCCGGAAGGCGAACGCCTTTGAAGACGCGAGAGGGACTTGCGCACTGACCGATCGAACCGGGAGCACGATGGAAATGAGCACCGTGTCCGCCAGGGCCGCCACCGAAGTTGTAACGACGCATGACGCCCGCGAAGCCTTTACCCTTCGAGGTGCCGGTGACGTCGACCTTCTTCACTTCTGCGAAGTTCGCGACGGTGACCTTCTCGCCCAGTTCATGCTCTGCAGCGGAGTCCACGCGGACCTCGCGCAGGTGACGGGTCGGCTCGACGCCATGCTTGGCGAAGTGACCGGTCATGGGCTTGTTCAGGTGCTTTTCCTTGATGGTGCCGAAACCGAGCTGAACAGCCTCGTAGCCGTCGGTGTCGGTGGTCTTGATCTGGCAGACCGTGTTAGGGGCTGCCTCGATGACGGTGACGGGGATGACCTTGCCGTCTTCGTCGAAGAGCTGGGTCATGCCGACCTTGGTTCCGTAGATAGCATTAATCATGAAATATCACTCCCTACAGCTTGATCTCGATGTCGACGCCAGCAGGAAGATCGAGACGCATCAAGGAATCGACCGTGGAAGGGGTCGGATCGAGGATGTCGATGAGGCGCTTGTGCGTGCGCATCTCGAACTGTTCACGAGAGTCCTTATTCACGTGCGGGCCTTTGATGACGCAATAGAGATTGCGCTCGGTCGGCAGTGGAATAGGACCGGAAACCTTGGCACCCGTCTTCTGCGCGGTATCGACGATGAGGCGCGTAGACTGATCTACGATCTCGTGGTCGTAACCCTTCAAGCGGATGCGAATACTTTCTTTAGCCACTTAACTTACCTCCAATATAGGTGGATACGTGTTGCCCGTGCGGGCTTACGCATTGCCACCGGCCTTGCTGATAATCTCGTCTGCGACGTTCTTGGGAACGGGCTCGTACGAGTCGAACTGCATGGTGTACATCGCACGACCCTGGGTGCCAGAGCGTAGGTCGGTCGCATAACCGAACATCTCGCTCAGCGGGACCTTAGCGGTGACGACGAGTGCGTTGCCGCGCTTTTCCTGTCCCTGGATCAGGCCACGACGGGACGGGATATCGCCCATGACGAAACCGGTGTACTCTTCAGGAGTTTCGACCTCGACGCTCATGACCGGCTCGAGAATGACCGGATTGGACTTCTTGAGCGCGTCCTTGATAGCCATGGAACCTGCGACCTTGAAGGCGGCTTCAGAGGAGTCGACTTCGTGGTAGGAACCGTCGATGAGCTCGACGCGAACGTCCTCGACAGGATAGCCAGCCAGAACACCGGAGTTGAGCGCTTCCTGGATGCCCTTGTCGACCGAGGGGATGTATTCCTTGGGAACGACACCGCCGACGATCTTGTTCTCGAATTCGTAGCCCTTGCCCGGCTCCTGCGGATACATGTTGATGACCGCATGACCGTACTGACCACGACCACCGGACTGGCGAACGAACTTGCCTTCAGCGCCCATGACTTCCTTGCCCGGACGTTCACGATAGGCGACCTGGGGCTTACCGACGTTCGCTTCGACCTTGAATTCGCGAAGTAGACGGTCGACGATGATCTCGAGGTGGAGCTCGCCCATGCCTGCGATGATGGTCTGACCGGTTTCATGGTTGGTGGAAACGCGGAACGTCGGATCCTCTTCAGCGAGCTTCTGGAGCGCCATGGACATCTTGTCCTGTTCAGCCTTGGTCTTCGGCTCGACCGCGATGTCGATGACCGGGTCGGCGAATTCCATGGACTCGAGGATGATGGGCGCATCTTCAGCGCAGAGCGTGTCGCCCGTAGAGGTGTCCTTCAGGCCGACCACTGCGACGATGTCGCCTGCGGAGCAGGAATCGACGTCGGTACGCTGGTTGGAGTGCATCTGCAGAAGACGACCGATGCGCTCTTTCTTGTCCTTGACCGCGTTGAGCGCGTAAGAACCAGAATCGAGCGAGCCGGAATAGACGCGCAGATAGGTGAGCTTGCCGACATAGGGGTCGGTCATGATCTTGAACGCCAAAGACGAGAAGGGAGCCTTCGGGTCGGCTGGACGCTCTTCCTCTTCATCGGTTTCAGGGTTGATGCCCTTGATGGGAGGAATGTCGATCGGAGAAGGAAGGTAGTCGACAACGGCGTCGAGCAGTTCCTGAACGCCCTTGTTCTTGTAAGCAGAGCCCACGAAGACAGGGTTGATCTGGCAAGCGATGACACCCTTACGGATGGCAGCCTTTAATTCTTCGACGCTCACTTCTTCTTCCATGAGCACCTTTTCCATGACATCGTCGTCACAGTCGGCTGCAGCCTCGAGCAGGATCTGGTGATATTCCTCTGCCTGAGCAGCGAATTCATCGGGGATGGCATCCATCTTCTCGGGATAGGTCATGCCCTTGTCGTCAGCCTTGAAGTCCCAAGCGGTCATGGTGACGAGGTCGATGACGCCCCAGAAGTTCTCTTCAGCGCCCATGGGCAGCTGAGCAGCGACGGCATTAGCGCCCAGACGATCCTTCATGGTTTCGATAGCATGGAGGAAATCGGCGCCAACGCGGTCGTATTTGTTGATGAACGCGATACGAGGAACGCCATAGCGTTCTGCCTGACGCCAGACCGTCTCGGACTGCGGCTGAACGCCTGCGACCGCGTCGAAGACAGCAACGGTGCCGTCGAGAACGCGCAGGGAGCGTTCGACCTCAGCCGTGAAGTCGACGTGGCCCGGGGTGTCGATGATCTGGAAGCGATAGGCCGTTCCGCCTTCCTTGCCTTCCGGATAGTTCCAGAAGCACGTGGTAGCAGCGGAGGTGATGGTCACGCCACGTTCCTGCTCCTGCTCCATCCAGTCCATGGTGGCAGCGCCGTCGTGAACCTCACCGATCTTGTGGCTCTTGCCCGTGTAGTAGAGGATACGTTCGGTCGTGGTGGTCTTGCCGGCATCGATATGAGCCATGATGCCGAAGTTACGAGTATGTACGAGATCCGTTTTAGCCATGTTCGTATAACCCCCTACCAGCGATAATGTGCGAATGCACGGTTAGCTTCGGCCATCTTGTAGGTGTCTTCGCGCTTCTTCACGGCTGCGCCGGTGTTCTCGGACGCGTCGATGATCTCGTTCGCGAGACGCTGCGCCATGGTGTTCTCCTTGCGCTTGCGTGCGAAATCGACGAGCCAGCGAATGGCGAGCGTGGTCGAGCGACGGGAGTTGACCTCCATCGGCACCTGATAGTTAGCACCACCGACACGCTTGGACTTGGTCTCGAGCGTGGGGCGGATATTGTCCATCGCCTTCTTGAAGACGGTCAGGGGATCCTGGCCGGTCTTTTCAGCGACGATGTCGAAAGCACCGTAGACGATACCTTCTGCGACGGACTTCTTGCCGTCGAGTAGAACCTTATTGATCAGCTGAGTGACCAAACGGTTGTTATATTTTGCATCCGGCTGCACTTCGCGGCGGACTGCTGCTGCACGACGCGGCATATAACTTCCTTTCAGTGAGCAACCTCTGTCGAGGTTTGAATGAACAAATGATTAAGGGCGAGCCTATTTCTTAGGCTTCTTAGCGCCGTAGCGGCTGCGAGCCTGAGCGCGGTTATCGACAGCTGCACAGTCGAGCGCAGCGCGAATGACCTTATAACGAACACCAGGAAGGTCCTTAACACGACCACCACGGATGAGCACCATGGAGTGCTCCTGGAGGTTGTGACCGATACCTGGGATGTAAGCGGTGACTTCCATGCCATTCACCAAGCGAACACGGCAGACCTTACGGAGTGCGGAATTCGGCTTCTTAGGGGTGGTGGTGTAAACACGGGTGCAAACGCCACGCTTTTGCGGGTTACCTTTGAGCGCCGGGGTCTTCTTCTTCTCCACCGACTTCTGGCGGCCCTTGCGGACCAACTGATTGATAGTAGGCAAGACTCAACTCCTTTTCGTTTCTCTTCTTTGCCAACAACTTCGTTTTGTGTGCGTTCTGCAGTTACGCACGCAAAAACAGCACCTCACGAGAGACGCGAAGATGAACTTTATCACCGCGCTACAGAGGTGTCAAACGCCACGCATCCGGGTGTATCCATGTACGAGCGGTCGTTTTGCGCAGGTGGGCGGCAACGAGATCGTGCGCTCGGATGCGGCGTTGAAGATCGCAGGCGGTTCGCGGGGTGCGCGAGGTGCGAATGGCCTGTTCAGCTTCCTGATGCGATGCGCGTTCGAGCGTACGGATCCATAGGTCTTGTCGATAGTGAAGATAAAGACCAAAAAATATTGCGCATAAGGGGCCGTTACTTGATACAATGGGCGCAATTCCTCTTGAAGAGGATAAATAGGCTGTGAATGCACGTCGTATCATCCGTTTGAAACGTACGTGCATTTTTTTATAGGAAGCACGGACTTGATCGAAGGGGAAAGGTCGACATGAAGAACACGGTCGCGACATTTCAGGAGATGAAGCGCAACGGCGAGAAGATCTCGATGCTCACCTGTTACGACTATTCGACGGCGAAGCTGATGGACGAGGCGGGCGTGAACTCGCTTCTGATCGGCGATTCACTGGGCAACGTGATCTTGGGCTACGAGGACACGCTCTCGGTGACCATGGAAGATATGATCCATCACACGCGTCCTGTGGCGCGCGGCGCGAAGAACGCGCTCGTCATCGCGGACATGCCGTTCATGTCCTACCAGGCATCGGTCTACGATGCGGTCACGAACGCGGGGCGCCTCATGAAGGAGGGTCGTGCGAACGCCGTGAAGTTGGAAGGCGGCGCGGCGGTATGCGAGCAGATCCGTGCGATCGTGGACGCGGGCATTCCCGTGTGCGCTCACCTGGGCCTCACGCCGCAGTCGATCAATGCGTTCGGCGGACATAAGGTGCAGGGCAAGTCCGCTGAAGCTGCGCGTGAGATCCTCGAGGATGCTAAGCGCATCGAGGAAGCAGGCGCGTTCGCTGTTGTGCTCGAATGTATCCCGGCTGACCTGGCGCGCAAGATCTCCGAGACCATCTCCATCCCCACCATCGGCATCGGCGCAGGCCCTGGTTGCGATGGTCAGGTGCTAGTCTATCAGGACATGCTGGCGCTGTTCTCCGATTTCAAGCCGAAGTTCGTGAAGGGCTTCGCCAACATCGGCGAGCAGATGACGCAAGCGTTCAAGGATTACGACGCAGAAGTGAAGGAAGGCACCTTCCCCGCCCCCGAGCATTGCTTCAAGGACGTGGGCGAAGAGGTGCTCGACAAGCTGTATTAATAGGTAGGTTCGCTCGGCCCGTTGCTCGCTCGACACGATGCGGGCGTTCACGGGCTGGGTTCAAGGAAGTTGAGAGCGATCAGCTTCACAGGGATTCGACTCCAGAGAAAAGGAAAGCACATGGAGATCATCACCACCGTTTCCGAGATGAAAGCGCGCGTGCGCGAGTGGAAGGCACAGGGCCTCACGATCGGGCTGACGCCCACCATGGGTGCGCTGCACGAGGGGCACATGTCGCTGATGGAGGCGGCGCGCAAGGAATGCGACCGCGTCGTGACCAGCGTATTCGTCAATCCGCTGCAGTTCGGACCCGACGAGGATTACGATAACTACCCACGCGACCTCGAGCGCGATGCCGGGATCGCTGAATCGAAGGACGTTGACGTGGTGTTCCACCCCAGCGTCGAGGAGATGTATCCCGAGAATTACAACACCTACGTGGTGATGGAGACGCTCACCGACACGCTGTGCGGCGCGAGCCGCCCCGGGCATTTCCGCGGGGTATGCACGGTCGTGAACAAGCTGTTCAACATCGTACAACCCGACAAGGCGTTCTTCGGCCAGAAGGATGCGCAGCAGCTGGCCATCATCATGCGCATGGTGGCGGATCTGAACATGAACCTCGAGGTGGTGGGTTGCCCGATCGTTCGCGAGGACGATGGCCTGGCGAAGAGCAGCCGCAACACCTATCTTTCCGCTGAGGAACGCGCTGCAGCGCTGTGCCTGTCGCGCGCGATTTTCAAGGCGAAGGACATGATCGAAGGCGGCGAGCGCGATTCCGCGACCATCGCGAAGGCGGTCACGGATACGATCGAAGAAGAGCCGCTTGCCAGAATCGATTATGTAGAGGTCGTGAATCTTGGTAATATGCAGCCCGTTGAAACATTGCCCGAGCGTGGACTTGTGGCCATCGCGGTGTATATTGGTTCAACACGTTTGATCGATAACTATTTGTACGATTTCGAGTAGGGATTAGGCGAAAGGTACCGAAACAATGTTGCTCAATGTCTTGAAGGGCAAGATCCACCGCGCGACCGTGACTCAGGCTGAACTCGACTATGTGGGTTCGATCACCATCGATTCCGACCTGATGGAAGCAGCGGGCATCATGGAGTACGAACTGGTAACCATCTCCGACTGCAACAATGGCAATCGCTTGGAAACCTACGTCATCGCAGGTGAGCCAGGAAGCGGTGTTATCTGCTTGAACGGCGCAGCGGCACATCTCGTGACCGTGGGCGACAAGGTCATCATCATGAACTATTGCCAGATGACTCCCGAAGAATTCAAGGATCCCGCGAATGCTCCGCACGTCGTGTTCGTGGACGACGACAACAAGATCAGCCGTCTGACGCGTTACGAGAAGCACGGCAAGCTCGAGGATATGTAGCACGGCAAGCTCGAAAATACGCCGAAGATACGTAATAAAAAGAATTTAGAAAGCCAGCGAAACCGCTGGCTTTTTCTTTTTCGATTTCGTGCGACCTTGAGCCTCATTTCGCAGTTCCGCAGTAAAGATACAAAGTGTTGCCCTGCTGCATTGGAATGTAGAGCACTTTGCGGTGCCTCGCGTTATTTTGTGCTGTTTTGCCGGTGCTTCGCGTTGTTTTGCTTTACTTTGCAGAGTTTCGCAGCCTGTCGCGTTGTTTTGCAGCAAGATCGGCATTTTTTGCTTGAGATTTGCGTTCGTATGCACAAAAAGAGCTGTTCTGACATCATTTTCAAGCAAAATAGCCCCCTTTCAGACCTCGAGGTTAGAAAAGGGCAGGTCGCGTTCTTTCGTATCGATCGAAATGTGCATACGAACGCAAATCTCTTGCAGTTTTTAGCCCAAACGCTGCAAAAAGAGCGGCAAACAGCAGAAGAGGCAGCTGATGCTGCCTCTTCGTTCTGAATATCTCACAGAGCAGACTGCGACCACTTCCACTCTTGCAGCCCAAGGAGCGAGTTGCGACCACTTCCGTTCTTGCAGCCCAAGGAGCGAGCTGCGACCACTTCCATTCTTGCAACTCAGGGAGCGGTCTGCGATCACTTCCCCGTTCTTACGACTCGAGGAGTGGGGCTGCGACCTGCTTCTTGCGCGAGAGGATGCCGGGCACCCAAACACTCTTGGAAGAATCGATGCCGAACACGCGGTCGATCTGACCATGCAGACCTTCCACGATGAACATGCTGCCTTCCTCGAAGATATCGGTGACGAGCAGGAGCACATAGGCGTAATCGTTCTTATCGCGCAGGTCGGCGAGGAATTTACGAATCTCCTCTTCGCGCTGCATGACCACGTCGAGCGTGACCGTTTCATGCTGAGCGATCAAGATCGTATCGTCCCCCACCACGAATTCCTTGGAGTCCGCCGTGACCAGCTTCTCGATCGGCAGATCGGCGTCGCCACCACGAGAGGAGAGCACGCGCATGCCGAAATCCTTCACCGGTTCGCCAACGATCGCAGCGAGTTGCTCGGCGACCTCTTCATCGACCGCCGTGGCAGTGGGCGACTTCAAGATGACCGTGTCGGTCATGATGGCTGAGAGCAGCACTGCGGCGATGCCCTTCGGGATCTCGACGCCGTTCTCGATGAACTGGAGCGCGACGATGGTTGCCGAAGAACCGACCGGCATGTTCAGGAAGCGGATCGGGTTCGAGGTGGACACATCACCGATGCGGTGATGGTCGATGATCTCGACCACTTCGGCTTCGTCGATACCGTTGACTGCTTGGGAGCGTTCATTGTGATCGACCAGGATGACCTTGCGCTTCGGGCGCTTCGCCACATCCGTACGCGTGACGATGCCGATGCAGCGACCTTCCTCGTCAATGACCACGCCTTCGCGCAGTTCGCTCATGAGGATGGACGGCGCCACATCCTTCAACAGGTCTTCAGTGTTCAGGAAGAGCACGTCCTCTTCGATGAGTTCCGTGACAGGCTGGGAAAGCGAGGATGCGAGGTCTTGCGCGGCGTTCTCAAGGTCGCATTCGCTGCCGTCGCAGTGATCCATGGCGGACACGTAGCGGTTCGCGATCATGCGCAGCGAAACGAGGCCAGCATACTTGCCGTCCGCGTCCTGCACGACCACGGCGCGCTTGTTGTGCTTGCGCAGCAGACGACCGGCATCGAGCATGGTCGCGTCGGTGGTGAGCGCGATGGGATTCGGGGTCATGACGTCCTGGATGCGCGCATGCACATGGTTGATGATCTGAGGCTCGGCGACCGCGAATTCGTTCAGGATCGCTTCGCTCTCCTGCGGCAACGGGCCAAGACGCGCAGGGATGTACTCGAACACATCAGCGCTAGGATCTGCTTCCAGCGTGCGCTTCATGAGCTCGTTCTTCAGGTATGCATAGCCGACCGCAGCGGCGATGGAATCGTTATCGGGGTTCTTGTGGCCGACGATCAAAACGGGAGTTGCCATGGTGCTCCTTCATCGTGTTGGGAACTTCGTGCGAACAAGATGAGCGCCATGCGGGCGCGCGCGTTCGCGTTGCTATTGTACCGCGGAACGTACGCGCGCGGCTGCGAAATGCACGAGAAAGCGGCTAGGAGATCTTGACGATAGGGGCGTAGTCCTTGAGCAGCTTCTTCGTCTGGCCGTTTCGCGCGAACTTCACGTGCAGCGTATCGCCATCCACCTTGGTGATGGTGCCGCGGCCGAACACCTTGTGATCGACCGTATCGCCCTTCGCGAACGACATGGACGCAGCAGCCTTCTTGCCGACGTTGCGCTGGTTGCGCGGACGCGATGCAGACGAGCTGGACTGGCCGAACACGCGCCCATCCCCTGCCTCGGTACCCGAGCCGGCGATGCCGCGTCTGCTGCCGCGCTTCTCCCAGCCTGAGCCGGAAAAGCCCGACGAGCCGACGCCGATGGCTTTGCGCAGGTCGTTCGGGATCTCGCCGACGAAGCGCGAGACTGGATTCGCGTTCGACTGGCCGAAGATCTGACGCGTGAGGGCGCTGGTGAGATAGAGGCGCTGACGAGCGCGGGTGATGGCGACATAGGCCAGGCGACGTTCTTCCTCGAGGCCTTGCGGGTCGAACGAGGAATTACTGTGCGGGAAGAGCGACTCTTCCATGCCCGCCACGAAGACGCAATCGAACTCGAGACCCTTGGCGGAGTGGATGGTCATCATGGTGACGGCGGCGCCATCGTCGCTCATCGTGTCCATGTCGGTGCGCAGTGTGACCCATTCCGTGAAGTCGGAAAGCGAATTCGCCTCGAAGACCTTCACGGGCGGCGTATCGGAAGACGAGGTGTCCTCCCCCACCTTAGGCGCTTCGTAGAGCGCGTCGGCATCTTCGTGCGTTTCGGTGTATTCGTCCACGACGCCGAAGAATTCCTGGATATTCTCGATACGACTCTGCGAATCTTCGCCAGGGTTGTTGCGGTAGGACTCGATGATGCCCGCCTTGTCGACGATCATCTCGACCACCTTGCGCAGCTCGCCCGAATACGCCTGCGCTTCGTGGATGATGCCCACGAATTCAGCGAGCGCCTTGCGAGTGCCGGGACGCAGGCCTTCATCTATCATGCATAGTTCAGCGGCCTGCATGAACGTGCACTGGTTCACTTCGGCGACGGTGCGGATATGCTCGACCGTGGTGTTGCCGATGCCGCGCTTGGGCACGTTGATGATGCGCTGAGCAGCCACGTCGTTGGCGGGGTTCACGACGAGATTGAGATACGCCATGACGTCGCGGATCTCGGCGCGATCGAAGAAGCGCGTGCCTCCGACCAGGCGATACGGCACGCCGGCGCGCAGCAGCATATCTTCGAGCATGCGGCTTTGCGCGTTCGTGCGGTAGAAGACGGCCATCTGGTTGTACGAGAAGCCGTTGCCGTGCTGGTGTTCGATCTCAGCCGCGATCCAGCGGCCTTCGTCGCGTTCATCGGAGGCGGTGAAGACCATGATCTTCTCGCCGTTACCTTGCGAGGTGAAGAGCTTCTTCTGCTTGCGCATGAGATTATTCTCGATGACGGCGTTGGCCGCAGCGAGGATGTTGCCCGTGGAGCGGTAGTTCTCCTCAAGCTTCACGACGTGCGCTTCGGGGTAATCCTTCTCAAAATCGAGGATGTTCGAGAGGTCGGCGCCGCGCCACGAATAGATGGACTGATCGTCGTCGCCCACGACCATGATATTGCGATGCTTCGCGGCAAGCAGCTGCGTGAGCGTGTACTGCGCGTGATTCGTGTCCTGGTATTCGTCCACGAGCAAGTAGCGGAAACGATCTTGATAGACCTCGAGCACCTCTTTATGGTTCTTGAGCAGCAGATACGTGTAGAGCAGAAGGTCGTCGAAGTCGAAGGCGTTGAGCGCGCGCAGGCGTTCCTGCAGGCGCTTGTAGACCTTGCCCACCACCTGGGCCGTGGGGTCCTTGTAACGGTCTTCGAACACCTCGGGCACCACAAGTTCGTTCTTCGCCTTCGAGATGCGGTTGCGGATCATGTTCTCGGGGTAGCGCTTGGGATCGATGTTGAGCTCGGCCATGATCTGCTTCACGAGGCTCTTCGAGTCGCGATCGTCGTAGATGGTGAAGCCCTGCGAGAAGCCGAGGCGTTCGCAGTCGGAGCGCAGGATGCGCACGCACATGCTGTGAAACGTGGAGACCCACATGCCGCGCACATACCCGCCGATGAGCTGGCCTAAGCGCTCGCGCATTTCAGCGGCCGCCTTGTTCGTGAACGTGATGGCCATGATCTGCCACGGGGCGACCCCCATGTCTTCGACCAGGTGCGCGATGCGGTGCGTGAGCACGCGCGTCTTGCCGCTGCCCGCGCCTGCGAGGACGAGCAGCGGGCCTTCCGTGCAGAGGACCGCTTCGCGTTGAGCGTCGTTCAAAGTATCAAGATCGATGGGCATACGAAGTCCTTATCAACATACCTTACTGACGGTATTGAATCATACGATCGATTCCATGCCAGTACCTTATTTCGTACAGGCTGGCGTAGCAAGTCAGCGAGAAGGCCCGAGGTGCCTATAGTGACCCCGCCTTCGGACCAAGCGCACTTCAGTGCGCGCCGTGTTCGAAACAAGGGGCCAGGATAGGCGCATCGAGCCTTCGCAGCGTCGAATCAGATCTCGATCGGAAGATCGAGATCCTCTAGACGATCTTCTTGCCGAAGACCGCGGCGATCTCGCGCAGCTGTTCGACCAGTTCACGGAACTGCGCCGGGGTGAGCTGCTGCGGGCCGTCCGAGAGCGCCTCGGACGGATTGGGGTGCACTTCGATCATGATCGAGTCGGCGCCTGCCGCCACCGCCGCATACGACAGCGACGGAACGAGGTCGCGCACGCCCGCGGGGTGCGAGACGTCGATGCAGATCGGGAAGAGCGACTGCTTATGGATGACCGGCACCGCCGAGATGTCGAGCGTGAAGCGCGTGGTGGTCTCGAACGTGCGCAGACCGCGTTCGCACAGCACGACATTATCGTTGCCGTTCATGGTGATGTATTCAGTGGCCGAGAGCCATTCGGAGATGGTGCCCGCAAGGCCGCGCTTCAGAAGGACCATCTTGTGCGAATCCTTTGTGACCTCGCCGATCTTCTTCAGCAGCGAGAAATTCTGCATATTGCGCGCGCCGACCTGCAGGCCATCCACGTAGGAATGGACGAGCTCGGTATGCGCGGAGTCCATGACCTCGGTGAGGGTCTTGAGGCCGTACTTCTCGCCGCCGGCCTTCATGATCTTGAGGCCTTCTTCGCCGAGGCCCTGGAACGAATGCGGATTGGTGCGCGGCTTGAACGCGCCACCGCGGATCCAGGAAAGACCTAGATCGGAAATGCATTCCGCGACCTCGAAGAATTGCTCTTCGGATTCGACCGAGCACGGGCCGGCGTAGATGGTGATCTCGTCGGTCTTGGTGCCATAGTTAGGGAGATTGGTGAGTTCTTTAATCACGGTTCGGGACCTCTTTCATGACCTTCAAGATTGCAGTGTAGATCTCTTTGAGGTTCTCGTTATAGAGAGGACCTTCGTTATAGGAACAGACCTTGGTGAAGATCTCTTCCTCGCGCTTGGGGTCGAAGAGGCCCATCTTGGCATCGGGCTTCAGCGCGCGAATATCCAGCGAATGACCTGCGCGTTCGTTCAGAAGCGCGACCAACTGCTTGTCGATGGCGTCGATCTGGGCGCGGTGCTCTTCGATCTGGGCAAATGAATCGTTTGCTTGAGACATCGGTTTTCCTTCCCGCATGGACGCTGGTCGGGGCGCGGGGTGTTGCGAATGCGCGTGCTTGGTGCGCGTGCGATGGGCAGCGACCACGGTGCAGCGGCCAGTAATGACATGATTGATTCATGATAGCAAACGCGTAAAGGTTTGCCACGGGAAACTTGCCCGAAAGCGGCGCGGGGGATTATTTCTTCACAGCCGGGTCGACGGGGGCGGTCGCGTCACTCGCATCGAGCTCCGCGGCATCGTCCGCCTTCTTCGGCGTGAGCGTGGTGGGATTGTTGAGCATCGCGATGGCCAGCAGTGCGATGGCGATCATAATGCCAGCGGTGGTGTAGAATTCGTCGGCCTGCCCGATTGCGAATGCCGCAAGATCGATGAGGATGATGACCAGCGCGAAGAAGCTGCAGGCGTGAGCGATACGCGCGTTCGTGCGAGCGCGCACCTGTGCGCGTTGTTCTTCCGAGATCTTGTTCTTGTTCGCCTTCATGCCTTGATTATAGCCCTTATCGTGCGCCAACCCGTGAAGAAGATGGCCGCACACACGAGGAGCCGGAATGGGCCGAGCAGCAACGGCGAACGACGCTACCTAGAACTGGGCGTAGATGAAGTCTGCCGTCGAGCTGATACCGGAGAAGACGACGAACCAGAAGAGCACGAGCAGACAAATGCAGACGACCAGCGCGAGGCCGAGCATCGCGATGACGGGATGCTGGTCGATGAACATTGCGAGCTTATCCTTGATCTTGGACATAGTCGTAGATCGCCTCCTCTACTGCGACCCAACCGGTCCAACCGAAATGCACGATATCGTGCAAGAAATACTGCTCGTACTCCTTATCGGAGAAGTCCTCGCACGGAACATCGTGCGCCGCGCAGATGTCCCTGATGCGCTCGTAACAACGCGCGCGGTCGGTCGCGCTCGTGCCCACCCAATCGTAGAATTCGCCATGAACGGGAGAAACGATGACGAGCGGTTCGAGCCCCGCTTCTTTGCAAACCTTCAGGAAGAACGAGAAATCTTGGAATTCGGCTTGATTCGAGAAGGTCTCGTTCGCTTGCGCGCCCTTCAGACGATCGAGCCTTCCTTCGATATTGCCCGCATAGAACGCGTCATCCATGCCCCAATCGTTGTTCGTGCACATCGCCTGCGCATCAGCGAGCGCCTGTTCATGCAACGCGCTGAAATCGAGCGGCGCGAACTGCCCGTCAGCGCGGTCGAACGCGCGAGCACGCACGTCATCGAGCTCGCTTCTGATCTGCAGGTCGGAGATGGCCGCGAGGATCGCATCGTTCAAGATGGTGACCGCAGACGTCCGCCCTGCCGCCTCCACGGTGGTGGGATCGATACCCTGCTCTCCAAGGCGTTTCGCGACGTACGCCTTGCTGGAATCGGAGATGGCATCGTTTTCACAGAACGCGCGATAGAGTTCGTAGGAAAAGCGCAGCTTGAAGGTCTCCGCATCGAGCCCATCGTCTTCGAACCACGTTGGCGATACGATCAGAACGACCTTCTTGTTCGTGACCTGCGGTCCATACGCACCCGCCGCGATAGCCTGCCAGAGGCTCTGGTCATACGCCTCGCCGATGTACATGAGGTCGAGGCCGTAATCGTTCATGCCGAAGACCTCGGCGGGGACTTGCGGGATCGTACTGCTCGGCGTCGAGAGCTCGCTCGAGCCGAACAATAGCACCGTCTCATCCGTGCTCGCTGCGCGCACGAAGTCGAGGCTTTCGGATTTCGCGCCTGAATAGACGTAGCCATAGTCCTTCTCAGGATCGACCGCGGACTGCACGGGCAGCACGACCTGAATGCAACAGAGCACGACGAGGAAGAGCACCACACCAAGGCCCACGCCTCCGAAGATGACACGGTTGCGCTCCGAGCCTTGCTGCGAGGAGCTATCGCACGCCTGGCCAGCGCTTTTTTCGGCGGCGCCCTGCAAAGGCCGATCTGTCTTGTTCGGCGTGCTCACTATTAGAGGCGCTCCCCAATGCGCGCGAGGATCTTCGCAGGCGTGTTCATCTCTTCACGTTCGAGCTCGGTCGGCGCGATGGTGACGCCGAAGCGTTCCTCGATCGCGACCAGGAATTCGATCGCGAGCAACGAGTCGAACAACCCTTCCTCGAACAAGTCGAGATCGCGTTCGTCCCAGATGACATCATCGCCGCACAGCTCTTCGATGAGCGTGAGGATCTCGTTTTCGATCGATTCGTTCATGTTCACAGGACACCTCCAAAGAATCCTTCATACACTTGGCCGCTGAAGAGCGCGAAGCCGAAGAAGACCGCCACCATGGTGATGGCCCAGCTCCCGATCTTATACCAACGTTTCTTCTTATGCTTCTTGTAGAATTTCGACTTCTTCTGGTAGACCTCGCACAACGCGAGCAAGATGCCGTGATAGAGACCGTAGGCGATGCAGCTCGCATTGAAACCATGCCATGCGCCCATCAGCGCCATCTCGCTGATGAATCCAACGCATGCCGTGGTCGTGCGCGACTCGAACACCTTGCGCTTGATGAACGCTTTCGACATGCGCATGAAGATGTAGTCGCGCAGCCAGAACGAGAGCGTGATGTGCCAACGGTTCCAGAAATCCTTGATATCGATGCTGCGGAACGGCGCGCGGAAATTCGTCGGCACGCGAATCCCGAGGCATGAACCAAGCCCCATCGCCATGAAGCTATAACCTGCGAAATCAAAGA
The DNA here is from genome assembly GCA_937998355.1 of uncultured Eggerthella sp. Lineage (GTDB taxonomy): Bacteria > Actinomycetota > Coriobacteriia > Coriobacteriales > Eggerthellaceae > Anaerotardibacter. The sequence continues at coordinate 69,732 of CALLDI010000003.1, forward strand.
AAAGATAGAGGCCGTAGAAGAACGCTTCCGTGATAGCGGAAGCTGCTTGCGCGAGGGGGCCGCTCGTTCCGATCAGGCTCGGCACGAACCAGAGCAGCCACTGGAAGAGTGCAGCGAGGAGGAACGTATAGAGCACGCCCTTGAGGAACCACAGCACCCCCGTTGCGAGCAGCGAGGTGTATTCGCTGCGCGAAAGCGCGGCGTTCGCCTGCGCGATGAAATCGCGACTGCGCGTGATGGGGCCCGATGTGAACACCGGGAAGAACAGCAGGAAATACCAGTAATCGACGATGCGCATGTCCTTGATGAGGCCGTCGCGGACCTCGATCAAGACCTGCACGGATTTGAACGTGATGTAGGACATGCCGATGAACCCGAACAGGTTACTGTCGAACACTTCAGCGGTCTTGGCGAGCGCGAGCGGGATGATGATGAGCGCGAGCGCAAGACGATACCAACCGAGAGCATGGGCGGCTTGATGTTCGGGCTTGAACAGACGCTGCACCCACAACGTGAGCACCGTAGCGAGCACGAGGAACGCGAAGAACGTGAGCGCGCCTTGCAGGTCGCCGCCGAACAGAAGCACGAGAAATGCGACCGAGACGACGAGCCCGTAGCCCTTCAGCGACTTGCCGAGCAGACCGCATGCGATGGCAGGGACCGCGCAGATGAGCGCAAGGATGAAGAACGCCGGATCGGAGTAGAAGGTCACTGCGCCTTCCCTTCCGCCGCGAGCGCCTTGCGATCGGTCTTGCCGTTCGCGTTCACGGGAAGCGCATCGTGGTAGACGAACGTGCGCGGAATCATGTAGGCAGGCAGCGTTTCCTTCAGTTTCTCCTTGAGCAACTTCGTGGTCTGACGGCTCTCTTCGATGCCAGCGCGCACGACCACGTGCGCTGCGAGCGCGACGTTCGTCCCGTGGCGCGTGACCGGAACGACGCATGCGAACGATACTTCATCGGTCTTCTTGAGCGCCTCTTCGATCTCTTCGAGCTCGATACGGTAGCCGTTCACCTTCACTTGAAGATCGAGTCGTCCCAAGAAGTGCAACATCCCATCCTCGTCGAGATACCCTTCATCGCCTGTGCGATAGTACGGGATCGTGTTGCCCGCATCATCTCGTACGACACCGAATGACGCCTCGGTAAGGTCGGGACGCGCGAAGTATCCGCTCGCCACCGTCCCGCCTGCGATGATGACCTCGCCCGGCGCATCGGATGCGCAGCGCGTGATGCGCTCGCCCGTATTCGGGTCCGCGAGCCAAAGCTGATCGAAGGGGCTGACGCGCCCGACCGGCAGTGCCTCGGGGCGTTCGGCGATCTCGCGCGTGATGAGCACGTCGGTGACCGCACCTTGCGTTTCCGTCGGCCCATACGTGTTGTAGAGCGCGATGCCCGGGAAGCGATCGAGCAACTTCATCGCTGTTGAATTATGGAGCGTTTCGCCACACACGACCACGGTCTTGAGTGAAGGAAGCAGCTCGGGCGAAAAAGCGGGATCGACCAGGCACATATCAAGATAGGAAGGTGTCGAGACCCAAAGAGCTGGATCCGCCTCATGGAGCGCAGCGAACGATGTCGCGAGGCTCTCTTCGACCGCTTCCGTGAGCGCGAAGAGCGTATGCCCGAATGGCAGCGCGATGGCGAGGTCGAAGATGGACAGATCGAAGGAATAGTGCGCGCGATTGAAGAAGACGAGCTGTTCGCCCTCGGGGATGAAACGGCTGAAATAGCGATACGTGCAGTCCATCGAGCGCGCGGGTTGCACGACGCCCTTCGGTGCGCCCGTGCTGCCCGAAGTGAACAGGATGTAGTGAGCGTCTTCGCCCGAAATGGCATGCGATGCGTCTGGCGCAGCTGTGGGCGAGGCGAGAATGGAGGCGAGCGCGGTGCGATCGAGCGTGCGTCCTGGAAGACCGTCGAACGTACGCGCCCCTACCCCAACGACCAGCGGATCGCCCAGTTGTTCGAGGATCCCTCGGATGCGTTGTTCGGGCAAAGAAGAATCGAGCGGCACGTAAGGATGACCCGCCTTCATGCAAGCGACCATGCCCACGAGCATCTCGGGTTCCTTATGACCGATGAGCGCAACGGGCTTCTTCGCAGGCATGTTCGACAACAGAAAAGAGGCCAGGCTGTTCGCCTGAGCCTCCAGTTGTGCGTAGGTGAGCTGCTGCCCGCTCGCGTTGAAGAATGCGAGCGCACGCGGACGAGCAGCAGCCTGTCTGCAGATCGCGTCGAGAAAGTCGCTCATGGATGGTAGCCCGAGCTCGCTAGTTCAAGACCAAGTCGTCGACGCAGGCATCTTCACCGCTCGAAGCGGAGCTGCTCGAGTTGCCTGAAGAACTGGAGCTTGAGGAGTTCGAGCTCTTTGACGAATCAGAAGTCGACTTCGAGGCGGAAGAGGATGAAGTGGACTTGTTAGAAGTAGAGCCTGCATTCGAGCTGCCATTGGAAGACTTCTCAGTTGAGCTGGCAGCCTGAGCGTCGTTGCCTGCTTGCTGCTGTTCCTGCTGCTTGGCGGCCTGTTCGGCTTCTGCAGCAGCCTTCTGTTGGTCTCGATATGCCTGCTCAGCCTCGAGCGTATCGACCTCTTCACCCGTCGCGATGCTGGTATAGACGAGATACGCCGTATCGCCATCGAGCTTCACCGTAGCATCCTTGATGTCCTCGATGTTGAGCTGATGAAGTTCGTAGGTCATGCCATCAGCCGTGGTGATCCGGATATCCGTGCGCGGTTCGAGGATGACATCCTGCTCTTCAGTGACCGTAGCATTCTCACCTTCGACGGTCTTTTCGGACGAGACTTCGACGATAGCAGGATCGAGATAGAGTTCAGCGGTAGCGTCGCTCGCCCAATCGCCCGACTGTTCGAGGGCGTCGCTGAAGTCTTCTGCGAGCGTGCTCTTGACGGCCAGCGCCGTGATAGCCTGACCCGTCTCGTTCTTCGCGGAGATCTTGACGGCATCTTCCGAATCGGTGCCGATCGTGAAGGTGGAAGCGCAGCCAGCGCATGCCAGCAGGCAAACACCGAGCAGGAATGCTACGAGCGTAGCAGTGATGGTTCTTGAAGCGGTCGTTCTTTGCATCGCAGAGACCTTTCTCCTGATAGCCTTCGTGTTCATCGAGATGCGAGCTCGGCGCATTCACGCACGGCTCGCGTGATAGTCGTTCGTTATTCTAGCAAGTTGAACTACTTTTTGTAATTCGTAGGCGCATTCGCGTAGGTGAAACCGTAGAAGTTGACCGACGGAATGGAATGGCCGAGATCGGGATCGTAGACATACGTGGTGCCGCCTTGCTTGATCTCAACCCATGAATGAGAGGCCCATCCTTGGCTGCGGCTCGGAACGTAACCGTTCACGACCTTCGCGTCGTAACCGAGCGCCTTCGCAAGACAAGCGAATGCCGAAGAATACGCATAGCAGTCGGTGGTCTTGCCATCAAGCATGCGCGCCGCCTCGGTCGCGACCCACGAAGTGGTGAGCGCGTGCGTTCCATTCGGGTAGCGCAACACACCGCCGCCAGCAGCCCAGTTCGTGTGCTTGTGATTCTTCACCCAGTCGAAGCATGCGCGCAGCGAACCCTTCTGTTTCGCAAGATTCGCGATGCGGCTGTCGAGGCTCGCGTTGCCGGTGATCTTGATCCACGCGCCTGAACTGGAGAATGCGTAGGTCTTGCCATCGATGGTGCGTGCGCCCGTGGCCATCGCGCCCGAAGGATCGAGATAGTACCAAACGCCGTCCAACTCGAGCCATCCCGTATGCATGATGCCCGTATCGGCTTCACCGTAGAACCACTTGCCCGCGAACTTGTGCCATCCTGTCAGGATCTTACCGCTCGCATCCTTCAATATGACCTTGCCATCCTCGCGAACACCGATGCGCGTGATAGCTCCCGAGCTCGCAGCGAACCCATATCCGCTATCAGCAAGGTCGACCTGACGATCTGCGAGCATGATACCGTTGGAATCGAACGAATAGATCGCACCTTTTATGGTGAGCGTTTCGTTGACGGCCATCTTGCCGTCGTTGTCGGCCTGCAGCCAATACCATTTGCCGCCCGACTTCTGCCAAGCGCTCTTCACTTGAGCGCCGGACTTGTTCGCATAGTACCAATCGGCACCGACCTTGAACCACCCGGTCGCCATCTGGCCCGGTCCTTTATTCGTGAGATAGTAACGCTTGCCCTTGTAGGTGATCCATTGGTCAACAGCCATCTTGCCTTGGCTTTCAGCCTGCAGCCAATACCATTTGCCGCCGCTCTTCACCCAGCCGCTCTGCTGGGTCGCGCCGGACTTGTTCGCGTAATACCAGTCGGAGCCGACCTTGAACCAGCCAGTCTTCATCGCACCTGCAGCATCGACGTAATAGCGCTTGTTCTTATCGGTGATCCACGCGCTCGTCGCCATGCGACCTTGCTCGCTCGCCTGAAGCCAGTACCACTTACTGCCCGACTTCTGCCAACCGCTCTTCAACGCGCCCGATCGCGTGGCGTAATACCACTCGCTGCCCAGCTTGACCCACTTGTTGGCGTACATCGCGCCGGACGAATTCGAGATGTACCACGCCCCAGCGACCTTATACTTACCGGTCTTCATCGCACCCTGTGCCGCGGGATCGAGGTAATACCACTTGCCACCGGTCTTCAGCCAACCCGTCTTAGGAGTCGATCCTGCCGCGGTGAAGTAATACCAGATGCCATCAGATGCTTTCACCCAGCCAGCTTTGGTAGCAGCAGGAATGCTCTTCGCCGAAGATCGCTCGGTCGCGTTCGTTCCCTGGGTTTGCTCGGCGGTGTCGGCGTGAGCGACCTGCGCTGTGCACGCGAATAATCCGATCGTGATAAGGAGTATGAGCGCATATCGCAATGCTGTTCGTTCGAATGCTCGTTCCATCCTAAAAGCCTCTCTCATGGTCGATTCGCTCTTCATCTCGCAAAGATTCGGGCGCCCATCGCTCGAGCGCCCGAAAGATCTCTCTGTGTTCATTCGCTCGCGTGCGAGCTAACATTCCTACTTCATCGCGCCATTGCGGTCGAAGGAATACTGCTTGCCGTCGATGATCTTCGTAGTATTGACGACCATCGCGCCATTCTGGGAGCGGTCGAGGTAGTACCACTTGCCGCCAGACTTCACCCAGCCGGTCTTCTTAGCGCCCGATCCATCGAGATAATACCACGCTTTATCAGGCTTGACCCAGCCGGTCTTCATCGCGCCGGAAGCGCCCATGTAATATTGCTTGCCATTGACGGTGACCCACTGGTTCGCTGCCATGAGGCCATCGCTGGCAGGCTGCAGCCAATACCATTTGCCACCGGTCTTCAGCCAACCGTTCGCCAGCGCACCGGATTTGGTGGCGTAATACCAATCATCGCCATCTTTGGCCCAGCGGTTCGAATACATCGCGCCCGAGGCGTTGGTGATGTAGTACGCGCCCTTCACGCTGAACATGCCACTGCGCATAGCACCATCTTTGGCCGCATCGAGGTAGTACCACTTGCCACCCCTCTTCTGCCAGCCCGTGGTCTTCTTGCCAGCGGAGTCGAACAGATACCAATTGTCGAATTCCTTCACCCAGCTAGTCGCCATAGCGCCTGACGCAGTAAGTCGATAATCGTTCTTTCCGTCGTTGATCCAGGTGTCCTGAGCCATGCGGCCATCCTTGGCCTCGAGCCAGTACCACTTGCCCTTCGACTTATACCAGCCCGTCTTCAGAGCGCCAGACTTGGTAGCGTAATACCAATTTCCCTGATAGCTGACCCAACGATTCGTATAGATGGCACCCGAGCCGTTCGCGATGTACCATTTGCCCGCCACGCGATAATGCCCGGTCTTCAGGGCACCCTGAGCAGCAGGATCGAGGTAGTACCACTTGCCGCCGGTCTTCAACCAGCCGGTCTTGGGCGCTGCTTTGACGGACGTGAAATAATACCAGGTGCCATCCGCGTCCTTCATCCAACCTGCCTTGGAGGGCTTTTTCGTCGGCCCTTGCGCCTGGGCTGCAATGCCTTGCTCGCTCGCAGTGTCCGCGTGAGCAGGTGCTGCGAAGGCCAGCGACGAGACGCCGAGAACGAACGCGAGGATGAGCGCGACACCGAAAGCGACGCTTGCTCTGGTGCGGCGAGAAGGGGCAAGACCCATGTCGCATCAACTCCTTGAAACGGTCAGGATCGAACGATCTGAATCACGATGATTTTAACTCTGACATAGTAACTGCTCGCGCTGCGTTAGACCATATCAGCATCAAGAAAAACAGATGAAAATGAAGCAAAAAGCAAAACTCGATCGCGTACGATGACGCGAAGAAGAGGGTCGTGCGCTGGGCATCAAAAAGAGGGCCGCGCGTCGGACGCGAAGAAGATGGCTATGTCGCCAGACGCGATGGACGCGCTCGATCGAAAGGCTCGATCCTGGGATGGACGTGCTCGACCGAAAGGTTCGATCCTGGGATGGGCGTGCCACCTGACACGACAGGCGCGCTCGATCAAAAGGTTCGATCGGAAGGTCGATTCCGGGATGGCCGATCTGCTATTGGATCGCGAAGCCGGCGCCGGTCACCGTGAAGAACGCCAGCACGACGATGCCGACGATGATGCGGTAGACGCCGAAGGCGGTGAAGTCGTTCTTCTTGATGTAGCCCATCAGGAAGCGGATCGCCACGACCGATATGACGAACGCGCTGATGATGCCGATCACCAGCACCATGACCTCGGTCTGGCTCATGACCAGGCCTTCCATGAAGAACTTCGCAGCCTTCACCACGCCCCAACCGAACATGATCGGGATGGCGAGGAAGAACGTGTATTCCGCAGCGGCCGTACGCGAGCAACCGCACAGCATGCCGCCGATGATGGTCGCGCCCGAGCGGCTGGTGCCCGGGATGATGGCCAGCACCTGGAAGCAGCCGATCTTCAGCGCCGTCTTCCAGTCGATGTCGTCCACGTTACGGATCTTGAAGAGCGCTTCTTCGGCGCTCACCTCTTCGTGCTCGCGCTCGACGCGCGCATGCTTGCCGCGCACCGGCTCCTCGAGCAGTTCGCGGCCTGCAGGGGTCGCGCTCACTTCCATGAGGCGCAGGGCTTTCTTGCGGTTGCGGCGCTCCATGACGATGAACACGATGCCGTAGAAGATGAGCATGATGGCGACCGTGTAGGCGTTGTAGAAGTGCTCGTTGACCCAATCGTCGAAGAGCAGGCCGATGATGGCCGCCGGGATGCAGCCGATCGCGACCATGCCCCACAGACGCCACGTGCCGCGGCGCTCGAGCGGGGTCTTCTTCGGGGAGAACGGATTGAGCTTATGGAAGTAGAGCAAGATGACCGCCATGATGGCACCCAGTTGAATGACCACGAGGAAGAGCGCGAGGAACTGGTCAGAGACGTCGAGCTTCACGAATTCGTCGACCAGGATCATGTGGCCGGTCGATGAGATGGGGAGCCACTCGGTGATGCCTTCGACGATGCCGATGAACAGGGCTTTGAGCGCTTCGAGGATCATACTGCCTTCCTTGGTATTCGCGGGTTATGGCCTAGGTTCGAGCTTCTGCCGGATCGACTCGAACCCCTGTTCAGCGCGAACCTCGGCTCGGGTTCGGCTCGGAGTTCGGGCTCGTACTCGGTTTTCGTACTTAGTCTCGTACTTGGTCTCGTACTTGGTTTCGAGCCTAAGCCCGTCTCGAACTTCAACTCGAACTCGGTGTGCTGTGAGCAAGTTAGATTGTAGAAGATACAGGCGATACCGAACGGGGGTTTCGGACGAGCGCGCGCGAAAAGCTCGTGAGGCTCAGGTGTACGATACGCTTGCCGGGCGAGTGCGGCTATCAAGGCGCAGGCGGAGATCAACAAGGTTGCGTAACCTGTAAGTTTCAACGACGAGCGGAAAATGGAGCACTTTTGCAGCTTCGAATTGAGGGAGGATAGAAACTGGTTGGAGCAGATGAGCAGGAAACAGAACAGTTTTGCAGCTCTAAGGCCGATTTTTGCAAGAGCTTTGCGTTCGTACGCACATTTTCAGCCTCGAACACCCCCTCAGGACGACCCGCATCATGCCGTCGAGTCCAAGTGGAATCCGCGACCTGCAGTTTTAGCTTTAGCTGAATCTACTGCAGCCTTCCCGAGAGCGCTTTCAGCGATTAATCGTGCATACAAACGTAAATCTCTTGCATTTTTTGCTATTTTTACTGCAAAACAAGTTGAAACGCTGGAATTCGAGACACGATAAGCGAACGAGTAACGGGCCAACAGACAGAGGAACAAAGGAGATCGCACGTGGATGGCGCATTAGGCGGGCTTTCGCAGATGGCGGTGCTGATCATCATCGCCGCGGTGGGATTCTTGGCTGCGAAGCTGAACTACCTCGACAAATACACGAACCAGAAGATGACGAAGCTCTTGCTGAACATCACGCTGCCGTGCATGATCGTGGCTTCGGTGCATGGGCTTTCCGCGAACGATGCGGGCGCCATCGTCGGCCCCGCGTTCCTGATGGCAGGCGCGCAGTTCTTCTTGCTGTTGCTCACGGGCACGCTGCTTGCGCTGCTGTTTCGCGCGCCGAAGAACGAGCGCGCCATCTGGCAATTCATGACCGTCTGCACGAACAACGGCTTCATCGGGCTACCCGTCATCGCAGCGATCCTGGGGTCGGCGTCCATCATCATCTCGAGCATCTACATCATGATCATCGCACTGTTCATCTACAGCGTGGGCTTCGCGATCCTGGCGAACAACCGCGACCGGATCGCAGCGAAAGCGCGCGTGGCACAAGGCCGCACGTTCGAAGACCCCGCGGACAAGAAGAAGTTCTCGATCCCGTGGCGTTCCATGATCAACCCATCCATGGTGGCCTGCGTGATCGCGCTCGTGCTGTTCTTCACGGGCTGGCAAGTGCCTGACCTGCTGCAAGAGACCATGTCACTGCTCGGCGGCATCACTGCGCCGATCGCGATGCTGGTGGTGGGCGTGATCATGGCGGGCACGCAGCTCAAGAGCGTCGTGACCGAGGTGCGCCTCTATCCCTACATCCTCATTCGTCAGCTCGTGCTGCCGGCGCTGTTCTACCTCGGGTTCACCGCGCTGGGTGTGTCGCCGCTGCTCTCGGGCGTGTTCGCGCTCATGTTCGCGATGCCCGTCGGATCGATGGCGCCCACGTTCGTCGAGGAGTTCGACGGCAACGCGACGCTGACCGCGAAGGCGACCGTGCTCACCACGCTGGGGGCGTTCGTCGCCATTCCGCTGCTGGTGGTGTTCATGAGCTTCGTCGCTTAAGGGAGCGACAGCGCGGGCCATTTCAGGTAAGATGAATGCACTCGTGAACGCCCGTTTTCGCGGGCGCGCGACCCTACCGAACACGACCTCAAGGGAGACCGCATGTCCACTTCTACCCCGCTCCAAACGGTATTGGTCCTCGATTTCGGCGCGCAGTATGGCCAGCTCATCGCTCGGCGCGTGCGCGATCTGAATGTCTATTCCGAGATCGTTCCGTGCGACATCTCCGCTGATGAGGTGCGCGCGAAGAACCCGGCCGCCATCATCTTGTCGGGTGGCCCGGCGAGCGTCTATGCCGAAGATGCGCCGTCGATCGATCCTGCCATCTTCGAGCTGGGCATTCCCGTGCTGGGTTTTTGCTACGGCCAGCAGATCATGGCCGTGAGCCTGGGCGGCGAAGTCGGCCACACCGAGAAGGGCGAATACGGCGCGGCCATCCTGCATCGTACGGATATCGACGGCGCGGAGCCGGTGGTTTCGGAGCTGTATGGCGATACGCCGTACGACCAGACCGTGTGGATGAGTCATCGCGATGCCGTGAGCCGCGTGCCCGAAGGCTTCCGCGTGACCGGAAAGACCGACGTGTGTCCCGTCGCTTCGATGGAATGCGCCGAGCGCAAGCTGTACGCGACGCAGTTCCACCCCGAGGTGCGTCACACCACATATGGCCAGGACATGCTGGCGAACTTCCTGTTCAACATCGCGGGGCTCGAGCCGAGCTGGACCATGGATTCGATCATCGACGACTCGATCGCCGCCATCCAGGCGCAGGTCGGCACGGACCGCGTGATCCTCGGGCTTTCGGGCGGCGTGGATTCGAGCGTCGTGGCGGCGCTGTGCGCGAAGGCCATCGGCAAGCAGCTGGTGTGCGTGTTCGTGAATCACGGGCTGTTGCGCAAGAACGAGCCCGAAGAGGTGGAAGAGGTGTTCACCAAACAGTTCGACGTGGACTTCATCCACGTGCATGCGGAGGATCGCTATGCCGAGCTGCTGGCGGGCGTGACCGATCCTGAGGCGAAGCGTCGCATCATCGGCGAGCAGTTCTGGAAGGAATTCTTCGCCGTGGCTGAGGAGGTTGCCGGCGATGGCGAGCCGGTGAAGTTCCTGGCGCAGGGCACCATCTATCCCGATATCATCGAGAGCGGCGCGCGCAAGACCGGCGGCAAGGCATCCACCATCAAGAGCCATCACAACCTGATCCCCTTCCCTGATGGGGTGCATTTCGACCTGATCGAGCCGCTCGATCACTTCTTCAAGGACGAGGTTCGCGCGCTGGGGAGCGCGCTCGGGCTGCCCGATCACATCGTGCATCGCCAGCCGTTCCCGGGGCCGGGTCTTGCGATCCGCATCATCGGCGACGTGACGCCTGAGAAGCTGGAGATCTTGAAGAACGCGGATGCGATCGTGCGCGAGGAGTTGGATGCGTACAACGAGACGCTGTTCGAGCGTAGCGGCGAGCGCAATGGCGAAGTGATGCGCGCTGAAGCTGGCGGCCCCGAGGTCGAGCGGGCCGTGTGGCAGTATTTCGCGGTGCTGCCCGACATCAAGAGCGTGGGTGTTATGGGCGATGAGAGGACGTATCAGCGGCCGATCATCCTGCGCGCGGTCGAGTCGAGCGACGCGATGACCGCCGACTGGGCGAAGCTGCCCTACGACGTGCTCGCGCGCATTTCGAGTCGCATCGTTGCAGAGGTTCCCGGCATCAACCGTGTGGTGTACGACATTACGAGCAAGCCACCAGCCACTATTGAGTGGGAATAGTTGGTATCTAGCGTTTCAGAACCCCTGACCTGCGCAAACAGGTCAGGGGCTTTTCGTTTGGCAACCTCTGGGCAACCTTTGCGATTTGGCGCCCCGTGAAATGTCCATGCTTGCATTGTCGAAAATACCGTCACAATGCAAGCATGAGAACAGGGGGCGTAGCCCTGTTCTCATAAAGATCTATATCAGCGGCGATTAATGCCCGCAATGCTTCTGTTTGCATTTAAGCTTCCGTCACTCGAAGCGCGCCTCCAACCCCTCGTCGCCCCCCCCCACACAGCGTTCCGCTATACGAGCATCTTGCGCGTTTCCTTAAGAATGCCCTTCTTGAAATCGGACCACTTGCCGAAGAACTTCTCGTCCGTCGCGGTGG
>CALLDI010000004.1 GCA_937998355.1 uncultured Eggerthella sp.
TTCTTCCAGCCTTTTGCAGCGTCTCCTGACGCATTGCAGTAATACCAGTTGGAGCCGCTCTTGATCCAACCAGTGCGCATGGCACCAGAAGAGTTCAGGAAGTAGACCTTGCCAGAGACGGTGATCTTGCCTGTCTTCATCTTGCCATCGCTTGCCAAGTAGTACCACTTGCCCTTCACCTTTTGCCAGCCAGTAGCCATAGCGCCAGAGGACTTGAAGTAATACCAGGTATTAGAGATCTTCTGCCAGCCAGTCTTCATCCAGCCTTTGGAATCGAAGTAGTAGGTGGCATTGCCGATCTTCTTCCAACCCGTAGCGTAGGCTCCATTCGAATAGCTATACCACCAGCCCTTAGAGCTGTGGACCCACTTACCCGTTACGGATACGGTCGGCTTCTGATCATCTGGCTGCGTAGTGTCAGGGTTCTTGTCTGGAGTCGTGGTCTGAGAAACGTCTTGCGGAGCGATGGATAGAGAGGGAGATGGATCCGTGATGCCAAGACCAGCGAAGTAGGACACGAGCGCAGAGGTGTCCTTGATCCGATTATTCTGACAATGAAGTTGCTCCAATTCCTTGTTCCCCGCGATACTCAATGAGGTGAGCCTATTATTCGCACACCAAAGCTGATACAGCTTTGGACACTTCGAAAGATCGAGCGATGCGAGAACATTGTCGTTGCAGTACAAGTATGCGAGGGTCGCGCAGTCCGAAAGACCGATGCTCGTTAGCTTGTTGAAAGAGCAATCAAGATTGTAAAGGTTGCGACATCCTGAAAGATTCAACGAAGCGAGCGTATTGCTGTTGCACTGAACGACGGTCAAAGCGCTCTGACCTGCAAGATTCAAAGAAGAGAGCTTATTGTTATTGCATGCGAGCATGGTGAGCTGACCGTTCTTGGACAAGTCAAGCGAAGCGATCGTATTCCCCGTACACTCAAGACTCTGAAGCTTCGTGCAGTGCGAGGTATTCAGCGAAGTGAGCTTATTATAACCGCAAGCGAGCGTGGTCAGATTCGGGCAGCCTGTCAGATCGAGCGCCGTAAGAAGATTATTGTTGACCTCGAGCGTCTTGAGCTTCGTACATCCTGAAAGATCGAGCGTGCTGATCTGGTTATTAGCACAGTTCAATGACTCGAGCTCGGAGCAACCTGCTACTTTGATCGAACGAAGATCAGCGCTCGAGCAGATGAAGGATGAAAGCTGGGCGCATTGCGTCATATCGAGCGACGTGATGCTTCCCAAGCTTGCGAATATGGCTATCTTCTGAACAGGCAAGCCTCCCAATTCCGCAGGAATCTGAGCCGAAGTAGCCGTGCTGCTCGTGATATCGGTAACGATAGCGCCATCAGCGGTCACATCGTAGGTGTAGGTAATATCACCTTTCGTCTCAGTCTTCGATTCGGCCGCAAAAGCGCTCGAAGCAGACATGAACACTGCTACCAAAGCAATCATAAGACCGAGCAGAACGGTCGATGTGCGCGCTGCGATCGTCGGTCTCTGCTGGATCGATGATGCGAACTTGTCACGATAGAGCATGTTGTTTCTCCTTTTTCTTCAAGAGGCACGGTCGATCTCGTACCCACGCTCAAGGGAACGGCTGCGAATGCCTTGTCGGTCGAGCAGGCGAGAGCACGTAGGCAGAAAGACCTATTGCCTGATCCCATCGCTTCCGACGTAATGGCCTCCGATCCATGTATTCTTAGCCATCTCTCCCGAAAGATCGAAGTAATACCATTTATCGTTTATCTTTTGCCAGCCGACGACCATCTTACCTGTGCTCGATAAGTAATAGACCGTTCCACTGTCGTTGATCCAACCGGTCATCATCTTGCCTTCGGCATTGAAGTAGTACCGAGCGCCTCGAATATCCTGCCAGCCCGTTACCATCGCACCCGATTTGCCATAGTAATACCAGATACTGCCCTCTTTATACCAGCCGACCTTCATGTCGCCATTCGGAGAATTGAAAAGATATGCGTCGCCATCTATGCCACGCTTCCCTGTCACCATCTGGCCGTCGAGCGGATCAAGGTAATACCACTTGTTCTTGCTTTTGGTCCAGCCCTTCAGCATCGCTCCTGACGCATCGAAACGATACCAAGCACCACTGAGCTTCTGCCAGCCAGTCAGCATCCTACCCGTGCTCGCAAGGTAATACATAGTGCCACTATCGTTGAGCCAACCGGTCATCATCTTGCCTTCAGCATTGAAGTAGTACCACTTATTCGCTACTTTTTGCCACCCTGTAGCCATCGCTCCTGAATTCGTATAGTAATACCAAACGCTCCCCTTCTTGCGCCAACCGATCTTCATGTCGCCCTTAGGAGAATTAAAATAGTATCCCTTACCGTCTATACCGCGCTCGCCCGTTACCATCTGGCCATCGAGCGGATCGAGGTAATACCATTTCTTCTTCGACTTCACCCAGCCTTCCGACATAGCGCCTGAAGTGCCGAAATGATACCAAGCGCCGCTGAGCTTCTGCCAGCCGGTCACCATCCTACCCGTGCTCGCGAGATAATACGTAGTTCCACTATCGTTGAGCCAGCCGGTCATCATCTGGCCGTTCGAGCGCAGATAATACCACTTATTCTTCACCTTGACCCAGCCCGTGGACATAGCGCCCGACTTACTGAAGTAATACCAAGCCCCGCTGAGCTTCTGCCAACCAGTCACCATGACGCCAGAGCTTGAAAGATAATACGAACGACCGCTGTCATTGAGCCAGCCGGTCATGCGTTTTCCTTCTGAATCGAGGTAATACCACCGATTGCTCGATTTCACCCATCCGTGCTGCAATTCTCCTGATCTGCTGAAGTAGTACCAATAGCCATCGATCTTCTGCCAATTGGTCTTCATCCAACCACGCGAGTCAAGATAGTAGATGCCCGTAGGAAGCTCGAGCCATCCACGTGCATATGACCCGTCTCCATAGTCATAGCGCCAACCATTGGAGCTATGCTTCCAAAAACCCGTAGGAGGATTGAACGTTCCTGAACTGCCAGGGGACGTTGACTCGTTACTACCCGAAGATGAAGAAGACGACGATGATGATGATGATGAGGATGATGAGCCCGTCGAACTCGAAGAACCAGAGCTGCTCTGCGAAGCATCCTGGGGCTCGATCGTACCTGTGTGCCCTGATTGCGCGAGCCATGTCTTCAGGGCTGAGGTGTTCGCGATCTTATTGTTCTGACAGTCGAGCGAAGTGAGCTTGGTGTTCTTGCTGATATCGAGCGCGGTCAATTGGTTGCTAGCGCATTGCAAGACGTTGAGCTGAGAGCACGCGGCAAGATTCAACGCAGTGATCTTATTGTCGTTGCAAACAAGATCCGTGAGCGCAGTGCAGCTCGAAAGATCGAGTGACACGATGGAATTACCTGAACACTCTAGGTCAGCGAGCTTCGAACAGCCTGAAAGCGTCAGTATCCTTATGGAACAGTTGTTGAATGCCGCCGTAGTGATAGAAGGACATTTCGAAAGGTTTATCTGAGTGAAGTCGTTCTCGCTCGCTTCGATGGTCTTGAGCTTCGCGCATCCTGTCAGATCGAGCGAGGTGAGCGCATTACCCTGGCAACCCAGCGATTCAAGATTCGAGCAACCTGAAACATCGAGCGAAACAAGACCTTGCTCATTGCATTCGAGAGCCGTGAGTCCAGAGCATGCTGACACATCGAGCGAAGTGATCGATCCGATATCGCCTAGCTCAAGAATGCGCTGCACGGGGCTTCCTGCTATCTGCGCAGGCACCGTTGCCGATGTTGCCGTATCGCTCGTGATACCGGTAACGATAGCTCCCCCGTCGCGAATCTCATAGATATACGTGATTCCAGCATCATCATCGGTCCAGATGTCTGCATGAGCACGCTGTGCAAAAGATGTGAGACACAAAACCCCTATGAGAAGACAGAGAAGAAGAGCGAAGCAACGCAGGCTTCGTATTCTTCTCCCCTTGTCGTGGGGTATGTGCTCGAGGGATGGAGCTTGAGAAACCATCGGATCATGATGCGAGAACGACTGGTCGACGAACATAACAAGACACCTTCTTGAGGAGTTGATTTGGGGCTTTTGACAGTTTAGCACGCGCGGTCTGATAAAGGTATCGCTGGTAGAGCCTATACGGAATGAAAAAATGGGGCAAGAACTCGATCTTGCCCCACGTTCATCGCATTCATCGAAGGATACTAGCGCGTCTTACCTTTGACCCACTTGCCAGCCTTATCGACGTAGTACTTACCACCATCGACCCAGGCGCTCGTAGCCATCACGCCCTTGGAATCGACCCAGTACTTGCCTGAGATCCACGCGTTGGTCTTCAAGGTGCCGCCGCTGGTGTAGTAATAGTAATCGCCGTTGGAATCCTTCACCCAGCCGGTCTTAAGGGCACCTGAACCGTTGAAGAAATAAGGCTTGCCAGAGATGGTCTGCTTGCCCGTTGCCATCTTGCCATCGGTTGCGAGGTAATACCACTTGCCAGAGAGCTTCTTCCAGCCCTTGGCCATATCTCCTCCGCCATTGAAGTAATACCAGGTGCCTGAGATCTTCTGCCAACCCTTGGTCATGGCGCCGGAGGATTTGAGATAGTAGGTCTTGCCCTTGTCGTCTGCCCAACCGGTCTTCATGACGTAGTCGCTACCCATGAAGTACCAGGTGTTCTTCACCTTCGTCCAGCCTTTGGTAGCTTCACCGGAGGATTTGCAGTAGTACCACTTGGAGCCGCTCTGGATCCAGCCAGTGCGCATGGCACCAGAGGAGTTCAAGAAGTAGGTCTTACCGGAGATGGTCTGCTTACCAGTTGCCATCTTGCCATCGGTACCGAGGTAGTACCACTTACCAGAGACCTTCTGCCAACCGGTCGCCATAGCGCCAGAGGACTTGAAGTAGTACCAGGTGCCTGAGATCTTCTGCCAGCCAGTCTTCATCCAGCCTTTGGAATCGAAGTAGTAGGTGGCATTGCCGATCTTCTTGAGTCCTTTAGCGTAGGACTTATCGGAATACTGATACCACCAACCTTTGGAGTTGTGCATCCATTTGCCTGAAGTGGATGTTGCAGAACCAGCGTTCGGTCCCGAACCGCTGGTTGCCTTCTGTGGCAGCACCGTGCCGGAATGACCAGCTACCTTCAGCCATGACTCGAGAGAAGCAGTGTTAGCGATCTTGTTGTTGTCGCACTCAAGCTGCGTTAGTTTCGGATTCTTGCTCACGTCCAAAGATGTGAGTTCGTTGTTCTCGCACCACAAACGCTGCAACGCAGAACACTTCGAAACATTGAGACCAGCGATAAGGTTGTAAGAACAATTGAGCCACTCTAACTTGGTGTTCTTGGAAACATCCAAAGAAGCGAGCTCGTTCTGCTGACATTGAAGATCGGTGATGAGCGTATTGCTCGTAATGGACAATGAGGACAACTTATTATTATCGCAAGCGAGCGTCTTGAGTTTCGTACAACCCGAAACGTTGAGCGTCTTCATCGAATTGCTGCCACAGTAGAGCGTCGTGAGTTTCTTACATGCTGAAACGTTCAGCGAGGTGAGTTTGTTCTCAGCGCATTGAAGATTCTGAAGTCCTGAGAGCTGCGAGAGGTCGATCGATGTGAGCGCATTGTCCGTAAGATCCACCTTGGTCAATCGAGGACAAGCCGATGCCGAAAAAGAAGTGAGCTTATTGCTTCTACAAACGACATCAGCGAGCTGAGAACAGTTGGATATCTTCAAGGAAGAAAGACTACCTGATGTGGAAGAGACGAACTGCAGTTGAGAGCAATTCGACACACGAACAGAAAGCTTGTTCGAACCGTTGTAGCTTTGATACACACCGACGATGTTCGCATTATCCGAGATCTCGATATCCGATATCGAGCCAAGATCTCCCTGGATCATGACAGCATCGATCTTCTCGCCGTTGAGCGTACTTGGGATCTTCACAGCGTTCTTCTCGGTGCTATAGATACCCGCTATGCTCGTTCCGCCAACTATGCCATGCACATCATCCGAAAATCCGCCGATCGTGTACACTACCCCATCAACGGTCACCTGTTCAGCATGAGCATCGTCAACAGGCACGCAAGCAAGGAGAACGAACAGCACCAAAGAAACGAGCGCGATGCTCAGCTTCATGAATGCATTTTGCGAAATCGATCGCGCGCGCACCTCCTCGCAAGAAGAATACGCAACGTTCTTTTGAGCCGAATGAAGCTGACCGACCTTCACCATAGACACCTCTCTTCTCTCACGATCGCCTTAGAGCTACGAAAGCTCATCATGACTAGAGCATTTTACAAGTGCGCGAAGACCGATAGCAACTACTTGGAAGGAGAATCCTACTTATCACCTGAATCATCGAACGAATGGGAGCCGATATGGTGACGTGAGAGGAAATCCATGATGCGGTTGCTGAAGATGAGCGCGAGGATAGCGAGCAAGATGAGCACACCGAAGATGACCACGCTCGTCCAGATGTTCCCATCGATCAGGCCATCGGCAGCATAGGCGGAAAGGACCACGCCAGGCGTGCGCGCGATGGTGGTGATAGCGACGAACGGCTTCACTTTCATATCGGTGAGAGGGACCAGATAAGTGAAGGTATCCTTCGGAAGTCCAGGAATGAGGAAGAGGATGAAGACGATGATGCCCAAACGACCAGTATGCTCGAAATCTTCGAATTTCTTCAAGAATTTCTCGGGCACCATATCCTTCACGAACGGAGCACCGAGCTTGTGCACGATCAGATAGACGAAGGCGCTCGAGATCGCGCATCCGAACAAGATGAGGATCGATCCCCAGAGCGGCCCGTAGAGCATGCCGGCGGCCATCTGCGTGACCTCGCCCGGGATGAAGGCAACGACGACCTGGATGAACTGGAGCGCCAGCAGGATGACGACACCGAACGCACCTTTATCGCGAATGCGCTCGATGACCGTATCGACACCATCAGGCGAGAAGATGCCTTTGAACAGTGGCACCATCGCCACTACGATGACGATGCAGAGCGCGAAGAAAGCGATCAGGCCCAGGAACTTGAACAGATCGGACTTCTTCACGTCTTTCCCGAACAGACGAATGACATCTTCGTGCTGTTCGGGCTCTTGTTCGCTCGAGCGATCGTGCTTCACCATCACTACAACTCCATCGCTGCGATCTTATCGAGGATGATGCCCGCCAACTCCTTCTTCGTCATGCTCGGAAGGTGGTCTTCACCTGCAGGCGTTACGAGCCACACCTCGTCATCGTCCTTGCCGAAGACCTTGTCGCTACCCACTTCGTTCGCAACGATCATATCGGCATGCTTCTTCGTGAGCTTCTTGCGTGCATTCTCGACGACATCGTTGGTCTCGGCAGCGAAGCCGATGACGAACTGGTCTGCTTTGGACGCGCCAAGGGTCGCGAGCACATCAGGGTTCTCCACCAACGCGATATTCTTCAGTTCAGCATCGTTGACGCCCTTCTTGAGCTTCTTGTCCAGCTGGTTAGCCGGACGCACGTCAGCCACCGCAGCAGCGAAGATACCCATATCGCACTGCTCGAAGAGCGGGGTCGCTGCCTCGAGCATATCGCGTGCCGATTCGACGAACACCACGTCCACGCCCGCAGGAACTGGAAGTGCCACAGGACCAGACACGAGCGTAACGCGCGCCCCGCGCGCTACAGCAGCTTCAGCGATCGCATAGCCGAACTTCCCCGACGAACGGTTGGTGATATAACGCACAGGGTCGATCGCCTCGACCGTAGGACCAGCGGTGATCATGATGCGCTTGCCAGCGAGCGGATGACCCGCGAACGCAGAACCGCCCGAAGGAGCCTCATCGAGCATGCCGAGCACCGCCTCGACGATATCGGTAGGCTCGGGCAAACGGCCCTTCCCCACCTCGCCGCACGCTAGATACCCCGCATCGGGCTCGATGAACGAAATACCACGCGCTTTCAGGCAGGCGATATTATCCTGCGTAGCGACGTTCTCGTACATATGAACATTCATGGCAGGCGCGATCATAAGAGGAGCCGTGGTGGCAAGAGCGGTCGTCGTGAGCAAATCGTCCGCAAGACCATGAGCGATCTTCGCCATGATGTTAGCGGTACAAGGAGCGATGAGGAACACATCGGCCTCTTGAGCGAGCGAGATATGGTGGATCGGATCTTGCGGATCGTCGAAAAGACCCAGTCCCACGGGCTCGTTCGTGAGCGCGCGGAACGTGAGCGGATCGACGAAATGCGTCGCATGCTCGGTCATGACCACCTTCACGCGCACGTCCGCTTTCTGCAGACCGCGCACGATCTCGCATGCCTTGTAAGCAGCGATGCAACCGGTAACGCCGATGAGGACGGTCTTCTGTTGGGCAGAGGCCATATTCTTCTCCTTGCTCCGAGATATCTTTGTTATTGTATGACAAGATGAAGCGCGGTGCTCAAGCGCGGCTAACTTCATCAAAACTTAATACGGACGTAAGACGATCGCATGAAAGGAGATGAACGTGGAAGAACCCCAGCAGCCTGCCAAACAGGTCGTGCATGCGGTGACTTCCATGGTCTCCCCGCGCTATCTCGACCTCACGTTCGTGAAACTCTTCTGGATCTTCGTCGTCGGTTCGGTCTTCGGGCTCGTCATCGAAGATGTATTCCACCTCATCGTCTATCACGAATGGGAAAGCCGCGCTGGCCTGGTCTGGGGTCCCTTCTCCCCGCTCTATGGCGTGGGCGCGGTGGTGCTGACGGTCTTCCTCAATCGCTTCTATTACACGCACAATCTCATCATCTTCATCATCGCGATGATCCTCGGCTCTGCCATGGAATATTTTGCGAGCCTCATGATGGAGGTGTTTTGGCATGCCATCGCCTGGGATTACACGGGAACGTTCGGCTCGATCGATGGCCGCACGAACTTCTTCTTCGGCGTGATGTGGGGCACGCTCGGTCTCGCATGGGTGCGTATCATCATGCCGTGCATCAAAAGGGTATTCAAGCATATCGATTTCAAGAACATCATCGTGCGCATCGTCTCGTTCGTGCTCATCGCATTCGTGACCGTCGATATCGCGGTCACCATCCTGGCGCTCCATCGCGAAGGGCAGCGCACCGAGAACATTCCGCCTGCGAGCCCGATCGACGTATGGCTGGATGAGGCATTCACCGACGAATGGATGCAGCAGCGCTTCGAGAACATGACCGTCTCGAGCGAGGTCGGCGCGAAATAGCGGCCACGTTAAACGCGCGTGAACGTTTCGAGCTCGTCGGTGATGCCGCAGTTCTCTTGATAGGAGAAGAGCACTTCCTTGCCTCGTTCGGTAAGCCCGATGCGACGATCAGCTAAACGCGAGAGCGCATTCACCAGGTCGTCGGGCAAAGGTGCCATGAAGCTCAATTCGTCATCGATGCGCGGATGCTCGAACTCGATGAAATAGGAATGCAAGAATTGGCGACAAAGTCCAAGATCATCGCTCTTACCAGGCGTTCCATAAGTCTGATCGCCCACCACCCAATGCTTGATGTATTCCATATGAACACGGATCTGGTGCGTGCGCCCTGAATAGAGCTTGCATTCGACCAGCGTATATCCGTTGTCCTTTAACCCTGACTCGAAGCGCTCGAGCACATTGAACGTGGTGACCGAGGAACGCGCCTGGGGCTTATCGGAGACCTGCATGCGCAGTCGGTTCTTGTCGCTACGGAAGATGGGTGCATCGATGAGTCCTGTGTCGCTGGCGATGTTGCCATGGACGAGACACAGATACTTGCGATCGACGCTGCGACGACGGATCTCGTCCTGCAAGATATAGCCGATCTCGTCGTTCTTCGCGCACAGCATCAGTCCGCTGGTATCCCCATCGAGACGATGCACGATGCCCGGGCGATCGTCGCCCTGGATGTGCGCGAGGTTCTCGCGCCCGAAATGGTGAATGAGCGCATTAGAGAGCGTGCCTGATGGATGACCGGGAGACGGATGACAGATGAGTCCGGGCTGCTTGTTGATGACCAGCAGATCGTCGTCTTCGTAATAGACTTCGAGCGGGATGTCCTCAGGCTCCAAGTAGACATGCTGCTCTTCCTCGAACTCTTCGTAGACGATATGATCACCCGCAGCTACCAAGCTCTTCTTCGTGGGAGCATCTCCGTTCAGGAACACCTTCCCTGCCTCGATCTGCTTGACAGCCTTGCTGCGCGTTGGGTACAGACCTGCCTCGAAGAGGTATGAATCCAGGCGCATGCCTTCATAGAGATCGGTGACCGTATTCGATAAGCTTCGCGCCATGATCCATGCCTCCTTGAGCCCAAGATCGCCTTCGCGACTACGGCATCGTCCGTTCGTCAGTGGTTCCGCGCGAGGCGAAGAACCTGATCGCAAGTGCGACGATGACGCAGACGATGCCGCAGGTGATTCCTACATCTGCAATATTAAAGGTGGGAAAATCGATGAACAAGGGGGCGATGAAATCTATAACGTAACCGTTGACGATACGGTCGACCAGGTTACCGATGCCGCCCGCGAACACGAGTGCCAGCCCTACTATCTCGAGAAGCGATGCCTCTCTCGATGCGATGAACGCATAGACCGCGATGATGAGACAGAGGATGGCCGTTACCACCACCAGCGCGCCGACCATGCCTGAGAACGAACCCCAAGCTGCGCCATGATTATGGACCAGGCTGAATTCGACGACCCCTTCGATGCGCGGGCTCGTGAGCATATCGACAGGATACTCCGTGACGAGGAACTTCGTCGCACGATCGAAAAGAAACCAAAGCACCACGACAACGCAGAAGACGATCCGGTTGCGTGGTGCTTTGTTCGATCTTGTTCCAGTTGCCATCGGAATGCGGCAGCGGCCTATTCCATCGCGTCGAGCGCGTCGCCGCAGCGCTCGCATACATCAGGATGATGCGGGTTGCCACCCAGCACACGGAAGTTCCAACAACGCGGGCATTTATCGAGTTCAGATACGGTGATATCGATCTTCGTCTCGTCGCCACGCGCGAACTCGATGCTGCTGACGATGAGCAGTTCAGCGAAGAACGCCGGGTCGAAGTCGGTGAGCACATCGTATTCCGCCTGAGGAACGATCGCAGAAACGACCGCTTCCTGGCTCTTATTGATGATCTTCTCCGCACGCTTGTCCTCGAGCGCCTTGGTGACCTCGTCGCGGAACGCGAGCACGGTCTCGAAACGCTTCTCGACCCGCTCTGCCTCGTGCTCGGGAATGAGCGGCAAAAGATCGCCACGCTCGGGCCAACCTGCCAACTGCACACTGATGGGGCGATCGGCCTCGGATGCCAAGCCTGCTGGATAGTTCTGCCATACCTCTTCGGTGGTGAAGCTGATGAGTGGCGTGAGCAGGCGCACCAGCACTTCGAGCACGTTATAGAGCACGGTCTGAGCGCTTCGACGACTGCGCGCATCAGGCGCATCGGAATAGAGACGATCCTTCAGCGCATCCATGTAGACCGCCGAAAGATCGCCGACCACGTAATCGTAGATGAGACGATAGACATGGTGGAACTTGTAATTGTCGTAGGCTTCGTTCACTTCTTCGAGCAAACGCGCCAGGCGAACGAGTGCCCATTGATCGAGCGGCTCGAGCTGATCCCATTCGACCACCGCATCATCGCGCGAGAAATCGTTCAGGACACCGAGCAAGAAGCGGAAGGTGTTGCGGAAACGACGATACGTGTCGGAGGTGCGCTTCAAGATCTCTTCGGAGATGCTCACGTCCTGCGAATAATCGACGCTCGCGACCCACAAGCGCAGCACGTCTGCGCCATATTTGTCCATGACCTCGGCTGGATCGATGCCGTTGCCGAGCGACTTAGACATCTTATGACCGTTCTCGTCCACCGTGAAGCCGCAGTGCATGACCGCTTTGTACGGCGCCTGATCGTAGGCACCGATGGAGGTGAGCAGCGAAGACTGGAACCAACCGCGGTGCTGATCGGAGCCTTCGAGGTAGAGATCGGCCGGGAAATGCAGTCCCGGGCGCTTCTTGCAGACCGACGTATGCGACACGCCGCTCTCCCACCACACGTCCAAGATGTCGGATTCGGGGATAAGTTCGGTGCAGCCGCACACTTCGCACGCCGTGCCTGCGGGAAGGTATTCAGCGGGGCTTTCGGTGAACCAGGCATCGGATCCCTTCTCTTCGAAGAGCTTGATGACCGCATCGAACGTTTCTGCCGTAGCTACCGTGCTGCCGCACTTCGCGCACTTGAACACAGGAATGGGCACGCCCCACGAACGCTGACGCGAGATGCACCAGTCGGGACGTTCGGCCACCATCGAGCCGATGCGGTTCTTCGCCCATTCGGGTACCCACTGCACGTCCTGATCGATCGCTTTCAGCGCTTCGGTGCGCAGGTCGTTCTTGTCCATCGAGACGAACCACTGGTCGGTCGCACGGAAGATGACCGGCTGGTGGCAGCGCCAACAATGCGGATAGCTGTGCGTGATGTCCACATGAGCGACGAGCACGCCCTGTTCGCGCAGCCATTCGATGATCTGGGGATTCGCGTCATCCACATCGAGACCAGCGAAAGGACCCGCTTCATCGGTGAGCACGCCGTTATCGTCGACGGGCATGAGGATCGGGATGTCGAATTCGAGGCCGACCAGATAGTCGTCCTGGCCGTGACCAGGAGCGGTGTGGACCGCGCCCGTACCAGAATCGAGCGTGACATGATCGCCGTAGATGATCATGCCCTTCAGGTCCTGTCGAATCGGGCAGGTGTAGGTGATGCCGCACAGTTCCTTGCCCTTCACGACGACCACTTCCCCGCTGGAGTCGCGGATGAGATCGTAATCCTGCCAACCTGCCGTCTCTGCCACGTCTTCGAGCAGATCGTAGGCCAGGATGGTGGTGAAATCAGGCGTACGGACCATGATGTAGTCGGCGTCGGGCGCCAAGCAGACCGCAGCGTTAGCAGGAAGCGTCCAAGGCGTGGTGGTCCAGATGAGGACGTTCACCGGAGCAGTGACGCCTGCCGCTTCGAATGCGGGAGGCACGGTATCGAGCTTGAAGTTCACGAAGATGGAAGGCGAGACCTCGTCGCTGTACTCGATCTCCGCTTCAGCGAGGGCGGTGTGGCAGTTCTTGCACCAATGGATGGGCTTGCGACCACGATAGACCGAGCCGTTCAGGTACATATCCTTGAAGATCTCGACGTTGCCCGCTTCGTAATCGTGCGTGAACGTGAGATACGGATGATCCCAGTCGGCGTTCACACCCAAGCGCTTGAAGCCTTCGCGCTGGATATTGACGTACTTCTCTGCCCATTCACGACAAAGACGACGGAGCGTCGGCTGGTCGATCTTCGCCATCTTCTCCGGGCCGAGCGTGACCTCGACCATATGCTCGATGGGCTGACCGTGACAGTCCCAACCAGGAATGTAGGGTGAGAAATAGCCACGCTGAGCATGGCTCTTCACCACGAAGTCCTTCAAGATCTTGTTGAAGGAATGACCGAGATGGATCGGGCCGTTCGCATAGGGAGGCCCATCGTGCAAAATGAACGGACGGCCATCCTTGTTCTTCTCCAGCACCTTATGATAAATGTCGATGTCGTTCCAGAAATCCAGTCGTGCGGGCTCGTTCTTGGGAAGATTGCCGCGCATCGGGAAATCGGTTTCGGGCAAATTCATGGTGTCTTTGTAACTATTCGTCACGACATGACCTTTCTTCGACCATCTTGCAAGGGTTACAAGTTGAATAAACTATCTGATTATAGCTCTTATCCCTGTACATAACTACTATAATGACGAGGTTCGGGCGAAGAGGCGGACGAACGTGAAACGCCAGCTCGAACCACTATGCTCACAGATTCAAGGAGGACGAGCGAATGTCATTCAAGATCGTTACGGATTCTTGCTGCAATCTACCGGAAGAACAGATCGACGCGCTCGACCTCACGGTCTTCCCGCTCGTCTTCATGATCGACGGCGTCCAGCACCAAAGTTATCTGAAAGGCCAGGTCACTGATCTTAAGCAGTTCTACGACGACATGCGCGCAGGCAAGGTGTTCACCACTTCCCTGCCCAATCTCGTCGATGCGCAACGCGAACTCGAGACCATTCTCGAAGCAGGCGACGATGTGCTCTACCTCGGGTTCTCGAGCGGACTCTCGGGAACGTTCGAAGCGATCAGGGTGCTCGGCGAAGACTTGCAGCAACGCTTTCCCGAACGCACCATCATCACCATCGATACGCTGGCCGCATCGCTCGGCCAAGGGTTGCTCGTCTACTATGCGGCAAAGATGAAAGAGGAAGGCAAGAGCCTTGATGAGGTCGCAGCCTGGGTAAATGCGAACATCCTACATATGTGCCACTGGTTCACGGTCGACGACCTGATGTTCCTCTACCGCGGCGGACGTGTCTCGAAGACCGCCGCCTTCGCGGGCAGTCTCTTGAGCATCAAACCCGTGCTCCACGTCGATGACGAAGGTCATCTCATCCCGGTCGAGAAGACGCGTGGTCGCAAGAAGAGCATTCGCCACCTGTTCGATCACCTGAAGGAAACGTATTTCTCGCCGCTCTCCGATCAGATGCTGGCCATCTCCCATGGCGATTGTTTGGACGATGCGCTCGAGTTGAAGAAGTTGGTCGAAGACGAATACGGCCCACAACAGTGGATCATCAACTACGTCGACCCCGTCATCGGCGCGCATTCAGGCCCTGGCACCCTCGCCCTCTTCTTCCTTGGCGACCACCGTTAATACCCTGCAACACGAAGCTTCGATCAACAGGAAATGGACTTCCATTTTTCCTTCAGAATCGTTTCTGCTCGATTCGGTACAGGCTGATATCGGAATATCGGAAAGAATTTACGGTTTTAGCATCTCTCACTTTTTCACAAGTGATGCGATCAGGAATTATTCGTAAGAGCATTCTGAATGCGTCGTCTTACCAATGATCGATGACCGATTTCATGAGAAATACCGCACAAGAACGAAATTTTTCGTCAAAAATCGAGAATCAGCCTAACGAAGATCAGCACCAACAGAGAGCGAGCCTGCTCCAACGAAGATCCTCTAGGTAAAGACTAATAGGGACGCTCGACGATGATGTTGCGCAGCGTAGAGATGAGCTTCTCGTTCTCTTCATGCGAACGGATGCATACGAGGAAATAGCGATTCGCTTCGATACCAGGGATGCCCGTCAGATCACGCAGCGCAAAACCAGCAGTTTGCAGGCGCACGACCAGATCGGTCGCATCGGTGATGCCGAAATCACGCGCTGAACGCTCCTCGAGCGCGCACATGACGAAATTCGCTTCCGATGGGAAGACACGGATGCCCGGAATGAGGCTGAGCATGCACTGCACCCACGGGATCTCCTTGTCGATGAGCGTGTTAGTACGCTCTTGATAATCGTCCAGGTTCGGAAGTTCGCGTGCGATGATCTCGTGGAACATGCCGATCGAGGTACCATCGCTGAATTGACGGATGAGCTTGATGGTATCGGGATGTCCGATCGCATAGCTGACCGGAATGCCTGGCATGCCCAGCTCCTCCGAAAGATTACGGATCACGACCAGATTCTCGTACTTATACGCGAGCGAGGTGAAGGAATCTCCACCCATGGTGAGCGTGATGTTGCTCTCGTCGATGACCACCCAATTGCAATGATCGAGATAGCGCTGCAGGGTGCGTTCATTCAATAGACGAGCGCACGGGAAGCTCGGATTACCGAGGACCGCCGCCTCGAATCGAGCGCCGCTCTGGAGCGCGACCTGCGGTTCGACCGCAGAGAGCGAATAGGAATTCAAGAGCTTGACCGGATTGTGGCCGACGTTTGCCACCGCAAGATAGTATTCGGTGGGAGCAGGCGTCGGGATGCCCACATTGCACGGACGGTACGCCTGAGCGATATCCGAGATGAGCGCAGAAGGGCTCGTTCCCACCAAGAAGCAATCAGGTGAGATCTCGTAATAACGGGCGAGATTGTTGCTGAGATGAACGCCTGCCTTATCGGGTTTGAAGGTCATCGCGCCTTCTGCGATGGCTTTGGCGATAGCGCTCTTGATGGGTTCAGGAGTGCCCAATGGATTGGCGGTGCAGGAGAAATCGAGCCAATCGAACTCTGCACGGATGTCATATGGAAGCGTCGCGTCTTCGTTAGAAGAACGGTTGTGCCCCGCTATAACATCTGTCAAAACATTGAAACTTGGCATGCACCTAAACTTTCTCGTACTTTACGCGAAGATTAAAAGCCCCAAGTGCGCAACTACATTTGAATACTCCGATACACGCGGGAAGATATACCCTAACACAAAAAGTGAGGTTTTGCGGACATGTTAGACTGACTTCATGGGAAATTTTTCGTCAACAGAATCTCTGCCCGAATGGAAAGGACGAGCGATCCTGCTGGTCGACCTCGATGCGTTCTTCGCTTCGGTCGAACAACTCGATCATCCTGAATGGCGTGGAAAGCCGGTCATCGTCGGAGGCGATCCGACGAAGCGAGGCGTGGTATCGACCGCTTCATACGAAGCGCGTACGTTCGGTGTGCGCTCCGCGATGCCTTCGAGCACCGCAGCGCGCCTTTGCCCGCAAGCCATTTGGGCACGCGGGAACCATGCACGTTATAAGCAGGTATCCCAACAGGTCATGGAGATTCTCAATAGCTACTCACCACACCTCATGCAGGTGAGCATCGATGAGGCTTTCCTCGACATCAGCCCCACGCGCGTGAATCGAACGCACCCCGCCATCATCGCCAAACGCATCCAAGATGACGTCGACCAGCTCGGCATCACTTGCTCGATCGGGCTTGGCACGTCGAAAGCGGTCGCGAAGATCGCTTCCGACCAGAACAAACCTCATGGCCTCACCGTGGTCTACCCAGGCGAGGAACGAGAATTCCTCTCCCCGCTTCCCGCAGGCGTGATGAGCGGCATCGGCCCGGTCGCCCAAAAGCAGCTCAAGACCTACGGCATCCGCACGCTCGGAGATCTCGCAGAGGCCGATCAAGGCATCCTGAAGAACGTATTCGGCAAGAACGCTCAGAAGATGCGCGAACGCGCGATCGGCATCGATACCGCAGTATCCGATGAACGAGAGCCCACGAAATCAGTATCAAACGAGATCAGCGTAGCGGTGAGCGTGGACGATCGTCACAGCATCGAATCGCTCATCGCGACGATGGCACATAAGGTCGGAAGGCGCTTGCGCAAGAAGGGGCTCGAAGGCACGACGCTACATCTGAAGATCCGCTACGAGAACCTGCAGATACGCACGTGCCAGCGCAAGATACCAGACCTCGGAACGAACGAACTGGTGTGGCTGCCGCATCTCTATGACATGTTGAACGAACTATGGAGCCCCGGTATGCTCGTGCGACTCGTGGGTGTAGGAGTGAGCGGCTTCGAAGCTGAAGCCATCCAAGATCGCCTCTTCGACGAAGGATTCTCGTCCGACCGCAAGGACTCCCCCCTGCTCACCAATCCCGACGAGAAAGCTGCACTGCTCGACGCGAAGGACCTGATCGCCGATAAGTTCGGTGAACATTCGCTTCACTTCGGACACGAGCTCTCCTCGCTCGGCCAAACGACCAACAGCTCCTCGAAGAACCCCAGCGACTACCTCGATCGCTAGTCTGCTCTGCCTTGCTCGTTCAGTGACTCAGGCTCCGGCGTCGCTTCGGTCGAGCTAACTTCGCTTTCGCGAAGTGGATCTCTCCCTTGCTTTGGCCAAGTCGCCTGAGTCACTGAACGAGCAAGGCAGAGCAATGCGAGTGATCGCGGGATCTTCTTCGACCAAGTCATGAGAGGATAGCTCGACTGGCACCTGAAGGATAAGGGTGACTAAGCCAAAGCGAAGTTCGAAATCCACTTTGCGCATGCAAAGTTAGTTCGAACGAGCGACGCTGGAACCCGTTCCTTCGGATGCCAGTCGAGCTATGACCTAGTTGAATTTGAAGACACGCTGGGCGATGCGATAGCCGCGCAATGCGACCTGACGACCCAACATGGTGGGGATGTTCGTCGAGAGATTCAAGAACGTCTTGCGCAACTGACGATACGAATGCGGGTTCGTCTCGTGCAGATAATGCCACAGCTCCTTACGCTTATGATCATTCTCGGGAGTATCTTCCATGCGCAAGAACACCGTGCAGATGCACAGCATCATCGAAAGGTAGTTGTAGAGATAATGCTGCAGTTTCTTGTTCTCGATCGTATCGAGATCGACCGCGTCGATCATCTCTTTAGTGACGCGCAGCTGCTGGTCGATACGTGAGAGCATGACCTTCTCGTTCACCGATTGGTCTTCGCGACCGATGAAATAGCGGTACGCATCCACATCGAAATAGACCATCGAGCGCACATGCGCGAGCGGCACGTAGACGAAGATGTTATCGACGTAAAAGCAATGCTTGGGAAGCTCGAGTCCGATGCCCCGCAACAGATCGGTGCGATAGATGACCGAATGCATGAGCAGATACTGCGAAAGATGGAAATGTCCGATATCATCCCAGGTGAAGATCTTGTTCTCTGGAAAGACGTTGCGATACCCCATCGAAATGCGCGTACCTTCGTAGACCTTCTCGTAGACGTAGTTCGATATGATCAGATCGACCGGATCGGCGAGCGCTGCCTGGCTTCTGATGAACGCCATGATGATAGCCATCGCATCATCGTCGAGCCAATCGTCGGAATCGACCACCTTGAAGTAGCGACCCGTAGCCGCAGCAAGACCAGCGTTCACCGCGCCCCCATGGCCAGCGTTCTCCTGATGGATCGCGCGGATGACACCCGGGTGCTCCGCCACCAAGCGATCGCAGATCTCTGCTGTATCGTCCTTGGTCGACCCGTCGTCGACCAGGATGATCTCGATGTCTTCCCCTAAAGGAAGCAGAGAATACACGCATTTTTCCATGTAGTCTGCCGAATTGAAACAAGGAACGGCGAAGGTGATGATCTTCATCTCTGCCTATCTTTCCGAAACGTCGTGGTAGTGATTCACTTTAATACGGTTAATTCTACCGAGTGTCCGTTGTGAGCTCAAATATGAGGTATACGGTTGCTATTATGAAGCCAGTAGAAAAACTCATGAAAGGATCATGTATGGCTTCGTTCATTGACTCACTGATCGAACGCGCGAAAGCGGACAAGAAGACCATCGTTCTTCCCGAGGGAAACGACGATCGCATTCTCGAGGCCGCGCAAGAGGTGCTCGCTCAGGATATCGCGAACCTCATCATCTTAGGCGATGCGGACGAGATCGCGAGCAAGGGCTTCGACCTTGATGGCGCTACCATCATCGATCCGCTCACGTCCGATAAAGCTGAAGAATTCGCGAACCTCCTCTTCGAGCTGCGCAAAGCGAAGGGCATGACCCTCGAAGAGGCACAGGAGCTCGTGAAGGACCCGATCCACTTCGCCGTGCTCATGGTGAAGAGCGGCCTGTGCGACGGCCTGGTGGGCGGCGCATGCCACGCCACCATCAAGATCCTCTCCCCTGCGCTCAAGATCATCAAGACCGCACCGGGCGAGCCGATGGTCAGCTCCTTCTTCATCATGGATGTTCCTGGTTGCGAGATGGGCGAAGACGGCATCTTCCTGTTCGCCGACTGCGCGCTCGAAGTTCAGCCCACCGCTGAAAAGCTCGCGCACATCGCGAATCAGACCGACAAGTCCTTCAAGCGCCTGATCGGCGACGAACCGCGTATCGCGCTGCTCTCGCATTCTTCCCATGGAAGCGCCGTGAACGACGACTCGACCAAGGTCGTGAAGGCCATTGAATACATCCGCGAGAATTATCCCGACATCCTGGCCGATGGCGAACTGCAGCTCGATGCTGCTATCGTTCCCGAACTGGGCGCTTCCAAAGCACCGAATTCTCCGGTCGCTGGTAAGGCGAACGTGCTCATCTTCCCCGATCTTGATGCTGCTAACATCGGCTACAAGCTGGTCCAGCGTCTGGGTGGTGCCGAAGCGTTCGGCCCGATCCTGCAGGGTCTCGCTGCACCCGTGAATGATCTTTCCCGTGGCTGCGTCGCACAGGACATCGTCGGCGTCATCGCCATCACGTGCGTGCAAGCTCAAACGATGTAAGCTTCACACGAAGAAGAAAGAGGAACTATCTGGAGGTGCGACCGATGGTCGCGACCAACCAGTCGAAGAATTCGGTCCGAGGATCCGCACCGCTCTTCATAGCGAGTTCGGTTTCTTGGGCCGTTTTCAATGCAGAGATGAGCTGCCCCATCGAATAACGAGCAGCTTGCTTATTGAGCGTCTTCAAGCGCCAAGGCGGCATCTTCATCTGAGCCGCCACATCCCCCGTCCCGCGTGCATCGAGCGCACGAACGCTGATAAGATCGCGCACGCGCGAAACACAGAGCGCGAGCAGCTGATAGGGCGAGGTCTTCTCCATGCGATTGTAGAGATAGATACAGCGCGAAAGATTCTTCATGCCGAACGCATCGAGGAATTCCCACGGTTTGATCTCGGCCGTATGCGAGACAAGGGCGATGACCTCGTTTTGATTCACCGGATCATCACCACGGTGCGCAAGGGCGAGCTTCTTGATCTCGTTATCGAGCGTGACCGTGTTCGTGCCCGCCAGATCGATGAGAGACGCCGCAGCGCCTTCCGTGAAAGTGACGCCATGCGTGATGGCCATCGAACGCACTGCCGCATTCAGATCCTTAGCCTGAAAAGGAGCGCAATCGATATAGGCCGTCTTGCCATATGCCCCGACCGCCTTGTAAAGACGCGTGTTCTTCGCAAGCTTCACCGCGACGAGCGCGAGCACTGTGGTGGATGAAGGCGCCGCAAGATAATCGACGATCGCTTCCATGTCGGCTTTGCGCAGCTTCTCGACGTGATCGACCTGCACCAAACGAACCTCGCTCGCGAAGGGCAGCGTATTCGCCGCCGCGACGATCTCTTCACCGGTCGCTTTCTCGCCATCGAACACATCCGAATTGAACGATAGATCGCCATAGGACGAGATGCGCTTGCGCAATCGCTTGATGACCGTCTCGCGTTTGAGTTCGTCTTCTCCGCTGATGAGATAGACCGGGAGCAATGATCTGTCGTTCGTATTAGCCATACTGGTATTGTAGCGTACTACGCGACCGCCCGTTCGCTCACGAACTCCATCGCGTCCAAAGTGAAGGTGCAGACCACATTACCGCAAAGATCGCTGCGATAGATCTGCGAACCGACCGCCTCGAGATTCGAGAGCGTCTCTTGCGTTGGATGCTCATAGGAATTCTTCCCCACACCGATCAGCGACACCTTCGGCGAGAGCTTTTCAGCGAGTTCGGCGGTGAGCGCCTTGCGTGAGCCATGGTGACCAACCTTATACAGATCGACCGGTTCGAGCGCATGATCCGCATCGAGCGCTTCCAGCACCTCCGCTTCGGCATCTCCACAGAAGAACGCATTCCAATCAGGGCTTCCATCTCGATCGCAATCGATGCGCGCATAGAAGCAGATGCTATCTTCGTTCCCTCCTTCATGCTCGATACGATCCGGCGCGACGATGTCGAAGGTGAAGGCGCCGAATCGAAGACTATCTCCTGTGCTCACTTCCACCACATCAGCTTCCCCTACCATCACTCTCGTTTCAGCGACGAACGACTCCACCTTCGCGTCTTCGACC
Organism: uncultured Eggerthella sp.; assembly: GCA_937998355.1. GTDB lineage: Bacteria > Actinomycetota > Coriobacteriia > Coriobacteriales > Eggerthellaceae > Anaerotardibacter. The sequence continues at coordinate 21,584 of CALLDI010000004.1, forward strand.
TCATCGAGCCCCTCAGCGATCACGATCCTGTCCACACCCACCACGCCTCCGAGCGCCCTCAGATTGCCGCAATGGTCGTCGTCAGGATGCGTGATGATGACCGCATCGAGGTGCGTGATCCTGCTTCGCGCGAGCGCTGAATAGAGCATCTCAGCTTCGTTGCCCGTATCGACGAGGACCGTCTTGCCTTCGCTCATGAAAGCGAAACTGTCTCCCTGGCCCACATCGAGCATAACGATCCGGTCGCCCGCAGACACAGCGCGCAGGCCGCCGACGATGACCACCCCGAAGAGGACCACGGCAACGATATAGGCGATACGCCGTTGTCTAAAGCGGCGAACATTCGCATAGCACTCAGAGGCATCACGACCTTGCGCAGTCAAGAGGGTCGTACGTTTGCGCGGCGTCGGCCACCAAAGCCACACCACCACCGCGCTCGCGAGTGCGACCGGAAGCGCGACCGTGATACTGATCGAAACTGGGATCGACGCGCCAGGAATGGCCTCGATGAATCCGAAGAACACGATGAGACCCTTCGTGATAAAGGCGAGGATACCAAGCAAGAACGGAGCGGCCGAGCTGAGGAGTAGCGCCGCGAAGCCGAACATCAACAGCACCGTGAGGTACGGTGTCGCGACGAGATTCGCGAGCGGCGAGAGCAGCGGCACCAAGGAGAACTGCGCGGCGCTGATCGGGAGCGAGAAGATGAGCGCAGCGAGCGTCATACTGATCGATTCACGAATGAACTCGGGCATCTTCGGCGTGAGCGTCGCGAACCACTCGACGAAGAGCGGCATGAAGAGTACGATGCTGAAGGTCGCGGCCACCGAGAGCTGGAAAGAAAGCTGATGGACCACGAATGGATCGAGCACCATCATAGCGATGGTAGCGATGCCGAGCGCGGTGAGCGACGATGATCTTCGTTTGACCATGAGCGCGAAGAGGGTGATGGCGCTCATGGTCGCTGCACGAATGCATGATACCGGGAAGCCCACCAGAACCAGATACACCAACAAGAACATCGTCTGCAAGGCAACGTTGATGCGCACAGGAACGCGCAGTGCGCGCAAGAGGATCGAGACGAACCCAACCACGATGACCAGATGAGCACCCGATACCGCCACGAGATGAGCGAGCCCTGCCACCTTGATGCTGTGATAGAACCCTGCATCGAAAAGGCCACTTCTCTCACCGAGCAAGATCGCGCGCAACAGCGTTTGCTCATCGCTTCCCGAACCGAGGATGTTCAGCAGGCGTTCACGCAATTGGTATACAGGGCTGAGCCACGTGGGATTCTCAGCGAGCTGGAAAGCTCCTATATTTACGGAGAACGCGAGCCCTCGCTCGTCATAATAGGCGCGATATTCTTCTGCTGGCGCGCTCAAACGCGTCTCAGCCTCGATCAGATCGCCCGCATAGAGCTGATCTTCGGTCTCCAGGAAGAGCAGCGCTTCTTGTCCAGCAAACGCTCCTTCATCGATGGTCGCACGCGCTTGCGATCCATAGAGCATCTTGCTCGAGTCGGCGCTCAAGATGAAGCGATAGCATTCGCTGCTCGCCGGCGCGTCCGAACGTTCCTTAGCGAGCAACGAGAGCTGCGAACACCCAAGAGCGAGACCTACGATGAGGAAGAACAGAGAACCGCAGATGATAGCGCGCTTCGACCTGATCAAGGCGAGCAGTATCACGAGCGCCGCGCATGCTGCACCGACGATCACGATACGCGCAGTAGAAGCATCGAGCAAGCTCATGGTCGGACCGCTCAGAAAGATCCCCACCGCACAGGCGACAGCGAGCACGCAAGGAACAGGTAAAGAAGGCCTGCTCGCCTGGAGCGATCGCTTGCGAAGACGATTCGTGCGCATACGGCTAGACCGTGATCGAATCTTTTATCGCTTCATATTTCTTATCGCCGATACCCGAGACACGCGTGATGTCCTTCTTCGTCTTGAAAGGGCCGTTCTTCTCTCGATCGGCGATGATCTTCTGCGCAGTCGCCTCTCCGATGCCTGAAAGACTCGTGAGCGCTGCTACGTCCGCAGTGTTGATGTTCACGACGCCACTCGATGCGCTACCAGCAGAGGTCGATACCGTCGATTCCCCCGCCACAGAAGCGGCTGGGGCGTTCTTCGAAGCCACGACGATCTGTTCGCCATCCGCGAGCGTACGAGCAAGATTGACGCTCCCCTGCTGCGCATCAGCGGTCATGCCGCCAGCGGCATCGATCGCATCCTTGACGCGTGAGCCCTCAGGTACTTCATACAGGCCAGGAGAGACGACCTCCCCCACCACATGTACCGATAACGCTGCAGGCACGACGGAAGTTCCTGCGTCGTCTTCCCCCTCTTCGCCTTCAGCAGCCTGAGCGGTCTCGATCTGAAGGCCTTCGGTTGCGTCATCCTTTTGCCAAGAGCTCTGGTTCGAACCCTCGATGAGGTGCGTATCGCCGGCTCCGAGTTGCCAGAGCCCTTGGAAAAGAACGAAGAGGACGACCGCACACAGGATGACAAGCCCGATGCGCAAGGGCGCGGGCATATCGCGCAGATGCAGTTTCGATTTGAGACTATCAACATCGTCGATGAATGACACGGTACGACCTCCTTGCTGAAAAGCATAGGGGCCGCATCTCATCTATCTTTGAACTTTATCTGAACTTTTTTTCAGAAGCGAGCTTTCATTTCTTTGAAATCCGCTGATAGGACGGACACCGATAATCGTGCACTTCGAGATCGTTCATGATCTCTTCGATCCAGGCATCGATCGGCAGATCCTCTTCAGCCTTCAACACGACCGGCAGCTTCGCATGCGTCTCGGGGTTACGCGGCATATAGAGCGTGCAACAATCGGGCGCGTCCTGAGAAGAGATCTCGAACGTGCCGATGCGCTCCGCTTCCGCGATGATCTCGATCTTGTCGGAACCGATGAGCGGACGCAGCACCGGAAGCGAGACCGCAGCGTTGGTGCACTGGATGTTATCGAGCGTCTGCGAGGCGACCTGACCGAGACTCTCGCCGGTCACGAGCGCCTTCGCACCTTCCAATTCTGCGATGCGCTGCGCGATGGTGTACATGAAGCGACGATAGAGCACGATGCGCAGCGATGCAGGAGCGGACTCTGCGATCATGCGCTGATAATCGCCGATCGGAACGATGTAGAGACGCGCGAAGCACCCCGTACGTTCGAGCACATGCGCGATATCGTCGACCAGAAACTCGCTCGTGTCCACCGTCTCGGGCCTTCCCGAGAAATGGACGCCGATCGGCACCGCGCCACGGCGCGCGATGCGCCACGTGGCGACCGGCGAATCGATGCCTGAGGACATGAGCGTGACCACTTTACCCGCAGTCCCTACCGGCAGACCACCCACACCGACCACACTGTGCGCATAGATATAGCAATGTCCCTCGATCACCTCGACGCGCACTTCGACATCGGGGTTCTTCATCAGGACCTTCTTATCCTGGAATGCACGGCAGAGCGCCGCACCGACCAACTGATTGAGTTGCATGGAGTCGATCTCGAAATCGGTATGGTTGCGGCGCGCTTGCACCTTGAACGTCTCGAACGATGGCACGTCGGAGAGAGCCTTGATAGCGGTGTCGTACATCACTTCAAGATCCTGCTCGCAGCGATACCCACAAGAAACGCGAGCGACACCAGGAATACCTGCGACCAGATCGACCAACTCGCAGGACTGTTCGTAGGTCGCATCCATATCCTCGAATAAGCAGATCCTGCCCGAGATACGCTGGATGCGTGCGATGGGCGCATCGCCGAGCACGGCTTTGATGTTCGTGACCAGCTGCTTTTCGAAATGAGATCGATTCTTTCCCTTGAGCCCGATCTCATGATAATGAACCAGGCATACCCGCTGTAAGGACATGGCGATCCTTTCGCTCGTGTGATGTGATGACAATAAAAAAGCTTGGGTATGGCGCGAAGCCAGAGCCCAAGCTTACCGATGACCTGTGATCGCGTTTAGTGGTTGCGCGCGTCGATCGAATCTTCCGTATAGGAAACATCGCCGCTCGCGATCTCGTCGAACGCGAGCGAGAGCGGGCGACGGTTCGCTGCACGTGCGATATCGACTGCGGTCTGCAGCTGGATAGCGCGATTGCGTTGGCCGCGCATCATCTCATTGATATCCTGAGCGCGCTTCGATGCGATAGCGCACAGCAAGAAACGGTCGTTGTCGGTCTCGTTCAGCAGAACGTCGATCTTTGGTTCAATGATACTCATCTGTTCCCTCTATTGTTCGTTGCAGCTTTCGATATAAGCTTCGAGTTGCGCATAGGCATCCTCGATGTCTTCATTCACCAGCTGAACATCATACTCCATTTTCGCGGAAAGCTCCAGAGAAGCGGTGTCAAGGCGCTTGTTTATCTGCTCTTCGGTCTCGGTATTGCGACCGCGAAGCCTCCGTTCAAGCTCTTCGAGCGATGGAGGCTCGATGAAAATATAATGCGCGTCAGGCATGATATTCTTCACCTGACGCGCACCTTGAACATCTACTTCAAGTATGACCTGTTCGCCGCGAGCGATATGTTCATCGACATACTTCTTGAGCGTTCCATAGTGCTTTCCATGCACGAGCGCATGCTCGAGGAAGCCACCATCGTTCAAGATGTTCTCGAATTCCTCTTCTGAGAGAAAGTGGTAATCGATACCGTCCTTCTCGCCTGGACGAGGAGCGCGAGTGGTTGCCGAGACAGAAACCCAGATACCAGGAAATCGTTGCGTGAGCAGAGAGATGAGCGTTCCCTTGCCAGCACCCGAAGGCCCTGATATGACGAAGAGGTTTCCTTGAGGCATGACTTACGCGAAACGCTCGATGAGAGCCTGCCTCTGGCGTTCGCCAAGACCCTTCAAGCGACGAGATTCAGCGATCTCGAGCTCTGCCATAGCCTTCTCTGCTTTCGTCTTACCATAGCCTGGCAAGGTTTCGATCAAAGCAGAGACCTTCATGCGGCCGATGATGGGATCGTCACGCATATCGAGAACCTGCTCGAGCGTGAGGGAGCCTTGCTTCAATTTCTCGCGGACCTCCGCACGCTTAGCGCGAGCGATCTTGGCCTTCTCGAGAGCTGCTTGCCGTTCTTCAGGGGTAAGCTGTGGTACGGGCATCTTCATTCTCCTTTATTCTTGTTCAGACGAACAGTGATACAGCAGGAAGAAAACCTTCCTCCTGGTACAAATAGTATAGCTTTTATACAGTAAAACTCCACATAAACTTTTGTTTGAGCATCAAAGTTCTATTTTGATGAAAATAGGTGATGAACTGGTGTTCTCTTACCTGAGCGAAAATGCAAGACTCAAAAAATATTTCAATGAGAGGCCTTTTATCAATGCCCTATTGAAAGAACGAGTCTCTCGAACGCTCACAGGAACCCCATATGAGAGGCTATTTCTCGAAGCGCAGAAGCGGGTAGAAATTCTCCGAGAGCGGCGCTGCATCGCCTAGGGCGATGAGCGAGATCGCTCCTGCATTCTTAGCCTTCGCATCTGCGATCAGATCGACCGCATCTTCGAGCGAAGTGCCCTCATCCACCACCGATTTGACGATCAGAACCTTCTCGTCCTTGCCGATGTGGTAGTCATTCACCAGGCCCTCTTCCCCATCGGCATACGCGAAACGAGCCCAAGCTGCCATCGCGAGCGCATATGCGAAGAGCTGCGAGGCTTCGTCCGTGGCGAGCACCACATCGAACTTATAGTTGCGCGGGAGCTGCTGGATCGCCTCGACCGCGAGACGATTGGTGACGATCGGATCCTCCACCAGACGGTGAACGTCGAATTCGATCTGCTCGGGTGCGAGCGAATCAGCATCTACAGGCAGCGCGTTCATGCGCGCGAGGATATCGATGACTTCAGAACGTTCCATTGATTCACAATCCTTTCACGATGGTTTCGAATGCTTCTGCAGGATCTGCTGCAGCCGTGATAGGACGGCCGATGACCAGATGAGAAGCGCCATTATCGAATGCTTGACGTGGAGTCGCCACACGGCTCTGATCGTCCAAGCTCGCGCCAGCAGGGCGAACGCCCGGCGTGACGATGTAAGCCTCGGGGCCGAGTGCGTGCCTGAGCATGACAGCTTCCTGGGGAGATGCGACCACGCCGGTGAGTCCTGCTTGCTTCGCTTGCGTCGCGAGCGTCTCCACCTGATCGGAGAGGCTGCGCTCGACGCCCGTCAGCTTCAAGTCCTCCGCGCTCATGGAGGTGAGCACCGTGATACCGAGCGTGACCACATCAGGACGCTGTGCCTCGATGAGACCATCAACGGCGCTGCGCATCATCTCGAGTCCGCCGATGGTGTGCATGGTGATCATGTCCGCACCGGCGCGCGCGACGCTTTGCGCTGCACCATAGACCTGATGCGGGATGTCATGGAACTTCAGATCGACGAAGATGTTGAAGCCCATGCCCTTCAGCTCTTCGACGATGCGCGGTCCTTCCTGGTAATAGAGCGTCATGCCCACTTTGAGCCATGAAGCCTTGCCTTTGAGCGATCGCGCGAGTTCGCGCGCCTCTTCAGCACCACAGTCGAGCGCGACGATGATACGCTCGCGTTCGGGGATAGAAATGAAATCTAACAATTCAATGCTCCTATCAGCTCGTTCACATCATTAACGCCCTGGCTCGCGCAGTATTCCTCGATACCGCTGACGACGCCAAGTGCTGCTTGAGGGTCGATGAAGTTCGCCGTACCGACCGCGACCGCGCTCGCACCAGCGAGCATGAATTCTACCGCATCGAGGCCGGTCGTGATGCCACCCATCCCAAGAAGCGGGATCGAGACGGATCGGTAGACCTCCCAGACCATGCGCAACGCGACCGGCTTGACCGCAGGACCTGAAAGCCCTCCGACCACGCGGGCAAGGATCGGTTTGCGCTTATAGGGGTCGATCGCCATGCCGAGGAGCGTGTTGATGAGCGAGACCGCATCCGCACCCGCCGCTTCGACCGCACGAGCGATCTCGGTGATGTCGGTGACGTTCGGCGTGAGCTTCACGATCATCGGACGTTTCGTGCGCGCACGGCACGCGCTGACCACTTCCGCGGCCACCTTCGGATCGGTGCCGAACGTGAGACCGCCGCAGTCGACGTTCGGGCACGAGATGTTGATCTCATAGGCATCGATGCCTTCGTGGACCTCGAGCGCTTCGACGACGGCGCGATATTCATCGAGGCTGTGCCCCGAAACGTTCACGATCACCTTGGTATCCTGCTCCCTCAACCAGGGAAGATCCTTCTGCACGAACGTCTCCACGCCAGGATTTTGCAGGCCGATCGAATTGAGCATGCCCGATGGGGTCTCCGCGATGCGCGGCGTATCGTTTCCTTGCCAACCGTGAAGCGACACACCCTTCGTGGTGATGGCGCCCAAACGGCTCACGTCGAAGAATTGAGCGTATTCGCGGCCGGACGCGAACGTGCCCGAAGCCGTCGTGACCGGATTCTTCATGACGAGCCCGCCGAGCGAGACTTGCGTATCGATATTCATCACCACACCACCTCTGCCGCATCGAAGATCGGACCATCGACACATGAACGCTTGTACCCATCCGTGGTCATGACCACGCACGAAAGGCACGCGCCGATGCCGCATGCCATGCGTTTCTCGAGCGAGATGAAGGTCGGGATGTCCTTGCTGAGCGTGATATCTGCGACCGTCTTCATCATCGGCTCGGGGCCGCAGCAGGCGACCCAGTCGTAGGATTTCGATTCGACCAGCTCGCTCACCACGCCCGTGCAGAATCCATGGTATCCCCACGAGCCATCGTCAGTCGCGCAGTAGGGTTCATGCCCGAGCAGCGACTCGTATGGATCGAGCGCTACGAGCGCTTCTTTGGTTTGCGCACCCAGTACCACGTCGACCTCCTTGCCCGCAGCCACCAGCTGCTCGGCGAAGATGTAGAGCGGTGCCGCACCCACGCCACCTGCCACGAGCAGGATGCGCTGCGCGCGATCCGGCGCTTCCCAGCAGTTGCCGACAGGGCCGATGATGTCGACCGAGAACGGCGCCGGCAGCGCTGCCAGATGGCGCGTTCCCTCTCCCACCGTCTGATAGAGGACGGTCATGACCCCCTTCGCGCGATCGAGGCGATACACCGAGAACGGACGACGCAGGATATGCGCATCCATGCCGGGGATCCGCACATGGATGAACTGCCCTGGTCCTAGATCGTTCGCGATGTCGCTCGACTCGATATCGAGCAGGAAGAGCGTATCGGTAAGCTTCCGATTCGCCTTCACCACACCACTTCGTTGAAGCGTCTTGCACATATCAGCTCCTCAAGCGTGATACTTCTTAGGTCTTCTTGCGCCGCGCTCGCGCTAGTGCGCGACGACGACGCCCTCTTCGAGCGTGAGAACGCCCTTGCAGAATACGTCGGTCGGCTTGCCTACCAGCTCATATCCGATGAAGGGGCTGTTCAGCGACTTGGAATACATATCCTGCGCCTCGACGGTCCACGTCTTCTCTGGGTCGAAGACCGTGATATCGGCCACGCTGCCCACCTCGAGCGTGACCTGCGGGATGCGCAGGATATCGCGCGGGTTGATGCACATGAGCTCGACCAGACGATCGTAGTCGATATGGCCCGCCTTGACGAGATAGGTGTTCACGAGACCGAGCGAGGTCTCGAGGCCGGTGATGCCGAACGGTGCGAGCTCGAATTCGCGCTCCTTCTCGAACGCTGCATGCGGCGCGTGATCGGTCGCGATCACATCGATGGTGCCATCCTTCACCGCCTCGATGAGCGCAGCGTTATCAGCCCTGCTGCGCAGCGGCGGATTCATCTTCAGGTTCGTATCATAGGTGGCAGTGATGTCCTCGTCGCACAGAACGAGGTGATGCGGTGTCGCCTCGCACGTGACCTTCGCACCACGTTGCTTGCCCTCGCGCACCAGATCGAGCCCTTTGGCCGTAGTGAGGTGCTGGATATGGATAGGACAACCCGTCAATTCCGAGAGTGCGATATCACGCTGGATCTGCACTTCCTCACCAGCTGCGGGCCACCCTGCAAGACCAAGGCGCGTCGAGACCGGACCCTCGTTCACCTGACCGCCACCCACCAGGCTCTCGTCCTGACAGTGGCTCATGATGGTCTTGTCGAACATCTTGGCGTAATCCATCACGCGACGCATCATGCCTGCATCCTGGATGCCGCGACCATCGTCGGTGAACGCGGCAGCACCGTGCGCGACCATATCTCCCATCTCGGCGAGCGCTTCGCCCTTCAAGCCCTTCGTGCACGCACCCGAAGGATGAACAGTGCAATGCCCTGCCTCGTTCGCCTTGTCGATGACGTAATCGATGAGCGCCGCTTCATCGGTGGTCGGATCGGTGTTCGCCATCGAGCAGATGTCAGTGAAACCACCATGAGCCGCCGCAGCCGTACCCGTCTCGATGGTCTCCTTATATTCGAAGCCAGGATCGCGCAGGTGGACATGCACGTCCACCAATCCCGGAATAGCGATCTCGCCACTGCGATCGAGCACGATCATATCCTCGGCCGGCTCGATCGCCGGATCGATCCGTGCGATGATGCCATCCTCGATCAAGATATCCCGCGTAGCATCGAGGCCGATGGCTGGATCGATCGCGCGCACTCCTTTAAGCAGATAATTCATCGCTCGCCCCTCCTAAGAGCAGATAGATCAGCGCCATGCGAACGCATACGCCCGCGAAGACCTGATCGGTGATGACCGAATGACTTCCGTCAGCCATGTAGCTATCCAACTCCACGCCACGATTGATCGGACCCGGATGACAGATGATCGCATCCTCCTTCATGAGGGGTTCGCGCTCTTTCGTGAGGCCGTAGAGCAAGTGGTATTCGCGCAAGCTCGGAAATGGCGCGCCCTCAAGGCGCTCCATCTGGATGCGCAGCATGTAGACCACATCGAGCTTCGGGAGTGCTTCATCCAGATTCGACACGACATCTGCTGCACCCAGCGCTTCAGGATCAGCCGGAAGCATAGTGGCAGGCGCGACGAGCGTGACGCGCGCGCCGAGCTTCGAAAGCGCCGGCACGAGCGAGCCACATACGCGCGAATGAAGGACATCGCCCACGATGCCCACCTCGAGCCCTTCGAAAGAACCCTTCTCCTTCCAGATGGTGTAGAGGTCGAGCAACGCTTGCGTGGGATGCTGGTGCTTCCCATCGCCCGCGTCGATGACCGAGGCGTTGGTGTGTTGCGCGACGATGTAGGGCGTGCCCGCGTACTTGTGACGCACCACGAACATGTCGACCTTCATCGAATCGAGCGTTTTCACGGTATCGACCAGGCTCTCGCCCTTCACGGTCGACGATGCCGAACCGCCCGCGTTCACCGAATCGCACGAGAGGCGCTTCTCGGCGAGCTCGAACGAGCCGCGCGTACGGGTGGAAGGCTCGAGGAACAGATTGCAGATGGTCTTGCCGCGCAACGCCGGAACCTTCTTGATGGGACGTTCGTTCACCTCTTCGAAGGTCTTGGCGTACTCGAGCACGGTCATGATGTCTTCAGCGGAAAGCTCGTCGATGGACAGCAGGTTCTTATGATCGAACACGGGCTATTCACCCCCGATCGGCGCTGAACCGATGCGCTCGCCGTCTTTCAGGCGCGTGATCGTGACGCAGGAGTATCCGTCGATATCCTTCAGGTGAAGTCGCACGTTCTCGTTGGCTGCCGAAGGAACGTTCTTGCCGACGAAATCAGCACGGATCGGCAGCTCGCGGTGACCGCGATCGACCAGGATGGCCAGTTGGATGCGTGCCGGACGCCCGAAGTCCATGAGCGCATCGAGCGCAGCGCGGATGGTGCGGCCGGTGAAGAGCACGTCGTCCACCAGCACGATGGTCTTGTTGTCGATATTGAAGAGAATGTCGGTCCCGCGCAGTTGCGGCAGGTTCCCGATATGAGCATCGTCGCGGTAGAGACTGATGTCGAGCGACCCGACAGGCACGTGCACCCCTTCGATGTCATAGATGATCTCCGCGAGCCTGCGCGCGAGGATATCGCCACGCGTGAGGATACCCACCAACGCGAGGTTCTCGCACCCTTTGTTCTGCTCGAGGATCTGGTGAGCCATGCGGATGAGCGTTCGATCGATCTCGCTCTCGTCCATCACGCAGGCCTGGTCTGATTCGCTTCGCTGCATACACACTCCTTATCGTATCGAGTGCGCACAGAAGACCGGCACCCTACAAGTGCCTGAGGTGAGAAGAAAGTTCTCTTTCGCCTTGTCGGTCTCTCTGTACCGCCATTAAAGGACTGCATCAATTAAAGCACGTCACTTACGCCGAAGCAAGCAAGCGAAATGGAGATCGGGGCCGTTAGGCGTGATGGGCGTCTTGAAATAGGAACTACTCTGCGAGCCGATCGGCACGACCTCGAATCCTTTGCCCACCGGCGTCGCGAGGAAGCGCTTGATGACCTTGTCGTTCTCTTCCTTGAAGATGGTACAGGTCGCATAGAGGATGTGGCCCTGCGGAGCCACCTGGCTCGCGGCATGCTCGAGCATCGTCTGCCCCATCTTCGCGAGCGCGCGAGAGTCGTCTTCCTTGAGCCGCGCTTTGATCTCGGGGTGACGACGCAGCGTACCGACGCCCGTGCAAGGCGCGTCGATGAAGACCAGATCGTAAGGAGCATTCGGAAGCTCTGCAGGTTTGAGCGCATCATGCGCGATCGTAGCGGTGATGCTACCACCAGCAGCCTCGATGCGACGCTCGAGCGCGCGCAGCTTCTTCGCGCTGATGTCCATCGCATCATGAACAGCAAGTCGCACGCCGCGACGCGCACAAGCGCTCTGCAAGAGCAAGGTCTTCGTACCGCGACCCGCGCCGATCTCGAGCAGCCGACCACCCGCTGGCGGCAGCACGCCCACCGCGCGCTCGACGATGCTCTGCGCAGAAAGATCCGAGACCACGATGCGGTCATCCCGAAGCAGCGCCGCGAACGCCACACCGCCCACATCGCTGCGATGCGCGAGCTGGAAGATCGGATCCGCATCTTCTAGGGCAGCGAGCGCGTGGCACGTGTCGTACTCGATGCCTGCTTCAGAGAGAGCGCGCGCGAGATCGCCGTGCGAGAGCGCGGTCGTGTTCGTGAACCACACGGGCGCAGCCTCGAGCGAGCAGGCCATGAATGTGAGCGCATTGCGCGTTCCGATATCCTTCTTCACCGCATGCGCGAGCCACTGCGGAAAGCCATAGAAGAGCGCTGCAGCCTCGAGCGATTCGCGCGGATCGCCGTATGGGAACGCTTCTTTCTCCTCGACGATGCGATGGAGCACATAGTTCGCAACGCCGGTCGCGCGCGGTGCGAAATGGCGCACGAGCTCGACGCCTTGATCGACCGCTGCATGGTCTTCTTTTCGCAGATAGATGATCTCGTAAACCGAGATGCGCAGCGCATCACGTACATCGGGCTTGATATCGCGCGGCGAGCGCAGCGAGCGATCGATGAGCGCATCGAGCGTCGTCTGCAACGAGAGCGCCCCCTGCGCGATCAGACGCGCGAAAGCCTTGTCGGAAGGATCGAGCGCATAGGGCTCGAACACCGCTTCAGCGATGCTCGCGAGATAGACCTCTTGCTCGTGAGCACGAGAAACGAGCTCAAAAGCGGCCTTGCGCGCAGGAGTGGCCGAAGAGGCCGCATGCATCGGTCTGCGTTTAGTGTTCATGAGCGCTCCAAGAGACCTGACCCTGCTTCACACCCTGAAGGCCGGCAGCGAAATCGCGCGCTGCCATGCGCTTCTTGCCACTGGGATGAACTTCGACGAGTTCGAGCGCACCATCCGCGAAGCCCAGATAGAGCTTCTTCGCGATGAACGCGACCTGACCAGGAGCGATCTCGATCGACCCATCAGCGAGCGCAGCGGATACGAGCGTCATATCCTTGCCACCGATCACCGCTTTCGAGGGATGATGCTCGCTCGAAGCGCGGATCGCACGGAGCGCAGTCTCAGCGTCTTGCGACGGATCGACATCGAGCTCGCCCTTCTCGATCTTGTGCGCATACGTGACGAGCGATCCGTCCTGCGCGGTCCACTCAAGACTTCCCGCTTCGAGGCCAGCGATCGCTTCAAGGAGCGCCTCTGCCCCCAAATGCGCCAGAAGGTCGGTGAGTTCGGAAGCTGTTCGGTCCTGGTGCGGGACCGAACGGACCAAGCAATACGTTCCCGTATCGAGCCCCGCTTCCATCTGCATGATGCACACGCCCACCTCATCATCGCCCGCGAGGATCGCACGTTCGATCGGAGCAGCTCCACGCCAACGCGGCAAGAGCGAACCATGCACGTTCAAGCATCCGAACCGCGGCAACTCGATGACGCTCGAGGGCAGCAACACACCATACGCAGCGACGCAGACCACGTCAGGTTCGAGTGCCGCGAGCGTATCGTAAGCATCGTTATCCTTGAAAGTGGAGTATTCGAAGACCGGGAGGCAGCGCGCCATCGCGACCTGCTTGACCGGGCTCGGTTCGAGCCTCTTCCCGCGTGAACGAACAGCATCGGGCTGCGTGAAAACGCCGACCACCTGATCGGTATCGGCCAGCTTCTCGAGAATGGTCGCAGCGAACTGGGGCGTACCCATGAAAACGATGCGCATGAATCCGTCCCCTCTCTTCGCGAAACGCTAGTCCACCTGACCAGGCTTCGCACCGCGTGCGAGCGCATCCTGGTAGTCGCGCAACGCCTTCACCTTGTTGATAGGACTGCAGGACTCGAACATGGTCTTGCCGTCCAGATGATCGATCTCGTGCTGCAGGCAACGACCAAGAAGACCATCGCCTTCGATCTCGCATTCGTTGCCTTCCAGATCGAAATAGCGCACGCGCGCGAACGGCGCACGAGCGATCATGACCTGGATACCCGGAAGCGACAGGCAGCCTTCAGGCTCCTCGACAGGATCGCCTTCGAGCGCGATGATCTCGGGGTTGACGAGGAAGATAGGATCGGGATCTTCTTCAGGATCGTTGCAATCGATGACGACGAGTCGCTTCAAGATACCGACCTGCGGTGCCGCAAGTCCACAGCCATTGTTCTTGTACATGGTAGCCGCCATACGATTGGCGAGCTTCACCAAGGATTTATCTTCCAGATCGCACGGTTCGCAAACGGTCTGCAAACCAGCGTCGGGTGCGGTGACGATCTTAAGTGTTCTCAAAGCTCTGACCTCGAATTCGAATCGGAACTGGTTAGTATCATCGTGAACGCGATGCAGCTTAGAGCATGCTGGATCGCGTTCGGCTAGAAGTATAGCAATAAGTTATCGCTATTGTGTGATCTTCGGATCGACATGATGGCTGCGCAACGCATTCAAGTCGTTCTGAATAGCGACGATGGTCTTGAATAGCTCGTCGCGTTCCTCGGCGCTCAGCTGATCGGACGCTTTCAGTTGGACGGTCATCTCCTCGATGGTCTGTTCCAAGTCCCCGATCGCTAACTCACGCGCGAGGTATTCGAGCGAATCGAACGCGCTCGTCGTTCCCTGAACGATCGAGGAAGTGAGCACGCGCGGAGCGTAGGTGTTTCGCTGCTGAGCTGCGAAGATCAGGTCCGACACCGTGATGGTGGGGTTCTCTGCCAAGATGTCCACGAGCACGATAGCCAACTGCTCGTGCACGTTCTCGTGCCAGTTGGTCTGCATGAGCGTGCTGTAGAATTCAGGTGCCATGGCAGGATTCTGCGCGATGAGGCTCAAGAATTCCCGTTCGCTGCGCAGACGATTGCGTTCGGACACGCTCATCTGCCGCTGAGGACGCGCCGGAACCTCGTTCGTCCGCCCTTCATCGTAGGTGCGCTGCGGTCTCAGACCCGCGAGCTGGTCGACGACCGTTTGTTCGGCCACATGAACAGCTCCCGCGATGTAGACCGCATATTCGTTGGCAAGGATCGAATCCTTGATGGGCGCGAGCACCTGCACGGCATCCTGGATCGCGCGCGCCTTGTTCTCGGGACGCGTGAGATCGTAGCGCCCGATACGCCGGTCGATGCCGTACTTCAAGAGCGGCTGTGCATCGTCGAGCAGTGCCTGCATGGCTTCCGCCCCCGCGTCCTTCACGTATTCGGCCGGGTCCATGTTGTTCGGGATGGTGGCAGCATACAGGTCGATGCGCATGATGCCCGCTTCAGGAGTCATGCTCGAATCGATGAACTCGAGCGCACGATCAGCTGCACGCTGACCTGCTTCATCGCCATCGAAGAGATAGATGATCTTCGACTTCGCATGATGCGAGAGGATGCGAATGTGCTGACGCGTGAGCGAGGTGCCGAGCGTCGCTACCGCATTCGTGAAACCCGCCTCATGCAGCGCGATAACGTCAGTATAGCCTTCCACGATGAGCGCCACACCAGTGGACGCCATGGCCTTCTTCGCCTTATCCAACCCATAGAGCACTTCGGATTTATGGAAGATGGGCGTCTCCCCTGTGTTCAAGTATTTCGGCTCGCCGCTGCCGATCACGCGTCCGCCGAATGCGATGCATTCGCCCTTAACGTCGTTGATCGGGAACATGACGCGATCGTAGAAGCGATCCTGCGCACCATAGCCCTGACGACTCTTCACCGCCACGTTCGCCGCGATCATCTCGTCATCCGTGAAGCCAAGGGACTGCAGATGCGTGACGAGCTTGCGCCTGCCAGGCGCGAACCCGAGATTCCAACGCTTCGGAATATCGCCGCCCAGGTCGCGGCTAGAAAGATAGTCGCGCGCCGCCTGCGCCTCGGACGATGCATCGCGCATCAAGAGCAGGTGGTAGAACGATGCGGTCTCGCGGCAGATGTCGCGCAAGCGCGCTCGCTTCGACTGAGACTTACGATCGGCCGGACTCTCCTTCAATTCGATGTTCGCACGGCGCGCCAGGAAGCGCAATGCATCAACGAAGCCGACCCCGTCGATCTTCTCGATGTAGGAGATGATGTCGCCACCTTCACCGCATCCGAAGCAGTGCCACGTTTGCGTGGACGGATCGATCTTGCATGAAGGGGTCTTCTCCTGGTGGAACGGGCAACAGCACCAGAAATCGCGCCCTTTCCGCTGCACGCGCGTGCGTTCGCTGAAGAGCTCGACCAGGTCGTTCGCTTCGCGGATCTGGCGAATATCTTCTTCGGAAAATGACGGCATGAATCTATTTCACTCTCTTGCGCAATACAGTATGATGGCTCCTAGACCGTATATATTCTAGTGCATCCCGAAGCCGCGCGCCTCGCACGATCGCACGAACGCACGAAAGGTACGGTTATGCCACAGAGCTGGGTGTACGAACATACCATCGCAGCGCTCGACGTCACGCTCGAGCACCTTGGCACGCAGCTCGTCGTGTGCGTTTCTGGCGGCAGCGCCCCTCACATCGGCAGCGTCACGCTCGCCTCTCCTCGCCCATCACTCACTGGAGCAGGCACCAGCGCTACATCCTCGGTGCTCAATCTTCCTGGACATAAAGACGAAGCGATCGGTCGCCCACTCGCAGAACTACTGGCTGCACGACTCGACACCACGGTGTGCTGCATCTGCGGCATCCATATCGACGATGCGACCCCTGAAGATATCGCTTCCTGCGAAACGCTCGGGCACGATATCGCCACGTTCTTGATCGAAGAGCTCGCAACTTCGAACCGAGCATGAAGAAAGACAGACCTCGACGAAAGGCACGACCATGACCAAGATCGAAGACCTGAGAACTGCCATCGATTTTCTGCGCAAACAACCCGGACAGCTGATCGAGACCGACGTCGAAGTCGACCCCATGGCAGAACTGTGCGGGGTCTATCGTCATATCGGTGCAGGCGGCACGGTGCAACGCCCCACCAAGACCGGCCCTGCCATGATCTTCAATAACGTGAAGGGCCACCCCGATGCGAAAGTGCTCATCGGTCTTTTGGCGAGTCGCGAGCGCGCTGCCAACCTGATCGGTGTCGAACCCGAACGGGTGGCCTATGCGCTCAACGAGGCGGTGAACCATCCCATCGACCCGCGCTATCTTGATGCGACGGAGGCGAAATGCCAAGAGGTCATTCATCTCGCCACCGAAGAAGGCTTCGATGTGCGAAAGCTCGTCCCCGCGCCCACGAACACCCCCGAAGATGCAGGCCCCTACATCACCTTCGGCCTCTGCTACGCCACCGATCCTGAAACGGGCGTGCACGATGTGACCATCCATCGCCTGTGCCTACAAGGCCCCGACGAGATATCCATCTACATGGTGCCCGGCGCACGCCATATCGGCGCGTTCTATGAAAAGGCAGAGAAGCTGGGTAAACCTCTGCCCATATCCATCAGCATCGGCGTCGATCCCGCCATCGAACTGGCGACTTGCTTCGAGCCGCCCACCACGCCGCTCGGCTACGATGAACTGACCGTGGCAGGCGCGCTGCGCGGGATCGGTGTCGGGCTCGTCCCCTGCCTCACCATCGACGAACATTGCATCGGTCATGCTGAATACGTGATCGAAGGCGAGCTCTTACCTGGCAAGCGCGTCGAGGAGGATCAGAATACCCACACGGGCAAAGCGATGCCCGAATTTCCTGGCTATACCGGTCCTGCGAATCCGTCGCTTCCCATCATCAAGGTGAAAGCGGTCACCACGCGCAAGGACCCCATCATGCAGACCTGCATCGGCCCTTCTGAAGAGCACGTGTCGCTCGCGGGCATTCCCACCGAAGCGAGCATCATCCAGCTGATCGAAGCCGCCATGCCTGGACGCCTGAAGAACGTCTACTGCGCAAGCCCCGGCGGAGGCAAGTTCATGGCCGTACTGCAGGTACGAAAGCGTGAACCATCCGACGAAGGCCGCCAGCGTCAGATGGCGCTCTTGGCGTTCTCTGCGTTCAGTGAGCTCAAGCATGTCTTTCTGGTCGACGAGGATGTGGATCCTTTCGATATGAACGACGTATTGTGGGCGATGAACACGCGCTTCCAGGGCGACGCCGATATCATCACCATTCCTGGCGTGCGCACCCATCCACTCGACCCCTCGAACGACCCGACCATGTCGCCCTCCATTCGCGATCATGGCATCGCATGCAAGGTCATCTTCGATTGCACGGTCCCCTACGACCAGAAGGATCGATTCGTTCGCGCCCAGTTCGAAGAGGTCGACCCGCTGCACTGGGTCGATGAATACTAAACGAAAGCAGTAGAAAACGGGAGCACGCACATGAAGAGGATCGTGGTCGGCATAAGCGGAGCGAGCGGGAGTCCGCTCGCGCTTCATTTCCTGCGCGCGCTTCGCCGCATCGAGGAGGTTGAAGTGCACCTGGTCGTGACCGATTCCGCTCTACTCACCGCTTCCTACGAATTGCCCGAACTATGCGACCAGGACGCACAGGGATCAGCTTCGAACCCCTTCGCTACCTACGCGGATATGATGCACGACCCGACTTCGCTCGACGCCACCATCTCGAGCGGGTCGTTTCCCATCGATGCCATGGTCGTGATCCCCTGCAGCATGAAGACGGTTGCGGGCATCGCGAGTGGCTATACCGATAACCTGCTCTTGCGCGTCGCGGACGTGACCATCAAGGAGAAGCGACCGCTCATCCTGGTCGCGCGCGAAAGTCCGCTCTCACCCATCCACTTGAAGAGCCTCAGCTACCTCTCGACGCTCCCCACCATCTCGATCGTGCCGCCGATGCTCGCGTACTACAGCGGACAGACGACGGTCGAGGACATGGAGAACCACATCATCGGTAAGATCTTCTCGTTATTAGGGTTGGAGCACGAAGACTTTCACAGGTGGGATCCCGAAAGCTGATGTGCGACGCTAATCGAGCGGCAACGTGGTGCGCACGTGCTCGATGTTCGCGAGGATGGTCTTGATCAATTCGTCGACCGAATCGAACTTGATCATCGGACGGATGTAGTCGAAGAACTCGACCGAGATCTCATCCCCATATATGTCCTGATTGAAATCGAGGATATGCACTTCCATGGTGGCCTTGGTCTTATCTTCGAAGACCGGCGATGTGCCGACCGCGATAGCCGCGCGATACTTGATGCCATTCACGTACGCATAACCGCCATATACGCCCTCAGAGAGCGTCTGTCGATTCGCAGGCACGATGAGGTTCGCCGTTGAAAAGCCCATGTCCATGCCTTCACCGCGTCCCGGCTGCACTTCATCAGTGATGGAGAACGGACGGCCGAGCAAGCGCTGCGCCTCCTCAAGATCGTGTTCGGCAAGGTAATTGCGAATGCGCGTTGCCGTGATGGGTAACCCCTCTTCACTCTGAAGGTTATGCGCGTCGATATGACAAACGTTCGTCGCTGCCCATTCCCCTAGATCGGCCACGCTGCCTGCGGCGCGGGCGCCGAAATGAAAATCGAGACCCACATGCAGATGCGCAGGCACATAGCCCTTGAAGGTCTTGTTCAGGAACTCGAGCGGACTGAGCGCTGCGAACTCGCGTGTGAAATGCAGTACCACCACCGCGTCGACACCGCTGCGCGCGAGCATCTCGATGCGCTGCTCGTTGCTCATGAGCTTCTTCAGACGATCAGCATGGAAGAGTTCGTCAGGATCGATGTCGAAGGTGAGCGCGATGCTGCGGCCGCCATCCTGGCGCGCCGTTTCCATGGCGCATTCGAGCAGATAGCGATGACCGCGATGCACGCCATCGAAAACACCGAACGCGCATGATGCGTTATCGAAGAGCGAATAATCGAATGAGTTATCGACGTTATAGATTTGAGCCACGTTCAACACCTACCGGAAAGACGCACTGAGCGCAGAAGCGCTGTTTCGATTCATCGAACTTGTACAAAGCCTTGATACGATTATCAACAAGAACTGCCACCACTTCCCCGTCAAAACAAGGATCAGCAGAAGGAAACACCTGAGTGGTGCAACAATATTCATCATACGAGCATTCGGGCAGCGCGACGTTAAGAGCGAGCGCATCGACCGGAAGCGCATTGCCATTACCGATCTGCGCGATGGTCTGCGCATCACGCACGAAGGCATAGCACATCGGAAGCAGTCGCAGTGGATCGATCTTCGCCTGCTCAGGATGTGTTTCGAGCGCTTCGAGCGTCACGCAATCGCCGACTTCCACCGTATCGAGCGCGACACGGCGCAGTTCAGAAACGAACGCCCCGCACCCGAATCGCTTGCCCAGATCGCGCGCGATCGAGCGCATATACGTGCCTCCTGAGACCTTCATGGTCACGCGCCAAACGGGCACGGTTCGGTCTTCTTCAAGAGGCTGTTCCAGAAGATCGTTCAACGATGCTTCGAACACTTCATCGAGCGTCGCCTCATAGACTTCGAAGTCGCGCGGCTTGAGCTCGATCACATTGCCGGCGCGAGCCGCAGCATACGATCTCTGGCCGCCCACCTTCACCGCGGAATAAACGGGAGGAAGCTGCTTACCAGCGCCTTTGAGCGACCCAACGACACTGCGAGCGTAAGATTCTTCGAAGACCTCGGGCGGAATGTCGCCGCTCGCGACCACGTCGCCTTCAGCGTCGTCGGTCGCCGTAGCGACACCGAACGCCACATCCATGGTATAGGTCTTATCGTGCCCGCTCAGATACGCATCGAGACGCGCCGCAGGGCCGACCGCGACGCATAGAACGCCTGAAGCGAGCGGATCGAGCGTGCCGGTATGGCCAACGCGCTTTTCGCCGAAGACCCTTCGGCATCGATCGACCACATCATGGGAAGTGAGGCCTTTTGGTTTATCGATCGCAAGCAAGAGCGAAAGGCCCGAAGAGCCTCGTTTAGCCATCGATCTCGGCCTTCTGGGATGCGAGCAGCTCGTTCAAGCGCGCGACCTCTTCAGGGGCTGCCGCGGCGAAGCAGCTCGTCAGCACCTCGGTGGGCACTGCGACGCACGCCTCATAGAGCGTGCCGTGGAACGTGAGCCCCGCAGCCGCCTTGTGGCCACCACCACCGAACACGCGCGCGATGGCGGCGACATCGGTATCATCCTTCGCACGAAGGCTGCCACGGATGGTGCCTTCACCGTTCTCCTTCAGGATGAGCGCGATATGCACGCCTGCGATATTGCGTAGGACGTCGATGAGGATCTCGGCATCGTCGCGGATCGCGCCGGTCGCATCGAAATCGGATTCTTTCAGATACGAGAAGACGAACGCCCCATCGCAGAAGAACATCATGCGATCGAGCGTGAGCTGCTCCAAGCGCAACGAAGGCAGTGACCGGCTCTGGAAGAATTCGCGTGCGATGAGATTCGGCTCCGCACCTGCTTCGACGGTCTCCGCCGCATGGATGAGACAAACGGGCGTGGTGTTCTGATATGAGAAGCGCCCCGTATCGGTCATGATGCCGGTGAGCGCGCAGAGCGCCTGCGCCTCGTCGACGCAACCGAGCAACTTCAGCAGTTCCCAGATAAGATCGCAGGCCGAAGGTGATGCGGGATCGACGTAATTCAGATCCGCCATCGATGTATCGGAGGCGTGATGGTCGATGGTGATGCGATACTGTGCGCGGTCGTGGACCGCAGCAGCGTCCTTCAATCGATCGACGTTCGGAACGTCCACCGCGATGAACACTTCGACATCTTCATCGAAATCCTTCGCAGGAACGAGATTCTCCGAGCCCGGCAGGAAGCCCAGCTTCGCTTCGATAGGCTGGTCGGTCGCAAGAAGCCCCGTCACGCGCTTGCCGAGCACGCGCAGACCCTGCTCGAGCGCGAGCTGTGACCCCAAGCAATCGCCATCAGGATTCACGTGTCCGCAAATAGCGAACGTTTCGTGCTCCTCGATGAAACGTGCGATGGCTTCGAGGGTCGTATTCGACTGCGGCGTGAGCATAGCTGGCCCTTAGTCTTCGCTCGCTTGCGAGGCGTTGTTGCGTTCGGAGTCGGCATTGAGCGCATGCGCGATGCGCTCGGCGTTATCGACGCTCTCATCAAGATGAAAGCGTAGCTCGGGTGCGACGCGCCAGGAGAGCTTCTTCGCCATGAGCGAACGGATACGACCTGCTGCTGCCGCGAATGCCTGCGCGACTTCGGTATAGCGCGAAGGCTCGGTCGAGTAATAGACGTTCGCGACCGAACGATCGTAGCTCACTTCGACACCGGTGATGGTGACCATGTCCAAACGCGGATCGGAGATCTCGAAGAGCAGGATCTCGGAGATGACCTCGCGCGCCTGCTCGTTCACACGCCTATTGGAAGAACCCTGCTTCATGCTTACTCAGTCCTCTCGACCTCGACCACACGATAGCCTTCGATGTGGTCGCCGATCTTGATGTCCTGATAGCCAGCGATACCGATACCGCATTCATAGCCACGAGCAACGCTCTTGACATCGTCCTTGAAACGACGGAGGCTTTCGATCTCGCCTTCGTAGACGACCGTGCCATCGCGCACGATGCGCACCTGATCATCGCGGCTGATCTCGCCTTCCAGAATGTAGCAACCAGCAACGACGCCGATCTTGGGTACCTTGAAGGTCTCACGCACTTCGGCGATGCCCGTGTCCTCTTCGACGATGTCGGGAGAGAGCAAGCCGACGCGCGCTGCGTTGATGTCTTCGATCGCCTGGTAGATGACGCGGTAGAGACGGATGTCGACCTTCTCGCGCGTTGCCACATCGCGGGTCTTGCCCGTCGGGCGCACGTTGAAGCCGATGATGATAGCGTCCGATGCTGCTGCCAGCGTAACGTCGGTCTCGGTGATGCCGCCGACCGCCGCATGGATGATGTTGATCTTGACCTCGGACTGGTCCATCTTGTCGAACGCATCGCGCAGGGCTTCGATCGAGCCCGCCACGTCCGCCTTCACGACCAGGTTCAGGTCGGTGGTCTTGCCCTCCTCGATGCGTGCGAACAGATCGTCGAGGTTCATGTGCGAACGTGCTTCCTGCTTCGCCAAACGCTCGCGCAATGCACGCTGTTCAGCCAAGCGACGAGCATCGCGCTCATCTTCGAAGACGCGGAATTCATCGCCCGCGGTCGGAACGGAGTTCAGGCCCAAGATCTCAACTGGATCAGCCGGACGAGCCTCGTCGACATGCACGCCGCGCGGATTGACGAGCGCGCGAACCTTGCCATACGAAGTGCCCGCGACCACCACGTCGCCGGTCTTCAGGGTGCCGCGATCGACGAGCACGGTAGCCACCGAACCGCGACCCTTATCCAGGTTCGCTTCGATGACGAAGCCCGATGCCAGCGCATTGGGGTTCGCACGCAACTCGAGCACATCGGCCTGCAAAAGGATGGTCTCGAGCAGATCGTCGATATGCAGGTTCTGACGTGCAGAGACATCGACGAACATATTCTGGCCGCCCCACTCTTCAGGGATGATGCCATGCTCGGTGAGTTCGGTACGAACGCGCTCGGGCGTCGCGCCTGGCTTATCGATCTTGTTCACCGCGACGACGATGGGAACGTTCGCCGCATTCGCGTGATTGATCGCTTCGATGGTCTGTGGCATGACGCCGTCGTCGGCTGCGACCACCAGCACGACCACGTCGGTAACCTTCGCACCACGCGCACGCATGGCGGTGAACGCCTCGTGACCAGGGGTGTCGATGAAGGTGATCTGACGACCGTCGATATTGACGACCGACGCACCGATGTGCTGGGTGATGCCGCCCGCTTCCTTGTCGGCGACGCCCGTGGAGCGGATCGCGTCGAGCAAGGAGGTCTTGCCGTGGTCGACATGGCCCATGACGGTGACCACCGGAGGACGCGGTTCGAGATCGGCCTCGGAGTCGTTGTAGACGACCGCGAATTCTTCTTCAGGCGAGACGACACGCACCTTACGACCCAGGTCATCTGCGATGAGCTCGATAAGATCGTCGCTCATGGTCTGCGTGAGCGTGAGCGCCGATCCCAACAGGAACAGACGCTTGATGATGTCGTTCGGGGAAACGTCCAAAAGCTCTGCGAACTGAGCGACCGTGGATCCTTGCGCCACCTCGACCACCGAATCGTCGAGCACGAGCGTCGGGTCGAGACCCTTCTCCAGCGCTTCCAATTCAGCGCGCTCGCGTGCTTCCGCCTCGCGCTTCTCCTTGCGCTTCTTACGACGACCCTGACCTTCGTGCGAAGCAGCCTCCACCGCAGCGCGCGCTTCCGCGAGCACCTTATCGCGCTGGAACTTCTCGGCCTGAACGGCCATCTGCGCGTAGCGATCCTCGCCTTCGGCAGCGTTGTTCTCGAGTTCGGGAACGACCGGCTCGAAGCCCTTGCGCTTGTCGCCCTTCTTGCCGCGTCCGCCACGACCCTGGCTGCCCGCATCGGGTGCCTGGTTGCTCAAGCGCTCGCGCTCGTTGTTGATCTGATCGAGCAATGAGGAGAACGTGCTCGGTGCCGAAGCGGGAGCCGCCTTCTTGGCAGGCTTGGACGACTTCGATCCTTTGCGCGAAGCCAGCGCCTCTTCGACGGCTTGCTTCTTCGCCACATCCGCAGCGCGCGCTTCGGCCTCGGCCTTGACCTTAGCCTCATGCGCTTCGCGCTCCACGCGTTCGCGTTCGCGTTCGATCTGCTCGCTCAAGCTCTCAAAAGGTGACGAGGATACCTTCTTCTGAGCTCCAGCTTCCGCATCGTCCTTCTTCGGACCTGCAAAACCTTCCTTCTGCTGGCTTTCACGACGCGCACGCTCAGCTTCGCGTGCCTGACGCTCCTTCTCCACCGCAGCACGGCGCGCAGCAGCTTCTTCTTCCTTCTGCGCCTCTATCTTCGCCTGCTCTTCAGCGAGCTTCTTAGCCTCTTCTTCCTCGAGCTGACCTGCACGCTGCTTGATCTCGGGTTCAAGATTCTTACGGATCTTCTCCACGTAGGCTTCTTGCAGGATGCTGGCGTGGCTCTTGGCGGGTATCTTCATATCCGCAAGACGGGCCAAGAGATCCTTGCTGGTCATATCGAACTCTTTAGCCAATTCATGTACACGCATACCGGCCATGTAGTCTCCTCGTCTACTACCTAGTCCAAAACATCGCTCATGATGTCCTGAGCGAGCTGTTCACACTTTTCCTTGCCCACGCTCACACGCAATGCTCGATCGAGCTTGTGCGTTCGCAGGGCCTTTTCAAGGCACGCGAGGCTGCATACGTATGCGCCTCTGCCATTCGCCTTGCCCGTCGGGTCGTATTCGACCGCCCCTTCAGGGGTGCGCACGATGCGGATGAATCCCTGCTTGGAATCCGTCTTCCTGCATTCGATGCAGGTCCTCTGCTTCGTACGCTTCTCCATCTGCCGACCTTAGTTCTCCTGGTCAGCATGGATGCCGCAGTACATGCTGCCAGGGCGCACGTGATTGCGACAGCGAACGCCGTCCGCGTCCACATAGGCGCAGATACCGTCGCTCACTTCTTCTTCCTCGACCGCATCGATCAGATCGTCGTCTTCAGCGACCATAGGCTCGCCTGCGAACGAAGAGGACTTGATGTCGATGTGCCAACCGGTCAGGCGTGCTGCCAAACGAGCATTCTGACCTTCCTTGCCGATCGCGAGCGAGAGCTGATCGTCGGGAACGATGATGGTGGCGTAGTTGTTCTCTTCATCGATGATGACGCGATTGACCTTCGCGGGAGAGAGCGCGTTCGAGACATAGACCGCTGGATCCTCGTCCCACTGGATCACATCCACGCGTTCGTTGCGCAGGCCTTCGACCACCATGCGAACGCGAGAACCCTTCGGGCCGACGCAGGCGCCCACCGGATCGAGGTTCGGCTCGCGAGAAGCGACCGCGATCTTGGAACGTTCGCCCGGTTCGCGCGCGATGCTCTTGATCTCGACCAGACCGTCGTAGATCTCGGGCACTTCGATCTCGAACAGACGACGAATGAGATCGGGATGCGTACGGGAAACGACGATGGAAGGACGAGCATGCTCGCCGCGAGTCTTCGGAGTTTCAGCGTTCGGATCGCGCACATCGACGATGAGCAGCTTCAGGCGCTGATTATGACGATAGTGCTCGTTGCGCGGACGCTCGTTGCGCTCGTTAGGGTTGCGCTTCAGATCGTAGTGCGGAAGCTCTGCTTCGACGCCTTCACGGATCTTGATGATGGTGAATTCGGGCGTGCCCTGCAGCACGGTACCCGTTACCAGATCGCCCACGCGATCGGAGAACTCTTCGTAGATGGACTGGCGGCCAGCCTCGCGCACGATGGAGCTGATGACGTTCTTCGCGTTCTGCGCAGCGATACGGCTCACATCGTCGGGCGTGACGTCGCGCTCTTCGAATTCGGTGTACTCGCCGGTCTCCTCGTCGGGTTCGCCGACGGGTACCATCTCGTACACGTAGATCTTGCCGGTCTGGCGATCGATCGTGACGCGTGCGTCCCATTCCAGATCGAGGATGTGCTGATAGCTCTTCGCCAGCGATGCCTCAAGACGTTCGATGAGATAGAATTCGTCGATCTTTCGTTCGTGCGCGAGCGCCTGCAAAGCGTCTATCAATTCTGAGGTTGCCATACCTATCCCTTCTTTGCATTGAAATCTATGGTTGCGATCACATGTGCCTTCTTGATGATGTTATAGGGAATGGCTTCCACGATGCCATCGACATCGAGCAGCACGGCCTCCCCTTCCACACCGGCGAGCTTGCCCGTGTATTTGCTACGGGAATCGAAAGGCTCCGAAAGCACGAGGTGCGCCTTCTCTCCCGCGAAACGCTTGAAATGTTCTATGGTACGCAGCGGTCGATCGATGCCAGGCGATGAGACCTCGAGCGTATACGCGCCCGGGAACGGGTCGATCCGATCCATGAGATCATTGATCCATTCTTGAGCGCTCGAGAGCTCGTCGAAGCCCACTCCCCCTTCGCAATCGATGTAAACACGAATGGTGGGTGCCTTCTTCGAGCCGACGATGTCGACCGTGACGATCTCGATGCCCTGTTCGGTAGCTTTCGGAGAAAGCGCGTCGAGCAGCTGTTGTTCTTTAGCGGTGAGCACGATCCTCCTCAACTCCTCTCAGAAACAAAAGAAGCGGGACAAAGCCCACTTCCTCAAAAGATCGAAAGTATTCGTACCAAGTACCTGGTTATTTATACCACATCAACGAGGGAAATAGCAAATGGGCACGCCCGCACCCGTGCCGTTCGCCGCAGTATTCGCCCCAAAGAAGCTCTCTATGCAGGCTCAGCAGCAGCGAACAGCCCAACGAAACAAGAGAGGACGGGATATCTCCCGTCCTCTCTACAGACTCACTCGTAGCGCATGAACGATCTCTCGTTCATGTCTTACAGCAGGCTAATTGCCATTCGCGTTGGTGCCAGAGAAATTATAGACGATCGCGTAATAGTAAACGCCCTTGGAGTTCTTGTAGATGCCCACACCTGCCTTCGTAGCGGTGGTGCACTGCATCATCTTACGATGCCCGTCAGAATCCTTCCAACGCTGAACAGCTTCATTAGCGCTCATCTTCCAGGTAGCGTATTGCAAGATGTCAGAGAATTGACTCTGCTTACCTGCTGGAATACCAAGCCTATGAATCAAGCTGCCCTTATCCGCACAGCCCTTGGCAGAGTTGTATGCCATGGTCGCACATTCGTTATCCCAGGTCACTTTCTTAAGGCCCTTAGATGCACGGTAGTTATTATAGGCGTCGAAGATCTGTCGAGCATATTGCTGATCAGTGGTGGCTGTAGTGGTATTAGACGAAGAGGAGCTGCTCGGCTTCTTGTTCTTCACCCATTTGCCATCAGCACCGACCCAGTACTTACCGCCATCGACCCACATGTTGATCGCCATGACGCCGTCAGCCTTCACCCAATAGGTGCCACTGATCCACTTGTTGCGCAAGCTCACGCCATTGCCATCGAAGTAATACCACCATCCGGTGATCTTCTGCCAACCAGTCTTCATCGCACCAGAAGAAAGGTCGAGGTAATAAGTCTTACCAGAAAGGACGAGCCAGCCGGTCTTCATGACACCAGAAGAAGGATCGAGATAATACCATTTACCTGACACTTTCTTCCAGCTCTTCGCCATCGCGCCAGAATCGTTGAAGTAGTACCACTTATTAGAGATCTTCTTCCAGCCCGTCTGCATCACGCCGGATGTATTAGCGTAGTATCGTGAGCTGCCAACGTTGAAGAAACCAGTCTTCATCTTGCCGTTCCCAGGCGTGAGGTAATACCATTTACCACCAGTCTTGAGCCAGCCGGTCTTCATCGCGCCAGAGTTGTCGTGATAGTACCAATAAGAACCATCTTTGACCCAGCCAGTGCGCATCCAGCCAGACGCATCGAAACGATAGGTCTTGCCAGAGATCACCTTAGAACAGCTCTTCGGATAGGTGCCGTCGGAATTCTGATACCACCAACGATTTCCAGTCTTCACCCAACCTTCCTTCACTTTGATCTTGAAAGTGACGGTCTTAGTGCCAGCATAGTTGCCTTTACCCGTGATGGTGATGGTCGCTGTACCAGCTTTGATGTTGTTCGAGTACTTGAGCGTATAGTCAGTACCCGATTTCAGCGTGGTCGAGCCCATCTTCACGGTCGGAGCAGGAGTGAGCGCTTTGCCCGTGTAATTCTGATCAGCGACGGTCGCTGTAGCGCTAGAGATGCTCTTAGCATTGACCTTGAACGTGAGCTTCTTGGTGCCCGTGTAATTTCCCTTGCCCGTAATGGTCACGGTCGCAGTACCGGGTTTGATGTTGTTGGCATATGCGACCGTGTAGTCGGTGTTCTGCTTCAGCTTCGCACCTTTGTACTTCACAGCAGGATATGGCGTAAGTTGGTAACCTGTGAACGTTTGGGCAGCGATGCTGTCGAACGTGCACTGGCTAAGGTTCACCTTGGTTGCTGGAGTCGTGGTCGAACCTTGATTTTGCTGCGGATTGATCGCGCCACTATGGCCAGAAACGTCGAACCACGCTTCGAGCGCAGTAGTGTCTGCGATGTAGTTATTGCTGCAGTTCAAATACGTGAGCTTCGTGTTCTTGCTGATATCAAGAGAAGTAAGTTTATTGTCGTTGCATCTAACGACAGTGAGATTCGTATTCTTGCTGATATTGAGCGAAGTCAGCTTGTTGCCTACGCAATTCAGGCTATCAAGTGCTGTCAACTGAGAAACATCAAGGGATGCGAGCGCACATCCACTGCAAATAAGACCTTCGATGTTCGCTGAAGACGAGAACTTCAGTGTCGTGAGCGAAGGATTATCTTGACAAAAAACGGTCTTGAGCTTGGTGCAACCAGAAATGCTCAATGACGTGAGGTTATTACTGCTGCAAATGAGCGTGACCAGACTAGAACAATTAGATATATTCAGCGAGGTCAAGCTGTTCGATACACAAGAAAGACCGGCAAGGTTCGTGCAGCCACTCACATTGACCGTTTTCAAGGCGGTAGCAAAGTCGCTGTAGAAAGTCCTTAGATTCGCACACGCGGTCGCATCGATTCCAGTTATCTTCCCGCTAACGGTTAGCTTCGGGGTCTCCTGAGCGATGATGTCCATATCGCCGATCGCAGTGACCGCCTTGCCACCAAGCGTCGCAGGAACCGTGGCGGTCGTTTTGGTCGTGCTACTGATAGCAGTGATCATCACGCCAGTGCCGCTCGACGTATCATCCTGATACGTATAGTCCACGCCATCTACCGTTGCGACCGAAGCGTTCGACGCATAAGCAGGATGAAGCGGGACGAGACACAGCAAAGTCGCTGTAAGAAGACAGGCGAAAACTAGACAAAGCTTCGCCCTCAACGAAATGCGTTCGGAAGAAGCGACAGCGAAGGTTTTACCTAGAAGAAGCTGCCCTCCCCCCCGAAGATTTCAAGAGTTCTTGGAGCATTGTTGCCTCCTCGTAACAAAACCTACACAAACATTAGAAGTATAGCACCGTGACGTCGCTTTACGACAAAAAAGACGGAACTGAAGCTCCGCCTTTCAAGAACATTTCTTCGATTATGAAACTATCCCTTCAACGAGATCCCTTTCACCCACGCACCGGATCCATCAACGTAATACAAGTGATCAGCATCAGTGCCGACCCACGAATTGGTCGCCATCACGCCATCGGCCTTCACCCAGTACTTGCCCGAGATCCAAG
>CALLDI010000005.1 GCA_937998355.1 uncultured Eggerthella sp.
AAAATAGAATATCGGAGCCTCTCGTAGACGATTTCTCGTTTGTAGCAGAGGGAATTGCCAAAGCAGCGTCCGCATATTTTGAAGATCGGCCTTTTGCCTATTTCGGACACAGCATGGGAGCCTCCCTTGCCCACGAAGCAGCTCGAATCGCAGCGCTGGATAAATTGCATGGCCCTTCGCATCTGATAGTATCAAGCCGAGAAGCTCCTTCGAGCATCAGAGAGGCTCACGTCCACCTCTATGACGATGCTGAATTTAGGGAAGAATTGCTTCGCGTAGGCGGAGTATCTCCCGAGGTGCTCGAGATAGATGAACTCTGCGATATATTTTTGCCGATCATCCGGAATGACTACAAGCTGATAGAAGAGTACGTTCCTGCGGAAAACTATGAGATGGGCATCGACTGCCCTGTTACGGCTTTCTTAGGGAAGGACGATCCGGAAGCTCTGGAGAACGAAATGAAGGATTGGGCGAACGTTACGACAGGCCTCTTCAAGATAAGGCATTTCCAAGGAGGGCATTTTTACTTCATGGACGATGCTTCCCAAGTCGCCACTGCTCTAATCGAAACGCTGTATGACAGCAGACAATCCAACGTTTAAATCGCCGCACTAACCCTCGAAAGGCACGGCGATTTCCTCCTCGCAGGTGTAGCGCGCCACTCTTTCCGCATGGGTGACAACGACAAGCGCCAAGCCCTCGTCTCGTTTCAGCTGGTTCAACGTATCGAGGATGTCCTTTTGGGTGGTGGGGTCGAGAGCGGAAGTCGATTCGTCGCAAACAAGCACCTTGGGCTCATGGGCGAGAGCCCGGGCGATGGCAACGCGCTGGGCCTGTCCACCCGAAAGCGAGCGGGGGTACTGGCGTTTGATCTCGTCGGGCAAACGCACCAAGGCCAAAAGCTCCGAGACCCGCTTCCTCACCTCTTTCCTCGACCAGCGAGAATGCACCCGCCTGACAGCGCGAGAAAGCTGGGTGTCCACGCAAAGCGCAGGATTGAGGCTTGTCGCGGGATCCTGCGGCACCATCTGCACGGCGGCAAGCTCGGTTTGCGACCGATCCTTGAACGAGCGCGCGAGAACATGCATATCCCCATCGCCCAAATCGAGCGCCACAGAACCTCTTTCCGCAGGGCGCTCTCCCGTGATGGCCCTGACAATCGTACTCTTGCCCGACCCCGAAGGCCCGAAAAGGGAAAGCCCCCGGCCATGATTGATCGAAAACGCGGCATTCCTCGTTGCAACCTTGCCGTCGGGCGTCACGACATCGAAGCTTGATGCCGAAAACACAGGGACACCGGCGGATGGATCCATTTCATCACTGGGTCGCCGTTCAAGCCGCTGGGCGTCAACGAGCTTGCGGGCGTAATCGGTTTCAGGGTTGTTCATCAGCTCGGAATGTGAAACCGTTTCGAGAACGCGGCCCTCTTTGAGGACGGTGACAGATTCGGCGAACTTGCCGGCCACATCAAGGTCGTGGGTAATGGCGACGACGCTCATTCCCGATTCGGAGCAGATTCCCTTGATGGTGGCCACGACCTCATCGGCGGCGGCTCCGTCGAGGCCAGCGGTGGGCTCGTCGAGTATAAGCACGCGAGGTTTCGACGCGATGGCCTTGGCGATGGCCACACGTCGACGCTGCCCTCCGGAAAGCGAGCGCGGCCTCCGGTCGAGCAGCCCTTTGACACCCGAGAGGCCCACCCTGCCAAGCAAGCCGAGCGCGTCCTCGTCGTCCATCGGGACGGATTCTGACAGCAGCGCGCGCACCGTCATGTGGGGCGTGAGCGAGAGAGCGGGATCCTGCGACAGCCACGATACCGTTTCCGCCCGGTAGCGCCTCAGCGATAAGCCTTTGAGAGAAAGCACGTCCGCCCCGCCGACGAAGATAGTTCCGGCCTCGTGGACGAGGCCGCTGCGGATGCGTCCCATGAGCGCAAGGGCGAGCGTGGTTTTGCCCGACCCCGATTCCCCGACGAGGGCGCGGTTTTCTCCAGCCAAAATCTCTATCGACAGATCGTCGATAACGCGTTTGCCCTCGAGAGTTGCAATCGAAAGGCCCGCTATCTCGACAATCGCATCCGCTCCGTTCGTCACAGGTTGCTCCTTTTCCCTATTCGATCAAGCAGAAGATTG
The DNA here is from genome assembly GCA_937998355.1 of uncultured Eggerthella sp. GTDB lineage: Bacteria > Actinomycetota > Coriobacteriia > Coriobacteriales > Eggerthellaceae > Anaerotardibacter. The sequence goes on from CALLDI010000005.1 coordinate 2,133, forward strand.
CCCGATATGGTGATGCAAGCAATCGCGATAGTGGGAGCAAGCGCAGCCCACGGATTCAAGCCGATGCCCGTGACACCTGTCTGTATCATGGTTCCCCAGTCGGAACCCGTTCCGAGGGGATCGAATCCGAGAAAAGCAGCCGTTGCAACGAGATAGACGGAGTTGATGAACCTCATGCCCACCGTGGTCGCCAAGGGAACCGCCAAGTTCGGAAGCACTTCGCGCACAGCCGTCTTCGCCGCCGAATCGCCGGAAAGACGCGCCGCCGCCACATAAGGCGATGCGGCCACGGGACGAACGAGCGAGCGCGTGTACCGGGCTATATAGGGTGCCGACACCGCCGTGGTCACCACGATCATCGTCCCCACTCCCGAACCAAGCCCGAACACAAGAACCATGACCACGAGTATCGAAGGAATGACCAACAGCAGATCAAGCAGGTACGACAACACGTGAGCAAACCTGCCCTTCGCACTCACGGCGAACCCGAGAGCCACGCCCACGGCAGCGGCGACGGCGGTGGAAACAGCGGCGACGACGATAAGGTGCGCGCCGCCATGCATGAGGCGCGCCAAAACATCGCGACCAAGCCCGTCGGTGCCCAAAGGATGCTCGACGCTCGAAGGCATGAACGCGGCCCCCACGGTACTTGTCCCGTCTGCCGGGGAAAGCGATCCGGCGAGCGCAAGAGCGAGAAAAGCGACGAAGAAGACGAGAAGCACAAGATCGGGCCAAGAGAGCAGCTTCTCGCTAACGCTATGCTTCGATCTCACGGGACCGCCTCCTTCCCAACCCGTCGGCAATCCAGAAAGCCGCAAGCGACACCGCTATGACAACCGCCGAGCAAGCCATGAGCAAATCGGGCTCGCGGTTGAGCACGGCGTTGACAAGAAGCGTGCCCAAGCCGGGAAAGCTGAAAAGGGATTCAATGATGACCGTGCCGCCAATAAGATAAGGTACGACCGAAGCCGCCGACTGCGCAACGGGGGCGACGATTCCGGGCAAGAGGTTTTTGACGATCACCCTTCTTTCCGGCAGACCAGAAAGTCGAGCCGATTCGACATGAAGCGTTTGGTTCTCCCGCTCGACCACGGCGCGCACCGGACGCACAAGAGTGCAAGCCCCGATGAGGGATATGGCGACGATGGGGAGCACCATGATGATGGGCTTGTCGAACATCGAGCCACTCCCAACGGGAAGAAGCGATACGGCGGGAAACCACCCGAGCTGCGTCGCGAACACCAAGATGAGAAAGAATCCGACAACGAACTCGGGTGTTCCCACAACAGCAAGCGCAAGCGTACTCACAATCTTGTCTGCCGCCTTGCCGCCATGAAGACCCGCGAAAATGCCACCAGCCGTGCCGACCACAATCACCAAAACAAGCGAGATCGCAAAAATCACTCCAGTTCGCGCAAGAGGGCCGACCATAGCGTCGGCTACGGGTAATCCCGACGCAAGAACGGTTCCAAAGTCGCCCTGCAGCGCATGAGTGCACCAGAGAACGAAACGATAGAGTACCGGCTTGTTGAGGCCGTATTGCTGCGTAAGTTCGGCCACGCGCTCGGGAGTCGCCTGTAATCCGAGACGCTGCGTGGCGGCATCGCCGGGCAGCGTCTCAAGGGCGAGGAACACGAGCAGGCATGTGAAGATCAGCGAAATCGCGAAGAGGAAAATACGGGAGAGTATCCGCAGTGCGCGGTGCTCTCCCGTGCGGTTGGCGTTCGGTGACATGCCCTTCGTCCGATTCGCTAAGCGGAGAGGGTTGCCTTGGCGAACAGGGGCACCGAGAGCGTGATGTCTATGCCGTCAAGGCCGTCCACCTGCCCACTCAGATCGGCGCAGTATCCCCAAACGATATCGCCGCCCTCGGCCCAGAGACGCTCCTGTGCTTGGTTGAGGAGTTCCGCCCGGTCGGCCTCATCCACTGCCGAGGTTGCTTGGGCCAAGAGGGAATCGTACTCGTCATCCTTCCACTGGCTGAAGTTGTACGGCGAGCTGCCACCGGTGTACATGACGGCCGAAGCGATATACGGGCGATTGATGAGATAGGTTGCGAAAATCTGCGCTCCGTAGATGTTGTTCATGTCGGAGAACAGCGTTGTCGGATCGATCTTCTTCACCGATACCGTGATGCCCGCCTTCTCCAGCTGGGCTTTGAGCATCTCCGCAGAATCGTTGACGCCGGTGGTGGTTTCGGCGGTCGTGATCTCGAGCTCGGTCACGCCCTTTTCTTCGAGCACCTTCTTGGCGGTGTCGAAGTCGTAAGCACGCTGTTCGAGGGAATCATTGTAGCCCGGCATACCCTGGCCAAGCACATCATTGCCAACCACACCCGCAGAGCGGAAGACGGTGTCGTTCATGGTCTGGCGGTCGACGATAAGCTTGAGGGCCTCGCGTACCTCGGGATCATCGAAAGGCGCGGCGGACGCGTTGAGGCAGAAGCGGAAAGAACTCGAATTCTCGATGCCGCCGTTCAAAACGTTGAAGCCGGACTGGCCTTCGAGCGTGGCCGCGTTCGTCGTCGAGATTTGGTGGGCGAAGTCGACCTCGCCGCTGGTGAGCGCCGTGTACCTCGTCTCGGGATCGGTGATGGGGACGATCTCAACCGTGTCGATGGCCGGAGCGCCTCCCCAGTAATCGGCGTTCTTCTCAAGCACGGCTCCAGTGTCGGGAGAGAAGGAAACGAGCTTGAAGGGCCCGCTGCCGATGTCGCCAGAGAAATCGTCGCCGGCGCTGCCCGCCGGGAACACGAAGGTGACGGCGGAAACGACCTCGTCCCAGAAGGTGGCTTGCGGCGAGAGAAGCTGGAGCGTGAACGTGCGCTCGTCCACAACCGAGCTGCCCTCCCAATCGACGTTCGCGTAGAACGACGAGTACATGGGCGAGGTGCCGGCGTACTGGAGGCTGTAGAGCGCATCTTCAGCCGTGACGGTCTCGCCGTCATGATACTTCACACCGTCCTTAAGGGTGACGGTCCAAGCGCTCGCATCCTCGTTGGGTTCGATGCTTTCGGCAAGCGAGTTCTCCACCACGCCGTTGTGCAGGAGGATGAGCGAGTCGTACACGTTGAGCGCAATCGCCAACGGAAGAAGCGTGCTGAAGGTGGCTGGATCCAACGTGTCCGTCGAGCTGCCCATCATGGCAACCCGCAACGTCTTGGGCGTCTCATCCGACTGAGAAGCGCCCTCGCCGGAATCACTGGTGCCCGACGAGCAGCCAGCAAGCAGCGACCCCGTGCCCATGGCGATGGCGAAGCCTCCCATCAGCTTCACGCAGTCACGGCGAGAAAGAACCCCTTTCCCCAGCATTGTTTCATCTTGTGACATATCCGCTCCAATCATTTTTCATTTCATTCTGCACGTCAGCATCTATTCCCTTACATTTAGATAGACACTGTCCAATTAAGGCAAAGACATTATAAGGATAAAAGGTTCCTATGTCTAACTTTTTTGTTGGTGGCTTTCGATTGAAACCTGCACAACCGTTCTTTTAAAGCCGTGTTTTACAAACCAGTTTTAGTTTGATTAACAGAAAAACTGGTTTGATACCTGGCTCGGCAATATGTCGTAAGCGGGTAGTAGAGGAGTGTATTTGAAGCGACGAAGGGGGTCTCCTGATATCCTCAGAATCAAATCGGTCTCTCCAGCCCACTAGCTTCCTGCACGCGCTTTTTTGCTTGCAGGTGGCAAAGATTTTTTAGCCATGTGGTTAGAAAGGCACGCTTTGCAAATAGCTTGCGATTGCGCCCCCTTCTTTTTCTGATGGAGACAGTGAAAAGCATGTATCCCGGGAGCAATTCGGTTTGAGAGCAAAACAACGCAGGTGCCAAAAGGAGGTTGGCTTGAGGGAGTTCGACCTTGAAGATTAAATCCCCCAGGGCTTATTGCGCTGGCAGCGCCAACCGAGGTAGGTGCCCAGCCGTGAAGGAGGATGCCATTACTCAAAAAGTAACGGAGTGTTGCTATCGACTAAGAGACCGCCTCTTCAAGAAGACGATGGGGAAAGCTTATGGCACTCCAGCGTCAATCGAACACGATAGCAGCGGGTCAGAAAGAGAGACAGCACCATTTTCTCTGCTTTCTGCGAAGTACGTCTTGAAGCTCGGCATTTCAAAAAGCGAGTTCTGCAGACGTACTTTGCTGTCGGAGAAAACTTACGAGCGAATCAAATATGGTCAACTTGCAGATCGTCCTAAACCAGAAACAGTGATGCAATTTTGCGTAGGCCTCGGACTCTCTTTGGAAGAATCCGAGAATCTTTTCAATGCGGCGGGTTATTACCTTGGAGGGTGTAAGCTTCATGAGGCATACAGAGAGTTGCTGTCCATGAACGACAGCCTAACCATCTACGAGTGCAACGATGTTTTGCGTCATTTGGAGTTGCCTTTATTGGCAAGATGGATAGAGATTTCTTAGAAAGAGCACGCCCCATACCCCATAATGAAAAGAATTACAACGCAGAAGGCGTGCATGCGCAATTTGACTTTGTGCTTGGGTCGGGCTACGACGGTGAGGTAAAGGGCGCTTCTCCTGAGTATGGTATCGAGGTGACCCGAGATAGCGTGCGTGTGAGTGATCACATGCGCAAAGCGGATATGGCATTTTCGTCTCAGGGACGAACGACCTTTGAGCTTGCGAGCATGGGAGTGCCCACCATAGTGATGGCTCAGAATGAGCGGGAGCAGCTGCACCGATTCGCGCAGATGGACAACGGTTTTATCAACCTGGGTCTGGGATCCGAGGTTTCCGACGAAGATATTCTTTCAACGTTTGAGTGGCTTGCCGGAGCCGTATCTATCCGCAAGGAGATGCGCAAGCTCATGTTGGACAACGATCTCAAGTCTGGGATCAACAAGGTAAAGAGGATAATCCTAGGAGAGACGCTATGAGCAAGCTTGTGGACAGGATCAAAAGTGGCGAATTCACGCTCATCGCCGAGATAGGCGTGAACTACTATGATACTGCGGTGCAGCGTGGTATCTCGAACATGGATGCGACCAAGCTTATGTGTCGCGAGGCGGCCGATGCTGGCATCCACGCTGTGAAGTTCCAGACATATAAGGCCGAGACCTTGGCTGCTGCTGAGTCCCCCTCGTATTGGGACACGAGGGAGGAGCCCATCACCAGCCAACGCGAGTTATTCAAGAAGTTCGATTCCTTTGGGGAGACCGAGTATCGCGAGATTGCGGAGTACTGCGAAAAGATTGGCATTGACTTTTGCTCCACCGCCTTTGACTTTTGCTCCACCGCCTTTGACTTTGCGAGTGCCGACTATCTCGAGTTCATGATGGACGTTTACAAGGTATCTTCGAGCGATCTGACTAATCACCCCTTTATCGAGTACCAGGCGAAGAAGGGAAAGCAGATGATTGTGTCTGTGGGGGCTGCCGAGCTCGATGAGATGCGGGCGGCAGTAGAGGTCATCAGGCGCGTGAATGACCAGCCACTTGTGCTATGCCATTGTGTGTTGGAATATCCCACGCCCTACCCGGATGCAAAGCTTGCGGCGCATCACCTCGCTTAGTAAGGAATTCCCTGATCTCATAATTGGATACTCCGACCATTGCGGGCCGGACATATGTGCAGACGTGATCAAAAGCGCTTATGCGTTGGGAGCACATGTGGTCGAAAAGCACTTCACGCTGGATAAGACATTGCCCGGTAAACAATCATTATCATGCCATGGATCCAGATGATGCGAGGAAGACAATCGAGGGCGTGGCATTTGTTGAGACACTGCTAGGAAGTCCCGAGCTGGGATTCTCCGAAACTGAAGCAGCGGCGAGATTGAATGCAAGACGCTCGATCGTGTCGGCGGTGAATATTCCAGCCGGAGCCGTGATCACACGCGAGATGCTGACCTTCAAGCGGCCTGGCACTGGCATATCTCCGCAGGATATCGATAAAGCAATCGGTCGGATGGCGGGTGTAAATATCCCCGAGGATACGACGATTGATGAGAGCATGCTGAAATGAGTGCACTGTCTACTTCTTGCGTAGCTAACATTGTCAGGGCTTTTCCTGAATCGAAATCACTTACGAATTCTGCTGAAGAGCATGATGCGAGCACGGTTAAAACGACCATAATCGCAATGGTGACGCTGCCGATGCAGGCTCCACGCACTCTCTCGCTCTTTGTTTAGCCTGATATGAACTCCTACATGAACCTGAACGCAGCGCGAATAAGGAATCTCGTGAAGGCTCCCGTTGCCTTAATCAGTATCTTCATAGTCGAATCCTTCCATCCAGCTTTCTTCTTCGCTGATCTGGCTATTCCCAATGACCGCCTACGACCTTTGTCTCGTAATGCCCCTCTGCAGGATGATTGGTGGTGTTGTACCCGGAAACGGTTTGCCGCACTTCGCTGTGGTGACCGGAACCCTCGCCAGCCATCATGTGTGCCTTTGCGTGCGTTGACGTGTTGCCGGTGATGTCATGTCCGCAGACATTGCAGATCGAGACTTCCCTGGCGGAGTAGATCGGCACTTGTTCCGTCCAAGCCGCTCGATCCTCAACCCAAACCTGTTGCGTATCCTCCACCCAGTGCTTAGAGGGTGCAGAGTCAGAGGGGCTTCCGCTGCTTGCCGAGGCAGGGGCGTTAGAGTCGCTGTCTGTCAGCCGTTGAATGTCCTGTCGAGGGACTTGGCTTTGGCCGGCCGCAGTTGACGCAGTCTCGGGGTTGGCGGAGGCTGCCTCGGAGCTTTCGACGTTCTTCTGCTCCAGCACATCTGCTTCGACTTCGCCATCGAGATTGACATCTGCAACAATTTCCTCCGCTATCTGTTCGCTGAGAACTGCATCCGTAAGCTCGATCCCGTCATCGCTTTCCGTCGAGCAGCTCACTGCAGCTAGCATGACTGCGATGAGCGCTGTCAGCACTATCGCGGCGAGAATGGCCGTCCTTTTCTTCTGGGTCGTGGTCATGGTCTTCATGTATGTACTCCTAAATCTCCTCGTGGTCGGTTGCTTCGTAGAATTCGGATAACCAGCCCTCTTCGTCTTCTTCCGTGTTTGGCATGTTTGGCGCTATGCGCTCACGAAGCTCGTCAATGGCTCGTGTGCTGAAGCCGCACATCCGGGCGATGGTGTTCGCATCGGCGGCATGCTCGGGGAAGGCCGCACAGAGGGCATCGAAGAGCAGGACGACTCTTGTCGCTATGCTCTTTCCTGCAGACATGGGCAGCCAGAGCTCGCACATCTGCTCGAAGCGAACCATGTCGGCAAGCTCTCCCGCAATGCGCATGAGCGTGGTCTGTCCGTCGATTACGACCGACTCGACCCCTGGAAGCTCTCTCGCCTCGGCGAGCAGGAACTTCCATCCGCGTTTTCGCCTGGCTATCGGCGTCTCTCCTTCATCTGCCGCCTTAGCGTAAGCCTCGGCCACTTCGTATTGGTGGGCCACGAGCCAAAGCCCGGTGTTTCCAAGCTCGTCCACGCGCACCTCGAAGTTGGTGAGCATGTTCGCTCCATCGAATGGCTCTGGCTTGGTGAAGGAGGCGGTATCGAACACATCGAGCCGGTTGCTCTCGTATCTCACCTGTATTCTCATCGTTCGTTCCTCTCCGTTGCCGTCCTCTGATGGCGTTCGATCCGTCGTGCTTGCTCTGTCTGCTCTTCGATGGAGTTGCGCTCGTGCTGCGCAGGGCGCGTATCGATGCGACTCTGGGCGGACTCAGCCCTTCGCGTCTCGATGCGTTCGGGTAGGAGGTTGCGCGTGGCCATGTAATCCCTTGCGAACTCAAGCTCGGCGATTCGCGCCTCTAATGCGTTGCGCTGCCTGCCCGCGCTCGTCTCAGTGCGTCTTTGAAGCGCGGCTAGCCGTGCGTCGCAATCACGTAGTGTTGAGACGTTGTGGTAGGCGCATGCGCGAAGCGCCCGTGATAGATCGCTCAAGTCTTCGAGGTCGTTCACGAGGATGGCGTTGCGGGCATTGCGAAGCAGCTCGCGTGATGACTTTGCATCGGGGTGGTACGACCCTGCCCGTGCGAGTTGGCGCTGTATGGTCTCCTTTGAGAACAGAAGTCCTAGCCTTTCGCCCGACACGCGCCTTGCGGGGGCATCCGACAAAGAGAAGACCCAGTCGTCGCGTCGGGCGTTGCGTGAGTTGCCCGCGATGTCCACGCCGAGCATCCTGAGCAACTGCGCGAACTCATCCACGTTTCGGGCGAGCGACTTGGCGACCGACACGCGGTTGCGGATGTCTGCCACCCAGGAGTAGGAACCTGCCTCGGCAAGCCCCCGCTCGACCCTCCCGATGTGGACCTGCTGCATGGTCTTAGGGCGCGCTTCTCTCCCGCGCTCTTTGACGGCAAGCCGTTCCAATCCCTCGGCTGGCTCAGGCACTTCGGAGAAGAAGAGCAGCTCACGTTCTTTCGCCATCTTCTGAAGGCTGCGGTTGAGCTCTTTGGGGTCGTCGTGGTGCATGCGCTTACCGGTTTCAAGGTTCGTGTTGTTCACGACGATGTGCGCATGGGGGATGCGCGATGCGTTGTCATCGTGGTAGACGATCGCGACCTGGAAGTCGGCGAAGTGCTCTAGCGCCCATGCCTTCGCGAGCTCGCGCAGCGCTTCGAGGTCGATGCCATCCTCCGGGTCGGGCGATATGATGAAGTGCTTGTAGGTACGCGCCCGCATGGCGCCGAAGGGCGTGTCGTTGCCGAATGCCCTTCTGGTCGCATCCATCTCGTCCGCCCAGCGGATGTCCTTGTCCTCGTCGCCGTAGCCGTCGCGCTCGTCAACGGACAGGTTGAAGAAGTCCTTCGCCAGGGCGCGGTCCCTCTTCTCGAGGTACCTTTGTATGGCCTGGCAGTTCGTGTGGGCTGCTATCTGCTTCAGGTAGGGCATTCGGTCACCCGCCTATGAGAGTCAGCGTCTCAAGGCGCTCGAGCTCCTTGAGGACGGCTGCGCGCCCGCTCTCCGTGGCATCGAGCTTATCGTTCGCCCGCTTGATCTGCTCGGCGAAAAGCTCCTCGTCTATCTTGCCTCGCCTCAAGTGAAGCGCGATCGTGTTCATGGCTCGCACTGCCTGGTTGTAGTGGCGACCCCACCTCACGAGCTCGCTGTAGATTCGCCCGAAGGTCTTGGTGTCGAGCGATATGAGTTTCTCTCCTGTCGCGAGTCCGTCTCCGTCAACGGGAATCCGGATGAGGTGCCGGATGTAGTCCGATTGGTTGAGCTCGAAGCTCTCCGCGTGGCTGCGAAGCGCCTCGAAGTCGCTCTCGGTCAGGCGGCAGCTTATGAGCTTGGTCGTGTTCGGCATGGGTGTTGCTCCTGGGTATGGCCGGGTGCTTTGCAGGGGCGCGGGGCATCCCCCGCAAGGCTTGAAGCTGGAGCCGTCGGGTTCGCCGAGAGCCAGCTTCGAGCCGTTGCTGCCCGAGGATGCCTTCGTCGCGAAGCGAGTCCGCGTCGGCAGACGGGTTCTCGGGCACAAGTACCGTTTCTAATACGGCGTAAAACGCCGTATTACGAAATGGGATACTTGCTACTAAGCGTGTCTAAGGCGACTCGCGGTTTTCTTCGGGGCTTTGGATGCGGGTTTCGGAAGGTGGTCGCTTAGACAGCGTAGGATCGCAGACGCTCTCAGGTCCGGCTCTTGCGTCCCTTCAGGCGGGTTTTCCAGATAGCTCTTGAGCGATCCCAGCGCCATCCGAAGGCGGGTGTCGGTGTGCGGATGGATCGTCTCTCGGAGAAGAATTGCGAGCTCACGCTCCCGCTCAAGCTCTTCGGCCTTCGCGCTGTCGGTTGCAAGGGCGTCTTCGACGTACTTCGAGACAGATGCCTTGCTCGTGGCGTCTTCGGGAAGCCCATCGTAGAGCTCAACTTGCCACTCTTCGGAAAGTGCGGCGATCGTCTCGATGCTTGATGCTGAAAGGAGGCTTGCGTCCGCTTTCGCGCGCCAGGCGGGAATCAGTCTCGTTTCTACGAGTTCCGCCAGGGCCTCTTGGCGCTTGATGGTCTTTCCGCTCACCTTGCGACCCGTCTGCTCCTGGAGTATGGCGGCCTTCACGTCCTCGGTGCGCACGCCCGTGAGCGTGTCGTCCTCGGCGCGCCTGCGCTCAACCTCGACTCCAAGCGCTCGCGTTGCTGCGGCGCGCTCGGTCAGCGTGAGGCTGCGCGTGAAGTAGTTGGCGGCATGGAGCAGCGTGACCGACTCTTCGTCGGTGACGCCCTCGATCACGCGGCATGGCAGCTTCTCGAATGCGGGGTCGGTCGCGGCAAGGAGGGTGTATGCCGCTTTTCGCCTGTGGCCCGATACCATCTGGTAGGCTCCGCTTTCCAACTTGCGCACGAGCGGCAAGTCCGTGAGCCCCTGCTTTCGGATGGATTCCGTCAGCCTTGCGATGGCGGTTTCGTCCATCGAGTAGACGGAGTTTCCCGGGTGGTCTTCGATAGCGGCCAGGTCTATCTCGAATACGGGGTAGCTCTTGCGCGTGCGCGATGCATCGTCCAAAAGCCCCGATATGGTGAATCCCTTCGCTATGTCTTTAGCCGAGGACATGGCGCACCTCCTCGGCAAGAGCGGCGTAATCACGCGCAGGGCGGCTCTTAGGCTTGAAGCTGACGACTGGCTTCCAGACCCACGTGCCCTCGCAGACCTTGGACGACGAATGGACCACGGTCTGGAACTGGTTCTCGGGGAAGTACCCGTCGAGCACCTCGGTTCCTATCTGGTCGTTGATGGTCTTCTGCCCCGGGACGCACGTGCGAAGGATCCTCCACTTCGGCATGGGGAGACGCATGGCGGACGTGATGGAGCTCATGGCGTTCACGGAAAGGGCGGTGCCGCGCATCACGGACGAGTCCAGCTTCACGGGGATGATGACGAGCCCGTTATCTGCCGCTGCGATGTAGGCGTTGAAGGCGAGCCGCTTCATGACCGGAGAGCAGTCGATGATGGCGACGTCGAAGTCGCCCGCCGCATCCTCGAGCGCGAACTTCAAGGTCTGCTCGTGGAGCAAAAGCTCGTTCTGGTCTATGAGGTCGATGATGGAGGGGATGACGTGTATGCCGCTCTCTTCGTCCGTGAACACGGAGTCCGCGACTGTCGCCTTCCCGTAGAGAAGCCCGATCGTCCCCCTGCCCGTCTCCTGCGCCTTGTCGTAGAGCCCGAAGAAGTCGGTGGCGGATGCCTGCGGGTCGAGGTCAACGAGCAGCACCCGCGAACCCTGAGACGCATACACGTGCGCTAGGTTCACTGCGGTCGTGGTCTTGCCCACGCCGCCCTTGTAGTTGCTGATGGCTATGGTTCTCATTGCGCATCCTTTGCTTGGGGCATGCTTGCCTGAAAGTGTGGAAGCGACTCGCATGCCGTATTTGTAATACATCTCCATTATACACCATAAGTTCACAATAATGTGAACTTTTCGGATTGAAATGAGCCTCCCCAGTTAGCCCAGGGAGGCTCCGCGCCGTATGCGACCGGAAGGTCGCTATGCGGTCGCACAGGCCAATTCGGGTTCCAACGCGGGCTCGGGCTCGCACTCGGCCGGAGCGCATGAAGCGCAGCCCATTGCGTTTATGGTGTGCTTTATGAGGGCGCGGTCGGCACCCAGCACCAGAAGCGATATGTTGTCGAAGCGAATCGGGCGGTCGCGATAGCCCGTCCCCTCGCTTCTGAACCATTGTATGGCGGCCTTCTCGCGCCTCTCGCGCGTGCGCTCGGTTATGCTATCGCTCGGGAAGCCCTCGTTGGTATCGCGGCGTGCGTTCACGTCGATGAACACGAGCGCGTCTCCATCCTCGGCCACGATGTCAATCTGCCCGCCGTCCTGGAGCTTGTAGGCTGTGCTTACGATATCGTATCCGCGATGTCCCACGAAGCGCTCTGCTGCTCGCAGTGCCCTGTCCTTCAGATTGCTCATTTTACGACCTCCTCTTATCTTGCGTCCTCCTTTGGACGCGCCTTGCGATGCGCGAGGCGCACGGGTTCCCACATCCGCGCAAGGGAGGAAGGCGAAGCCCGACTGCCTTGGAGGTCGGCGCTCTTTTCGTCAAAGTTTCTTGAGGGCTTGTATGAGGCTTCGCTCCCAAGAAAGTTTTAGGAAAAGATCGCGGCCCTTGCGCAGATGCGGGGTCCTGTGCGGCACTGTGCTTCCAAGGAGCGGAAAGAGAGGGGGTAGCCGATTCAGGGGTGTGAACGGGCAGATCGAGGGCATTACGGCTCGAGCAGACACCGTCTGTGAATGTGGATTTACGAAACTGTGAACAATGCGCGATAATAGGAACAGACAGAAAAAACGAGGCGAAAGGATGCGGTCGTGGGCACGGGCGAGCGGATACGCAAGGCAAGGAACACGGCGGGGATGACCCAGCAACAGCTCGCCGATGCCATAGGCAAGACGAAGAGCGCCATCGCGAACTACGAGAAGGGTGACCGCACGCCTGACAAGGCAACGATCGCAGACATCGCAGCCGCGCTTGGAATCTTGCCGGAATCGCTCAAGAATCGCGAGCTCGAAACGGTCGCCGATGCGCTGGATGCGCTCCTCATGATGGAGGAGGCGGGCTTCGGTATAGAGCCTGTGGAGACGAAGAACGGCATCGTCATCGCCATGGACCCGAACGCGCCGCATGCGCCGAAGATGGTCATGGCGTTGGAGAAGTGGAACGAGCAGCGCAAGGCCCTCAGGGGCGGCGACATATCGCAGGTCGAGTACGCCCTCTGGCGCGGTGATTTCGGCGGCATGGACGAGGATGAGGCAGGTGAGAGACAGTGAACTTGGGACATGAGGACGAATACACTGAGTTCAAGAAGTCCACTTCCGAGCTGAAGGAAGGCATGGAGTCGATCGCCTCGATCCTGAACAAGCACGGCGAGGGCACGCTGTATTTCGGCGTAGGCCCCGATGGCGAAGTTCGCGGGCAGGACGTGTCGGAAACCACCCTGCGCAAGATCAGCCAGGCGATCGGCAATTCGATAGATCCGGCCATCTACCCGATAGTCGCCCACGAGAAGACGCCTGATGGCAAGGATTACGTGAAGGTGGCCTTTTCCGGCAACGACGGCCCCTACGCCTGCAACGGCAAGTTTCGCATGCGAGTTGCCGACGAGGATGTGCTCATGTCTCCCCGCGAACTGCGGCTGAGCTTCAGAGATTCCGAGAGCAGGCTGAATCCCTGGGACAGCCGCGTCTCAGCGAAGACGACTAAAGACGTTGACAAACCCACGCTCCAGCGTTTCGTCGAGCGCGGTCGCGAGAAGGGGCGCATCAGGTTCGAGTATGCAGGCGTGAAAGACGCGCTGAGCAGGCTCGGACTGATGGAGGGCGATCATCTTCTCAATGCCGGGGCGGCGCTTTTCTGCCCGTCTCCGATTGACGACCTCAAGATGGGGGTCTTCGCCTCGCATGCCAGGACCGAGATAATCGGCCTCCAGCATGAGAGCGGAACGCTATTTGAACTGGTTAGAAGCGCCGAGATGTTCGTCATCTCCAATACCCGCAGCCGCGTGGACACTTCTGGACCAGGGGCGAGCGACGTCTATCCTGAGATACCGACGAAGGCGCTGCATGAGGCTTTGATGAACGCCTACGCCCATCGCGATTGGGAGTATGGCGGCGCTGTCATGGTTGAGCTATTCAACGATGCGGTAGAGATCATAAGCCCCGGCTGGTTCATAGAGGGGCAAGACCCCGAAGCGCACCTGTCCGGAAAGGACGCCTCGTCCGTCTCTCGGAACAAGCTTCTCACCCAGACGCTTTACAAATCTGGTGACATCGAGTCGCAGGGAACTGGAATCAAGCGCATCAAGGACGAGTGCGATGAGGCGGGCATCAAGGTGGAATACGTCGAGGTTCCCAGCGGGACAAAGCTCATCTTTCACCGGAATGACGCCTTCGGGCAAAGTCTGGTGATAGATACCCCGACAGGCGACAAAGGCGATGTCGTAGTAAATGACGGGGTAAATGTCGTAGTAAATGACGAGGTAAAGAAGCCCCTATCGCTTACTGTTCGTCAGAAGCAGGTGCTCGACATCATCATGCGAGACCCCTCGGTTACTGCATCCGGCATCGCCGAAGAATGCGGCATCACGGAGCGCTCTGCTCAGAGGAACATTCGGAAGCTGAGAGAGTCTGGGATGATTTCGAGAGAGGGGTCTGATAAGACGGGCGTCTGGCGAGTTCATATTTAGCCGAACGATCCACTGGGACAAATTGCCCCAGTGGACATGAGGCTGTCTCATGCATAGCTCGCCACCATCTCCGAAGCCTGCGTCTCGTCGGTGCAGATGGGCAGGTACTCCGCGCATTCGAGCAGCATCGGGCAATCCTTGCAGGGCTCGAACATCGAGTAGCGGGACATGTCGCCGTCAAACCCGCCGAACGCCATCCAGGCATCGAAGGCGGTCTCTCCGAAAAGCGTGGGCTCGTAGGCGTAGTGCGGAAGGTAGTTCTCGTTGGAGTAGAGGATGCCGTCATCTTCGACCCAGCGCCCGAACGTGCGCACGCGCCCGTCCTTCGCCATGAGCAGGAAGCGCGACCCCTGCGTCGAGCTCTCGATCACGCGCATCGCATGCTTGTCGGAGAGGAAATCTGCGCACATCCTCTTCAGAGGAACGAGCACCGATCTCGCGAAAGCCATGCTGTCGGAGGTGCTGTCGTCTGTTTCGAGGCCGGAGAGCGTGCCGTTGTGCATGAACCCGACATCTGCGCTGATGTGCGTCTGGCGCATGCGCTCGTAGCTGTCCTTCACGGCGAAGGGGTGGCAGCACCCGGGCTTGACCGCGCCGTGCGTGGCGATGCGGAAGTGAAGCGCCATCGGAGTTGCGGCAACGTCGAGCTTCGACGTGACCTCATCGAGCGCTCGGTCGAAGGCGTCCCACGACATGAATCCCTTCTGGATGCGTACGTTGCTGCCGTCCGCCCACATGATGCCTGCGCCATGCGGGTTGTTCTCCCAGCAGGTTCGAAGCGTATCCTTGCTGGGGAGGCTTGCGCCTTTCGGCTTGTAGACTATGATGCACATTTCTATTCTCCTTCCATGCAGATGAGCTCGCGCTCGATCAGGTAGTCGTGAAGTTCGGCGGTATCGGTCGGGCACATCCCCATGACCGCATCGCAGAGCTCGTACCAGCCAAGGCGATCCATCTGGCTTGGATTGGACGCCTTGACCAGGTGGCAAAGCCCGCTTACGAACTGGAGCGTCGCGAGTATCGTGTCGGCCTTGAGCGTGCCGCGGAACATCCGGAACTCGATGGTGTGCTCGTTGGCGATGTTCACCGCGTGGTAGCGGTCGCCCTTCGCGTACCGGCTCACCGACTTCGCCTTCATCATCCAGCCGCCGTCGGACTTGGGCGCGTTGCAGCGCGGGGCCCAGCGGTTGATCTGCTCGCGCTTCCTGCGGGAGAAGTAGATGATGGGCTCGAAGAGCCGATCGACCGTCTCGATGAGCTTGAGCTCGGTGAGCTCTTGCGCCATCCCGGTCTTGCCGAAGAAGTCGCGACTCACATGGACGTGCAGCCCGCAGGTCGAGGTGTCGTGGCTTTGCATCCCCTCTGCGAGCGCTGCCTCGCAGATGTCGCGCCACATCTTCTTTCCCGCATCCGACATCATGTACTCGGGGCTCATGGGATGCGTCACGAGCTCACAGCCCTCGTCGAGGCTTCCGTCGTGCTTGAAGTAGAGGAAGTCGCGCCCGTACATCGACCCTATGCGCGTCGCCGCTGCCTCCGCATCGCCCAGATCCATCTCGAGCTCCACGCCCAGGTAGAGGCCGGTCGGCTCCGAATCGGGCGCGTCGCGGAATATCGGTGCGGGCTTGAAGTAGTAGGACTGGATGGACTGCCCGTTGTCGTAGGAGGAGCAGGACCAGCAGTAGCGCCCGCTCTCGGTCTGGCGCGTGTCGCTCGTGCGGAACAGCTGCCCGCAGCAGTCGCATCGCGAGAAGCTAGGGAGGCACTCGTCGCAGACGGCGCGTCCGTTGTGCGCGGTCGCTGGCGGATGGAGCTCGGTCTCGTGGAGCTGGCCGCAGAAGCCGCATGTGTAGGTGAGTTCGTCGGCGCAGCTTCGGCAGAGGACGTGCGGCTCGGAGGTGGTGAGCATCTCCTCGGTGAGGTGGTAGCTGTCGCAATGATCGCATTGGGCGTATCTCGTTTCGGCGCAGCTCGGGCAGACGTCTTGGATCGGAGAGCTCGCGGGCTCGAAGATGGTCTCGCAATGCCTGCAGAAGCTCAGCAGAGCCTCGCTCTGGGGAGGGTTGGCTCGCCTCGCTCTGGTTCTCGTGGCAGTTCTTGGCATTTGGATCGCCCCTTTCTTTTGCGTGCCTTGCACGCCCGGGAGCGCAGGTGACGTGCGGACGCGGCAAGGGAGGAAGCGAAACCCGGCAGGGCTGGAGTTTTTCTCCGGTCTCGCGAAAGAGGTATCACCGAGAAAAAGTTTTCGCGGCCCTTGCGCGGATGCGCGTGCGCCTGCGAGCATGCGGGTTGCTAGGTGCGCTGAAAGGGCGGTCAGGCAAGACAGAGCCTGCGAATGAAGAGCAGGAACGAATCCGCCCTAGAGCGCTCGTGCACTGATTCTGCCCATGCATTGCGCGTCATCCGAAGTCTGGGAATTTCCACCCGGCCCGAAAAAAACCACAGTCTGTTCGATTGACGGATTCTCCCAATGGGTCCATTATTAGAAACCTTACAATAGAACAGATGTTCCCATACTGAGGAGGTGCCCCGTTGCGCGAGCGTGTCATAATGCATATCGACATGAACGCCTTCTACGCGTCTGTGGCCCAGCACCTCGACCCAAAGATAAGGAACAAGCCGGTGGCCGTGGCCGGGGACCCGGAGCGCCGCAACGGCATCATCCTCGCGAAGTCGCGGGAGGCCAAGGCATGCGGGGTGAAGACCGCAGAGGCGATATGGCAGGCCAGGCAGAAGTGCCCGGATCTCATCATGGTCCCTCCCGATTACTCCGCATACAAGCGCTATTCAACGCTGGCGCGCATGATTTACTACGAGTACACGAACCAGGTGGAGCCGTTCGGGCTCGACGAGTCCTGGATAGATGTGACGGGGTCGCTCTCGCTGTTCGGGGGCAGCCCCATGCTCATAGCCCGCGAGATCTCGGAGCGCGTGAAGGGCGAGCTGGGCCTCGCGGTGTCGGTCGGCGTCTCCTGGAACAAGGTGTTCGCGAAGCTCGGGAGCGACACCGACCCCGGTGACGGCATTATCGCGATCACGAGGGACAACTTCAAGGAAGTCGCATGGCCGATGCCCGCGTCCGAGATGGTGTACGTGGGGCCTGCGACTGCCCGCAAGCTTAGATCGGCAGGATACGAGACGATTGGGGACCTGGCGCATGCCGGGGACTACTTCCTCGACAAGAGGTTCGGCAAGATAGGCAGGATGCTGCGCTCGTTCGCGCGCGGAGAGGACCCGAGTCCCGTGAGGGTCATGGATCCGGCCAAGGCTGACGTTGACTACGTGGTGAAGGGCATCGGAAACGGGCTCACGGCACCGCATGACCTCGTTTGCGAGGCCGACGTGGAGGCGCTCGTGTGGCTCCTGGCGGAGTCGGTCTCCCAGCGCCTGAGGGAGTCGCATCTCAGGTGCAGGGCCATATCCATAGGAGTAAGACGCGCATCGGATCTGACCGGCTACACCAGGCAGACGACCCTGCGCGTGCCCACGTGCCTGACCTCGGACGTGGCGAACGTCGCCATGGGCCTCATCTGCGCCAACCAGCCGCTCGACGAGGAGCATGCCATCCGCGCGATCCACGTGAGGACCACGAACCTCTCCTCGATGCTGGAGCCTACGCAGCACGACATATTCGGCGACGTCGAGAAGGCGTACAAGTTGGAGAGGCTCGACCTCGCGATAGACGAGCTGCGCCGCCGCTTCGGGAACAAGTGCGTGCATCGCGCCGTGGAGCTTACGGACGAGGTGATGTCCGGTCTGGACATCAAGCGCGACAACACCGTCCATCCCGTAGGGTTCTTGAGGTAGGCGGTGGCCATGGTTCAGGGAATAGACGGAAGGGTGAAGCGCTACGTCTGCGTGACTGCCCGAATTGACGAGGACGGCAGGACGCGCCCCATGTCGGTTCAGTGGTGGAACGGGGAGACATACCCGATAGAGAAGGTGGTCTCGGTTTGCCGCCGTTCTTCCAAGCGCGTAGGGGGCGACGGGATCTGCTACACCATTATCATTAACGGCAAGGAGACCTTCCTCTACTACGAGGACCCGCGCTGGTTCGTAGAGGAAAAGGTCGTTGAAGGGCATATCTGCTGAAGCGAGGTCATGGTCATGTGTGGAAGATGCGTCGTATTCACCTTCGATGAGGTCCTTGAAATCATCAAGGAGATCGAGGTTGGAACGCCGTTCAGCTTCGAGCCCGACTGGCCCGCGCGCAGGCTCCAGGCATATCCCAAGTCCGCTGCGTCGCTGATCGTGCCAGAGTTCGATACGGCATTGGGCGTGACTTCGCTTCGCGAGGGAAGCCTCTCCGCACGAGACTTCACGTGGGGATTCGAGGAATCGTGGAAGCCGGGCGTGGTCTTCAACACCCGCATCGAGAGCGCGATGAAGCCGACGTGGCGAGACTCCATAGAACATCGTCGCTGCATCATCCCGGTATCGGCGTTCTATGAGACGCACAAGGACGAGACGGTCGTGTCACAGAGGACAGGCAAGCCCGTCAAGCGCCAGTACGAGTTCCGCGTTCCTGGGCAAAACGTCATATTGATCGGCGGGATATGGAGGGGCGAGAGTTTCTCGATGGTGACGACAGAAGCGAACGAGGACATGGCACCGATTCATCGCCGGATGCCGCTCGTCGTGAGACAAGAGGAGCTTCCTCTCTGGCTGGGGCCCGGCTACCAAGAGCTGGCAGACCGCTCGTCAATCAAGCTGGAAGTCGAGCCTGTCTAGAAGTTGCAGCTGGGACAAATTGTCTCAGCGATAGAAACAATTGCAGCGAAGCCGAGCTCGCTTGTTGTCTCGAAGGGCACATCGAAGACGAGATCGACGATGATGGCGCGTCGCGGCAGTCGTACGCCGCGTTTCTTCATTGCGGCTAACAGCAGGGCCTTGATCTCGCTGGCAGCTCGGTCTGTCACGCTACTTATGCGGAGGCGTGGCACTCCCGGCATCATCGTGGTCGTTGCCGATATGCATCGTGTGAGCCCGCCTTCGGTGATGACGCTAGCGATCGTCGTGCTGTCCATGGCAGGCTCCTCTCAGTTGGGGATGATCTCTATGGCGACCGACGGCTCGACATGCAGCGCGAGCGAGTCGTTCTCGTTGGCGGTGCTGAACTCGATGTCGCCCCACGACTCTCCGATTCGGCAGAACTCGTAGGGATGTCCCTTGGTGGCTATCTCGGCCAGCGCCTCGACAACGTCATCCACCTCGCGAAACAGGCCGTCATACCATTTGACGGCGTCCCATCCGAATACGACCGTGCCTCCCTCTTCCTCGAGATAGCCGGGCTTGACGTCTGAGCCGATGAGCGGATATTCGACCGAGACGCTCTCGTTCTTGAGATCCATTATCTCTAGCAGGGCGTCGTATCCCTCGCGCGTGGTGGCTATCTTGACTTCGCTTCTGTAGCCCATGATTGTTGTCCTTTCCGCTATGGATTTGGATGAGTGAGGAAGCGCCGCCAGCCATGTCGAGCCGGCGGCGCTCGGGGCGATCTACTTGCGAGGGACGATCCGGCACGTCTCGCCGTGCGGGTAGTTGTTCGGGTTCCACGAATAGTCGCCGTCGTGGTCGTAGCGCTGGACGTAAGCGACGCCCTTGCAGTCAGACCCGTTCACCATGCCGGTGCCGAAGCCCACGACCGGATACGCCTCGAGCTTGTCGTCCCCGCCGCGCATCCAGACCATGTCGCCGAGCTTCAGCTCAGACACGGGGATTTCGACGGAGTCCAGGTACGCTCCGAGGCGCTCCTCTTCGGGCATGCACTCGTCGAAGGCCTTGAGCATCTTGTCGAAGCCGTATTCGGATTGCTCTTGGGACTCGGGATAGGGGATCATGCCGACCGCGTTGAAGTCCTCGTCGTAGTCGGTCGTGAGCCGCTCGACGATTCTCCAGCCGTCGATGACGTAGATGCCGTTGTCGCCCGGATCCATCCGTCGGTCGGTCGTGTACGGGCCGATGCCGACGCCAAGCGTGCCGCCGAAGAAGTTGCCGAGCACCTGGCACAGCCGGGCCCAGCCGTACGAGTCGGAGCTGGGCGGGCGGAAGCCCTTCAGCTCGCAGTACTTGAGGAGCGGCTGGATCGTGTCGCGCCCTCCGTTCCAGTGCACGTATAGTCCGATCTTGCGGTCTACCGTTGTGATGACTGCTCGATTTCCCATGGTTTGCGACCTCCTATGTCTGCGGCGAGGCCTCATGCCTTCGCCTTTCGAGCGGAGAGCTGCCGGGGTTCTGGCCAAGGCGCAAGGGGGAAATGCGAAAACCCGGAGGGCCTAAGAGTTTTGTCGCTTGCAAAGATGATCGCATCGGGTAAAAGTTTTTCGCGGCCCTTGCACCGGGCAGGTTCTCGGCAACTCTTCTAGCCAGAAGGAGAAGGGGTCTTCGCCAGGGCAGGTCGCGGGAGATGCGCAGGCGGCTATCAGTAGATTACTAGACACAAAAGCTGTAAAATATGTGTCTGAAAATCTAGGAGGGCCAGTGACCGAATCTATAGCGGAGCATATCGAGGAGCTTGGAGGCGTGGCAACGTCCGCGCAGCTCAAGGAGGCTGGGTTTGCGCCCGGCGTGATCGAGTACGCCCTGAACAGCGGAAAGATTGACAGGCTCACACGCGGCGTCTACTGCTCGCTCGACATGTTCGACGACGAGTTCGCGGCTGTCACGATGCGCTGGCCGAAGTGCATTCTATCGCACGGCACGGCACTGTATCTGCTGGGGCTCTCAGACCGCGCGCCCGGCAACCTGAGCGTCAGTGTCCCTCGGGGATATAATCCGCAGGAGCTGAGGCGAACCTATCCGGACATGAGGATCCATCGCGAGAGTGAGGGGCTATACGGCCTTGGCATGACGACGGTGAGAGACCCAATGGGGGTGACGGTTTCCGTCTACGATGCGGAGCGCTCCATAGCCGACATCATCAGGGAGAGGGCGAAGGGCACGGTCAACCCGCAGCTCGTGAGGGACGCCATGATCGGCTATTTCAGGAAGGACGACCGCGACCTGCCCAGGCTCGCGAAGATGTGCGAGGCGGTGGGCGTGCGCGATGAGCTGCAGAAGTATCTGGAGGTGCTTGGATGAGCGCAATGAAAAGCGACGCCAGCCTCACTTGAAGACGACGGCAGGTTGCTGACTTGAAACTAACGCCAGAAGACTAGCTATGCGACGATCGCCTGTACTTCTGCTTGCTGCTTCGGGGCTTGTCGGGGATGGTTCTCTCGATGAGACCTGCCTCCAGGGCGGGGTTCAAGTAGTTCTTAGTGAAATTGTTCCTGTCGGCGAGCCGCATGGCGTCCATGAGCTCCCTGCCGCTGAGCTCCTGATCGCCTAGGGCATTCAAGAGGCTTGACACTTGTTGGGCGACTTGCTGGGTTGCGTTGTCGGGCAAGCTGTCTTCCAGGCGTTTCTCATCACGGACTTGCTGGGCGTCTTGGGGGGCAACACCGATGTTCATGTTCCAAAGCGTGACGAAGAAGAAGCCGGTCCTCTCCTCGAATCTGGGCATGAAGCGCTTTTCGTAGTTGTCTTCGTTCATGGTGGCCTGGCAAATCTTGCGAAGGCCGCTGCCGCGCCTCTCCATGAAGTGCATGCGCTGGAAGAGGTCGGCGAGCACCGGGTTTCTGCGCAGGCTCGGGATGCTCTCCGTGAGTACGTCGTCGGGAATTCTTCCGCCTTCGAACATGGAACCCGGCGAGGTTAATCGAACCTAATCGGCTCAACCAATCCCTTCTCGATGCCAACTTGCAGATTCTGAAGCTTCCACTTCATGGCCGGAGAAGCAATGGCGTTTCGAAGAGCATCGCTGTTCGAGTCGAAGAGCAGCTCGGGGCGATAATCGCCAGTAGAGAGCGATGCGAGAAACTCGGCCTCTTGTTCGTTTTGGGGTGCTGTTGCCCAGGAGAGGAACGGTAGCGCAGCGCTTCTCATCTCGTCCAGCGTTGGCCTCTCATCTACGGGGAGAACCGGCCAGAGAATCATCTCGATATCTCGCTCTCTTCCGTCGAACCTGGATAGAATGTCTTGCGGCTTGGGAAATGAGGAGGAGAGCGCGAAGTAGAAGATCATGAGAGCATGGTCTGAAGCATCGTTGCCCGTTGACCAATCGCTTTGCGTCTTCGCTATGCGGCCGATATCGTATAGGTCGCGTGGCACGACTCGCTCGCATATTGCCTTTAATTTCCCGGCAGCAATTTCGGCGGGGGCGTTGATGGGGAATTTCACAACAGGGCTTTCGAGCTTTGACTTCGCCATGACGGGTGGTAATATCGGCACCCTGTTTATATAGTCGAGGTCAGCTTTGATGAAATCCGTTGACCCCGTAATGGAAGAAACGTACATCAGCTTGAAGGTGCGTCCCGCATGCCCGCCTCTTCCAGTGCGCGGGGTATATCCGAGTTCTCTCGCAACAGCCATGACGGCATTCTCGAGCGCATCCCTTACCGGAGCCATCTCGTCAGCCGCGCATTCGCCGATGTAGTTGATATCTGCGTCAAGCGAGAGCCTTTCGGGCGTCAGCACGAACAGGTTGAGCGCCGTGCCGCCATGGAGGCACACCTTTCCATTCGCGTCTGGATGCGAACGGAAACTCTCAAGAAACTCAAGTGTTCGGGCAGCCTTGTCAGCCGAATCCGCATCGAAGATCAAATCGCTCATCCTTCCAACCACCTCTCGCATTCCGCTACAGATGCAGGAAGATAGAGTCGCCATTTCCCGTACCATGAATCGGTCACGACATCATGACTTCTCGTGAAGTAGAAGGGGCCCCTTCCTGAAATCTCTTCCCGGAGACGCTCAAGTACGCTTTCGGAGACGGACCATTCGCCTTTCTTCGCGTCGAGCAGCCATCCTAGCTTTGCCGCCAGGCTCTTCGAATGATTCATCGCCTCGTTTGCCAACCTGGCGGCATCAACGAACTCAATCGCAGAGAGGCTTCTTAGGAGGGCTTCCGATCCTCCGCATCTATCTGGCCTTGTAAGGCAGTCCAGGATGGTCTGCTCCTTGTCGGTGAACCTCACCGATGTACCATCGGGCAGTCTGCGCTCTTTGGTGGAGACCCCATCGGGCTTCGGATAACCCACGTATTCATGTCCGCCCCACTTGATGCGCCTCTCGGTTGAATTCGTGTAGAAGACCACCCTCGATGTTACGTCATGGGTCCCGACAAGCAACGATAGCGCGCTGTTGTAGGCAAGTACAACGTCTGTTCCGAGCTTCTCTGCCACGGCATACGGGCTCGCCTCATTCGCGCGATAGCGGCCCGTGTTGGATGCGTAGACGCCCCTTGCGATGGAGGCAACCTTGCCAGCTCTCTTTGCGCGATAGAGCAGATTCGCGTTATTCTGGGTATCGCCGCAGCTGTCCATAAGCTCCTGGCGCGTGAACACCGGATGGGTTTCGATGTAGCCTTCGATCATGATGATTCCTGTTTACAATTGCTCCTAGAAAATAATACTAATGATATTATATGAACATCTAATTTGTAAATGACAAGCTGCTGGGACAAATTGTCCCAGCAGCTATGTCCAATGGCTAGCACGTTCTTTCAAGCACCATGAGCATAGCCCGAAGCTCTTCGATTGAGAACGGTATCGACTCAGGGGCAAGGTTGCCGATTCTGCTCGGGTCTGAAAAAGGCTGCTGCTCGATTTCTGCGCGGCGCTGCTCCACATCGCGCTGGAAGACGCTCAAGGTGTCATCAAATGCGCCCTCAATATATTTAACAGCCTGCATCTTGGCCTCTGGATCAACATCGGCGTAGATGTCGAGCGTCATGGATGCGTTCGCGTGCCCTAGGTATGCTGACACCGTGCGCACATCCGCCCCCTCGGCGATCATGAATGTGGCGAAGGTGTGACGCAAATCGTGCAAGGTGCACTCGAAGCCGTTCATCTTGCAAAACGCGGCGAAGTCCTTGCCGAGCTGCGTGGGGTTGTAGGGGCGGCTCTCAGTCTCAAGCGTTCCCAGGATGTAGGCATCATCGATCTTGACTTTCAGCTTGTCGCACATCCATTTCACGTCGTCGCGCATACCCTTCAGCATCTCATAGGTGTGAGCCGTAAGCGGAATGGAACGCATCTTGCCCGCCTTGGGCTCCTTCAGGTAGAAGCCGCCATCGCCATTTCCGAGGGCATGGGAGACGGTGATGGTCCTCTTGTCCACATCGAAGTCGCTCCAGCGAAGGGCGCATACCTCGGCTCGTCTCATGCCGGTCGTGAGGATTATCTCTATTGCGACTGCCATAGCGGCGGGTTGTGCGCGGCGGGCGAGGTCGAGCATGCGGCTTCTGTTCTCACGCGAGAGGGCGTTGATCTTTGGCTTTACGCGCTTCGGAGGTTTGCAGAAGTTGCACGGGTTCTTGGTCAGAAGGTCTTGGGCTAGAGCGTAGTTCAGGGCTTGCTTCAGGAGCATGAAGCACTTTGAGATGCTCTTGGGCGAGTACCCGTCCTCAGACATCTTGGCCATCCAGGCATTGACTGCCGGTATGTTGAGGTCTCGCAGCTCTATAGCACCGATATACTTGCACATCATCTTCGCTTCGCTCCGATAGCCGCGTATTGTGGATGCCTCGATGGTTTTCGACTGCACCTTGTAATCCAGGAACAGGTTAATGAACTGACGAGTGGTCATGTCCGTAGACGCCGAGAAGCCCTTTAGCTCCAACTCCACTATCAGATCGCATCTTGCCTGCTCGGCCTGCTTCCTCGTCTTTCCCTCGACCGTGTGATAGGTGGGAACCTCGTCTCCCGTGAGAGGGTCGATATGGGTCAGCGTGACCTCCCATTTGTCCGTATTTCTGCGCCGTCTCAGGCTTTTCGGCTTGTACTGCATGTCATGTCCTTTCCCTGCGTTATCCACATTTCTGGGCGGAAAAATGTGACCACCAAATGACCACCTTAGTGACCACCAAATGACCACCAAATCGCGTCAAAAAAGCTGGAAAACATGACATTGCGTGAATATGCATGAGAAAGTAAAACAGTCTCTGGCCAGCGGATTCAGTTGGATGTGGTGACTGGGACTAAGCCAGCAAATCGGGTTTGAATCGCTCATAACCCGGAGGCCGTAGGTTCAAATCCTGCCCCCGCGACCAATAATAACGAGGTTAGACAGTTTTTTGTCTGACCTCTTTTCTCTTTTTAGGGCGAGAGTGCGACCGAAAATACCAAAACGGGGCGCAATATATTATTTGATGTTATCGTTATGATTGTCGTGGCGCGATATCAAAAAAGTCGTTGTAGTCTTTTTCGCTCACCTTGTATCCTTTGAGGTCTACATAAAGCTCCTCTTCGGTAATGCCGTATCCAATGATTACCTTTTCTACATATTCAATAACTTTGGGATCAATATCTTTTGCTGCTATTTGATATGCGATGTTCTTTCGTGGGTTGAATATTCCCAATTTTTCTACTGTTTGAAACTCTTCTACCTTCGAACGTTTCCCCATTAGGTAATACATAAGTATTTGTAGAGTATCTTTTTTCAATATCCAATTTTTGGTGTTTTTCAAATCCCATATCGTATCTTTTGTCAGAAAATCACCATCACCGCTACTAACTACAACTGAATACCCCCCTGGAAATGTTGGCCCACTTACAGTAATCGGTCCGTAAAGTTGAAGAAAATCAAGCGTCCGACTCACCATTGTATGTATGTTATGTATCGCTGCCTTATCAGGGTAAATGTTACTCACCGGTTTGTAATAATCTACCCCCGCTCTAAAAGCAGCATCAAAACCAGCCAGTTTGCAGGCAGCTACAATTGTTTCGTCGTCTAAACGTTTCACTTTACGCAGTAGTTTTTTTGCTGTTTTGACTGGCTTCTCTTTCTTAAAATAAGGGTTTTCTTCAAGTTTTCTCGCTCCTGCAAGTGAGATCTTAAACGCTGTTTCCGCTGGTGTTCCTGTAAGAAAACGGGTGAGATAATCAACCGCCATACCCATAATCCCACCACCCGATTTGCCGTCCAGATTGCATTCAAGGATTTCATCCTCACCGGGTCCTAACACGGTCTTCTTAAACGACCGCAAGGGCAGCAATCCCAATCGTGGTTGCCAAACTATTCTCCATGCCGCCCTGCGACTAACTGAATACATGCCTATCCTCTCTGCACTGCCATTTCATTTATTCATTATTAAATACAAAACTTGCCTGCGAGAAACCTTGAAAGGGAGTTTCCACAAGCATTATCGCTCCTAATCAAACCCCAATCTGAAAGTTTCTATCGGAGCTTTTCGGAGCATTCCTTCTAAAACGCTTTGTCACCATAATCTCAATTGAGTATATTCGCTTCCTTTCATCCGAACCATAGATGAAGTTCGTTGATGAGCAGCCGCTAGAACAGTAAGACGCCGACGAAGCGGGAACGCCACTGTTTCCCATAACCCGGAGGCCGTAGGTTCAAATCCTGCCCCCGCGACCAAATTCTTGAAGACAGGCTTTTACGCCTGTCTTTTTTTCATACGGCTGAAACGATGCAAGGTCTCCTCGCCAACGAAGCTCGCGATCAAGGCCATGCCGTCCTCTATGCTGAGCATCTCCTCGCGCATCGAGCACGACACGAGCGCATCCATCGCTCCGCTTATCACGAAATCGAGTAGGACTTGGTCTTCCAAGCTCAAACTCTCGACTCCGCCTTTGAGCTGATCGGCCCAAAGGGACTTGCTTCGTTGGACAGCGAGCGGTTTGAGCGAGGGGCGCTTCGCTAGAAGACGATACGCGCGCTCGGATCCGCGTTTCACCTCATCGTCCAGCTTCAAGGGACCGCGTTGCTCGATGCTCTCGATGATCGCTATCGGAATGGCCGGAGAAAAAAGCTGTTCGACCACGCTCAAGGTCAGATCGTCGATATTGTCGAAATGATAATAGAACGTATCGCGATTGCAGTGAGCACGCTCCGTCAAAGCAGAGACCGTGATCCGCTCTTCAGGCATGCTCGCGATGTCAATATAGGCATCGATGAGACGCTGTCGGGCGCCAGGCCCTGCATGATCTTTTCGCGGTCTAGCCAAAACTCCCCCTCATTCCGACGTTCGAGCTCCTATTGAGGATTTTATGAGCGGATCGATGTTCCTATCATAGAATACGACACTTGTCGGGTTCAGAGAACGCTCAAAAGTGGCTTGACCCTCGATCGTCGCCAATGGGCTTTCTGCAGATGAATCTTGCTTCCAACACGGCTTATAATGGATGCGAACACGAGGTTTGACATCTGGAGGAAACGTGGGAACCAAGATCATAGGACTCGGCAAAGCGCTCCCGAAGCTTGAGATCACCAATGACGAACTCGATACGATCGTTGATGCGAGCGACGACTGGGTCTACCCACGTACTGGTATTCATTCCCGACACATCGCGGTCGAAGAATCGACCATCGATCTCGCTCGAAATGCAGCGTTAGCTGCGCTCGGTGAGCCTATCGCCGATGCTGAAGGTTGGTGCGAGAGCCCGATCGCTCGCGATAGCATCGACCTCGTTATCTGCGGCACGCTCACGCCTGATACGCTCATGCCCTCCACCGCTGGCGCGCTCAAGCGCGATCTCGGTCTCGAGAACGCTGTCGCATTCGATATGAACGCCGCCTGCTGTGGATTCATCTACGGCACCTCGGTCGCAGATGGCATGCTCGCTGCGAGCTGCAGCCTTCCAGGCGGTCGCCAGAAGATGACGCGCGCGCTCGTGATCGGCGCCGATCGCACGACTCGCATTCTGAACTGGGAAGATCGCGGCTCGTGCATCTTGTTCGGAGATGGCGCTGGTGCCGCGGTCCTCGAATGGGACGAGAATGCACCTGGTATCTTGTCCACGTTCCTACGCAATGTGGACGACACCAAGAATTCCCTCGCCTGCACGAACTCCTTCGTTGCTCCTGTACCATTCACGAAAGACGGCATCTCGCTCGATGCGAAGAACGATCCGGATCCTTCGCTCGCTTCAGTGTGCGATATTCTGGATTTCTCTGCCGAGCAACTCGATTCGCTCGTGCATATGTCGGGGCAAGCTGTCTTCAAATTCGCATCGAAAGCGCTCTGCACTGCTATTGAAGGCGTTCTCGAGAACGCCGACCTGACCATGGACGACATCGCGCTCATCGTGCCTCATCAAGCCAATGAACGCATCATTCGCTACGCCGCGAAGCGCCTCGGTCTTGGCATGGAGATGTTCCAGGTTTGCATGGAGAACACCGGCAACACCTCTGCTGCGAGCGTACCGATCGCACTCGTCGATGCTTACCAAGCGGGCAAGATCCACAAGGGCGACAAGATCATCGCGGTCGGATTCGGCGGCGGTCTCACCTACGGCGGCCTGCTCTTCGAAGCCTGATCTCGTAACATGATCGCAGAAGCACCTCGCGCATGAGAAAGAAGATCTATAACCTCGTTCACGTATCGGTGAATCAAACTCCGTTCGGTAAGGCCTACGACTATCTCATGATCATCGCGATCATCGTGAGCTTGTTGCCACTGTGCTTCAAGCAAGATCTCGAAACGTTCTTCATCACGGATGCTATCGTTACCGTGCTTTTCATCGCTGACTATGTGTTCCGCTGGTGCACTGCTGATCTGGCGCTCGAACGAGGATGGAAGAGCTTTTTTCTTTACCCGTTCACTCCTATGGCCATCATCGACCTCCTTTCGATCCTTCCCTTCTTTCTCCCGATGAATCAAGGGTTAAAAGCACTTCGTTTACTGCGCCTGGTGCGCGCTTTGCGTGCCATCAGGTTCATTCGGGAATCGCGTAGCTTCCGCGTGATCGGCAATGTGCTCGAACGCGAGAAGAATCTTCTCCTTTCAGTAGGAGCGATGGCGCTCGGTTATATCCTTCTCTGCGCACTCGTGATCTTCAATGTCGAGCCAGAATCTTTTAACAATTTCTTCGATGCGATCTACTGGGCCTGCGTTTCGCTCACCACGGTTGGCTATGGGGACTTGTACCCCGTCAGCGTGGCTGGACGTATCGTTACGATGATCTCGTCGCTCGTTGGTGTTGCGCTCATCGCGCTTCCTGCCGGCATCATCACGGGAGGCTATATCGAAGAGATGCGACGCGATCTGCAATCGGAGTCTTTTTCCTCGTGATCGCTTGACCTTGACGCTGCGTCATAGCTCATCATGATCGCGTCACAGTGAATAACGCAAGACGAATTCGGAAAGGAAGCTCATGGCTCAGCAAGAATACAGCGTCGCCCAGCTCGCGAAGCTTTCGCAGCTCACCGAACGTACGCTGCGCTACTACGACCAGATCGGGCTGCTCGTGCCGCGTCGCAACAGCAACGGCTATCGCGTTTACGACGAAGCTGACGTTCTGATGCTCGAACGCATCGTCATTCTCCGGTCGTGCGGCATGTCGCTTTCGGATATCAGCACTGCTCTTTCTGATGAGCATGTCGATCTATCGGTCCTGCTGAATCGTCATCTTGAGATCCTTCGTGCCCAAGAGACCGAACTCAGCCGCGCTATCGCTGCGACGCAAAAGATGGCCGAAGGATTGAAAGGACCGAAAAATATGAACGAAGAGCAGCGATTCGAGGAGCTCAAGAAGAACTCCGTTGTGCGCTTCGAAGAGGAGTATGGCGCCGAGGCGCGTAGTCGTTACGGCGATGCCGTCATCGATGAAGCGAATGAGCGAATGATATCCATGAGCAAACTTGCATGGAATATGAAAGAAGAACTTGAACAGCGCATCAAAGACACGCTCGTACGCGCGATGGAAACTGACGATGCGACCTCGCCCGAAGCGCGTATGCTTGCTGATATGCATGCCCAGTGGATCAGAGTTCATTGGGGAGAAGAGGGGTATTCGCCTGAAGCGCACGTCCAATTAGCCGAAGGATACCTGAAGGACCCACGATTCATCAGCTACTACGATGATGCGTGCGGCAAAGGCGCGACCGAATTCCTCTGTGCCGCTATCAAAGCGAATATCTCTGATTCCAATTCATAATGGATCAGAAGTCGACCACATCGTAGTGATAATCTGCAGGACAAAAACGCTTTACGAATTCTGAGGGAGACATGACCAGCATCGATGATCGGGCAAAATCCTTTTCATTGCGCGTGACCATGCAATCGACCGAGCAGCGCTCTGCAGAAGCGACCATGAAAGCATCTTCGAAGTCTTCTACTTGGCTCTTGACCGCTCCAACGCAATCCGCTTCGGTCACGCTATAGAGATCGAACAATCGCATAAGGTTTTCGATCGTACGGCGAACTTGCGCATTGCTCATGCCTGACCGTCGAAGAATGTAAGCGACATCGGTTACAGCCGAAACTGGCATGACGACTTCGAAGCCCTGGATATTCGCAACATCATACGCAATAACGGAATCGCTTAAGGCATCCGCACGCGCGAAGATATCAAGAACGACATTCGTATCGAAGCATACTTTCACAACGCTTCACCATATTTCTTGTCGAGATACTCTTCGCGCGCTTTGTCGTAATCGAAATCAGGCGGAAGCTTTACCGAACCAGCAACCTCGCGCAAGAGACGACGTCTTCTTACCTGAGTCGACTCCTCTTCCTGCTGCACTAAACAATCAGGGATCTTCTGTTCCCGCTCCATGTATTCATACAGATCTCGCACGACCGCGCTGATGCTGCGGTTATTCTTCTTGAGCACCTGATTGCCGTGTTCCTTAAGCTCTTTTGGGAGACGTATGTTCAGCACTGCATCGGTAGCCATAGCGACACTCCCTTTTCGATCGAGTTATAATTCACCTGGTATTATACGATATTGCATTACGTAATGCAATATGTTGAAGGCGTGAAGCAAGAAAGCGGTGCGCGTTAGAACGATAGATGATCAGGAGAGGGTGAAGGTCTCCGCGAGGATCGCGGCGAATGATCTTTCGCTCGCACGATCGATGAGGGAAAGCTTTTCTGCTCGTGAAAGCTGCTTGAAGTGATATTCCGCGCTCATGGCTTCATGCTTGGTCTCGAACACGGCATGAGCGAGCAACTGAACAGGCCTGCGCGCAGCAGTGTATTTCGCACCTTTGCCCGCATTGTGCGTCTCGACGCGTTTCTCCACATCGGTCGTATATCCGGTGTAGAGCGTCTCATCCGCGCAGATGAGCACGTACATGAAATGCAACTTCTGCTGGCCATCTTCACTCAGTTGCTCCCCCTGATCGCACTGCGTTTGCTGGGCGTTCTCGCTCAGCTGCTCTTGATCGCTCATGCTGCTCACCTGTTTTCGGAATAGCTATCCAGACACATGAGCACGAAGTCTTCGTAGGCGCGCTCGAACGATCCCTCAACAGGCGACAGCCCAGCGATAGCCATCGCTTCCTTCGTCAGATCTGAACAGGCGTAAAGATTGCGCAAGCCGCTCGCTTGGTACAACAAGCACCGAAACAGATCATGAGCGCGCTGCGTATCTTCGAGTCCACACTGCTGCGCGAGCAGGCTGTCGATAGGTGCGCAAATGCGCGCGAAGTTGCGCTTGAATTCCACCAAGGCATCCAGCGAAACGTTTGCTTCGATGATCGAGATGAGCACATCTTGATACCGCAAGAACGCATCGTGCTGCGCTGTTACCTTCGCCCACTTCTGAGCGAACTGCCGATTGGTGAACGAACCGCTCTGAAGGGCGTTCAGCAGGTCTTCGAAGTACGCTTCGTTGCACTTCGCATGGAGCCAAAGATAGATCTCCTCTTTCGTCTGCGCATATTTATAGAGGTTAGCGCGCGACAGACCGACTTCCTGAGCGATCGAACTCAGGGTTATATCGTGATAAGGGCACGTGAGGAACAACTTATCAGCTGCAGCCATGATGGCTTGCTTGCGTTCCTCCTTGTGCTCAGGCGATCGCGCCCGGATGAAATCCGCCATCCTCGAGATCCTTCAGATATTCCTACGAACATGAACTGTTGCGAATTTAGCAACGTCTTGTCACTTATGGTATCATACCTAGTTAAGTAACGTTGTGTAACTTAACTACACCTTACTTTTCAACCGACTCGCACGAAAGGAAACCTATGGGACTCTTTGGCGCTAAGGGGATATATGGATTCGGCTGCATGCGTCTTCCTATGAACGACGGTGCGATCGATCTCGATGAAACGAATCGCATGATCGACGCCTATCTGGGCGCTGGCTTCAACTACTTCGACACCGCCCACGGCTACCTGGACGGCAAGAGCGAACGGGCCCTGCACGACACGCTCGTTGCGCGTTATCCACGCGATCGTTATGTGCTGGTCAACAAGCTCACGAACGCCCACTGGCAAACGGGAGCGGATATTCTCCCCCTTCTTGAGGCTGAACTGGAAGCGTGCGGGGTCGAATACTTCGACGCACTGCTCATGCACGCGCAAAACGAGCAGTTCTACGAACGCTACATGAAAGAGCACGCGTACGAGATCGGCCTCGAATTCGTACGGGAAGGCAAAGCAAAGCACTTCGGCATCTCCTTCCACGATAAAGCCGCGGTGCTCGAACGTATCCTCGATGAGCATCCCGAGATCGAGATGGTACAGCTGCAATTCAACTACATGGACTTCGATGACGAGAGCATCGAAGCGCGCAAATGCTACGAAGCCTGCGAATCACGCGGTATCCCCGTCGTGGTGATGGAGCCGCTTCGCGGTGGCTGCCTGATCGACCTGCCGCCTAGAGTGATCGATGCGATCGCGGCGCTTCCCGGTAACGTCACCCCTGCTCAGCTTGCGCTTCGGTGGTGCGCTCAATTCCCCGATGTCAAGATGATCCTCTCGGGTGTGAGCGACCTTGCTCAGATGGAGGACAATATCCGCACGCTTTCGGATCCCGCACCGCTCTCCCCTGCCGAAGAACGGATCATCGACGAAGTGCGCTCGATCTATCGCTCGATGGACTTGATCGACTGCACTGCGTGCCGCTACTGCACCTCGTCCTGCCCCGAGAACATCGATATCCCCGACCTGTTCTCCGTCATGAACACGCATACGATGTATCAGAACTGGAACAGCAACTGGTACTACATGGTCTACACGCAAAACGGTGGCACCGCTGGTGACTGCATCCAATGTGGCGTCTGCGAAGAGCAGTGCCCGCAAAACCTCCCTATTCCCGAACTGCTCGAGAAGGTCTCGGCGCAGTTCGACGAGTGACCCCATGAGTAGATGACGGATTTCCCCCACGCACCATTGACTTAAAGGAGGCTTTAAGTGTCAGACTAGACCGCGGACAAGTCTTCTTGCCAAGCTGTTAACGTTCGCACAGCGTTGCTGCGTCGACGCCTCACGCATGGTAGGCTTGATATCGTGCGTCGAAAGGAGAACTCATCATGAGCAAACCTCAAGTCTATTTCACCAAGGACATCACCCCTGAAAACGTCGTCAAGCTCTACGAGAAGCTGGGCGTGAAACTGCCCGGTAAAATAGCCGTGAAGGTCCATTCCGGCGAAGAAGGTAACCAGAACTACCTCCATCCCGAATTCATGCGCCCAATGATCGAAGAGGTCGATGGTACGGTGGTCGAATGCAACACCGCCTACGACGGCGCACGCGACACCACTGAAAAGCACGAGAAGCTGATGGCAGCGCATGGCTGGACCAAGTACTTCGACGTCGACATCATGGACGCGGATGGCCCCAGCTCGGACATCATCTTCCCCATCGAGAACGGCCGCGTACTGAAGGCCAACCACGTCGGTGGTCACCTTGCGAACTATGCTTCGATGCTCGTGCTCTCGCACTTCAAGGGTCATCCGATGGGCGGGTTCGGCGGTGCGCTGAAGCAGCTTTCCATCGGTTGCGCCTCCAACCAAGGCAAGGTCAACCTGCACACAGGCGGTGCGAGCCTGATCCAGGGCGAATTCTGGGACAAGCACGCTGAACAGGACGATTTCATCGAGGCCATGGCGGAAGCGGCCGAGACCATCGTCAACCATTTCGGCAGCAACATCGCATTCGTGAACATCGCATGCAACCTCTCGGTCGACTGCGATTGCTGCTCGGAAGCAGAGGATCCTTGCATGGGAGATATCGGCATCTTCGCCTCGCTCGACCCGGTCGCCATCGATGCCGCATGCCTCGATGCGGTGCGCAACTCCGACGATCCAGGTCGCGATAAACTGCTCGAGCGCATCACGTCGCGCCACGGCGAGAAGATCATCGACGACGCGGTTCGCCTGGGCTATGGTTCAGACGACTACGAACTGATCGAGGTCTAGGACCGGCCTGGAACTTCATCATCCAACGAAAAGGGCGGCGCACCATCGCCGTCTCCAAACTGAACGCCTTCATCTTCGACCAGATGCGCGACTACTACGCCGTTGGCAACGCGTCGGAAGGGCATGGGTCTCGAGACAGGAGCTCATGCGTTAACCTCTTTCCTTGAAAGGCAAAGCTGTTAGAATCTGAGCCATGGAATTCTTGATAGTATGTCCGCTCGTATTCTTAGCGGGATTGATCGATGCAATAGCTGGCGGAGGAGGTCTCATATCTCTGCCAGCTTATTTCTTCGCAGGCCTGCCCGCC
This sequence comes from uncultured Eggerthella sp., assembly GCA_937998355.1. Lineage (GTDB taxonomy): Bacteria > Actinomycetota > Coriobacteriia > Coriobacteriales > Eggerthellaceae > Anaerotardibacter. Next base: position 36,726 of record CALLDI010000005.1, read on the forward strand.
CATGCAGCGCTCGCCACCAGCAAGCTTTCCAGCACCATGGGAACAGCGGTCGCTACCATCAAATTCGCGCTGCGCGGTTATATGATCAAGAACTACTTGATCGCAGGTGTTATCTTCGGCCTTGCAGGCTCGTTCATCGGTTCGAATCTCGTGCTCATCGCCAGCAACGAACTGCTGATGATCTTCATGCTCCTCTCGCTGCCTGCGGTCGGGTTCTTCGTGCTCAAGACCAAGGATCTTGACGACTTCGCAGATCGCAGAAGATCGAAGCGCACAGCGATGCTGCTGGTCTCCGGTATCTCTTTCACCGTCGGCATCTATGATGGCTTCTATGGCCCAGGGGCGGGCACGTTCCTCTTGCTCCTACTTACGAGCGTTGCGCACTTGAGCATGCGCGAGGCAGCTGGCACCACGAAAGCGATCAACCTCGCCACTAACGTCTCCGCTCTCGTCGTCTTCCTTCTGAGCGGCAACGTCGTCATCATCCTCGGCCTTGTCGCTGGTTTATTCAACATCGCCGGCAATTGGATCGGTGCGAACCTCTTTCACAAGAAGGGCTCGGCTATCGTCCGACCGATCCTGGTCGTGGTACTGATCCTGTTCGCGCTGAAACTGCTCTACGATCTCTTCGCGTGATCCATCTTCGGCCGTACGATCACGCGACCGTTTTCCACCGACAACGTTACCGAACGATGAAACTATCGTCTTTCTTTCCACGATCGAGCATCTTGAGCCTAGAATCGAAAGTGGGACGAAAGGCGAACCATGTCAAAAGCGATGAATATGCTCTATAACGTAGGCGATGGGCTCTACATCAATCTCACCAACCGCTGTTCCTGCGCGTGCACGTTCTGCATTCGCAACGAAGGGGATGCCGTCGGCAGCGCCGATACGCTCTGGCTCGATCACGAGCCAACAGCAGCTGAGGTCATCGCTGCACTGGAAGGCACCGATCTTTCTGCCTATTCCGAGGTCGTATTCTGCGGTTATGGAGAGCCGACCGAGGCCTTCGATACGCTCAAAGAAGTAGCACGCTGGCTCAAAGCGAATACCGACCTGCCCGTACGCATCAACACGAACGGCCAGGGCTCGCTCATCTGCGAACGCGATATCGCACCTGAACTCGAGGGGATCGTCGACGCGCTCTCGATCAGCCTGAACACGCCCGACCCTGAAGCCTACCTCGCTCTCACGCGCAGCCGCTACGGCGAAGCGGCCTTCGATGCTGTGCTCGATTTTGCGAAACGCGCGAAGGCCTTCGTTCCCGCCATCACGCTCACTACCGTCAGCACCACCATCACGCCCGAGCAGGAAGCCGCCTGCGCGCGCATCTGCGACGATCTAGGCGTCAACTACCGCATTCGCGCATTCGTCTGATTCCGTTTCAAAATCCCAACGGCTTCCTAACAGATCCCCCGACGATCTCCCGAGCCATCCCGCTTGTGCAACCATAGGATCGGGGTTGAGAGAGATCGCGGAAAGGAAGGATCATGTATCCAGATCTTGAAGGAAAGATCGCCATCGTCACAGGGGCCGGATCAGGCCTGGGCGAAGGGATCGCCCGACGTTTTCTCGAAGAGGGCATGAAGGTCGTCGTCAACTACCACAGCGAACGCACGAAAGCTGGCGCTGAAGATCTTGTTGCGCAGTTTGGCGATTCAGCCGTCGCCGTGCAGGCGGATGTCTCGACCGAAGAAGGGGCTGAAACGCTCGCCCGCGCAGCGCTGGATACGTTCGATGGCCTCGATGTATGGGTGAATAACGCCGGCATCGAATCGCGCTACGAAACGCATGAACTGCCTCTTGAAGAGTGGAATAAGACCATCGCCGTGAACCTGACCGGTGTTTTCCTTGGTTCACGCCAGGCGCTTCGCTACTTCGTCGATCACGGCCGCAAGGGCATCATCATCAACACCTCATCGGTTCACGAGAAGATCCCGTGGCCGACCTTCGCGGCCTATACCGCCAGCAAAGGCGGTGTTGCGATGTTCACCAAGACCATCGCGCTCGAATACGCTAGCCGCGGCATTCGAGCCAATTGCATCGCCCCCGGCGCGATCGAAACGCCCATCAACGCCGAGAAGTTCGCCGACCCGATCGCGCGCGAGATGACCGAGAACATGATCCCGTGCGATCACATCGGCTTCGTGCACGATGTTGCCAGTACTGCCGCGTGGCTTGCCTCGAGCGCTTCCTCTTACGTGACGGGGCAGAGCATCTTCGTGGACGGCGGCATGACGCTCTACCCTTCTTTCGAGCACGGTGAAGGCTGATGGGTCCGCACAGCCAGAACCTCGAACATTTCCTTGTGAGCGGCTACACCGAACACGAAGGCCAACCAGGCATCCGTCGTTTCGCACTGTCTGCCGACGGGAACACTGCGACCCCATGCGGCGAGCTGGAGGGCATCACCAGTCCCTCGTTCTGCGTGCTCGACGATGAACGGCTCTATGCTGCGAGCGAGACCGAAGCGCGCGGCGGACTCGCACATTGCACGATGAACGGCGGGGTTCCCGTACTTGCCGACCAGGTCGAATTCGAACCTGCGGCAGGAACCTGCTTCGTTCTGAAGCACCCGCACGCGCACCATCTCTACGGCGCGAATTACAATAGCGGCTCCATCGCATCCTGTGCGCTCTCCGAAAGGGGAGCGCTCAAAGGCCCTGTCACGATCATCCAGCATGTAGGTCACGGCGCAGCACGCAAGAAGAGCGATCCCAACTTCGATCGGCAGACCGCTCCGCACGTTCACACGCTCAGTTTCGTGCCGAAAACGAACCTGCTCGCCGCGGTCGATCTTGGCCTCGACCTCATCGCGATCTACCAGACCGATACGGACGGCACCGTCATCGATGCGGACCACGAACCCGTGCTGAATATCTGGCCTCATCATCTGGGAGTTCCTGAGAGCGAGAACGATTCGCCCTTCTATCGAGCGCATGCGAGCTCTATCGAGACCGCCTATTTCGAGTCGGCAGGCACCGGTCACGCAAATCATCCTCATTACTGTCTGGAACGCTCGATCCCGCACGAGAAGATGACCGCACTCGCACAACTTCCTGTGCGTCCTGCAGCGATCGTAGAAGTGCCGCTCTTCAATGGTCCGCGCATCATCGCTTATCATCCCAATGGTCAGTATGCTGCGCTCATCTGCGAACTTGCATGCGAACTCATCATCTTCCGGCTTGAAGCAGACGGACTGATCTGGAACCCAGTCCAGCGTTGGGACTTGTTGCAAGAAGCACATGCGCCCATCGAGGGACCCAAGCCTCCCCTTGCTGCTCATTGCGAATTCTCGAATGACGGACGTTTCCTCTACGCATCAGTGCGCGGAACGGATCAGCTCATCGCTTTCACGCTCGGCCAGAACTGCAGCCAAGAGGGAACGTTCATCTGCTCGAGCAACGGAGGCACGCCGCGCCATTTCGCGCTGAACGCCGACCAGACGATGCTCGCCGTTGCGAACCAAACAGGTAACGATGTAGCGCTCTATCGTCGAGACGAAACGACAGGAACGTTGGAAGCCATCACGACCATTCCCTGCCCCACACCCAGCTGCATCATCTGGGAATAGACACGCCTATTCGCCTAGGTATTCGCGATAGAATCGCTCGATATCATCGAACGGGATCACGTCGAGCTGATCGTACAGATCGCAATGGCTCGCACCTGGTACGATGATCAGCCCCTTGTTCGCATGCTCTTAGTCTCCTTTGCGCTGATCGAGGCGTGCGAATGCATCCTTGCTGAAGTAGCTCGAATGCGCCTTTTCGCCATGAACGATCAATACCGCGCTCTCGATCTCCTCGAGATACGTGAGCAACGGAAGATTCAGAAACGGCAATGTCGAAGTGATGTTCCAGCCCTCGTTCGAATTGAGCGAACGAGAATGATAGCCGCGGCTCGTCTTATAGTAGGCGTGATAATCCTTGAGGAACTGTGGGGCATCGGCCGGAAGCGGATCGACCACACCACCACCGCGCTCGTAGGTGCCGGATGCATAATCCCTCGTACGCTGTTCGCTCAGCTGACGACGCAATTCGTTGCGCGCCTCCTTCGTATCAGCTGCGTCGAAATACCCCTTCGCATTCACGCGTGCCATGTCGTACATGGTCGAAGCGACCGTCGCTTTGACACGAGCGTCATTCTCCGCCGCCGAAAGCGCCATGCCACCCCAGCCACAAATGCCGCAGATGCCGATGCGGTCGGCGTCGACGTCGTCCCGACAACTTAGATAGTCGACGGCCGCAGAGAAATCCTCGGTGTTGATGTCGGGCGATGCTACGAAACGCGGCTGTCCTCCGCTCTCGCCCGTGAACGAGGGATCGAACGCGATCGTAAGGAATCCTCGCTCAGCCAGCTGTTGCGCATAGAGTCCGCTGGACTGCTCCTTCACCGCCCCAAAAGGACCCGCCACGGCGATCGCAGCGAACGGACCCGTTTGCCCTTTCGGCTTGTACAGATCGGCAGCCAACGTGATGCCATAGCGGTTATGGAACGTGACCTTATCATGATCGACCTTATCGCTTTGAGGAAAGACCTTGTCCCACTCTTGCGTGAGTTCGAGCTTCTCTTCTTGCATGCGCATCCGCCTCTTTCTCGTATCGTATGGACTTGACGTCCGTCTACTTTGCCTTCACACTGAGGACTATAGAAGTTAAAGCTAACTTTAAGTCAAGAGCGAGAAGAGAAACCATGAGCTATAGCGTTGGAGAAGTTGCGAAGATGCTCGATCTACCCGCATCGACGCTTCGTTATTACGAATCTCAGGGATTACTGCCCACCCTCTCCCGAAGCGAAGGCGGACAACGCAGGTTCCAAGAACGAGATCTCGAAGCATGTCGCGTGATCGAATGCCTGAAAGCCTCAGGACTCTCCATCAAAGAGATCAAGGAATTCATGGATCTGGTCGTGGAGGGAGATGCCACCATCGAGCAGCGCCTTGCGCTCTTCGAGAACCGTCGCGAAGCGGTGCTGGCCGAGATCGAGCAACTCGAACGAACGCTTTCTGTGCTCGACTTCAAGCGTTGGTACTATACACAGGCACGAGAAGCCGGTACCGAAGATGCGGTGAAGCAGCTGAAGATCGACCAGATTCCCGAGCAACATCGCGCTGCGAAAGCGCTCCTTGAAGGACACGAAGGCATCGCGCGAACTCGTTAGGCGGTCTTCACGCTCGCGGTGATGAGCGTTCCCGTTTCACGACGCAGCCCTTGCGCCGCATGGCCGAGCGAAGTGATGAGCGCCTCGCCACCAGGATGGGCTTCGACGAACTTGATGCAAGCCTCAACCTTCGGCAGCATACTGCCAGGCGCGAACTGTCCTTGCTTGATGTATTCGCGCGCTTGATCGGTGGTCATGGTGTCGATCGAGCGTTGGTTCGGCGTATTGAAATCCAGATAGACCTTCTCGACCGCGGTCAAGATGATGAGCGCATCCGCCCGCAGTTTCCATGCAAGGATCGCGCTGGTCAGGTCCTTATCGATGATCGCATCGACCGCTGTGTAAGCCCCGTCTTCCAGGAAGACCGGAATGCCGCCGCCACCTGCAGCAACCACGATGCAACCATCGTCCATCGCTTGCTCGATCGGCCCCAGCTCGACGATATCTTGCGGCGCCGGACTCGGCACGACGCGGCGCCATCCGCGCCCTGAATCCTCATGCACCTGATACCCCGTCGCCTTCGCGAATTCTTTCGCTTCCTTCTCCGTCATGAACGCGCCGATGGGCTTCTCGTAATCTTTGAACGCAGGGTCGTTCTTGTCGACCACCACATGGGTCGGCACGTCCACCACCGAACGCATGATGGCCATCTCGCGGAATTGATTCATGAGCTCACACGTGAGTTGCGCGCCGATATATCCCTGGCTCATCGCATTGCAATCCGTGAGCGGCATATAGGGAATGTCGTTGCCTTCCTGCTTAGCAGCGATGTTGAACGCTTCGTTGATGATGCCGACCTGCGGTCCGTTGCCATGGGTCACGACCACGTTCACGCCCTCTTGGACCATCGCTGCCAGATTCTGCGCAGCCCCCGTTATCAGCTTCAACTGCTCTTGAGGATTCGAACCGAGCGCATTACCGCCCAACGCGACCACGACTCGCTTGCCTTCTAGATCCTGCGTACTCATAGCGACCATCTTCCTTCGAACATCGTGCCCGATGACGAGTATTCTCACCTCATCATCGTAGCTGCTCAAACGGCTCGCAAGGAGCGTTCGGGGCGACTGTAGACAGAACGACACGCATCTGTTGAAAGAGCTCGCAGCAGGCGAAGAGCCAGCCATCATGCTCACGATGCGCCGAATCGACGGAGTCCTTAGAAGAGCGATGCGACCTCAGAAGGCTTGACGATGCCGCGCTCGGTCACGATCGCAGTGATGAATTCGGCAGGCGTGACGTCGAAAGCAGGGTTGTAGACCTCCACCCCGGGAATAGCAGGATCGATGACCTCTGACGCATCGCGCTCTTCGATCGGGATATCCGCGGCGCTTCGCGCATTCAGGTCGATCGTCGAGGTGGGCGCGACCACATAGACCGGGATGCCGAAATGAGCCGCAGCGAGCGCGACCCCGAACGTCCCGATCTTGTTAGCGGTATCGCCGTTGGCCGCGATGCGATCCGCCCCTACCACGACCGCATCGATGCATCCTTGTGCCATGGTCGCAGCGGCCATGTTATCGCAGATCACCGTAACAGGGACGTGCGCCTTCGAAAGCTCGAAGGCGGTCAAGCGCGCACCCTGGCGAAGCGGCCTGGTCTCATCGGCGTACACCCGCTCGATCTTGCCTTGAGCAGCCGCCGCATAGATGACCCCCAACGCCGTACCGTAGAAAGCCGTCGCAAGACTACCCGCATTGCAATGCGTGAGCACGCGTGAACCCTGCTCGAGAAGCGATGCCCCGTACTCCCCCATACGTCTGTTCGCGTCCTCGTCATCGACGATCAGCTGCTTGGTGAATTCATAGAGCCGCTCCGCGACCACGATGGGAGCGGTTCCTGCCGCAGCCTCTTCAGCGATGAGCTGCATCGCCGCATCGACCATGTGTTGCAAGTTCACCGCGGTCGGTCGCGCCGTAGCGATGAGCCGTGCATCTTCGCGCACCTTGACATGAAAGCGTTCGCGCGCCGCTCGCTCGTCAGCCTCCGCGACAGAGGCCTCGTCGATGCAGAATTCCGCAGCGCTGAGCGCGACCGCTGCTGCCCCTGCGATCCCGATGGCAGGGGCTCCGCGCACCCGAAGCGCCTTGATCGCCTCGATCGCATCGCGCCAGTCGGTCAGGTGCAGGTACTCCTCAACATACGGAAGCTTCGTTTGATCGATGATCCGCAGCACTGGGCGCCCTTCGGAGAAGACCGCGGTCTCGGCCGTATCGCGCACCAGATCGATGGTGCGCGGGATGTTCTCGATAGCGACTTTCACGTTGCATCTCCTTCATGCTCGCACGCGTGAGCGCATGCATTTTCATCTCACTATACCCTTCCGTGAAAAGGGTCGTGTCATATCGGAAAGACCATGCGTACCATCTGCAAAACCTTCCGATAAACCAATGATTAAAATACCTGAAAGATGGTATACTTTTTTGGATTGCAGGATCGCGCCCATTTTTCGCACCGAGCGCACGAAAAAGAGCGGGATCCTCCACGAAGAATACGTTCCGAAATCCGTATCGAAGGATAGCATGCAGAACATGTGGATCAGTGTCGTACTGATCGTCTTGGTCATAGTCGTTGGTTTGATCGCCGGCACGCGCCTGAGCACCCCTGGTCCTCAGCGTCGCGCTGTCTTCTCAGCCTTCGGCGCGCTCGCTGTTCTCGCCATCTGGTTCTTCGTGTTCATCGCGTTCTTCCCCGCCGATTGGATCGTGCCTTTCTTCACGGTCGCCTGCATCGTCATTCCCATCTGCATCTACGTTGGCGTTTCGCGCGGCACGCGAGATAAGTCGATGAAGATCCCGAAAGCGAAATCCGTCGATACGATAAAGGCCGAACAACCACTTGGCCCGAAACCTCCTACGCCCGAACAGGCTGCCACGAAGCAGAACAAGCCTTCCATGGCTCCGAACGTAGCTGCTCAACCTGCGAAAGCACCGGGCGTCCCCGCTTCCAAATCGGCTCAGCCTGCGCGCACGGCGGCGCCTGCACCTTCGCAAGCGCCAGCAGCCGCCTCGAAGCCTGCGCCAGCACCTGCTGCAGCGCCCAAGAAAGCGCCTGAGGCACCGAAGGCCAAACCCGAACCCAAACCTACAGAGCAGCCAAAGGCTGCACCAAAAGTTCAGCAGCCAGCTCCAGAAGCGAAGGCCCCTGCTCCACAGCAGCAAAAGGCCGAAGCGACGAAGCGGCCAGCTACAGAAGGTGCCCCCAAGGCTGTTCCTATCGCAGCAGACGCGAAACAGCCTACCCCTGCTTCTGCGCCTACCCCTGCTTCTGCGCCTTCACCAGCCTCTACGCCTACTTCTCAGCCCTCTGCTGAAAAGTCCGCAGCGAAGGATCTTGAGAAGGATCTCGTCTCCAGCACGAAATCGGCTGCTCCCGAAACCATCGATCCTAAGATCGCAGCTGCTGCAGATATGGACATCCTGGTCAACAAGGCTGTTGCTGAAGAGATCGAAGAACTCGAAGAGCTGGTGAAGCCCTTCGGAAACGCTCCGCAGCCCACCACGCCGACCGATGGTCCCGATCTCAACATCGGCTCGCCGCTCGATCAAGCCGAGGCAGCATCGCAAGTTGCCGAATCTACTCCGAAGCCTGCGGAAGCTTCACCCGCACCAAAGCCAGCACCTGCGCCGAAGAAACCGAAGTCGACCGCCGAGGCCTTCGCGGAATTCAACGCCCGTGCAGCCGCGCTTCGCGATCAGGGAGCGTACGCCATCGCTGCACTGCTCTACGAAGAGGCTGCCGCTATCGCACCGAACGCGAATGCTTCTCGCGAGGCCCAATTCGACGAACTTTCCTGCTACGTGAAAGCAGGCGACGCCAAGAAGGCGAAAGAGATCGCTGCGAAGCTTCGTCAGTCCAGCGTGCTGACGCGCTTCGAGCGCATCAAGCTCGATGCTGTTGAGAGGATGGGCTGATGGCTGCCTCTCGCAAGACACGTGTTACCCCTCCCGCCGCGAAGCGCTCGCACCAGTCGCAACGTGCCCCCATCCTCGTCATGGGCTGCTCGCTGCTCATCGCGTGCTGCATCGCATTCGGTGGCGCGAACTGGCTTGCCGCTCCTGCTCCTGTCGAAGCCGATCCTATCGAGCAAGATCACGTGGTCGAGCCGGGATACTACCAAGAGACCATCGGAAGCTACGAAGCCATCTCGCAGAGCGAAGATGCCGATCGAGCAGAGAACCTACGCCTCGCCGCTGAAGCAGTGAACGGCTACGTCATCGAACCGGGTGCCACCTTCTCCTTCAACGAAGTGGTGGGCGAAACCTCTGCCGACCGCGGCTACAAATCCGCTGCGGTGCTCTACAGCAGCGGTCTCAGCCAAGATGACGGCGGCGGCATCTGCCAAGTTTCGACCGCGATCTACATCGCCGCGGTGAAGGCGGATCTTGAGATCGTCGAGCGCCATCCTCATTCCGTGCCTTCCGATTACGCGCCCATCGGCCTCGATGCGACCATCGTCTGCGGTCAGCGAGACCTCCAGATCAGGAACAATACGGACTACCCCGTCACCATCTATGCGAAAGCTGTCGGTCAAACGGTCACGGTGAATCTGCTCGGCAAGCCACGCACGGACGGAATCACCATCGATGCGACCTCCCGCGTGGTCGACCGTTATGAAGAGACCGCGAAGGACGGCACCACCAAGCAGTACTACGTATCTGAAGCGTTCCGTGTGTACTATCGCGACGGCGTGCGCACCACGCGCGACCTGCTATCGAGCGACATCTATCAGGTGCCCAAGGGGGCCACGGTCGCGCTCGCTGAAGGCAGCGTCGAGCCTAATAAATAGGGCATCATTCCCCTTATCAACGAAACGGTAAACAAGTAGGGATTAAAGTGTGAGTTTTTCTCATATCTCTGCGAGTTTCATATACAATGAGTCTATTGTCAGAACGCAAGGCGGCCATGAAAACGCCCTGCTGATTCAAGAAGCTATCTTAAGAAAGGGTCAGTATGGAGACCAACGAATCGATTCTTACGCGCAGCATCGTCGGCTTGGACGAACGAAAGGTTCTCGGCAAGATGAGCAGCCTTCGTGTCGATTATGATACGCAGGCAGTCAGCCACTACATCGTCCTGAACGCTTCGACGAACAACGCTATCGCGCTTCCTTTCGAAAATGCCATCGAACGGGCGATACCTTCATCACGGTCCAGTCCTACGGCTCTTTCGTCGACGCTAACTCTCCTGCCGCGAAGGAACTCGTTTCCGACAGCAACAAGCTCATCGGCGTTGAAGTCTACTCCCGTACTGGTAACACGCTCGGCACGGTAGCTGGCTTCGATTTCGATCCCGTCTTCGGTGCCATCAAGTCGATCTCGCTTGAAAACGGCCAGGAATTCCAGTCCGAAGCATTCTTGTTCTTCGCTCCTGACTTCGTCTTCGTCGACGACGGCAGCCAGTCCGCTGAAGACCTGCGTCAGTCCGCTGAAGATGCTCCTGCGAAGAAAGAAACCGCAGCTGCTCCTGCCGCGGCTGCACCTGCTGCTGCTCCTGCAGCCGCAACTCCTGCTGAAGCTCCCGCAGCGAATGCAGACGGTCTTTCCAATGAAGACGCGCTGCTCGTCGATTTCCTCATCGGCAAGGTTCTGAACGACGATGTCACCAATTCGGACGACACGTTCGCACTGCCCAAGGGCACCGAGATCACGCGCGAGATCGCACTCGATGCGAAGAAGCACGACGCGCTCTTGCTGCTCACCATGAGCGTCGACTAGTTCGCAAGATCGGAATCGTTGCAGCATCCCGGTCGGGATGGCACGTAATAAAAACCATGAAGCGGCGTGCCTTGGGCGCGCCGCTTTTATTTGAGACAGACCGAACTCCCAGCGCGTCGCTCGCAACGCGCTTCTCCGAAAGGACCCGTTATGGATTACCAAACCCTGCAAGACGAGATCAAAGCCGCGATGAAAGCGCATGACAATCATCGCCGCGACATCTTGCGCCAGGTTCACACCGAACTGAAGGCCATCGAAGTGAACGAACGCCGCGAGATCGCGGAGGCCGATGTCGATGCGATGCTCAAGCGCGTCATCAAGCAGACCAAGGAAACGCTGGATGGCTCGATCAAAGCAGGCAATAACCAAGAACGCACCGACACGCTCACCGAGCAGGTCGCGATCCTGGAAGGCTATCTGCCCAAACAGGTCGAAGGCGATGAATTGATGGCGCTCATCGATGAAGTGGTCAACGAGACCGGCGCATCGACCAAGAAGGACATGGGCAAGGTGATGGGCGCGCTCACCCAACGTACCGGCGGAAACTTCGACAAGGCAGCCGCTGCAGCCGAACTGAACAAACGCCTCAGCTAAACGCGACAGCAGACGCTAACCGATGCGATAAGAAAGGCCACGTGATATGCGTGGCCTTTTTCGTTTTGGAATCACTCATCATCGTAGTATCAAAGACCCGGGAACGCTTCGCTCTCGCACGCACGGACCATCTGGATGTATTCCTCGGTCGTGAATTCGCGGCTGCTCACTTTGCCAACAGCATCGATGATCGCCTCGTCGTTCGGGATCGAACCGAGTTCCGCTAGCGTGGTCGGCAGACCACCCGAACGCAGCACCGCCATGGCTCGATCGAACGCATGACGAACTGCGTCCTCGACCGGAAAATCCGCAGGCGCATCCATCACGTTGATGGCAAAATCGCGCACTTCATCGGGATGATGGCGTGCCGCGAAGACCAGCCAGCGAGGGAAGATCATCGCGAGATTCTGACGATACACCGTTCCCATGGAAAAACGCAGCAGACCTGCAGCGGAGAAGATGCTGTAGGTCCAGTTGCCCTCCATCTCCAGACCGAGCAAGCCGCTCGTCTCGAGGAAGCTCGCCCACAGCATGGTGGTGCGCGCATCGTAATTTTCAGGGTCAGCCAATAAAACCTCATATGCTTCGAGCACCGAGCGAAGCGATGCTGCCGTGAAACGACGAGAGATGATATTCTGGTCGGCAAAATAACGATACCCTGTCTGCGCGAGCATCACCATCGTCGAATAAGCGGTATTGCGAGCATCGAGCGAGAACGTGAATGGCGGATAGAGCAGCGCGTAGTTCGCATAGACTCCGTGGATGCCGCCCTGATACCCCATGATGTCGCTCACGCCATTCGCCTCAGAGCCGGTCGAAGGGTAGGTGGGCACGAGCACGAGCGTGAGTTTTTCGTCGTTCGATTGCTCGAGCTTTCCAAGTAGATGATCGTCATAGTTATCGTGCACCGCGCAAAAGGCGATCGCCTTCGCGGTGTCCATCGCCGATGCGCCGCCTAACCCCATCACCACTTCGGCACTGCTCGATCGCGCAAGCTCGGTTCCTTCAGCGATTCGTTCATACGTGCACTGCGAAATGCCATCGAAGTCGATGAGCGTCGCACCTGCAGCCTCGAGAATGCGCGCGACCGTATCGAACGTGCCATTCTCTTTCGCAGAGGCGGACCCGCTCACCACCAGGACGCGCTTACCATGCGAGACGGCAGCGAGCGTCTCAAGGGCCGCATCGCCACAAACCGCCTTCACTGGTTCATGAAAGCTGAAACTAGTCATCGGTCTTCTCCTTCACCACGGTGCCGCCATATACTTCCAGATCGCCCATCAACGCAAGAGCAGAATCGATATGAGCGATCTCGCTCTGAGTGAGGACCACGTCCGCCGCGCCCAGATTCTCTTCGAGTCGCGCTGGCTTGCGCGTACCCGGGATCGGAACGATGAACGGCTCTTTTGCGAGCATCCACGCGAGCGAGATCTGCGCCACGGTGGCATCATGCGTCCGGGCAAGATCCTCGAGCATCAGAAGGAGCTTATCATTCCTCTTGAGAGCTTCCTCGGAAAACTGCGGCATCTCAACGCGATAGTCCTCCCCGTTCTTTTCGAACGCGCTGTGGTCGCGATACTTTCCCGACAAGAAACCATTCGCGAGCGGACTGAACGCCATGTAACCGATTCCCAGCTCGGAGCACACCTTGAAGAGCGGCTCATACCAACGCGCCATCATGGAATAACGATTCTGGATCGCCGTGACGGGACAGATCGCATGCGCGCGACGGATCGTCTCCTCATCTACCTCGGAAAGACCCCATCCAAGGATCTTGCCTTCTTTGATCAGGTCGGACATCACATCGGCCACCTCTTCAACAGGAACACGCGGATCCTGCCTATGCTGCAAATAGATATCGATGTGGTCGGTTCTCAGGCGCTTGAGCGATCCTTCGACCGACTTGCGGATGATCTCGGGGCGCGAGTCGGCGAACACTGAGTGATTGATCTGCCCGTCGTCCCAATCGAACGACAGCCCGAACTTCGTGGAGATGCGCACCTTGTCGCGGTAGGGCGCGAGCGCCTCTCCCACCAACTCCTCGTTCTCATGAGGATCCTGTTGCGTTCCGTAGCACTCCGCCGTATCGAAGAGCGTGCATCCAAGGTCGACCGCATCAGCCAACAGCTCACGCATCTCTTTCTTGTCGGCTGGCTTACCATATGCATGACTCATCCCCATGCAACCGAGACCGATGTCGGAAACCTCGATAGCTCCAAGCTTTCTATATCTCATTCTTCACTCCTTCTTGCGCCTGCCAAAATGCGATCGCGTCTTCGATCCACCCCTGTGCAGGCGTATCTTGCCCGATCCCGAATCCATGACGAAGCCCTTCGAACACCCGAAACTCGGTCGGTATTCCGTAACGACGCGTGAGCTCCGAGAGGCGCGCCTGCATGATGCGCCAATTCGCGATGCCGTCGTTGGTGCCTACACAAGCGAAGGTCGGTGCGTCGAATGGTGAGACCGCAGAATACCCGGTGTATTGCATGATCACTGCGCTCGCTTGCGGCAGATCGCTTCTTCCTGTCAGTTCATGCAGATACCGCTCGTTGCCGAGCACGGCAGCCATACGCGCTCCGGCCGACCCTCCCCATAACGAGTAGTCGTTCATGTTCACCCCTAATGAAGCGGCATGATCATACAAGAAGACGAGCGCACGAGCGAGATCTTCATAAGGTCGTTCGGGTCGATAGATCAAAGCGAATGCGTTGTACCCCAGATCGCTGATCTTCATCGCATGAGGCAAACTGTCCTGGAGCGCAGCAACATACATGAACCCGCCGCCTGCATTCACTACAGCAGTAGGTGCATTCTTCACGCCGCGAAAGAAGAACAACCCGGTATCGCGTTTCGAAGGATCGCGCGCGATCTCTTCTTGATCGTAGATCGAATAGAAGATCGTGCATCCTTGATCCGCGTCCGTCTTGAGCCGGTCGATCGCACGCGCGAAAACTGCGCTCTTCAGATTCGAATACCAGATGAACGTATTCCCGCGCGCAAGGTCTTCCAGCGTCGAAGAGAGGCTGGGCATACGATCGACCGGGAAGAGCAATCGACCGAAATCGTCGAATTCGGGCATCCCGACTATCTCGCCAACGGATGTTCCCGCATCGATCCTGCGAGCAAGATCGATTATTCGACTAGAGCGTTTGGGCGAGCTTCCGAGCTTCACGTGCATTGGTCGCCATCCCCATGTACTCAGCCCCATAGAGACCAGCGAATCGGCTCATCGTATAGTTACCACGCTCGAGCATCTCTTGCGTCGGAGCCGCTCCCTGGAACAAGAAGTAGATCTTCTTGCCTGCGAAACCGCCTTCGGGCACCGGGCCATAGCAACGATCGAGCAGGTTGCGCAACATGCCCGAAAGATCATGCCAATAAACGGGCGATCCGAATACCAACACGTCAGCGGCATTCATCCGCGCCAACACATCCTCGAATTGGTCGTCATCGAAATGCTGGCCGTAGTCGTACACTTTCATATCGCCGAGCTGCACGACATCATACGCATGGCCATCGAGCAGCATCGAAGCCAATTGCGCCGTGTTTCCTTCATGTTCGGCGCTTCCATTGATGAATAGTATGGACATCTTCATCCTCTCCTAGTTCTTACCCATATCCGCGAGATATTGCACGGTCTTCGGGTCGTAGTGGCTGAAGAACTGACTCTTCTCTTCGTTCAAAGCACGGATCGCATCCATGTCGGTCTCATCCAGCGCGAAGTCGAACACATCGATGTTCTGCTCCATGCGCTCGATGTGGGTCGATTTCGGGATGACGACCACGCCGGATTGAATGAGGAAACGCAAAGCCACCTGCGCAGATGACTTGCCGTGCTTAGCCCCGATAGCGACCAGCACCGGATTCGAGAACAGGTCGTTACGTCCCTCCGCGAACGGCGCCCATGCCTCATGCACGACGTGGTATTCTTCCATGACCTTATGGTCTTCCTCACGTTGCATGAACACATGCGTTTCGATCTGATCGACCATGGGCGGGATCTTCGCGAAGTTGCACAGATCGACCAGACGGTCGGGATAGAAGTTCGACACGCCGATCGCACGCAGCTTGCCCGCTTCATAAGCGCGCTCCATCGCTCGATACGTTCCGTAGTAATCGCTGATGGGCTGATGGATCAACATCAGATCGATGTAATCGGTGCCCAGCTTCTTGAGCGATTCGTCGATCGAAGCGGCCGCCTTCTCTTCGCCTGCATTCGAGATCCACACCTTCGAGGTGATGAACAGCTCTTCGCGGGGAACATCGCTCTTCGCGATCGCAGCACCCACGCCTTCTTCGTTGCCGTATGCCTGCGCGGTGTCGATCAGGCGATAACCTACGGAAAGCGCGTCGCCTACGCAGCGCGCCGTCTCCTCGTTCGAAACCTGGAAGACACCGTATCCCAGCATCGGCATCTTCACACCATTAGCGAGCGTTACATATTCCATCTTCATTCACTCCTTCTTGAGCGTTCGTTCTCTGTTCTTGTTACGGCTTAAAGATTCTCGTCGAAGAACGCGACGAGCTTCGCCACTGCCTGATCGACATACTCGGGCTTCCAGTACGTCTCGATATGCTGAGCGCCTTCGATCTCGAAGAGTTCCTTCTTCGGCGCGCCGGTCGCTTTCGAGAACACATCGACCGTCATATAGAACGTGTCAGCTTCCTTGCCTGCCATCATCAACAGCGGGACCGAGATGAGATGCGCCTCTGCTGCTGCATCGAACGCCGCGAGCTCGATCAGGCTTGAAACGGTATAAGAGAAGCTTGAGCCTGGATGCGCATGGGTCTTGCCGTAATAGTAATAACCATCGCGATAGAGCGGGAAGGGGAGCTTGTCAGCTTCTTCAGGGGTGAGAGTCTCGCACATGTTCGGGGTGTAGAGGACCTCCCCGCCCTCGGCTTCCTGCTGTCGAGCAGCTGCTGCTTGCTCTAAGCGTTCGACGATGGAATCGGTTTGACTCGCACGAAAGCCGTCGCGGCGAACGATGCCTGAATTGAAAAGAGAGAGCGTAGCGACCGCCCTGAAGCGCTTGTCGGTCTGCGCAGCTGCAGCAGTATAGCCACCGCCACCGCAAATGCCAAGAACGCCAAGACGCGTCGGATCGACGCCTGGATACGCCGAAAGGATATCGGCAGCACGATGAATATCTTCGACACGATTCGCAGGAATATCGGTATTGCGCGGCTCACCCGAGCTTTCACCCTGATACGATGCGTCGAATGCGAGCGTGATGTAGCCTGCATTGGCAAGACGCTGCGCATATAAGCCCGCGACCTGCTCTTTCACGCCGCCATTTGGATGCGCTACCACTGCAGCAGGATAGCTCTTCGCTGCATCGTAATTCGCAGGAGTGTACACATTAGCTGCAACGGTGATATCGCGCAGCGGGTAACTGATCGCATGGATATTGACCGCACCCTCTGCGTTCTCGGTGAGCGCTCCTTCGTATACCAGGCCGAATGGGTTACCGTTGAAGGGCGTGAATTCTCTTGCGCTGAATAGTTCCTTCGTCATGATCGTCTCTTTTCTCCTTGAGGTTCCTTTTTCCTTCAGTTCTTAGTTTGGAACCACCCCAAAGAGAAGTACAATGTTCATTGGTCAAGTTACCTTGCGTTGAACGCATAGTGAAAGGTCGAATCATGGAGTTAGAGCAGTTGAGACAGCTTGATTCTGTTGCGTCAAATGGGACGCTCTCGCGCGCAGCTGAAGAGCTTCATCTCTCGCAATCCGCCCTTTCGCGCTCGATCCAAAAGCTCGAGGACGAACTCGGCGCTCAACTGTTCGATCGCACGAAGAATCGGATGCGCTTGAACGATGCGGGCGAACTCGCGCTTCGCCATGCGCGCATCGTGCTCTCGGAAGCAGCTCGCCTCGAAGAAGCCATGGCCGAACACGTGCGCAAACAATCGACGCTGCGCATCGGCACGTGCGCACCAGCTCCTCTGTGGCGCATGGTTCCCGCCATCGCAGAGAAAGACCCCGAGTTGTTGGTCGTTCCGAGGCTCGCGTCGCTCAACGATATCGAGTCCGATCTGCTCTCAGGGATCATCGACCTTGCGATCCTGCCTTATCGCATGGATCTACCGAACACCATCGCCATCCCCTTCATGGAGGAGCATCTGTACGCTGCGCTACCCCCCGATCATCCGCTCGCGGGTCACGAGAAGATCGCTCTTGCCGACCTGGACGGCGAAACGTTCCTGCTCTACCAACGCGTCGGCTTTTGGCGCGAGATCTGCGAGAGACACATGCCGCACGCGCACTACGTCGTGCAGGACGACTACCTCATCTTCAGCCAGCTTTCGCAGACTTCTCCCCTACCTGGATTCGTGACCGATGCCTCCGAGACCGAACGCTTCATGGGCGATCGCGTCATCGTTCCCATCACCGATGACGATGCGCATGCGCGCTATCACCTGACCGTACTGAAGAGCACTGAAGGGCGCTGGGGCGAACTGATCGACTGGCTCGAAAAGCGCCTTGCAGCGCAGAACGGCTAATCGAACGTCTTCAGGAAGAGCAAGCAATCGCGATCGGGATATTCATAAGGAAACGGCAGTTCATCAGCGGATATCTCACGAAATCCCGCCTTCTCATAGAATGCATGGCTGCGCGTTGCGACCCTCGGCGTATCGAGCACGACCGCGGTTATCCCTTCAGCACGACAGAACGCTTCGAGCTTTTCATAGAGCGAAAGGCCTACGCGTTTGCCGCGAAGCGATCCATCCACGAAGAACTTCTTCAGCACACCCTCCTGCGAGCCCTTTCGCTGCAAGCCGATGCAGCCTACCACGCGACCTTCATCCAAGGCGACCCAAAATCCGCCGTCTGCGAACGTCGTCTGAATGTCCGCAAGATCAGGCTGCTCGGCCAACGTGAAACCGAGGTCGTATTCGCCGTTCTGGATTCCCAGGACAAGATCGATCACTTCGTCATGGAAGCGCTCTTCGTAATCGCATATCTCCATAGTCCGCTCCCGCTCGCTGCCTTTCATCGGGCTCGTTTCCGAATGCACTCATTGTATCGTCTTGCACTGTCGTGCCGAAGACCCCCTTATGCGCGAACAACGCTTACATCTTGATAGCGAAACCCTTCTGCGCTCCGCGCGCGTGCAAGTTCGTACTATGATTGAATCTTCCAAGATCATGCGCAAATCGCATCGGTAGAAAGGATCCGGGCATGTCCCCGCTGCAAGACACCACCACGCTCGAGCCGAAGGCCCGTGAACGCAAGATCGTCTTCACGAGCATCGTCGGCATCATCGGCAATGTGGTGCTGACGGTCTTCAAGCTCATCGTCGGCCTGCTCGCGAATTCGATCGCAGTCATCTTGGACGCGGTGAACAGTCTTACCGACGCTTTCTCCTCCATCATCACCATCATCGGCACGAAGCTCTCGAATCGTCGCCCGAACCGCGAACACCCCTATGGCTATGGGCGCCTCGAATATATCACCTCCATGGCCATCGCCGTCATGATCCTGTATGCCGGCATCGCTTCGCTGGTCGAATCGGTCAAGAAGATCATCTGGCCCGAAACGCTCAGCTACTCCGCCCTCACCATCATCGTCATCGTGGCTTCGGTCATCATCAAGATCGCGATGGGCATTTACTTCAAACATGCAGGTAATGCGACGAATTCTTCCCCGCTCATCGCTTCGGGGAAGGACAATATGTTCGATGCAGTGCTGTCTGCTGGCACCCTGCTCTCCGCCATCTTGAGTCTCGCATTCGATCTGAACATCGACGGTATCATCGGCGCCTGCATCTCGCTGTTCATCGTCAAATCGGGCTTCGATATTCTGCGCGACTCGGTCGATTCCGTCATCGGAAGGCGCATCGATACCGACTATGCGCACCGCCTCGAAGCCTACATCGACAGCTTCGAAGGGGTTCACGGCGTCTACGATCTTTCGATCGACACCTATGGCCCTAACGAGCGTGTCGGTTCTGCCCACATCGAGGTGGACGACGACATGCGCGCGAGCCAGATCCATGAACTCACACGAAAGATAACCATCGCGGTGTACCACGAATTCGACTGCTTCATGACCATCGGTATCTACGCGCAGAACACCAAGGGCGAATTCGCGGACATGAAGGAAACGCTCCGAAAGGTCGTGCTCGATCACCCCGAGGTGGTGCAGGTGCGCGGCTTCTACGTGGATGCCGAGACCAAGACGTGCTATTTCGACCTGGTCGTCGATTTCGACCATGACGCGAAGCAGACCTCGAACGAGATCATCGCGGCGATGAAACGTCATTATCCATCGTTCTCGTTCGCCACTATACTCGACCACGACATCAGCGGGTAGTACGTCGCTACTCGCCTGAAGCCACTTGCCCGGATCCGTATCGCCATGAAAAAGACTTTGCTCCAAAGAATGCCTGACGACTTGCCAAACGAGCTACGTGCGTTCATCGGTCGTTCAGCTGTCTACGACAGCTCCTGTTCCCCCGAAGCGAAGGTTTATTTCATCGAGAAGGATACCGGCTACTACCTGAAACAGGCAGAACGCGGATCGCTCGAGACCGAAGCGAATTTGACCCGGTTCTTCCATGCACACGGCATCGGTGCTGAGGTACTCTTTTATAACGCAGCTGAAGATGATTGGCTGCTGACTTGCGCGCTCCCGGGTGAAGACTGCATACATGAACTCTATCTCGGAGATCCCAAACGACTTTGCGACACCATCGCACAAGAATTGCGACGGCTTCATGAACTCGACGCTTCTTGCTGTCCTGTGCAGGATCGCACAGCTGACTATCTTGCCCTTGCTGATTCGAATTACCGCTCAGGCAAGTTCGATGCATCGCTCTTCTCAGGCGAATTCGCCTATCGATCTGCAGAAGAAGCCTATACTATTCTCAATGAAGGGAAGGGAGCATTGAAGGATCATGTCCTACTGCATGGCGACTATTGTCTCCCGAACATCGTTCTTGACGATTGGCGACTCGCTGGCTTCGTCGATGTAGGCTGTGGCGGCATCGGCGATCGACACATCGATCTCTTTTGGGGCGCATGGACGTTGAACTTCAACCTGAAGACCGATGCGTATCGCAAAAGATTCTTCGACGCATACGGGCGTGACAAGGTCGACGAATCGCTGCTGCAGGTCATTGCTGCGGCTGAGGTGTTCGGATAACGATTTCGAAGGAGCATCATGTTACTGGATTTCAAATCGATGGAAGAGTTCGCCGTTCCCGCCATGAATGGCGGCGACGGTCAGGTGCGGGCGAACATGCTCGTAGAAGGCTGGGGCAAGGTCATCTACTCGGTCCTTGAACCGGGGTGCTCGATCGGGAGTCACGAACAAGCGACAAGCGTGGATGTGAATTATGTTGTGAGCGGGCGCGGCATCGCAGTATGCGACGGAATCGAAGAGGTGCTCGCCCCAGGAACATGCCACATCTGCCCTCAGGGCTCGGTCCACTCGATCACGAATACGGGCAACGAAGATCTCGTGCTCTTCTCTGTTGTAGCTGAACGCTCCTAGATCGCGCCCATGACATTCGTCATCGTCATAACAGTCTGCTGGTTCTTCATCATTCTCGCTTTTAAACTGGGAAAATGGATAGTGAACGGCCTCGAATCGCTTCTGCGATCCTTGTCCGATAGACTCGAAAACAGAAAGAAGTAGGTTCGTATGAATACTGACAAGATCGATCTTCCCGACTACTTGGGAGACATCGTGCAGATCGGCATCGAGAAGTGCATGGAGGGCCAGTCGATCTTCGACCCATCGGCGCACTTCACCTACTACGACGCACGGGACTCGCTCAGTTTCATCATCGAATGCGTCACGAAGAACCAGTAGAATGGGAGCAACGTACTACGTACGATCGTCGATGCTCTAGGAGGCGTTCATGACCAGCCTGACAAAGAAGCTCTCGCAACTTGCATTCATCGCGTTCCTCTGTGCGCTCTTGTGCGTCACTATGACGGGCTGCCTGCCAGCGCTCTTCCTGGGCGAAGATGATGATGATCGCCCGGATATCGAACGCCATCATGACGAGGATGATGGCCACCATAGCTGGAGCCTCGATTCATCTGATGATGTCGCTAGCGCACAAGCGAGCTTCCCTGGCACCTACGATGTCCCCGAAGACTGGGTCGTATCCAAGAAGCATTCCAACAGCAGACAAACCTTCTATGTCGAAGAAGGTGACGAGAATGAAGCGCTGCCAGACAACGTAGCGGTGAGCACGGGTACGAATCGCTATGCGAAAGAAGATCACGTCTCATTCCGCGAAGCGATCCTACGTCAGCTTTCTGCGCAGATCGGCGATTCATCCGCTCAAGTGCTCGGCAGTGGAGAAACGACACCCGCAGGCGACGTCCTCTACGTTTTCACTGTCAAGGAAGACGACTGCACGACCACGTTCTATTACATCGTAGGCGACTACGAATTCTGTCTCTTCCAAGCGACCGATTTCGACGACTCGGACGATGCCTCAAAAGTCGCGCGCGCGATGGCGAACTCCTTCTCCTGGCGATGATCGCCCGTTCGATCGGATCACGATCGCATCGGTCGCACTTCGAAGTGCTTAGATGCGCTTATCGATTTCGCATCGTTTTGCCTGTTCATCGCCTCCGCAACCAATATTTGCGTCAGTTTCAAACTAGAATTGGTCGAACCGAAGAAGATTCTCACGTACGCTTGCTTTGCTCTATGATCGAAACAGCGAACCAAGAAAGGGAATCCTATGAATGTCGACATGGCGAAAAGACTCGCAGACCGTAGACGCAATGCGGGACTGACCCAAGAAGGCCTTGCAGAAAAGCTCGGAGTGTCTCGTCAGGCTGTGTCCAAATGGGAGTGTTCGGAGTCTTCTCCCGACACCGACAACCTGATCGCACTCGCAGAGCTCTACGGTGTTTCGCTCGATGAACTGCTCTATGCAGAAGTCGACCCACAAGGCGCATCGCCCACTAGCGAGATCGAGGCGACGGCAGCGGATGACGAGTGCGCACAGACGAAGGGCGAGCAGGCCGAGGCCGATCGTTCTGGAGATGATCGTGAACATATCGAGGGCGAACAACCTGGAACCACAGAGCAAGAAACACCCAAAGGAGGCATCGGCTTCGACTCGAACGACGGTTCATTCCATCTTGGCCCTGACGGCGTTCGCGCACAAGACGGCAAAGATCACGTTCATATCAACTGGCGTGACGGAGTCCATGTTGATTCGAAGAACGGCGATTCGGTCCATGTGGGATGGAGCGGCATACGCGTCAACTCGCAAGAATACGACAGTCTTAATGCCGCAAATGCGGCGCTCCGAACGCGACACCCAGGTTCGCGCTCAAACTCTCCGTTCGTGCGCGCATGGTATCGGTTTCCTTTTCCGCTCCTCGTGATCATCGTCTACATCGTAGTAGGAGTGTTCGCTGGACAATGGGGGCTTGGCCTTTTTCTTTTCGCTGCCATTCCGCTCTATTACATGATGGGCAATCTGATCTCGAACAAGCGATTCGGCGTGTTCTTGGCCGGCCTCTATCCGATCTTCGTCATATGTTGGTTTCTGTATATGGCCTTCGTCTTGAACGAGCCGCATCCTGCCTGGGTCATGTTCCTGACCATTCCGCTCTTCGAGGCCATCATCGGGCCGTTCTCCCATTGGTACCACAAACGCAAGCAAGATGACCATCAATAGGACAGCTATGATCCGCGCCCGCTGATAGAATGGATACGAACACACTTCGATCCAAAGGAACTATCGTGAGCGAGATCATCTGCCCTCATTGCAAGACCCCCTTCACCGTCGACGAAAGCGGCTATGCTGCCATCCTGAGCCAGGTGCGAGACCAAGAGCTCCAGCGCGAAGTGAATGCGCGCGTGACCATGGTCGAAGATGCACGCGAAAAAGAGGTCGCGCTAGCCGTTGCGGAAACGAAGGCCGAACTGGAAAAGCAGCTTGAAGCGACACGGGCTCAGCTGGCCGCAGCCAAGACCGAAGCCGAAGCGGCCAGGAAACTGGCGGTCTCCGATGCGGTCGCAGCCGAAGTCGAACGGCTTCGCGCGGTAGAGAAAGAGCGTGATACCCTGGCACAACAGCTCGAAGCGCAACGTCAGCAGGCTTCCATGGAAACACAGCTCGCCGTTTCGAAGGTCGAAGCTGCAGCGAAAGATGCCCAAACCTCCATCGAACGCGAACGCGACGAACTGCGTGCTCAAATTGCGCGCGATGCTGAAACGCTCACGCGCGTCGAAGCAGAACATAAGGCCGCTTTGGCGGAGAAGCTCGCCGCGAAGGACGAACTCATCGCCGATCGCGACCGCGAGATCGAGCGCATCCGCGACATGAAAGCGAAGCTCTCCACCAAGATGCTGGGTGAAAGCCTGGAGGTTCACTGCGAGACAGAATTCAACCGTCTGCGCGCCACCGCATTCCCCCGTGCTTACTTCGAGAAGGATAACGAAGTGGTCGAAGGCACGAAGGGCGATTTCGTCTTCCGCGATTTCGACGACGCCGGCAACGAAGTCGTTTCCATCATGTTCGAGATGAAGAATGAAGCGGACGATTCGGTCAGCCGCAAGAAGAACGAAGATCACTTCAAGAAGCTCGATTCCGATCGCAAGAAGAAGGGCTGCGAATACGCCGTTCTCGTCTCTCTGCTCGAACCTGAGAGCGAACTCTACAACGCAGGCATCGTCGATGTGTCTTGGAAGTACGAGAAAATGTACGTCATCCGCCCGCAGTTCTTCATCCCGCTCATCACGCTACTGCGCAACGCCGCGCTCTCCTCGCTCGAATACCGCAAGGAATTGGCGCTAGTGAAACAGCAGAATATCGACGTGACGAACTTCGAGGATCAGCTGACGGATTTCAAAGACAAGTTCAGCCGCAACTACCGCATCGCTAGCGATAAATTCCAGAAAGCCATCGAAGAGATCGACAAGTCCATCAGCCATCTGCAGAAGATCAAAGACAACCTGATCGGCAGTGAAAACCAGCTGCGCCTAGCGAACGACAAAGCTGAAGACCTCACCATCAAGCGTCTCACGCGCAAGAATCCCACCATGAAAGCGCTGTTCGATGCCGCACGAGAAGAGCGCGACGACAGCGATACCGACGTGAGCGAAGTCGAGTTTTTGGATGAAGAATGATTTGAGCCGCACAACAGCGATGCTAAAGTAGAACTGAGATTTACCTCCCTACCACTAGGAGGAGCGATGAGTTCTTTTCCTCACATCCCGAAACCCGCACTGCCGACGCTGTCGAAGAATCCGAAGCGCTCGCTCGACCTTGCCCATCTCGTGTTCGCGAGCTTGTGGCTCGGTGGTTTCACGATCATGTTCTGCTTCTCGGTCATGATGGCCAACGGCTCCATCAGCGAAGCCTTCGGCGCCGCTGCCATCGCTACCGTGAAAGGTCTCGTTACCATCTGCATCCCCGCCCTCATGGTCACCGGCCTTCTCTATAGCCTCTTCACGAAGTGGGGCTTCAAGAAGCATGGCTGGGTCATCGCGAAATGGTTGCTCTCCATCGCGGTCGTCGCTTGCACGGCGCTCGTTCCCGCAAAACCAGCCTGTCTCGCGGGCGTTATTGCCGGAATGCTCGTCCTTTTCGCGATCTCAGTATTCAAACCACGCAAGAAGGCTAAAATAACAGCTGCCCATTAGACTCATTCATCTCGCGTCCCGCCGGGACTGCGAAAGGCAACGCTGTGAACGACGCTCTGACCGTAATCGATCTGACTTGGATCCCTATCGTAGGGGTCATCTCGCTCGTTGCGCTCTTGGCTCTTGGCCTCGTCGTTATCTGGCGCACTGGATCGCAAGGTCTTCCGAAGAAGATCCTGCGCACCATCTCCACTACGATATGGACCGCCCTGTTCGTTGCCATCGAGATCGCGCTCCTCTCCTTCGCGAACGACGATGCGATAACGGGCTCGGTGCCGCTTTTCGGCATCGCTGCCGCATCGAGCGCTCTTGCTGGAATCGCTGCGATAACCGCGAAGACAAGGTCGTTCACGAGAAGAGGCCACCGAGACGCGCTGAACACCTCCTCGCTCAGCGATGCTGGCAGAAGTGCCAATCGCTCATCCAAAGCGACCAACATCGTGAAGAAGATCTTGCGCATCGTCGCCAGCTGGCTCGTTCCGCTCTTTGCTATCGCGCCCATAACGCTCATCTGCTTCGTCTGCCTCGAACTACCCTCGAACCCGAGCTTTCTTTCGATCGATGACACCTATCTTGCGAGCGAACTGGCTATTCTTGCTGGCTTCGTTGCAGGCTGCTGGTTCATCTTCCAACGCAAACCCATCGGCTTCGTAGTGCCCGTCCTCGTTTCATTCGTATATGGCATGTGCGAATTCTTCGTAGAGGCGTTCAAGGCTGCTGCCATCATGCCTGGCGATTTGCGCAGCGCCGGAACAGGCATGAACGTTGCAGGCGGTTACGATTACGAGCTCACGAGCGGGATCCTCTTCTGTCTTGCACTCGCCACCCTCGTCATCGCTGCTGTCATGTTCATCCGCGACCCCTTGTCGAAGCTCCTCGCGAAGAAGGATCTCTCGCGCGCGACGCACGCGAACATCGAAGCGCAAGACGATCCATTCGTCAAAGAAGAACGCCGAAGGGAACGCCTCCTGACGCTCGGTAAGAACGCGGTCGCGTTCGTGCTCTCGGTGCTGCTCGGCGCCTATATCATATGGGCGCCCATCAACCAGGCTCTTACGGTCGATTGGGAGGAAGAAGGCGTCGTCTTCGATTACTGGCAAACGCAGAACAGCATCGACGAATTCGGCATCATCCCTTCGTTCATCGCTGCGCTCCAGCTCGAACAGCTCGATCCGCCTTCGGGTTACACGACCGAAAAGGCCGAGGAGCTTCAGGCGGGCATGGTCGGTCTTTACGACCAGTATGTCGCGAGCACTCCTGAACGCGCGGCCGCAAAAGAACAGTTCGACCAGACCAAACCGAATGTCATCCTGGTCATGAACGAATCTTTCGCCGACCTCTCCGCGCTCGGCGGTCTGGGCGTCGGCTATCCGGGCCCTGAATATTTGCACGCCATGGACGCGATCGCGAAGGGCAAGACGAGCGTGTCAGTGTACGGTGGCGGTACGTGCAATTCAGAATTCGAGTCGCTGACCAGCATCTCGCTGGGATACGTCGCGGGCGGCATCGACCCCTATGCGGTCTACGATCTGTCCAACATCGATACCATCCCGAAGGAATTCAAGGCGCTCGGGTACGCAACCACCGCGATCCATCCGGAAGACCCTAACAACTGGGGCCGAAATCAGGTTTACCCCGCCATCGGCATCGACACCTTCATCTCTCACGAAAGCTTCACGGAAGCCGAGACGAGTCGCGACCATACCACCGATAAAGCAACGTACGAGATGGTGCTCGAGCAGTTGAAGAGCTCGAATGAGCCGCAGTTCATCTTCGACCTGACCATGCAAGGCCACGGTGGCTACGAAACCGGTCTGATACCAGAAGAGGACAACGTCGGCTACGATTTCAACGGCATCGTCGACGAGAACGCAGGCGCGGCATGCATCGAATACCTCTCCTCCGTGAAATTGAGCGACCAGGATCTGGAATACCTCATCACCGAGCTTCAGCAGTTCGATGAGCCGGTCGTGGTGGCGTTCTTCGGCGATCATCATCCTGGGTTCTCATGGTGGTTCCAAGAGCGATTCGCCGATACGTCGACCGAGATCGCCGCTCAAGAAGCCATGTACCAGACCGACTACTTCGTATGGGCGAACTACGATATCGCGGGAAGCGATTGGAATGGCGGCAAGACCGAATCCGTCTACACGGGATCGATGGCGCCTGCGTCGCTCATGAGCTGGACCATGTCATTGATCGGCGCTCCGCTCACGGATTATCAAAAGGCGGATTACGTGAGCCGCTGGTGGATCGAGTCGAACAACCTGTTCGGCTATTTGGACGCTGGCACGGGCGAATGGCTGCCGGTCAGTGAAGCACAAGCGGTCGCTGCACAAGACGACATCTACGAACAGGGCATGGCGATCATTCATGCTACCGCCGAACTCGGCCACATACCTGAGCCAGGCGAGGTGCTCGAGCCGATGGCCACTTCGGCGCTCGACGACGAAGCAGTGGACGAGAACGAGGAAGCGAGCAAGCAAGCTGCCACAGACTCGGGCGGCGCTGAAGACGAAGCGATCGCTCCCGAAGCTGGCACGTCCGCCTATCAAGATGCCGTGATGGATAACGTCATGCGTTGGCTCGCGCATCTGAATTTCTCAGAACGCCTTCGCTAGGCCACCGATTCACCCCACAGAAGCCGAGCGATCATTTCTTCGCGCTGCGAACCGCCTTCACGTAGATGAAGCTCACGACGAGCGCCCCGACCAAGAGTCCGATCGCGATGAGCGCGGTCAAGTCGAAGGCCGCACCATACGCGGTCGCTTTCGCGGTGCCCTCTGCCATAAGATGATCTACCTGGCCTGACATCATGCCGACGAACAATGCCGAGCTGACCGACCCCGCGATCTGAACGAGCGTCGAATGAATGGCTGATCCATTCGAGGATATCTTGCGAGGCAGCGCCTCCAGGTCGACGCTCTTGATGGCCGGATAGACGATGCCGATTCCGCCATACGAGACCGCGACGCATATCAGGAAGAACGGCAAGAGCTCAAGATGTCCCGCAAACGCCATGAAGCAATACCCCGCCACCACGACACCAAGACCGACGGGTACGAGCGGCCAGATGCCGCGGTTGCCCAATATCTTTCCGCTCACGAAGCACAAGCCCGCATAGCACAGGATCGGTAACACCAACATCAGTCCAGCTTGATAAGGGGTATAGCCTTGTGCGCCTTCCAAGTAGAGCGGTGCGAGCAAGCTCAAGTAGAGCGATGCCATATAGGCCAACATGATGAGCGTCTCGCCCAACGAGAAGACCTTCACCTTGAAAGCGCTCAGGTCGAGCAAGGGATGCTCGATGCGCCGCTGACGCCAGATGAAGAGCACGATGAAGATGACGCCGCCCACCATGGCCGCGATGGATGGGAGGGCATCATGCGTCACCTCGTTCAAACCTGACATGAAAAGCCCCAGCGCTGCGAAGCTGAGTCCGATGCTGATCGCGTCGATCGGTCTGTCTTCGCGCGGGTAAAGATCGTGCAAGAAGAGCAGGCCGGCGACGAGCAGCACTGCCGCCATGACGACGAGAATGAGAAAGAGCGCGCGCAACCCGAACGCATCGATCACGAAACCAGAAACGGGTGGCGCGAAAGCAAGGCCGATACCGATGATGCCGCTATTCATCGAGAGCAGGATGCCCGCTTTTCCGTCCGGTGCGAGCGTCAGCAGCGCCTCGTTCACCAGCGGGAAGAAGAGCCCCGTGGTGATGGCCTGGATCAAACGCGCAACGACCATGCTCGGGAAATCCCATGCGAGAAACCCGAGGATCGAACCGACCAACGCGCAGATGAAGCCGAACGTCATCACCTTGCGCATGCCGAAGCGCTTCAACAACGAAGCCGCCATGGTGATGGTGACCGCGGCCACGATCGCATAGCCGAGCACCACCCAGTTCGCCTCAGAAAGCCGCACCGAAAAATCCGTCGCGACCTTATCGAGCGCGACGTTCATCATGGACTGCATGAACGAAGCGAGGAGCGCGCTGCCGAACAGCACGGCGATCATCGCCCAACGTTTGCTGCCTGTTGGCGGCGTTGGCGCGATCGACGCAGCTGCCGTACTGCTGTTCTGCATTGCCTCCCCTTTTCTCTCCGAGCCGACTCCTCTTTCCACCGTAGCACCGCTTGCGCGAAGCGAACGAACTCGACCATGGCATGTAAGCCAAATGTTGCCCGCATGAAACACACCCGCCTGCATTCACCATTAAGACAGCCCCACGGTCACAAGGCTCGATCCCGTAGTAGTATGGGCGTATGGACGTACTCATTCATACCGCATCGCAGATGCTCGTTCTGTTCATCATCATGCTGTTAGGCGGCATCGCACGAAAGATGCGCTTGATGAACGACGCATTCGATGCCAAGCTCTCCTCGCTGGTCATGCAGTTCGCGCTGCCTGCGATGCTGCTCTCATCGGTGCTGAATAACACCAACTTACCTAGCACCGAGACCATCTTGCTGGTATTGCTCTATTCCACCGTGGTCTACATCGTCACCTGCACGCTGGCATATCTGATCATGCGCTTCTGTTATCGCGGCGTACCGCTCTCCGCCAAAGGCTCGCATGCTTTCCTCATCTGCTTCGGCAACACGGGCTTCATCGGCTTCGCCCTACTCGATGCGGTGTTCGGATCGGACGCTGTGCTCTACGGCGCCATCTACAACATCCCCTACAACTTCTTCCTGTTCTCGGTCGGCATGCTCTTCATCGCACGAACCGGCTCGAGCGCGAAGAAGGCGCAAGGCTTCAAGGAGAACGCGCGCGTCATCGCGAAGAGTCTCATCACGCCTGCCATGATCAGCTGCATCATCGCGATGTTCCTCGCCATCTTCCACATCACCGACGATGGCATCATCGGCAAGACCTGCGAGCTGCTCGGCGGCCTTACCATCCCAGCCGCCATGCTGTTGGTCGGCTCGACCAACGCGAAGATGCCGATCAAGGAGATGCTGGGCGACAAATGGTCGTACGTCACCACCATGATGCGCCTCGTGTGCATCCCACTGCTGGTGTTCGTGGTCGGCGGTTTCTTCATCCAAGATCGCTATCTGCTGGCCATCATCGTGCTCATCTGCGCGACGCCCGCCGCCAGCGTCGGCACCATGATGTCGCTCGCCTACGAAGGCGATACGCTCTCGATGGCGCGCGGCACCTTCCTCACGACCGTCGTCTCCTTGGCCACCCTCCCGCTCATCGCGCTCATCGTCGTCTGAAACGTTTTCGTTTCAGCATTGGACTTCACCTCGGCAAATCCGTATCATAAGAATATGAACACGTTCACTTTTTGCTGAAAGAGGTCGCGATGGAGGCTCAGGAAACTCAAGAGAAGACGAGCAAAGAGCTCCTCAAAGAATTCACTGCTCGCGTCTATGAAGAGATCCGCGAAGCAAAAGCGGTAGGTCAACCCATCGGTTGGTCCACGTCGAACTTCCCGAAGGAGATCTGCGAGACGTTCGGGCTCAAGATCATGTATCCCGAGAACCATGCGGCAGCCGTCGCAGCGAAGCGCGGGGCTATCGATTTTTGCGAGAAGGCCGAATCGATGGGATATTCTGGCGACCTGTGTTCCTACGCGCGCATCTCGCTAGGCTTCTTGCACCGCGACGAGGAATTCGGCCATGGCCTCGATGTTCCTGCACCCGACTTCCTGTGCGTGGCGAACAACATCTGCACCACCGTCATCAAGTGGTACGAGAACCTCGCGCGCGAACTGGATATTCCGCTCATCCTCTTCGACGTTCCCTACAACACCGACGCGGAATTCACGCCGAACAAGACGAGGTACATGCGCGCTCAGCTGCAAGGGGTCATCGAACAATTCGAGCAGATCACGCAGACCAAGTTCGATTACGAAAAGTTCCACGAGGTCATCGCTCGATCGAGCTACAATTCCTCGCTCTTCAAGAAAGCGCTCGACCTGATCGGCTCGACCAAACCAGCACCTGCTAACGGCTTCGACGGCTACAATTTCATGGCGCTCATGATCGTGGCGCGCGCTCGTCCTGAAACCACGGTCATCTTCGAGAAGTTCATCGACGAGATGAACGAACGCATCGCACGCGGAGAGACCACGTTCAAAGGCGAAGAGAAGCATCGCATCCTCTACGATGGCATCACCTGCTGGCCGTACCTCAGCTACACCTCGCATTTCCTTTCCGACCACGGTGTCAACACGGTCGCGAGCGTCTACACCGACGAATACACATCGCAATGGACCGACCTCGATTCGCTGGTGAACGCATACGCCAGCACGAACAATGCGCAGGGCATCGAGATGGCGCTCAAGCGCCGCAACCGCATGCTGGATGAATACCAATGCGACGGCATTCTTTGCAACGTCGCACGCAGCTGCAAGCCCTGGATCGGTCTCATGTTCGAGATCGAACGCCAGCTTGCAGACGAACGCGGCATCCCTTACTCGATGTTCGACGGCGATCAGGCCGACCCGCGCGTCTTCTCGAAGGCACAGTACGAAACGCGCGTTCAAGGTCTCGTCGAGATCATGGAAGAGAACGCTGACGCTCCTGCAACTCTCTAAACGGCCTGGTGACATGACCCTTCATCTTCATCGCCTTTCTGTTTGAAGCTTCCATGAACAAGGAGGCTTGAAAGGTCACAGCTCGTTGTCAAACGTGTCGAAACGGTTACCGCGAAATGAACGCGCGGCAAAGTTTCCCGTGGTTTCCTCTTTTTCCGGGACAAGAATGACTATCTTGTTTTCAGATCGACAGTGATCTTCATTCAGACCGAACTTACCCCTCGAACTGGCCTGATTCGCAAGATCGCGCAATATATCGGCACCAGAAAGAGGAGGGACTAACATGACTACGACAAAACCCACAGCGCCGTTTTCTAAGATCTTTTGGAAATCTCTTTGGTATGGCTTCATCGCCGGCATGATCTCAGGCATGGTGAAGATCGGCTGGGAGAAGATATTCCCGCCGCGAACGCTCGCACGAGACGCCACCAATCCACCCCAGGAATTGCTCCAGCAAATGGGCGTTCCGTACGACGTGACGCATTCGTTCGTGCTCTTTTCGACGGACCAGCCCGTTTACGTGGTCGCATTGCTGATCCACTTCGCGTTCGCTATCTTCTTCGCATTCCTCTTCATCCTGCTGACGCAGTACAAGCCGAAGATCGCGATCTTCGAGGGTGCGGCATACGGCATCGTCATCTGGATCGCATTCCATCTCATCATCATGCCGCTCATGGGCACCGTCCCAGCACCGTGGGATCAGCCTTTCGACGAGCACTTCTCCGAATTCTTCGGGCACATAGTGTGGGCATGGGCGATCGCAGCCTCGGCATGGTACTTGATCGCTAAGCAGAAGGTCAAGACGCTGGTCAACCCCAAGATGCAGGGCGACGACTAAGGGCCTTCTCGAGCTCGAGCGAATACGCTAACTCGGCCTTGAGTTCAGACATACCACGATCGGACGATGATCGGCATCACGTAGAGGCGGGCAGCAGCTCGCCTCTACTTTATTGGAGACGTATTTAGAGACGCATCCTTACGATCGCTCGACGTAAGGATGCGCGACCACATACCCGACCGTGAGCATTTCCTTACGATCTTCGATGAGCAAGAGACGACGAAGGGCGGTCGGAACCTCGACTGGGTTCCAACCGCCCTTCTCGAATCAGCGTCGTCTCGAATGAATGTTCCAGCCCCGCTCAAGGGGCGTCGAAACAAGGCGAAGACCGAACGTCCGCCTTTACTCGTTCACGAGCATGCCCGCGGCTACTTCGTCAGCGACCTGCTTGCCCATGATCGATTCCAGCACCGCGATACCGAAACGCAGCGCCGTACCCGGTCCTTCGGAAGTGATGAGATTGCCATCTTCGACAACAGGCTGCTTCACGTATACGCCTGCAGGGAAAACTGCTTCGCAGCCGGGATAGCATGTCGCCTTATGCCCTTCGAGCACGTCTGCCGCGGCCAACACTGTCGGGCCAGCGCAGATCGACGAAACGGGACGTCCCTCTGCCATGAAGCTCTTCAGTGCCTCCATGAGCAGCGGGCTCTTCTTCAGATTCTCGACACCCTCGGATCCGCCAGGAACCATGATCATATCGAAGTCCATAAGGTTGATGTCGTCCAGCATCACGTCGGCGCGCATCGTGATGTCCTGCGCGGACTTCACTTCTTTACTGTCCATGACAGAAACCAACGTCGCCTCGACGCCACCGCGACGCAGCGCGTCAACGGGCGCGACCACTTCGAGCGGCTCGAAGCCCTGTCCTAACATAACTGCAACTGTCTTAGCCATTTGATGAATCCTTTCTCTTCGTTGTACAAGATGATGTTACAACCTTGCTGTTCACGCCTTCACAAGGCAGAACGCTCGTTACCGAATTTTTACTGTTCTGCCGCAATGGACGCTGCGAACAAAAATCGAAACGAACACCCCGGCTTCGACCTGCCGCCGTTCGCTGCGGATGGCCCAGACCAGTTTCTTGACAATTTCGGAAACCGTCTTATATTAAATCCTAGTAACTTTATAGGAATTAAAACAAAAGGGCTCATCTATGAAACAGATATATCTCGATCACGCTTCAACTACCCCTGTTCACGCTGAGGTCCTGGAAGCGATGCTCCCCTACTTCTCCGAGGAGTTCGGCAATCCATCTTCGATCTATCCGCTCGGCCAGAAGGCATCCGATGCGCTCGCTGAAGCGCGTGAGACGATCGCGAACGCCATTAGCGCGAAGCCGCGCGAGATCTTCTTCACCAGCGGCGGTACCGAATCCGACAACTGGGCCATCAAGGGTTTCATGCATGCGAACGCCTCCAAGGGCAAGCATCTCATCACGAGCGCGATCGAGCATCATGCTGTGCTGCACACATGCGAATCGCTCGAGCGCGAAGGCTTCGAGGTCACCTACCTGCCCGTCGACGAACACGGCATGGTGAGCGCCGAGGATTTCAAGGCCGCCATTCGCCCTGACACCATCCTCGCCTCCATCATGTTCGCGAACAACGAGATCGGCACCATCGAACCGATCGCCGAGCTCGCCGTAGCAGCCCACGAGGCGGGTGTCGTCTTCCACACTGACGCGGTGCAGGCGTTCGGTCACGAACCGATCGATGTGAATGAGCTGGGCATCGATATGCTCTCAGCTTCTTCGCATAAGATCTACGGCCCCAAAGGCGTCGGCCTGCTCTACGTCCGTAAGGGCGTGAAGCTGCAGAATCTGCTGGATGGCGGCCAACAAGAACGCGGCAAACGCGGTTCGACCGAGAACGTACCAGGCATCATCGGATTCGCGAAGGCGACGGAACTGGCACAGATCGATCTTCTGCCCGAGCGAGACCGCCAACGCGCACTGCGCGATCATGCCATCAAGCGCATTCTCGCCGAGATCCCCGACGCGAAACTGAACGGTTCGTGGGAAGACCGCCTCGCGAACAACGTCAACTTCTCCTTCGAATTCATCGAGGGAGAAGGCATGCTCTTGCAGCTGGCCGCTCGCGGCATTTGCGTCTCTTCGGGATCCGCCTGCACATCCGGATCGCTCGACCCGAGCCACGTATTGCTGGCGATCGGCCTGCCTCACGAGATCGCGCACGGGTCGCTACGACTGACCATCGGCAGATCGACCACCCAAGAAGACGTCGATTTCACCATCGATTCATTGAAGACCACGCTCGAGAACCTCCGCATGATGAGCCCGCTCTATGAAGATTACGAGCGAGGCAAGGTCGATTCCGTCATCAAGCGCTTCGCAGCAGAGGGCTTCCCATACACGAACTGATCCCACACGAAAGAAGGATGAAGATCATGGCGATGAACTATTCCGAAAAGGTGATGGACCACTTCACCAACCCGCGCAACATGGGCGAGATCGCAGACGCGAGCGGCTGCGGAACCGTAGGCAACGCGGTCTGCGGCGACATCATGCGCGTCTACCTCAATATCGACGACAACAACATCATTCAGGATGCGAAATTCAAGACGTTCGGCTGCGGCGCTGCTATCGCGACCAGCTCGATGGCGACCGTGCTCGTGAAGGGCAAGACGGTGCAGGAAGCGCTCGAGGTCACGAATAGAGCAGTGATGGAAGCGCTCGACGGTCTGCCACCCGTGAAGGTCCATTGTTCGCTTCTTGCCGAAGAGGCCATCCATGCAGCGCTATGGGATTATGCCGAGAAGAATGGCCTCGAGATAGAAGGGCTGGAAAAGCCCGTCAGCGATATCTCCGAGCACGACCATCATCACGATATCCCCGATGAAGACGATGATGAATGATGCCCGATCCGAATGACGCCCGAAGCGAAAAGAGCACCACGTTCGGTGCTCTTTTCACGATGTCTCGTGAGGGCGTGTAGCGGATCCGCGCTCGAGACGGATGAGCCTACGGTTCAGGAACCTGAATATCCGCGAGCGTCGTCGTGGCCAGGTTCGCTTCGAGCGCCTTTTGCGCCTCGTCCAGCCTGTCAGCGAGCGAGTCGTTCACGATCTGCCCCACTGGGCAGTTCGGATTCGGCGAAGCATGCATGTCGAACAACGATCCATCGATCGCTCCAACAGCATTGAAGATGTCGAGTAGCGTGATATCCTTCGCATCGCGCTTGAGCTTTGCACCACCTGCGCCGCGCGAGACCTCGACCAAGCCCGCCGCCTTGAGCTTTTGCAGGATCGTTCGAATGACGACAGGGTTGACGTTCACGCTCCCCGCGATGAATTCAGACGTGGTGCGCGTGGTCTCAGAAAAATGATCGATGCACAATAATGTATGCACTGCTATGGGAAAACGGGTCGCTATCTGCATCTTCTCTCCATTCGGGCACCTATCGTCCTCGAGCCCGAGCCTTCTTCGTCTCCTCATGATAACCGCCAAACCATCCGTTGAGCAACGGGACGATAACGAATTGTTGTAAGCGTTGACATTACAACATGGCTCCCTCATACTACCGTGTTAAGCGTTGTAATAAAAGTAGTTACAACAAATCGATATGATTAATTCTTTTGAAAGGAGCTTCGAAATGAAGATCGCAGTTGTTGCAGCAAACGGAAGGGTCGGCCGTCTCGTCGTAGAAGAGGCCGTGAAGCGCGGAAACGATGTCACCGCATTCGCCCGCAGCGAGAATAAGACGGATGCACAGCATTTCGTTAAGAAGGACATCATGGATCTCACCACCGACGATCTGAAGGACTTCGATGTGGTGGTCGACGCATTCGGCGCATGGACCCCTGATACGCTCGATCAGCACTCCGCTACCATGGAACACCTGGTCAAGATCCTCAAAGGCACCGATGTTCGCCTTCTCGTGGTCGGCGGCGCAGGCTCGCTCTTCATGAACCCCGAGCACACCGTTCAGCTCATCGACACCCCCGATTTCCCGGATGAATTCAAGCCGCTGGCCAGCGCACAGAACAAGACGCTCGCGTTCCTGCGCGGCGTGGACGATGTCGACTGGACCTTCGTCTCCCCTGCTGCCGACTTCCAGGCAGATGGCCCCCGCACGGGCGACTACATCCTGGCAGGTGAAGAATTCACTACGAATGACAAGGGTGAATCCCAGGTGAGCTATGCTGACTACGCGATCGCTATGGTGGACGAAGCAGAGCGCACGGGCACGCCGGAGGCGCACATTCGTGAGCGCATCAGCGTCGTTGGCAAGTAATCTTCGTACGAAGTGCGAGCGCTCCACGCGAGCGCTTTGAATAAGAGGTGGAACAGACCATGGATCAGGCAAAGAAGATCGAACTCATCAAGTTTCTCGACGAATACCTGGTGAACGAAGCGAAACAGCAGGGAAGCTGGTTCCCTCCGCGCGCGGAGCAGACCCTGACCTCCGCCGATGCATCTTTCGATGAATACTGGCTTCTCTTCCGTTCGCTCGTGAACGTGCGTCCTCCATGGCCTGTCTCCCCCGAATTCCTCCTTGCGCAGGACGAACTGCTTCCTGCGCTCATCGAGGAAGCGGGCATTCATACGCTCGCAGATGCAACGCCTTCCGCGAGCGATCCTCGAATGCTGCTTTGGCGTGGCGACATCACCACGCTCGCAACGGACGCCATCGTGAATGCCGCGAATTCCGGCATGACCGGGTGTTGGCAGCCGCTGCATTATTGCATCGATAACGCTATCCATACCTACGCGGGCGTCCAACTCCGCGCCAAGATGGACACGATCATGCAAGCTCAGGGCCACCCAGAGCCCACGGCGCAAGCGAAGATCACGAGCGCCTACAATCTGCCCTCCAAACACATCGTGCACACGGTCGGACCGATCGCGAGCGGCTGCCCGACCGATCTGCATCGCGCGCAACTTGCGCAATGTTACCGTGCGTGCCTCGACATCGCCGCAGCTGAAGGCTGCCTCTCGATCGCCTTCTGCTGCATCTCGACCGGGGTGTTCGGTTTCCCGCAAAAGGAAGCCGCCACCATCGCGGTCGAAACGGTGCGCGAATGGCTGAACGCACATGAAGATTCATCGATGGCGGTCGTATTCAACGTATTCGGCGCCGACGATGAAGCACTCTATCGAGACCTGCTCCTCTAGCGCAGCGCTCCTCACGCGCAACGCATGAAACGAGCTTGACCTACTGACCATCCCCTTCGACTCGAAAGGATGAAGATATGAGATCGTTCTTCAACGATATGACGAAAGACAGACTAACGCCCGAAGAGGCAGTGGAACGCGCACGCGAGATCATGGCGAACACCGATCGCGTCCTGATCGGCGCGGGTGCGGGCTTATCGACCGCAGCTGGCATCGAATACGGCGGTAAGCGATTCGAAGAGAAGATGCCCGCGTTCATCAAGCGCTACGGCATGACCGACATGTATTCTGCAGGCTTCTACCCCTTCAGCACCGAGGAAGACCGTTGGGCATACTGGGCGCATCATGCGACCGTGAATGACCTCGCACTTCCTGCTCAAGAACTCTATAAGGAGATCTACGAATGGGCACGCACGCGTGACTATTTCGTCATCACCACGAACGCCGACGAACAGTTCAAGAAGGCCGGCTTCGACCCCAAGCGCATCTTCGCGACACAAGGCGACTACGGCCACATCCAGTGCTCGACCGGCCAGCATGGCATCCGCGACGACGCCGAGATCTTCGCGAAGATCGAGGAAGACACCGACCATGGCGATCGTACGCGCATCACCGATGCGTCGCTCGTGCCCACTTGCGATGTGTGCGGTGCGCCGATGAACATGCATCTGCGCGTCGACTCCACCTTCGTGCAGACCGACGAGTGGTACGAGGCGCAGGCGCGCTACCAAGAATTCGTCTCGGAGATCCCTGATGAACCGACCACGCTGTTGGAACTTGGGGTCGGCTGGAACACTCCCGTGTGGATCCGCATGCCCTTCGAGCGCATCGCGCAGGTCACGGATAGTCCGCTCATTCGCATGAACTACGAGAATGCATTCATCGATAGCTCCATCAAGAGCGGCATCTCGATCCCAGGCAACATCGCACAGACCTTCCCGGTCATCGCGGGCGAAGTCTGATCACATACGAGAAGTTGCGTGAAGGCGCTGATCTTGCTTGACGGGCAAGCGGGCCAGCGCCTTTTTGCTGCCCCCGTATCATGCGCGATTCGGGACGGCCTTACTGTTGTATAAGATAGGAATCGACGATCTCTCCGTAATAAGCCACATGCGCATCGCGGTTGGCGCCATGGAACGAACTGTCGACATCCGCGGGGTAGAAATCCGCACGCAGATCGCCTTCCAACAGATCGAGCTGCTGGGTCTGCGCATACAAGACCCGACACTCGAGCGTGAGCGGCAGTTCGACGATGCCAGGGACCGCGATAGTGCGCGGAGAAGCGAGCGTGAGACCCGCTTCAGCGATCTTGTCCGTCGTGCGTCCCGAACGCGAACCGCACAGACCTAGGATCTTCTTATCGAACGCGCCATGCGGGATGTTCACCGTGAATTCCCCGTGAGCTTTGAGCAGTTCGTTCGTGAAACGTCCTTCGCGAACGAGCGCGACGAACACGGGACGATTCCACTCGTATCCGATGAAGCCCCAGGCTATCGTCATGGAGTTCACCTTGTCGTCTGCCTTCGTGGTGAGCAAGACGCCCTTCGGCAGTGCTTCGATGAGTTCGCGCGCAACGACTCCTAATTCAACGTCTTCATACATCGCTTCCGATCCTTTTCTCTTCGAGGACGATGACTCCGATCCGGTCCATCTCGACATCATGGTTCGCCAGATCGGTCTTGAATGCTTCGAGCGACGGCTCTTCGCCCGTGCCCGCGATGGTCACGGTCAGATCGTCGTTCTGTATCTTGATGTCGGTCAATTCGTAGGCGCTTCCCGCGAGCCATTCGTGCGCGACGTCATGGACCTTGCGCTGGTCGTCATTCTCTTTCACGATATCCGCGCTCGTGAGCGCGAGCGGAATGCTGATGATGACGAGCCCGACCACCACCGAGGCATACCACGCCACGCGGCTCTTCTTCTCGTCGCGCGTGCGCTCCTTCGTCGCAACGCCGAGCGCGAGGAAGATGATGAGGCACGCGATCTGGATCGCGAAGTAATTCGTCATGAACAGCAGGAACGCCCCCAGCGCACCTTGCCAATCGCACGCGTAGAGCGCTACCGCCACCACGCTGAGCGGCGGCATGAGCGATACCGCGATCGCAACACCCGGGATGGCCGTGGGAATATCCTCGCGCACCAGCGCGATGGCTGCGATGATGCCTGAGGCGAACGCGACCACAAGATCGATGAGATCAGGTGCGGTTCTGGTGTTGACCTGCGCATTGGTCGAAAGATCGATCGGCACGGGAATGACCGCGACCACCGCGAGCGAGGTACCGAC
Organism: uncultured Eggerthella sp.; assembly: GCA_937998355.1. Lineage (GTDB taxonomy): Bacteria > Actinomycetota > Coriobacteriia > Coriobacteriales > Eggerthellaceae > Anaerotardibacter. The sequence continues at coordinate 76,636 of CALLDI010000005.1, forward strand.
GCCCACTACGATGGCCGCGAGCGTCATGAGCAGCGTGCGCGCGGTCGCGCGTTTGTTCCCGCGCATGGCGGCTAACATCGTTCCGACGATGGGCGACATGATGGGCGAGATGAGCATCGCACCGACCACCACCGCGCTCGAATTCGCAGCGATACCTGCGGTCGCGATGACCGCCGAGATGACGAGCGACCAGAAGTAGGACGAGTAAGCCGACGTATCGCTCAGTTTGACGTACGTCGAGGTTTCTGCTTCTTCGATGCCCGCGACGGAAACAGGTCCTCCCGCGATCACCTTTTCCAAGAACTTCCTCACCATGCTCACGCTTTCTTCTTTCGTGTCTCTTTACGGCGCGGTCGCGTTCGCGCGGTTTCGCCTAAAGCATTTTCCTCATCATACCTTCTGACCCTTCGGTACTGGCCCGACTTCTCTTCCTTGCTACCGAAAAGTCACGCTGACCACGTTTCCGATCGCGCAGAACCGCTATCCTGTTGTGAACGGTTTTAGGATAGGATGCGTACCATGAATCGAACGCTCGTGAATTCCCTCTTGGTCTTCATCGCTGGCGCAAGCTATGGCTTCATCGTGCCCGTGGTCAAAAGCGCAGGTGATTCAGGCATCTTTCCGAATACCTTCGTCCCGTTGCAGTACTTGGTTGCGCTCATCGTCCTTCTGGTGGTGATGTTCGTCCGCCGCGTGAAATGGTGCGCTCCGAAGAAGCTCGCATCGCTCGCGCTGCTCGGCGTTTTCACGGGCGGTACCTCCATCTGCTATTACACGGGCGTTTCGCTCTTGCCGTCTTCGGCTGCGCTCACGTTGCTCTTCCAATACATCTGGGTGAGCGTGCTCATCGAATGCCTCCATAAAAGGAAAACGCCCGCGCGATCGACCGTCATCGCCATCGTCATCGTGCTCATCGGAACCGTTTTCGCGACCGGCCTTCTGGACGGCAGCATCGGCGCGCTCGATCCTGTCGGTGTCGCGTTCGGCTTCGCATCGGCTGTCTTCTATGCGCTCTTCCTCTATTACTCAGGAATGATCGGAACCAACCAGCCAACCGTCCTGCGAACGACCATGCTCGTAGCGGGAGGCCTCGTCTTCACGTCCATCGCGAGTCCGACAGCCTTCACGGTCGCACTGCCCGACCCCGCAACCTGGCCGTATGCGGTCGCTCTTGCTGTGATGGGCATCCTCTTCCCCATCACGCTCATCAATTACGCGAGCCCGAAGCTCACGACGGGCATGGTCTCCATCATGGCCTCGAGCGAACTTCCCGTCGGGATCCTTGCCGCCTGGGCGCTCGTGGGCGACACGCCTTCCCCACTTGTGCTGTTCGGCGCGGCGCTCGTGTTCGTCGGCATCATCGTCAAGCAGGTGCCCGAACTGAAGCGCAAGCCCACCAGCAAGTAACACCCTTTCAACATCCGTCTCGCAAAATTCAACGAAAGTCTTACATCTCTAACAAGATCATGACCTTCTGACCTGCGACTCCACAAAAACAGCTACGATTCGACCAGGCCAATGGATTCCTGTTCGAGCGAGCTTCTCGGCGGCTCCGAGCGAGCAGGGATCGGGTTTTTGCGAGCACATCCACTACCCAACGGCCTCACGCGTTGATGTGATCGCACAAACCCTCCTGAACGATCGAGAGATAGGAGGAAGTATGTTATTCGACGTTTACGGCCCGAATGCGATGTATCAGTGGCTAGGATTGGCGATCGTGTTGCTCGCGCTCATCCTGCCCAACGAATTCGCACGCCGCACCAAAGCGGGCGGCATCATCATGTTCTTCGGCATAGCAGGCGCGATGACCATCTACTGTTTGGTGGTCGAGATAAGCGCTGGCGCGGGTGCCGACTGGGCACTCGCCAACCCCACGCATACCGACATGAACAGCTGGTTCCATTATGCGAAGGTATATGCGGCGTTGGCTGGCTGTATCGGCTTCATGATGCTGAAGTACAGCTGGAGCAAACTGGGGCGTTCGCATTGGTTCAAGGCGTTCCCGTTCATCATCGTTGCGATCAACATCCTGATCGCGGTGGTCAGCGACTTCGAGAGCGCGTTCCGCGCATTCGGCACGACCTGGATCACTTCCGAGGGCGTCACGCTCAATGGCGGCTGGCATAACGTCATCAATGGCGTCGCAGGCCTGCTGAACATCGCCTGTATGACCGGCTGGCTGGGCATCTACATCTCCAAGAAGCGTCAGGATATGATCTGGGCAGATATGACCTGGGTGTTCATCATCTCCTACGACCTCTGGAACTTCTGCTACACCTACAACTGCCTGCCGACTCACTCCTGGTACTGCGGTATCGCACTGCTGGTGGCACCGACCATCGCGGGTCTCATTTGGAACAAGGGCGGGTGGATCCAGAACCGCGCGTTCACTTTGGCGATGTGGTGCATGTTTTGTCAGCTCGTCCCGATGTTCGCGAACGATTCCATCTTCGCGGTCCAGTCGGTGAACGATCCGAACGTGAACCTGGTCGTTTCCATCATCGCGCTGGTCGCGAACATCGCGGCGCTGTCCTATATCGTGTACCGCGCGAAGAAGCTACACGTGAACCCGTACAAGCAGGAAGTCTTCGTTGGTACGAAGGAGTACCGCGAGGCGATGGCACGTCGTGCTTCTACCGACTACCTGCTCGAGACCATGCCGAAGAAGGCCACCGCTGGCGAGATCGCCGAGATGGTCGCCTACAACGAGCTGCCTGTTGAAGGAACCGTTGGCTTCGTCTATGTCGCGAAGGACGATGCGGGTGATGTCGCGGTCGAAGTCGAGAAGACCGAGACGCTCGATCCCCCGAAGCGCGAGTAACGTACGAAGTACGCTTATCTCATAGAAAGGCGGCCTTCCGGTCGCCTTTCTTTTTGCCTCGTTCTGCATCAGCCTCCCCTGCGTCGATCTTTACGTCGCCGATTCTTGCCTCGCTGTTTTTGCGTAGCCTATCCTCCGTGCCGGATCCTTGGTGAGTCGAGCGCCTGTAAGGCACCCTTTTTTTTCGCCCTAAAGCCTCGGTTTGCAGCGATTTGGCCGATTTCTGAAAGAAATCTACGCTTGTACGCACAACTATGACCGCAGCAAACTTGATATCTCCCATTTTGGGAAACTTTCAATGCAAAACGTGCATACGAACGAAAAAACGAAGTATTTCATGCTACGAATCGACCGGTTCATGTGATGCAGCCCGCAAAACGTGTATATAAACGCAAATTTCTTGCAAAAATTCGCGATTTGACTGCAATAATGACAACGAGAGAAGCACTGCGGCACTACAAGCTGATGAGTCAGAAAGGGGCACGCATGCGCGACGTTCAAGGTTTGCTCTTCGATGGCGACGGAACTCTCATCGATACCTACGATATGATCATGCAGTCGATGCGCCGCATACTGAATGATGGCGAGGGCATGGACTTGTCCGAAGCTGGGTTGATGGTAGGCGTGGGCACACCCCTGCTCGACCAGATGCTCCACTTCACCAACGGTGATGTTCCACGCGCCGAGCGACTCGTCGATGAATATCGCGCGCACAACGATGCGATCCACGACGCTGGCATCCGCGCATTCGACGACACCGCAGCGGCGCTCGAGCGCTTTCGTGCAGCAGAGATCCCGCTGGGCGTCGTCACCTCGAAGCGCCACGAACTAGCTGAACGCGGTTTCAGGCTGACCGGACTCTTCGACTTCTTCAGCGTATTCGTCTGCGCGGACGATTGGCCTGAACATAAGCCTAAGCCTGGGCCGATCCTTCACGCGAGCGAGCTGCTCGGCGTCGCCCCTGAACACTGTCTCTATGTCGGCGACAGCCCGTACGACATTCAGGCTGGCAATGCTGCTGGGTGCCGCACCGTGGCGGTGACCTGGGGCATGTTCTCAGCCGAAACGCTCGCCGCTGAACATCCGACCTTCATGATCGACTCGCTCTCCGAGCTTGCCGATATGCTGGGCGTTTAGCGCACGATTCTCGATCGAAGGAGACACGATGGCATCCTCCAAAGAACACGTTGACCACATTATCGAGCAACTGAACATCGCAACGGGCGGAAACGTATCGTCTCGCGCGATGATGGGCGAATACGTGGTCTATTATCGCGACAAGGTGATCGGCGGCATCTACAACGATCGCCTCCTCGTGAAGGTGACGAAATCCTCGCAAGAACTGCTCGCCGATGCACCGCTCGAGATTCCCTACCAAGGTGCGAAAGAGATGCTCAAGATCGAAGAGTCCGAAGACCATGCGTTCAACGCGAGGCTCTTCGAAGCGATGTATCCTGAGCTCCCCGCCCGCAAGCCACGCAAGAAGAAGGCGTAGCCTTCAGCAGTGATAGACTGAAACGCGAAGGTTTTAACGCACAGGGGGACGGTCTTGGCTGAATATTTGGGAGATGGCATCTATCGCATCGGAAAGGCCGAGCGCATCTGGTCGTGTCGAAAAGGCGTGATGGAAGGCGCAGTAGTCGAAGTCGAACCGGGCGTTCCTCCTACAGATGCACGCTTCGGCTGGTTCAAAGGCGCGATTCCGACCCCGCCTTCCGAAGGCTTCTACGTGGTCGAATTCCTCGACGATCAGAAAGTGCGCGTGCTCGCATACGTCGACATGTACGGACGCGCGTTCACCACGGAGACGGGCTTCGAACGTCCGCCCGCTCAAGAACAGAGCCTCTTCATCGCAAGCTCGGAGGAGCATTCCATCGAAGGCGGCATCTTCGTGCGCGACAACGAAGGCAACACCGTTCGCTGCGCTTCCTATTCCCGAAGCGGGAGCGGCCAGAACGCGAAATACACCATCACGGATTCCTGGTACGATTTCGGCAGCCACGGAAAGCGCCTGCACTATTACGACCTCATGACGCGCGCCTATCTCGCATTCATCTACCGACCGACGCTCGGCACCGCAACGCTGCCCTTCGGCATCGCTGACGTCTACCAGGTGCTCGCCCACAACGAACTCCTTCCCGCGCTCATGCGCATCATCGACCGCGTGCGCATCGCCGAGGAAGATCCGCTGGTCACCGTGCATCCTATCGTCGCGAAGCTGCGCGAAAGATTGGAGGCTGCTGGCGTACCCGAACTCATGAACACGGACGACGCCGAACACGCGCTGCAGCTCATTCGCACCACGCGCTATGCCAACACGTTCTACGTGCAGCCTCGCTCGCCCGAATTCGATGCTCCGACCATCTGGACGATCGAAGCGGCCATCAATCTCTTCTCGCTCGGCGAATCGTTGCTGCAGGTGCTCCAGGCGAAAGGCGAGATCGCTACGCTCGAAGGCTGCGAAGACTACCTGCTCGAGAAGGTCGGTAGCCAAACGGCGGAACTCGATCTTGCATCGCAATACCCTGAAGGCGAACCTGATGGCGAATGGCAGATCCGTTCGCGCATCGCAGCGGGCATCGAGAGCATGGGGCTTCCTCTTCGCGTCGAGACGCGATTCGCGCTCGATCTACCTGCAGGTATCGCTGCCTTCGAATTGTACGTTCCCGACGACCAGATGTTCATCGACCTATTCGGAGACCAGATCGAACAGCCGAGCGAAGCAGCGAGGCGCTATGCGATGCATATCGGTCTGCTGCTCGCCGATATCGCTTTTCTCTCCTCTACGCGCGTCAACGAAGTCTTCCTGACCGCTACGCCGATCGAACGCGAAAGCGCGCCCGCATCCGCGCTCTTCTGCGTGTCGCTCGATCGTTCGGCCTACCAGGAGACCAGCGCGTTCGAGGCCGCGCGCGAAGATGACCCCGCGCAGCTCTATGCGCAGGCGAACACCGAGGAGTGCGCCACCACGTTCCAACGCATTCGCCACGGAATGAGCGGTCTCTTTCTGCATGCCAACGCAGACCTGAACGAGCAGGTCGCAGCTAGGTTCGCAGCAGAGAACGTCTGCGATCTCGAAGTGTATTTCAATGCTGAAGAGCGTAAACTGGCCGAACGACTCGCTGACGCGATCGCCGCTACGAACACCGCCGCCGAAGCTGTTGCAGCGGTGCGTACGATCCAAGCGGAAACGCGCTCCCAGAATGGCGAGAACGCGGCGTTCGACGAAGCATTCACGCGTCTGCTCGCGGCGCTCGCAGAGGGGACGGTCGATCCGCACGAGCAGAATTCGACCGTCAACTGCTTCCTAGGCGGAGACATCTGCGCACAAGCCTACCGAAGCGCGCAAGCATTGGGCGAAGCAGGCGAACATGAGAAGGCCATCTCTGTTCTCACCGATGCGATCGCGAACATCAACGATTCTGGCCGCTATGCGGATAGCGACACGGTAGTCTATCGCGCGTTCGATTCCTTCGCCTCGCGCATGGTCTACAACCTCATGAAAGCAGGAAAGCTTCCCACGCCCGCACGTTCGTCCGTACGTACCGATGCAGGCAAAGAAACACGCTTGCTCCCCGATTCATACGTGCTCTGCCTGCTGGAATTAGCTGGCCTCGTGGGCCTGCAAGGGAAATTCCCCGAGGCGCTCCAGATCGTGAAGCGCGCAGTGTACCTCACACCCACCATTGGCGCGGCGTATCGTGCGCAAGCCCAGATCGAAGCGATGATGGGCGATCTGAAGGGCGCCGCAGAAACGCTCGAAGCGTGCCTGATCTCGGTCGCACCACCAGATGACATCGCATCGGCCTACTATCAGCTCGGTTATGCGCTCCGCCGTTCAGACGATTCCGATACGGCATTGCTCTGTCTCATCAAATCAATCATGACCTCGACGATCGTCGCTTCTGCGTGCGTCGAAGAGATCAACGAGATACAAGAGGAGACCGCCACGCCCCTACCGCTGAGCGACGATGTTGACGACCTTCTCGTACGAGCAGGGATCCCCTGCGCCCCTTCCGAGGCGATGGTCGACGCATTACAGGAAGGAGCGGTGGCCGCGCTCGATGCAGGCCTCTTCGATGTTGCGCGCAGCTTGCTCTCTTTCGTCTTCAACTACCGAAGCGACGATGCCATCGTGAACGTCATCCGCTCGCTCGAAGACAGCGCGCTCTAGCGATCCCTCGCGCCTGTTCGCTTCCTGTGAACAGCTGATACCGCACCCAAAGAGAACGAGGTCAAGCACGGAGTGCCTGACCTCGATTCGTTCGATCGATGCGCTTTGCGGAAACGCTCTGCTTACCTCTGCTCGTCCTTTCTCCTATAGACGACCTGTGCGATGCCCGCTACTGCGATAGCAGCAGCGATCGCGAAGGGGATCCATGCCAGATCGTTCTGTTCGGCGTCTTCGGCTGCATTACCAGCGAGCGGGTTCTCGTCATCAGCGACGAGAGCGTCTTCGGTGCCCTCCGTTTCGGCAGCTGCTTCAACATCCGCTGCCTCAGACGTTTCATCTGCTTCTTCAGACGGGTCAGTTACCTGCTGGTCAGAAGCAGCCCGAGAACCATTTGCACTCGAGCCCGACATATTGGATGAGCCCGTTGCTGGTCGAGCAGCGTTGTTCGCATTGTCTGCATCGTTCACGTTGCCAGCGTTGTTTGAGGTGCCAGCATTATCGGATGAAGAGTCGGATGGCGTCGTAGCCTGATCGCCGTTGCCTGGGTTGTCAGGAGTAGAAGGCGTGACCGGCTCGGCCGGATCAGTAGGCGCGACCGGATCCACGGGATCCACGGGATCCACTGGATCAATAGGCTCTTCAGCCTCATCCTCCCAGAACTGGCCGTCCGTGATCGCGTTGCCCGCGTCGACCAGCGCCTGACGTGCATCGATCAGATCAGCCGTCTCAGGCTCTTCGCTCGCGAGCAGCTCGTTCGCTGCAGCGAGCGCCTCTTGGAATGCATCCCAGCCTTCAGCCTGGCCATACGTTGCTTCATCAAGCTCTTCAGCGGCCTTGATCACCTTGTCGAGCGCCAAAAGCGCCTGGAACACCTCATGCTCGTTCTCGATATCGCCGATCAATTCTCCAAGCTTGTAGTAATGGTTGTAGTCGGTCACGATCGCCTTATGATCGATGCGCAGATTCTGAGCCTGCATCGCATTCAGGAACTTATCCAGCAGCGATTCACTGAAGCCGCACATCAGCATGAATTCCGTGCTGGGCGCGCCTCCGTCCCAAACTGCATCCTCGTCCTTTTCGAACCCGCTCAACCCTGCAAGATAACCGATCTCCTGACCCAATTCGTCAGCAGCGACGGTCTCAACGGCAACGCCAAGATCGGCAAGGATCGAGCGAACATGCGCACCACGAGACGTGTCCTCTCCCAGGTTGTAGAGCACCACTTTCACCGGTGCCAGCTCTTCGTCTTCATCCAACACGGGAATGGTGGCAGAAACATAATCCACCTCTTCGCCCGCCCATTCGACATGAGGCAAGCGCAGTTTGATGAACAGACGCATACCAGGCTCGAGATCGACCCAATCGTAGAGATTCAACTCGAGCTCGCCACGCGTGACCTGGCCGAGCGTGGAGTTGAGCTGGCCAACGCGACGCGTGAGATAGGAATTCTCCCACAGTTCTTGATCTTCGATCTCGTCATCGGTATACCAAGGGGAAACCTGATACACGCTGATGTCACAATAGAAATCATCCATGCCTTCGTATTCATCAGCATAATCGACGGTGATCGGAATGCTGGTCGCGCCCACCTGGACGGCGGAGGTGTTGAACGCCACATAGGGCGTGCCCCAATCGGGAGAGGGCTCGACCGTCATCACGTTCGAACGACCCTCTACGCCACCTGCTTCCAAAACCACCTGCAGCTTATCGCCTGCGGCGATCTTGCCCGTTCCCATATAGAGCGACCAGGAGGTTTGCGAACGATAGAGTGTACCGCTGGAAAGCTTGGTCGCTGTGCCATTCGCGAGCGCTTCATCGAGCGTGTCTTCTGTGAATCGATAGAGCGCGTAGCTTCCTTCATCTGCCGCATCGAAGGTGAGCGATGCGGAAAGCGTGGTCATGCCTGCGGTCACCTTGGTAGAAGTGATGGCCGCCACTGGCTTCTGCTTTTCGGGTGCAGCCGCGACCGCAACGGGCTCCGACGCATATTCCTGCGCCTGACCGCCGCCATACAGCGTCAAGACCGCGACCAGCTTGCCGCCAGCCACCAGCTTATCCGCACCGAACGTCGCGCGTCGGCTGTTCTCCTGTGGCGTGATGATCTCGGAGTAGATCTGATCGTCCGCGCTCCAGGTATCGCCCGTATAACTATAGAGCGTCAAACGGCCGACCTTCTCAGGATCGTAATTAGCCTCGACCCACACATCCGTACGATCAGCAGTGATGCCCTGCGTGACGATGTTCACGGTCGGCTCGACCACGGTCGCGCCAGGCTGAACGATGGGAAGCATGTTGCCCAGCAAGTATTTCGTAGCATCGGCCTCGAAGTCATACTTATAAAGGTGAACCATGACGGTCTGACCTACTGCCAAACGTGCAGCATTGATCGGAATCGTATAACTGCCCGCACCCGTGAAAGCGACCTGGCCAAGTTGAGCTCTACTGTCGGGATCGTCATCCGAAGCAGGACCGATGGTCGCGATCAAGCGGCCACCCTCGAAATCATCGCAGCCTGAAACGTTCACGGTAAGAGCGTCAGTGCCCAATTCGACCGACGAACCCTCCAGCACGACTTCGTTCTTAGAGGCATCTGCGACCGTGATGAAGTCGCTGAAGAAGTCGATGTCATTCGCATAGTTCAGCACGCGAACATAGAGCTTTTGACCCGCCTCGAGCGACACATTGCTCAGGTCGAACGTGATCTCGCCCTGGTCCTCCATGTAGTTTCCAACGATGACCAAGCTGGTATCCTCATCAGTCGTACCGTTCACGTTGACCTTCTTCAACTGCACGCCATTAAGCACCTCAGCAGCCAGCGCAGGGTCGGTCAGATGGACGTCGACCGTGAGCGACTTGCTCTCCGTGGTCACGTTCGACTTGAACTCGACCGTTGCGGGTACATACTTGGCGACCGTGCAAGGCTCGGACTGCGCGATAGGCGTACCGTCCGAAAGTACGAACGCCACGACGACATCCCCTTCTGCGATCGAGGCATCAGCACTCAGGGCCACATCAACGTCACCAGCAGACACATTAAACGCCATACCGATGCGCGGGCCCTTGTCCCAGGCGATCTGATCGCCCTGAGCGAACTTCTTCACCAAAACGAGCGACCCCGCAGGAATGTCCCCACCAAGCGAAATCGGAATGCTCTTGCTGTTCGAGGTCAACTGCTCGGAAATGCCCACGGTCGGACTTGTGTCCGCGTTCACTACGATCGAATCGTCGGGACGATGGAACACCGACTCATAATCGTTGCCCTTCACCAAGAACAGGTCAGGGTTCTGAGACCAATACACCACTGCACGAACGCGATAGCCCGCGCGAAGCGGTTCGGAGAGCTGGATCTCTTCGGGGTTATAGGCAAGAAAGTGTGTCCAGAGCCTAATCGTAATCCATGCGATAAGG
>CALLDI010000006.1 GCA_937998355.1 uncultured Eggerthella sp.
GGGTTTGACCTGCCCTTACACCCCTAAAACGGACACACTTTCTTGCCTATAACCCGAATTTGGCAGAAATTCGTCTTCACATACCAACACATGAGACCTGAAGGCTACCTAAAGCGATGGCCAGACGCAACGCGTCCCTTTGCTGTTTAGTGGATGAAACAGGTCACGACCGTGATGGCGGCAAGGAAGATGCCCGGCACGTTCGCGATGATGATGGGCCACTGGCGCGGTTTCGCACCGATGCCGTAGATGGTCCAGAAGCAGCAATTGAAGAACGCTGCGAGCGGTTGCCAGAACACGCCTGGGTTTCCGCTCAAGTTCGCCATGATCTGCGTGATGTAGGATACGTACATGATGACCGAAAGCACTGAGGCTATATCGCCGATGATCGTGATGATCTTCTTCTGATCGCCACCGTTCGCGCTCTGCTTCGTTTCTGCTTTCTTCTGCTGCTTCGTCTTCGTAAGATGCTCTTGCCCTATCATCATCTCAGCTCTCCTTTCGTTCACCTCGTATGAGCTGGTCCATTTCGTCTACTCCCTAGCCTACTCAAATGTTCACCGTGTCGAACAAGGATCCGAGATCCTTTACGATTCTGTATATTCATCGTGAACTACGACAAAAAAGGAGCGGCATGAATACCGCTCCTTTTCGTAAGATCCTGGATGATCGATGCAAGACCGTGTGGCACATCTGGGACAGCGCTACTTCTTCTTGTTCCGCTTCTTCTTATCTTTCTTCGCGCCAGAACCATTCTGCCCGCGATGATCGTGATGACCGTGATGATGGTCGTGATGGCGACACTGCCCGCGATGATGACCGTGATGATGGTCATGGTCATGATGACACCCGTGCTCATGGTCGTGATCGTGACCGCCGCAACAGCATTCATCCTCTTCTTCGATACCAGCGAACAGGTAACCATGCTGATAAGGCTCGCTCTCAACGTATAGATTGATCGGATACGTGAGGTATTCGATCGGGCGCAGCTGATCGACCGTGATGAACCCTGCCGGTGCATCGATGACGGTCGGGATGCGGTTGACGATATCCGCGCAGGTGTGCTCGACCGTAGCGGGCTTCTTGACAGCGAACTCCGTATCGGGCTCGCCCAAGATCTTCCACTCGCACAGATCGCCATCATCAGGGCCGTACACCTTGCCGATGCACTGCGTCTCGATGACAGGACCCTGATGCGTCTCGGTCGTGACGACCGCGCTCATGCCGATGCACTTGCCAGCAGGAATGGTCTCACCCATCGTCTCCGAATACGTATCGACCTCCGCGATGAACGGAACGCTCTTCTGCGTCTGGCTCTTGATGGTCCATCCCATCAGATTGCAGAGGGATTCGTTGGAATTCCACACGTACGAAGGCTCGATGACCTCGGGGTGAGCGAGCGTCTTCTCGAATTCTTCGGGGGTGAGACCGACACCATGCGCTTTCGCGAGCGCAAGACCGTAGTCTTCAACGTTGTAGCTGGTCGCGCCTTCGATCTTGTCGATGCGCTGAACGCCACCCGCCACGCAACCGACCATGTTGATCCAGTAGATATCCTGCATACCAGCGCCCGTTACGGTACAACCGCATTCCTTCGCGAGCGCATCGATGCGGTTCGTGATCTCGGGTGCGGTGGTCCAGGGGTAGATGGCTTCCTCGCATGTGGTGACGACGTTGATGCCGCGCGACACGCAATCGATAAGCGCTGGCTCGATGTCCTTCATGAAGCTGAAGAGCGTGACGACCGCGATCTGCGGATCGCATTCGTCGAGCACCTTCTCGGCATCGTCAGAAATGAGCACGCCGAGCTTGACGCCTAGTTCTGCGTAGTCTCCCACGTCCATTCCCACGATGTCCGGATTCGTATCGATAGCGCCCACGATCTCGGCGCCGTTCTCATAAAGGTAGCGGAGCGTGTACTTCGACATCTTCCCGCATCCATATTGCACAACCCGAATCTTCTCTTTATTCATGGCTGCTCCTTCCTTTTTCCTTGCATCCATACTACCATCGATGGCCTTCTATACAGGGCTAACGCGAAACTGTCATGCGCGCGTTTCCTTATGAGCCCCTTCCTCTTCCCCTTCGAAGCCGTAGCGAGCTTCATCTTTGCAGTACAATGAACGAAAACGATTCGAAGGAGCATCCATGGCAAGCGTACGCGTTCGCGATATCGTGATCGGAGAAGGAACCCCGAAGATCTGCGTTCCGATCGTCGGCAAGACGAGCGAGGAGATCGTGAACGAAGCGGTGAGCTTCGCTGATCTCGATCTCGACCTGGTCGAATGGCGCGTCGACTGGTTCGAAGGAATCGAAGATACGGATGCAGTGATCGAGGTCGCCAAGCAGCTGGGCGAAACGCTCGGCGCTGACGTGCCCGTGCTCTGCACGATCCGTACCGCTGGCGAAGGCGGTGAAGCCGCGATCGACGTCGAACATTACTGCGCGCTGAATCGCGCGCTCATCTCATCAGGAACGGTCGATCTGGTCGATGTCGAGCTGCTTTTGGGCGATGACGTGATGACCGACCTTGTCGCGCATGCTCACGAACACGGCGTCGCCATCGTCGCGTCGAACCACGATTTCGATGCCACTCCCACACGCGAAGAGATGATCGCGCGCCTGAAGCACATGCAAGATCTTGGTGCCGATATCCTGAAGATCGCGGTCATGCCGAATTCGCATCGTGATGTGGTAGAACTCCTTGCAGCCACCGAAGAGATGGCCAACGACCACGCCACTCAGCCGATCGTGACCATGTCGATGAGCGGCAAGGGTGCGATCTCGCGCATGTGTGGCGAAGTGTTCGGCTCTGCCATCACGTTCGGGTGCGCATCGAAGGCGTCTGCGCCCGGGCAGATCGACGTGAACGACCTGCGCACGCTGCTCACCCTCATCCATAACGCACTGTAGCGTGCTTACCCCAATTCACCCGCTTTTTTGGTGGGGCATTCCTGCGTCTCGCGAGACGGCGTCGCTTCGGTCGAACTAACTTCGCTTACGCGAAGTGGATTTCTCCCTCGCTTTGGCCAAGTCTCACTGCGACGCAAGAACACCCCACCAGATCACTCAAATCAGAGATTATCTGTATCAAGCCAGATGGTGAAGGGGCCGTCATTCGTAAGGCTGATCTGCATATGCGCGCCGAACCATCCGTGCTCGACGGAAACGTCGTCCGCACGCACGAGATCGATGAAATAACGGTAGAGCTCATCGGCACGCGCAGGGTCGCCCGCATCCGTGAACGAAGGACGATTGCCCTTCTTGCACGAAGCGTAGAGCGTGAACTGCGAGACTACAAGGACCGAACCGCCTACATCGCGCAAAGAAAGATTGGTGCGACCCGTCTCATCGTCGAAGATGCGCAGTTTCAAGATCTTGTTCCAGAGCCTCTGGGCTTCCGCTTCCGTATCGTCATGACCGACACCGAGCAAGATCACGTAGCCATGCTCGATCGAAGCGGGACGTTCGCCCTGGTCGCTTTGATTCGCGACCGTCGCCTCGCTCACGCGTTGGATCAGCGCACGCATCGCAAACGCACCTACTCCGCCCTCGAGCGCGGACCGTAGCTGGGCTCGAAGACCGAATCGGGAAGCGCAGGCCCACTGTAGAGCTTGATCGCGCCATCGGCTGCCAGCTCCTCGATCTGCGCATCGGTATATCCGTAGTCCTTCAGCACGCGCGCGGTATCGTAACCGATCGGACGCGACTTGCGCAGCACCGGATCGCCTACTGAATCAAGCCTGATGGGACTAGTGGGAAGCATCTTCTCGCCGAATGCGTCGTAATGGACCGGACGGAGGATGTCGTTAGCATACGCCTCTTCATCATCCAGAATATCGACGAGGTTGTTCAGCTTGGAATGCGGCACCTCGTGCGCCTTGAAGATCTCGACCCATTCATCCCACGTCTTCTGCGCGAACGCCTCTTCCAGAATACGAATGATCTCGGCATTCGCGTCGTAATCCATGTTCTCCTGCGGGAAGAAACGCGCGTCGTCGACCAGGTCCTCGCGCCCGATGATGCTCATGACGCTGTTGTAGAACAAGTTGTAGCTGCCATAGCAGATGAGGAACCACACATCGTCCTTCGTGCGATAGGTGTTGTTCGTGGGGCACATGGCATGCTCGCGGCTCTTGGGCCACACGTCGTTGAACTGCACGCCCGCGATGCCCGTCTGGAACGCCCAACAAGCCTGATGATAAAGGTTCACCGTAACCTTGTCGCCGATACCCGTGCGCTCCTTACGCACGAGCGCTGCTAGAATGCCCGCCGTGATCGACACGCTCACGTTCCAGTCGCCGAAGGCCGCGGGCATGTTGCCTGGCGCGTAGTGCTCGCCTGCCTGCGGGATGGTGGTGAACAGGCCGCCACGCGATGCGAACGCAGTAGCGTCGTAGCCGCGCGTGTCGCGCTCGGGGCCGTATTCGCCGTAGCCGCGCACCTGCGCCCACACCAGATGCGGGAACTTCTCGTGGATAGTCTCGTAATCGAAGCCGAGCTTCTCGAGCGCCTTGTCGCGATAATTCGTCAGCAAGACATCGGCAGTCTCGAGCAGCTTGTAGACGATGGCCTTGCCTTCAGGGCTCTTCAAGTTCACCGAGAGCCATTCCTTGTTCATCGAAGCCAGGTCGAACGCCGGGTCGTCGATATCGGTCTTCTCCATGCCGAAGCCTGGCGCGTTCGTGCGATATTCGTCGCCCGTGAACGGCTCGACCTTGTAGACCGTCGCGCCCATCTCGCCCAAGATGCGTGGTGCCGCAGGTCCTGCGACATATCCCGCCAACTCGACAACCTTGATCCCTTCAAGACCCTTCATACCATTCCCTTTCCACGAACCGTCAGTGATAAAAAGGGCGGCTCGAACACGAACCGCCCTGCGTCTCTTCAATGTCTTCCGTGTTCGATCGCCTGAGGGTTCGCTGAACCACTCTCTGTGCTTTCTTTTTTAAGGTCTAAAGCACAGAGCAGCGACCGCATGAGCGCCGAAGGCGCGAACAGGGAAGCGGGTGCGTTCAGCGAAGCCTCGGGCGACCGAACGCGGAATCCCTACGGAAGCAGAAGCTGTGCGATCTGCACGGCGTTCAGCGCGGCACCTTTGCGGATCTGGTCCGCGACGACCCAGAACGCAAGGCCGTTCTCCACCGAAGGATCCTTGCGCAGACGGCCGACGAAGGTGTCGTTCGTGCCCGCGAGCAGACCCGGCATCGGATAGAGCTTGCCGTCCGTATCGTCCATCACGACCACGTTCGGCGCTGCTTCGAGCGCAGCGCGTGCCTGCTCGGGCGTGATCGCGCTGTCGAATTCCACGTTGAGGGATTCGCCGTGACAACGAAGCACGGGAACGCGGACGCAGGTAGCAGCAACTGCCAAGTCGGGATCGTGCATGATCTTCTTCGTTTCGACGACCATCTTCCACTCTTCCTTCGTGGAAGCATCGTCCATGAACACGTCGATATGCGGAATGACGTTGAACGCGATCTGGTGAGCGAACGCATCGATGGTGAGCTCCTTGCCCTCCAGGAATTCCTTGGTCTGGGAGTAGAGCTCGTCCATGGCCGCCGCACCAGCGCCCGACGCCGCCTGATAGGTGGATACGACCACGCGGTCGATCTTAGCAATATCGTAGAGCGGCTTCAACGCGACCACCATCTGGATGGTGGAGCAGTTCGGGTTCGCGATGACGCCGTTGTGCCACTTCACATCTTCAGGATTCACCTCAGGTACGATGAGCGGGACATCCTCTTCCATACGGAACGCGCTGGAATTGTCGATCATGACCGCACCAGCTGCCACGACCGCCTCACGCATCTCCTTCGAAACGCCCGCACCCGCAGAGAAGAGCGCGATATCCACGCCTTCGAAGCTGGCTGGCGTCATCTCTTCGACGACCAGATCGCCCGCGGGAACCTGACCGCAGCCCTTGAACGGGAGCTTCTTGCCCGCACTGCGCGCAGAGGCGAGCGCGCGCACTTCAGCGGCAGGGAAATCGAGATCGTGCAGAACTTCGAGGAATTCACGCCCGACCGCACCCGTAGCGCCTGCAACGGCAACGACTGGATTTGCTGGGATCTCTTTGGTCCACGTCATGGTTATCGTCCTTTGTTCATCTTGGCAGCGATCTCTTCTGCGGAAAGCTGCGTCTCTTCGAAAATGCTATCGGAATCGAGTCCGAATTCGGTGTGCAGGCACTGAACCGCGTCCTGCACCTGATCGCCATCTACCACGACCGACAGACGGATGGGGCTCGTGGAGATCATGACGATGTTGACTTTGTTCTCGGCGAGCGCTTTGAACGCGCGCGCCGCGACGCCAGGGCTTGATTTCATGCCCGTGCCGACGAGCGAGACCTTTGCGATGTTCTCGTCCACCAGCACGTCGGATGGATTCAGTTCCTTGGCGAGCTCATCCACGGTCTTCATGACCAGATCGCGCTGCGAACCGGGGAACGTGAACGAAATGTTCGCCATGCCGTCGTTCGAGGCGTTCTGGATGATCATGTCGACCGACACCTTGTTCGACGCCAGGCTCGAGAAGACGCGCGCCGCCATGCCCGCTTCGTCAGCAAGACCGCGGATCGTAACCTTCATCTCGGACGTATCGTGTGCGATACCCGTGATCGTTGCTTGTTCCATAGTGGGAGCTACCTCCTTGACGAACGTTCCTGCCTCGTCGGTGAAGACCGAGCGCGCGTGGATGACCACGCCATATTTACGTGCGAATTCGACCGCGCGCGATTGCAGCACGCCGGCCCCTTCGCTGGAGAGTTCGAGCATATCATCGTAATCGATGACGTCGAGCTTGCGTGCGCGCGGCACGACACGTGGATCGGCTGTGTACACGCCATCCACATCCGAGAAGATCTCGCACACATCGGCGCCGATGCCTGCTGCGAGCGCGACCGCCGTGGTGTCCGAACCGCCACGACCGAGCGTGGTGATATCGCCTTCATGGGTGAGCCCCTGGAAGCCCGCCACAACCACGATGGCTCCCCTATCGAGCTCTTCGATGATGCGGTCGGCGTTGATGATCTCGATCTTCGCGCTGGAGAATTCGCTGTCGGTGACGATGCCCGCCTGCCAGCCCGTGAAGCTGGTGGCCTCGTGACCGCGCGCCTGGAGCGCCATGGCGAGCAACGCCATGCTGACCTGCTCGCCCGTGGAGAGCAGCATATCCATTTCGCGCTTGGTGGGCCTATCGTTCACAGCTGCGGCGAGTCCGACCAATTCGTCAGTGGTCTTACCCATGGCTGAAACGACCGCGACGACCTTATCGCCTGCTTCCTTCTTCTTGATGAGACGATCGGCGACCTTCTGAATACGTTCCGGAGAAGCGACCGAAGTGCCTCCGAACTTTGCGACTACGAGTGACATGGCCTTCTTTCTTCACGTAAGAAAACTACAGGACAAACATAGCACAATCGCACGGCGGCGAAGCGCCGACGCAGCGGTAAGAAGGCTATTTTTCTGTAAGCGTGATGCAGGGCGTTGCCGCGCGCGAAACGAGCGGCATCAGCCGTTCTTCAAGACGATGGCGGTCATGCGATCGGCGATGGTCTCGCACTGGTCGACGCAATCTTCGAAAATGTCGAAGATCGACGACCAAACCATGACGCGCATGAAGTGTTCGGAATCTTCTGTGAAGAGCTTGCGCATCACTTCGAGATAGAGGCGGTCGGCCTCTTCCTCGAGGTCGTTCACCTCGACCACGCCCGCCTTGAACGTAGCCGATTTACGCGCGTGCGGGAATTCCTTGACCGCATCATAGAGCGCCTCGCACGAACGATGCAGGATCTTCGCGAACGCGACCGCGTCGTGTTGCATGAAGCGCACGTCGTACATGTAGAAGCTGCGGATGAGCTCCTCGATCTGGTCGACCACTTCATCGAGCGCAGAAGCGACCGAGGTGATGTCCTCACGATCGAGCGGCGGCACGAAATCGGGCAGCAGCGCATCGTGGATGCTGTGATGCACATCGTCCGCTTCGTTCTCGATGCGGTGCGCTTCAGGTAGGTAGCTCTGGAGCTCTTCAGCACGGTCGAAATTCTCCACGACCGACATGAGCAATTCGGCTTCTTTCACCGCAAGCCCTGCCTGAGCAGCGAATGCGTCGAAGTAGTTGAACTTAGCCCCTTTGTGTTTCATATTGATGAGCTCCTCGCATCCGACGCACGCGTTCGCGCCGTCTTGTGTCGTACTGCCCGCAGGTTCGCTCGAACGAGCGCGGCGGGCAGTCCCTATTGTATCGTTTCTCTAGCAGAAATACGCGAACACGCGACGCTGTTCGTCGCCGATCGTGGTGAGCGAATTGTGACCGGGCAACACGAGCGTATCGTTGGGCAACTGCGAGAGGCGCTTCAACGAACGCCTCATCTGCGCATCGTCGCCACCCTCGAAGTCGGTCCTGCCGATCGAGCCCGCGAAGAGCGTATCGCCCGAGATGAGCACATTGGCACGCTCGATGTATTCACCGTATTCGGAATCGAGGAACAAGCAGATGCCACCGGGCGTATGACCTGGCGTGGAGATGACCTTCCACTTCATGTTGCCGACGGTGACCGTATCGCCATCCTCGAGCAAAACGTCGACCTTGCATGAATCGACCGTGGGGCCGAACGGCGGCGTGGGTTGATCCTCGATGACCGGCGCATCGATCCTCGAAGCATAGACGGGTGCGCCCGTCACTTCGCGCAGTTCGCGCAGCGCACCGACATGGTCGCTGTGATGGTGCGTGCAGATGATGGCATCGAGCTTGCGTCCATCGAGCATCTGCAGGATGCGTGCCACATCTTCTGACGGATCGACGACCAGCAGGTCCTTCCCGTCAGAGATGAAATACGTGTTGTTCTGGATCATTCCTAGGATGAGAAAATCGATATCGACGCACGCCCCCGTTACCTCGAAACCGTACTTTCCTCGTGTGACCTCGATCGTTGCCATGGTTACCCCTTCTTCTCCGATCCGAATGGTTGGTTTCGGATCCCTTATTTCGAACTTGGTGCCGCGTTGGGCATCATACGACGCGCCTCGAACACGCCCTCGACCGACTGCAGCTTGTTCAAGATGCGTCCGATCGATGAAGTATCCGCCACTTGGAACAAGAAGCGCATCTCCACCATACTATCTCGGTGCGTCGTTGACGAAACTGACAACACATTGGCACCATTCTCTGAAAAAACCTTCGCAACATCGAGCAAGAGATTGAGGCGATCGAGCGCTTCGATGACGATCTCGACGTTGAACGTGACGTTGCCCGAAGGCGCGCTATCGGCCCAATGGACCTCGATGATGCGTTCGGGGTGGCGCTTCAGATCCTGCGCGTTCGGGCAGTCGCTGCGGTGGACCGACACGCCGCGTCCACGCGTGACGAACCCGACGATATCGTCGCCCGGAACCGGATTGCAGCAGCGCGACAGGCGCACGAGCACATCGTCGATGCCGCGCACCACGATGCCATTGTCGGCATGCGTCTCGTGCTTCTTCGGGCGCTTGACAGAAGTGAGCATGGGTGGCATCTTGCCCGTGGAAGAAGCGGACGTGCCGATGCCGGGCTTCTCCGCCTCTTCAGTGCCACGATCGACCAGGATCTTCAGCAGGCGATTCGAGACCAGCGTGGCGTTCTCCTTGCCGCTGCCGATCTTGACGAGCATATCGTCGGCGTCCTTGAAGCCGAGCGTTTCAGCCACCTGTTTGATGGCGCGCATCGATTGCGCCGACGAGATGCCCAGGCCGTGCTTGCGCATCTCACGCGTGAGCTTATCGCGCCCTGCCTGCAGGTCGTCGCCACGGCTGATCTTCGAGAAGTAGGAACGGATCTTGGAACGTGCGGAAGGGGTCTTCACGATGTTGAGCCAGTCGCGCGAGGGGCTCGCGCTCTTTTGCGTGAGGATCTCGACGCGGTCGCCCTGTTGCAGCTGATAGCTGAGCGGGACGATCGAGCCGTTCACCTTCGCGCCGACGCAGTGATTGCCCACCTCGGTATGGATGGCATAGGCGAAATCGACCGGAGTCGAGCCGAGACGCAGTGAGAGCGCCTTGCCCTTCGGTGTGAAGACGTAGACCTCTTTCGGCGCGAGACCGGTCTTGAGCGACTTCAGGAATTCACGCGAGTCCTTCGTCTCATCCTGCCAGTCGACCATCTCGCGCAGCCAGGCGATCTGCTTCTCCAGGTCCTTGTCACCCTTGCGACCGCTCTCCTTGTAGCGCCAGTGCGCAGCGACGCCGTATTCACTGACGCGGTGCATCTCTTCAGTGCGGATCTGCACCTCGAGCGGACGACCTGCCGGTCCGATGACCGTGGTATGCAAGCTTTGGTACATGTTGAACTTCGGCATGGCGATGTAGTCTTTGAAGCGCCCCGGCATCGGATGCCAGAGCGTATGGACCGCACCGAGCGCGGAATAGCAATCGGATACCGAATCGACAATGACGCGCACGGCGATGAGGTCGTAGACCTCGGAGAAGCCCTTGCCCTTCTTCGTCATCTTCTGATAGATGGAATAGAGGTGCTTCGGACGACCCATGATACGCGCCTCGACGCCGATCTTGGACATCTCGCCCTTGATGATGTCGATGACGTTCTGAAGATACTCTTCACGTTCGTGACGCGTTTCGCTGACCATGCGCGAAACGAGCTTGAACTTGTTGGGCTCGAGGTAGAAGAACGCCAGGTCTTCGAGCTCCCACTTGATGGAGCTGATACCGAGGCGATGCGCAATGGGAGCGTAGATATCGCGCGTCTCACGCGATTTGAAGATGCGACGATCCTCGCGCAGCGCGGAGAGCGTGCGCATGTTATGCAAGCGGTCGGCCAGCTTGATGACGATGACGCGAATGTCGCGATTCATGGCCACCAGCATCTTGCGGAAGGTCTGAGCCTGCTCGTCGTTCAAGTCTTCGACCTCGATCTTCGAGATCTTGGTGACACCGTCCACCAGTTCGGCGATCTGCGGGCTGAAAGTATCCGCCACTTGCTCTTTCGTGGTCGAAGAGTCTTCCACGGTATCGTGCAAGAGCGCCGCGCACAGCGTCTCGACATCCATGCGCAGATCGGCCAGGATGATGGCCACCTCGACTGGATGGATGACGAAAGGCTCGCCCGACTTGCGACACTGCCCCTTGTGCGCCTCGCGCGCGAACTCGAAGGCGCGCGTCAGCAGTTCCTGATCCTCTTCACCCAAGTATCCCGCGGTCATCTCGAGCAGCACTGCGAAACGCTCCTCCGCCGACACGCCCGTAGGCGCAGCGGTGGCAGCGGCGATGAGCGGATCGATCGAAGGAGTGAGGTTCGACAGCTTCTGAGATGCGTGCTTATGAGGCATCGGCATGACCCTCTTTCTTGTTTCGTGGCAGAAGCGGCTTCTGGATGCGCCGCTCGAGTTCATCGGCGGACTGCTTCATGACCCAATCTTCGAATCGCGAGAACGAGGCGATCTCGTCCATACCCTCTTGATAACGAACGCTCTCGACCAGATCGACCTTACCTTCATAGTCTACGACATGCAGGTAGTAGCGCGTGACATCATTCGCCTGTTCGGTACGCGTTTTCACGAGTCCAAGCTCTTCGAAGACCGCGATGCCCGAACGCGTCTGACTGATGGAGATGGTGAACGTCGGGAACAGCGACGTGGCGCTCTTCGCGAGCGCATCGAAGGCGAAAGCGTAGAATTCCTCGGCGCTCTGACGTTGCTGGCGACGCAATTCGCGATAGATCTGCGCCATGTTGTCGTGCGAGGGCGTGACATCGTAGAGGATGGATTGATTGATCGACCCGTCGCCCTTGCCGAAGAGCAGATGGATGTAGGCATCTTCGCCATCGCGACCCGCGCGGCCGCTCATCTGGTTGAATTCGACCTCCGAGAAGGGCATATGATAGAGCACCACATGGCGAACGTGCGGCAAGTCGATGCCTTCGCCGAACGCGGACGTGGCGATGAGCACGCGCAGCTGGTCACTGCGGAACAACTCTTCGATCTGCGTGCGCTCTTCGCGCGTGAGCCCTGCATTGTAGAAGCCGATCTGCGGTGCCAGATGCGGCAGCAGTTCGCGCAGACGCTTGGTGAGCATGAGGGTCTCCATGCGCGAGTTCACGTACACGATGGTCTTCTCGCCTTGCGCGACGATACTGGCAAGATAGAGATCCTTCTTACGGATGTTGCGCTTGTCGTCCAGGTGCAGGTTCGCACGCGTCGCTTCGTCGGTGATGAAGACATCGACCGGCAGCGAGGCGATGAGCGTATCGGCGATGGCATCATTAGCTGTCGCAGTGAGCGCGAGCACCTGCGGATGACCCAGCGTCGCCAAGGAATCGCTGATGTGCTTATAGGCCACGCGGAAATCTTCGCGCGCGAGCCCGACATGATGAGCTTCATCGATGGTCACGAAGCCGACGTTAGCACGCGACGCGAGTTCGGAAGCGTGGCATCCGAGGTATTCGGGCGTGGTGAGGATGATGTCCGCGCTGCCCGATTCGAGCGCACGCGCCACTTCGAGGCGCTCTTCAGGAGTGGATGCGCCGGTAAGCACATGGACCGAGATACCGAACGGCGCGACGGCACGACGCAGGTTGAAGGCCTGATCGGCGATGAGCGCACGCAGCGGATAGAGGAAGATGCTCTGCTCGTGCTTCTTCAGCGCGAGCTCGATAGCGTAAAGATGGAAGATGATGGACTTGCCGCGCCCCGTGCCCATGAGCGTGAAGACCGAATCTCCCGCATCCAAACACTCGAGCGTGCGCTCTTGCGCTTCGTGGAGCTTGCCTTCCCCTAGGAACGCTTCGACCAGACGCGCGCGCAGCAGCTGCGGATCGGTGCGCGCGAGCTTCTCCCACTCCTCACGACGTGCTGCTTCGTCGGTAGCGCTCGCGCTCTTCGGACGCTGCGCGGTCTGCCCCGCTTCAGCTTGGCGCGCATAGCGCTCGATAAGATCGCGTATGAAAGCGGAACATGCTTCATCGCAGCAGCACCCGTCCACCTCAGCGATGGGTTCGAGCTCATCGACCACCGCCTTCACAGTGCGATAGTTCTTCCAGGTATCGATCTGCACGCGGAAGACCGCGTTCACGATGGTCTTGCACGAGACGAGCTCCTGGATGTTCGCGCAGTGGAACATGATCGAGGAGACGCTGTCGACACCATCGGAGAGCGTCGCAGAAAGATGGTCCTTGTTCGCGCCTACCGCTTTGGCTTGCACGAGGAAGACACCGGCTGCAAGGTAGTGCGGCACGGGATTCTCTTGCCCGAAGGGTGCCAGCAGATCGAGCTTGGCCACGTTATCGAGCGTGAGCTCCGCCAGATCGACGAGCGCATCAGCTTCCACCTTCGGCTCGAACGAGCTTGCGGGAAGCGCGTCCATGTAGGCGCACAGCGCACGATAGAATTCATCGAGATTCTCTTCAGGCAGCGTAACGCCCACCGCTGCTTCATGGCCGCCATAGCGCGTGAGCAGATGCTTGCACGATTCGACCGCCTTGAACAGGTTGACATCGCCCACGCTCCTGCCGGAACCACGGGCCTGCCCATCCTCGATCGTAAAGAGCAGCGAAGGAACATGATATGTCCCGACCAGGCGCGATGCAACGATACCCTTCACGCCTTCGTGCCAACCTTCACCCGAGACGACGAGCGCGCGCTGACCACGATAGATGCGAGCCGCCTGCTCTTGTGCGACCGCAGAGAGCTCCGATTCGATCTGACGGCGGCGGTCGTTGTTGCTCTCGAGCTGAGCTGAAAGATCGACGCACTGCGCTGGATCGTCGCACATCAGCAGATCGAGCGCGAGCTGGGCATTGCCCATCCTGCCCGCCGCATTCAGGCGCGGCACGAGCGTGAAGCCTAGATTGACCGACGTGAGCGTGCCGGGCGCGATGCCCGCTTGCGCCATGAGCGCTTCGATGCAGGGACGTGGCTGATCGTTGAGCATCTGAAGGCCGCACGATACGAGCGCGCGATTCTCCGCCACCATCGGCATGAGATCGGCCACGGTACCCAACGTTGCGAAGTCCACGAGCGAGCGCCACAGATGGGGCTTACCCAACCGCGAGCCGACCGCTTGGATGACCTTCAGTGCCACGCCCGCACCTGCCAGGATGGCACTGGGGTTATCGGAACATTTCGGATCGACGAGCGCAACATCGACCGGCACTAGCTCGGCTGGCTCATGATGGTCGGTGATGATGACCTCGATACCGCATTCACGCAAGTGATCGACCTCGACGCGCGCGGCGATGCCGTTGTCGACCGTGATGACCAGATCCGGTTCGTAGGTGAGCACGCGTTCGATGGCCGCATGCGAAAGTCCGTAACCTTCTTCGAAGCGCAGCGGGATGAACGGGATGACCTCGGTGCCGAAGGCACGCAGACCGCGCGTCATGATGGTGGTGGCAGAGATGCCATCCAGGTCGAAATCGCCGAAGACCAGAATTCGCTTGCGGGACTTGATGGCAGCGACCAGCTGATCAACGACAGCATCCATGCCCTCGATCCCATACGGATCGAGCCAATCGCGCTCGAGCGAAGGGTGCAAGAAGCGCTCGATGGCGTCGTCAGAGACCAGCCCCCGCGAAGCGAGCGTCGCAGCTATGAAATTCGGAAGGTCGAACGCGCGAGCGATATGCTGAACGTGAGCCTGCTCGACCGGCTTGACCTGAATACGCGCTGACATTGGATACCTACCATTTACTCATATTGTTCGATGGTTATTTTCGCATATCGAGGCGCGTTTGCCGAGTGGTTAATTGAAGGTGTTCTGTGTTTTCGCAAGCCCGTTCTGGATGAGAGAGACGCACGCCTCCGAGGCACGCTGGCAGCCCTGCTCGAAATCTTCGAGCGCCTCCTTTTTCGGACGTGCCAACACGAAGTCGACCACGGGCATCTTCCCGGGAGGTCTGCCGATGCCGACACGCACGCGGTTGAAATCACGCGAGCCGGTCTTGTCGATGATGGAGCGCAGCCCGTTATGCCCGGCATGGCCGCCGCCCTGCTTCACGCGGATGCTACCTGGATCGAGATCGAGATCGTCGTGAATGACGATGACATCTTCAGGCTTCAGCCCGTATTCTTTCATGAGCTTGGAGACCGGACCGCCCGAGAGGTTCATGAAACTTTGCGGTTTGGCGAGCACGATCTCTTCCCCGCCAAGCGCTGCAGGCTTCACTTCAGCGACGAACGCGCCGCACTTGTTCTTCCAATAGGTGGCACCCCACGCTTCTCCTAGTAGATCGATCGTGTCGAAACCAGCATTGTGACGCGTGTGGGCGTACTCGTCCCCTGGGTTGCCGAGTCCAACGATGAGACGCATGACTAGAGCGCGAAATCCGGGTCGAACAATTCGGAGATGGAGCCGTTCGAGAAGACCGCATTGATGGCATGCGCGAACAGCGGCGCTACGGAAACCACCTTGATCTTGCCCTTTTGCAGCTCTTCTTCAGGGATCGGGATCGTGTTGCACACGACCACTTCTTCGATGTCGGGATCGTGAAGTCGCTCGAACGCTGGGCCGGAAAGAATGGGATGCGTCGCGGTGACATAGATCTTCTCGGCACCGTTGGCCTTCAGCGATTTGACCGCGCCGATGACCGAGCCTGCCGTGTCGATCATGTCGTCGTTCAAGATGCAGGTCTTGCCCTTCACGTCACCGATGAGCGCCGTGATCTCGGCAGCGTTGTGCTTCGGGCGTTCCTTGTGCATGATCGCGATGCTGGCGTTCGTAAGGTCCGCGAGCTTCTTCGCGGCCTTCGCACGACCCAGATCGGGGCTCACGACGCACAGACGCTCGGAATCGAGCTCTTTCTTGTTGAAGTAATCGGCGATGGTCCACAGGGCCGTGATGTGGTTGACCGGAATGTCGAAGAAGCCCTGGATCTGACCTTGGTGCAGGTCGATGGTGATGATACGATCGACGCCTGCCGCAGTGAGCATGTTCGCCACGAGCTTCGCCGTGATAGGTTCGCGCGCGGAAGCCTTGCGGTCCTGGCGCGAATAACCATAATGCGTGATGACCGCAGTGACAGTACGAGCTGAAGCACGATTCGCCGCGTCGGCCATGATGAGCAATTCCATGAGCGCGTCGTTGACCGATTCACCTGCGACGGACTGGATCAAGAACACGTCCGCACCGCGAATGCTCGAGTTGTAACGCGCGTAGATCTCGCCGTTGGCGAACTTCTCGAGATGGACATCGCCCAACTCGATACCAAGGGCTTTCGCGATCTCGTCAGCCAATTGCGGATGCGCAGAACCGGAGAAGACCGCCATCGTTTTCGTCATATTGCTCATGGATTCATCGCTTTCTCGATCGAAGACTCACACCGACTCTATTCTAGTCAAAAACGACAACGAACGAGCCCCAAACCACCGAGCGGCAGACTATTCGCCTGCCTTTTTCTTCTTGTTCCATCCTTCGATCTCGGTTTGACGCGCGCGGCCAAGGCCGAGCGCCCCTTCGGAGACATCCTTCGTGATGACCGAACCCGCACCGATCAGGGAATCCGCACCGACGTTGACCGGGGCGACCAGCATGACATCACTGCCGACGAACGCGCGATCGCCGATGGTGGTAGGCCACTTCTTCTCACCGTCGTAATTGCAGGTGATGGTGCCCGCGCCCAGATTCACATCGACACCGATGGTCGCATCGCCCACATATGAGAGATGAGGAACCTTCGAATCCTTGCCGATGGTGGATTTCTTGATCTCGACGTGCGTGCCCGCCTTCGCGCCTTCGCAAAGATGCGTTTCGGGACGCAGATACGCGCGCGGACCGCACGTCGCGCCATCGTCGATGCGCGACTGGAGCGCGATGGTCTCTTCGAGCGTGCAGCCATCGCCTACAGTGGTATCTTCAAGACGAGAATTCGGGCCGATGATGCAATCGCTGCCGACGCGCGTGGTGCCGAACAGGAAGGACATGGGCAAGATCTCGGTATCGGGTGCGATGGCGACATCGGGGCCGATCCATGTAGCGCTCGGATCCATGATGGTGACACCGTTCTCCATATGATGGTCGTTGATGCGCCGCTGCAAGCACGCGGTGGCTTCAGCCAGCTGCTTGCGCGAATTGACGCCCAGGCATTCGGTCGGATCGTCGGTCACGAGCGCCACGACCGTCTTGCCCGCTTCATAGGCGAGACCCAGAACATCAGTAAGATAGTATTCGCCTTGCGCGTTCTCGGTCGAAACACGATCCAGGGCTTCGAAGAGAAATTCCTTATCGAAGCAATAGAATCCCGAATTGCATTCGGTGATGAGCAGCTGATCATCCGAGCAATCCTTATGCTCGACGATCGCACATACGACATCTTCTGCGTCTCGGACGATACGTCCATAGCCGAACGGATCCTCGACCTGCATGGTCAACACGACCACTGCCGCATCCTGCTGCTGTTGCAGCTCAACCAAGCGTTCGATGGTAGCAGGACGAATGAGCGGTGAATCACCCGTCAGCACGACCACCGACCCCGCTCCCGAGCCGAGCGCTTCGTGTGCGCTCTTCACTGCATGCGCAGTTCCCAACTGCTCTGCTTGAACGACGATGTTCGTGTCCTCGACCAACGGCTCTACTCGATCGCGACCGTTACCGACCACGGTCGTGACCGCATCGATACCAGCAGCATGCGCCGCATCGACCACCCAACGAACGAGCGGCTTCTTCAGGATCTCGTGCGCGACCTTTGGCTTCGAAGATTTCATGCGCGTGCCTGCGCCTGCGGCAAGAATGAGAGCTGATGCTTCCATGAGTCCCTTTCGGTCGACGATCACTATCGTCAGTATAGCAGGATAATCAGGGCGTTTCAGCGTCTCTTGAGAGCCGAGGAAAAGAGAGGATGCTAAGCCTCGTCGAGCGATTCGAGCGCAGAACAGAAGGCGTCGAGCAACACGATAGCGTAGTGCTGCGCCGAGCGCGCCTCGCCCGCCTCCATCCAGCTTTCGGCAGGAAGATGGACCGCGATGCGCGACGGATCGTGCCGGGCGGCGCTTTGGAGCGCTTGTTGCAAGCGGATCGCCAACGATTCATCCGGATCGTATTCGACCACGGGCACGACGCTTGCCGGCTGCTCGTCGCCCACCAGGATCTGAACGAAGACCGTCTGGCTTTCAGGCTCGACCAACAGCGATTCAGCACTGGAGACCTTAGAATTAGGATTGGTGGCACGCGAGAGGTTCGACATGCGCGCAGCGACCGAACGCGTGAAGGGCGTGGTTCCGAACAGGCAGAGCATGTTGGTCTCGAGCACTTCAGCGGCGCGAGCGAACCCGAAATGCGGGATCGGACTGAACGAACTGTTACCCTCCCAAGAATGGCGCAGGTTCATGAGCGCCTTGAACGTGAACGCGCCTGCGATGCCATCGGCAGGAAGACCTAGGTTCAGCTGGAACTTACGCAGCGCCTCTTCGGTATGCGGACCGAACAAACCATCGTTTCCGCCAGTTGCGAACCCGAGCGCCGAGAGCGCGCTCTGCAGCACGCGCACGTCCTTGCCATGGAAGAACGGCAAGCGCAGATACAGCACGCGATCGCCCAGTTCATAAGATTCATCGACGAGCTTCGACCAGGTCTTCTGGTCGACGTTGCCATCCGTAGTGAGTTGGAAATCGCGACAGAAAGCCTTCACCGCATCGACCGTCACGTTCTCATAGATGCCGTCGATGGCACCTTGCGGCAGATAACCCAGCTGCGCCAAACGACGCTGCAGGTCTTCGACCGCTGCACCTTGTTCATGTATCTCGATGATGTTCATTGAAGCGCCGATCCTTCTACTGAAGACGCTCGACGAACCAGTCGGCCATCGATTCGAGCAGGTCGCGCGAGATGGACGGTTCGACCACCGCGAGCAAGCGCTCCTTCGCGCCCTGCACCAAGCCTTCGGCGTATTCGCGCGCGTACTGGATGCTGCCGGCTTCTTCCATGATGATCACCGCTTCGGCGAGCAGCGCCGGATCCTTCGTGCGCGCCGAGAGGATCTCAATGAGACGGTCGCGATCGGATGAATGCGTGAGCGCATGCACGACGATGAGCGTGCGCTTGCCTTCCGTGATGTCGTTGCGGAAATCCTTCTTGGTCTGCTCTTCCGTGCCGACCAGATTCAGCACGTCGTCCTGGATCTGGAACGCGAGACCCGTATCGAGGCCGAACTGACGCAGGCCTTCGATCTGCTCTTCGCTGCCGCCGCCCACGATCGCGCCGACCGCCAGCGGCACCGCGCCCGAATAATGCGCGGTCTTGTGGATGGCCATGGTGAAGTAGTCTTCCAGCGCCAGGTCGTAGCGACCGTCCTTCGCCCACCCGATGTCGAGCGCCTGGCCTTCCACGGTGTACTGCGCCATCGAAACGAGCTCGAGCGCGACGCGCACCTTGGTGGCGTCGTCGAGCAGCGGATCGCGCATGACGATGCCGTTCACGATCGAAAGCGCCAGATCGCCCGCGTTGATGGCGAGCCCTTCCCCAATGCGCAGATGCATGCAGGGTTCACCGCGACGAAGCTCGGCTTCATCGGCGATGTCGTCATGGATGAGCGCAGCAGTGTGGAAGTGCTCGATAGCGGCCGCGGAAGAGAATGCGCGACGATGATCGCCCCCCACCGCGTGCGCCGCAGCGACGCAGATGAGCGGGCGATGGCGCTTGCCACCGTTCTCGGAATACTGCATGAGCGGGCCGTAGAGATAGCGCTCCATATCGGGATGCGTCCCGACCGGGATGAGCGCGTTTATGACCTGACCAGCAAGATCGGCGTATTCGTTCAGGAACTGCTCGAAGATCTGCGTATCGCCTGCACCTTCTGCCGGAGCGAGCTGCTTAGCGTGTTCGAACATCTCAACGATCTCTTGCGAGTTCAACAACTGATCGACGGTGGCTGCCTGAGACATAGAGCCTTACTTTCCTTGCATGGTCGTGTGCGAATAACGTGTTCGTGCAAGACGCTCTGCCGGCCTTCGCATCGCATCCGAAAGGATGCCGAGACCGCAGAACTGGTAGGAGCGGTGGGACTCGAACCCACAAGCCCTAGGGCGGCGGATTTTAAGTCCGCTGCGTATGCCAATTCCGCCACGCTCCCGTTCGCGTCAAGCTTTTTCATCATAGCAAAAGATGCACTCCACGAGCACGTATCTTCGAGGAATTACGGCGCGCGGGATGCGAGGTTAGAACAGCAAGAAGAGCTTGGCTAGAAGAAAGCCGATCAGGCCGCAACCAGGGAACGTGAGGATCCATGTCAAGACCATGTTGCCCGCCATGCTCCAACGCACCGCGCGAATGCGCCTCGAGGCGCCCACACCCATGATGGCGGTGGTGGCGGTATGCGTGGTGGAGACCGGAAGGCCCGTGAACGTCGCGAGCGCGAGGCAGGCGAACGTGGTGGTGCTGGCCGAGAAGCCCTGATACGGTTCGAGCTTAGCCATATCCATGCCCACCGACTTGATGATCTTCTTGCCGCCGACCGCGGTGCCAAGGCCCATGGCGAGCGCACACAAGATGATGAGCCACAGCGGGAATACCACATTCGAGGTGTCCATGCTGCCCATGGCGAGCATGATGCCGAGCATACTGATGGAAAGGAACTTCTGGCCGTCCTGTGCGCCGTGCATGACAGCAACGCCGGCGCCCGTGAAGATCTGCGCGACGCGCCATTTGTTCTGCAGCGCGCGACGATCGGCGTTCCTGAACAGTTTCTCGAGCAACTTCGTGAACAACCAGCCGCCACCGAAACCACACACGGTCGAGACGACCAGACCGTAGATGACCTTCATCCATTCAGCGCCGTTCACGCCCGCAAGGCCGCCCTGCAGCGCGATGGCAGCACCCGTGAGGCCTGCGATGAGCGAGTGACTCTGAGAGGATGGGATGCCGAAGAACCAGGTGACCACGCCCCACACGATAATGGCGACCATGGCCGCCGCTAACGCGAGCAACGCATGATGCGCGTTCCCTCCGAAATCGACCATGTTGAAGATGGTCTGCGCGACCGCGGAAGAGAGCGCGGTGATGAGCACCAGACCGACGAAATTGCAGATGGCAGCCATGATGATGGCCGGGCCAGGAGCGAGCGAGCGCGTCGAGACCGCAGGCGCGATGGCGTTAGGAGCGTCGGTCGCACCGTTGACGACGGTGGCGCCGAGCGTGAGCACGAGGATGACGAGAAGCACCGGGTTGGATCCGAGCATCGATAAGAAAGTTCCTAGATCAAGCACCTATGCTGCCTTCCGTCATTACACAACGCCTGATATTCTAACGCACTTCAAGCGCGGGGATGCGCGCGGCGACACAACTATGCATGAATCTTTTCGCTCTCGGTCAAGATGATGCCTTGCAGGATGTCGGATTCGCTGACCGTGAACGAGGTGTGTCCCAGCACCTGGAGGACGCACTGCAAGATGAGCATGCCCGCCACGATGACGCTCGCGCGCTTCGGTTCGAGTCCGACCACGCCCTTGCGCTCCTCTTCGGTCATGCCCGCGAGCAGACGCAGGACCGCATCGAGCGTCGCGTCGGGCACGACGGTCTTGTGCACGCGCGCAGAATCGTAGGTCTCCATGGCAAGATCGACCGACACCACGCTGGTGGCCGTGCCCGCCACCGCGACGACGCGTTGGACGGGATGCTGCTCGATCTGGCTCGCGAGCAGCTCCGAGAACGACTCGAGCAGGTAGGCGCGTGCCGCTGCCAGCTCTTCAGCCGTTGGCGGGTCGTGATGGATGAACATCTCGGTGATGCGCCTGCAGCCGATGTCGAAGGAATGCGCGAACTCCACACCGTTTCGCGCGGTGCCGAAGATGACCTCGGTCGAGCCGCCGCCCACATCCACGACCGCGATGCGCTCGTCGGGAAATTCAGAGGACGCGCCGCGAAATGACAGGTCGGCCTCGAGCTCGCCCGGGATGATATTCAGCGCCACGCCGCATTCAGCGAGCTTGGACACTAATTCGTCGGAATTCTTCGCATCGCGGGCTGCGCTGGTAGCGACCGCGGTGATAGGTATGGCATCGAGGCCTTCTTCGCGCGCAACAGCATCGCAGAGTGCCTTGTAATCTGCGATGCACGAGACGACGCGCTCGATAGCATCGGGACGCAACATGCCCGTCTGCGAAACGCCGATGCCGAGGTTCGTGATGCGGCATTCGCGCACGAGCTCACGCTCGATGCGACCGTTCACCTGCGCGATGAAGAGACGACAGGTGACCGTTCCGATATCGATGGCAGCAGAGATCATGCGAAGCCTTTCGCGAAAAAGAGGTGAGATGGAAGCGCGAGCACAGGGCTCGCAAGAAGAAGTTTAGGCTTTGTTATAGCCGAACACAACATCGAGCACGGGCGAATACCACGTTGCTGGCGTCGGCACGGAATTGGAGAGGTCGGACGTGACCGAGCCCTTCACCGCCGTTGCGTCGCGCGCTTCGAGACCCTCGACCGCGACCACCTGCTCGCCCGATTTCACCCAACCAAGCTCCTGACGAACGTATTCCTCGAGACCTTCCTTAGTGTTCAAGTATTCGACCTCGGACTTCAGGGTCGAATAGTAATCGGCCACCACTTCGTATTCCGCCTCGAGCTGCTGCTGCTGGCGGATCTCTTGATAGTAGTTCGCGACGGGCTGGTAGAGCAGCACGACCGCGAGCACGAGCGTCGCGCACGAGATGAGCGCGCGGGACGAGAAGCGATCCGAGCGAGGATCGAAGAACGAGAAGATGCCTGCGATGCGGCTCAAGATGCCGCCTTTGCGCTTGGTGTTCGAGGGGCTGCTCTGCATGCGCGAGGAGCGCTTGTGGGTCTTACCCATCTTCATCTCGTAGAGCGCGGGGCGACTGCTTTGCTCGGGACCGGGCTTCACCGGTTCGTCCGAGCCGAACGCCTTGTTGAACTGGCGTTCCGCCTTCGCAGCACGCACGCGATGCACGAGCGACTTCTTCTCGCGCTTGGTCTCTTCGGCCTCGCGCTGCTGAAGTTCGCGTTCGCGAAGCTTGGGATCGATGAGCGCTTCCCTATCCTGTTGCTGCATGACGTTCGTTGCCGCTGTGCGCTGCGCAGCCTGAGAAGCCTTCGCAACATGCGAACGTGCCGGTCGAGCTACCTGCTGCGGGATGCCACCGGTGGCGTTCGGGCGCACCGGGCGGTGCGGAGCCGTCGGATTCGAGACGCGACGAGGCATTACGCCTGCAGGACGACGCGCGGGCATGCTGGCAGGATGTGCCGTAGCGCTCGTCGAACGCGCCTGACCACCAGGAACATGAGTGCGCGGAGCGGTATGGTACGAGCCGCTGCGAGCCGTAGCCGTGAACGACTGCTCGAACGACGGATCGTACGTTAAACGTTGTGGTTGTTGGGGTGAGTGGACGTTCGCACGCGTTTGCTGCTGCGCCGAACGGGCGTGAGCCGACCGACGATTCGAAGACACCGAGCCGCGAGCGCGCGCCTCGTCAAAAGAAAGAATATTCTCGTGCCTGGTCAAAGCTCAACCTCTTGCATTGTAGTTCGTTTAAAGTTCAGTTAATGCAATACCTTGTAACTATAGCACAAGACCAGGCCTTTTGTAAGTACCTGGTCTTGTAAAGGAGAAGGTTTCATCAGAATCTCTGCGAAACCTTCTGGGAGTTCAGCGGAGCAGCGACCGCGTCGCTTCGCGCGAGCGCTTATTCGTCGAGCGCAGCTGCGATCTCGTCGGTGATGTCCATCGTATGATAGACGTTCTGAAGATCTTCCAGTTCCTCGAGCTTATCGATGAGGCGCATGACCTTCTTCGCGTCGGTGACGGAGACCTGCGTAGGCGTGGTGGGCTCCATGATGAATTCAGCGCCCTTGGTCACGACACCCTGTTCTTCGATGGACTTCTTCACTGCCATGAGATCGCTGGGTGCGGTGTAGACGATCCATTCTTCATCGGCATCTTCGTAATCGTCGCCGCCAGCTTCTGCCACGACCATCATGAATTCGTCTTCGTCGCCCGCAGCACCGTTGGCGATCATGCCTTCCTTCTTGCCGCCTTCGATCTCCTTCTCGATGAAGATCTGGCCCTTGCGCTCGAACTGGAACGCGACGGAACCGCTGGTGCCAAGATTGCCGTTAGCGTGAGAGAACGCGGAACGAACGTCGGCAGCGGTGCGGTTGCGGTTATCGGTGAGCGCCTCGCAGTAGACCGCGACGCCCGCCGGACCATAGCCTTCGTAGATGACCGACTCGTAGTTCGCGGCATCCTTGCCAGTACCGAACGCCTTGTCGATTGCGGTCTTGATCTTATCCTTAGGAAGCGAGTAGCTCTTCGCCTTATCGATGGCCGCAGCCAGAGAAGCGTTGTTGTCGGGGTTCGGGTCGCCGCCTTCTTTCGCCGCAACGGTGATGTTACGAGAAAGCTTGGAGAACAATGCCGAACGCTTCGCGTCCTGGGCGGCTTTACGATGCTTCGTAGTAGCCCATTTTGAGTGGCCTGACATACGCGCCTACCTTCCTTGAATTGCTTGATTCGTGCATATGAGTGCTTTGTTAGTCTATCACCATTCACGGATTAAGTGCATGAAATCGCAGAATGATTCGTTGTAGAATCGGAGAGCAATCGAATAAGCAACTGTAAACGACACATGTAGCGTCCACGCGATGCGTAAATCTGATCACGGCACAGAAGAAGTTCGAGGCGGCCTCCCTAAGAAGTGCGCTTCGGAAGCCCTGATCAGACACGCGAAAGCGGGGCGCTTCTTCTTGTGCCCAGGACCAGCTTCCCCATCGCCCGCAGCGCTACGAGAAAGAGAGGAAGCTTGATGACACCTGAAGCAACCCAAGCAGCGAAAACTGGACCGAAACCTGCGGTCATCCTGGTGGTCGCTGCCTTCGCTGCGTTCTTGGCGACCTTCAACGAGACCTTCTTGAACGTAGGCTTCGCCCCGATCATGGAAAGCCTGTCCGTCGATGTGAACACCGTCCAATGGCTCGCCACCGCCTACATGCTGGGCGCGGCGGTCATGGTGCCGGTCTCGGCGTTCGCCTACCGCTCCTTCCCCACCCGCCAACTCTTCTGCGCCACCACGGCGCTTCTGGTTATCGGCTCGGTGGTCGGCGGTCTCGCGCAAGACTTCACCGTGCTGCTGATCGGCCGCATCATCCAGGCGCTCGGCACGGGCATGCTCATCCCCATCGGCATGAACATCACGCTCGAGGTCGCACCGCGCGAGAAGCTGGGCACCTACATGGGCATCATGGGCGCCATGACCACGCTCGGCCCTTCGTCGAGCGTCATCTTGGCCGGCGTCATCTTGGCGTTCTTCGACTGGTCGATGCTGCTGTGGGTGTTCGCAGGGCTTTCGTTCATCTGCTTCCTGCTGGGCGCGATCATCCTGCGCGACATCGCGCACCTCACGCATCCGCGCCTCGACGCGCCCTCCGTTGCGCTCATCGCCATCGCGCTGATCGGCATCCTGTACGGCATCTCGACCATCTTCAGCGGCAACATCGCGTTCGCCATCGGCTCGATGGTCGTGGGTGCGATCGTGCTGGTGCTCTTCATCAAGCGTCAGGGCACGCTTGCCGAGCCGCTCATCGACTTGCGTCCGCTGAAGATCCCGCCATTCGCCGTGGGTGTCGTGGTGAACATGCTCTCGCTCATCACCATCTTCGCGATGAACATCATCGTCCCGACCTTCATGCAGTCCGCGCTCGGCACGCCACCGCTTGTCGCATCGCTGATCCTGTTCCCTGCGATCCTGTGCTCCTGCGTGGCATCCCCTCTCGCTGGTCGCATCTACGACAAGCGTGGTCCGGGGCTGCTGCTACCGCTTGGTTTCGCGTGCATCGCGGTGTTCTCCGTGCTCACCGCGCTCTTCATCGCGACCGCGAACCCCGTCCTGCTGGCTCTTATCTACATCCCGGTTATCTGCGGTTCTGCGCTCATCATCGGCCCGGTACAGAGCTACGCGCTCTCCAAGCTGGCACCTGAGATGAACCCGCACGGTGTCACCGTCATGTCCACTGGTTTCCAGATCGCGGGCTGCATCGGCTCGTCCGTGTTCGTCGGCGTTTACGCTGCGGTCGGCACCTCGCAGGCCATGGCTGGCGTTGGTGCGCTCCAGGCGCTCACCGATGGCATGGTGGCCGCGGGCGCGCTCGTGGGCATCGTCGCAGCGGTCGGTTTCTTCCTCGCGCTGTGGATCCGCAGCAACGCGAAGAAACCCGTCCAAGTGGCTACGCAACCTGCAGAAGCGCAGTGGGCTGGCGAGATGGCACCTGCGCTCGGTACGCTCGCTTCCATCATGAAGACCGACGTGTACACGCTGCCCGCCGATTCGACCGTGCTCGACGCGATGAAGATGTTCGCGCACTATGGCATCTCGGGCGTGCCCGTGGTCGACGATAAGCAAGAAGTGGTCGGCTTCATCTCCGACGGCGACGTGATGAGCGTGCTGGCGGATCAGGTTCCTGCGTTCAAGAGCGCCTGGTCGTTCATCGTCGAGCGTGGTAACGACGACTTCGATCACACGCTGCGCGAGACCATGCAGATGAACATCGGCGAGCTTGCGCGCAAGCGTGTCATCAGCGTCAACATCGATGACGACCTCGGTGAAGTGACCCGCGTGCTCTCCGAGAACCACCTGAAGAAGGCACCGGTGCTCGAAGGCAACAAGATGGTGGGCATCATCAATCGCTCGAACATCACCAACTACGCGATCGAGCAGTATCTGGCCGAAACGAAATAGCGTCATACGCTCCAACAGCTCGGCAATCAAAACGACCCGGACGTCCCCTGGATGCCCGGGTCGTTTTTTCGCAGTTCGCGATAGCGACTTCTACTCGGCTGCGATGCCTTCCATGATCATGAAGCGCGTATTGGATGCGAGCAGCAATTCGTCCCCTGGATAGATAGGAACATCGACCAGTCCCTCACCTTCTGTACGCTCGGAACGCGGCGCTTCGATGGTTCGCTCGCTATGGTCGCTGCCACTGATGAGCACAGTGCCGTACTTCGAGTCGAGTCCGCGCGCATACCATTGCCCGCCATCACGATGCAGGAACAGATGATGCCCTGAAACATCAGCTTCCACATCGGTTATCGCGCCGTCCTCGAGCGAGAGCGATCCGATCTCCACCCCAGCAGAACTAGCGTCGACCCAATGAGGATCACCTGCAACATATCCATCGACCACGCGGACTAAGATGAGAGAGGGAACAACGGTCGCGCTGCCGCTCTCTTGCGCCTGGCCGCCAGAACTGCGCCTAACGATCGCATCGGGCGTGATGAGAGGAGTCGCCATACCTGCCCCATGCACCGCTTTTGAGAATTTCAGAACTTGCGAAGCTGCCGCACGTACATCGGCCGTACAACCCGCCGTCACGAGCAGCACCACCGCCATCTCCGCGCGCTCGCTTTCCGTGAAGCCACTTTCGTTCGCTAACCGATCGAGCACGTTCTGATAGAGCGAGACATCTTGATGGCATGCTGCGAGCGCGTCGACCATCCCCTGTCCGTGCTCCCCGCCCACCAGATCGAGGATCTGCGCACTAGAAAGCGCATTGCGCTTGTTCGTCTTCAAACGAGCCACCACGCGCAATGCTGCAGAAGAAAATTCCGCGAAATAACGATCGTGAATGCTCCCCACTGGCGCGTTCACGATATAGCGAGACAGCCAAGCACGGTCGTTCACACGACTGACCGGACTCACGCCGTCAGAAAGCGGATTGCCCGAAAGTATGAGCGTCGCAAGTTCCTTATAGCTGATCTTCCCATAGCGCTTCATCATATCGAAGAGCGCAGCGCAAGGCGTTTTGATCTCTTTCGTCACGGTCGTCTTCCCTCTTCCTCAACGGGTCCTTCGTATCTCAACTTCGACCCTTATGTATGAGTCGTCGCATCTTCATCAGCGATTCCTTGCTCGTTCGCACCAGGAAGCGCGCGGTAGCTCCGCCGAACTCGAGCGGAGGCGCTCGGAAACACCAGGTCGAGCACGAACGGGCACCACGACATCACCGAACACGCGAACGTAGCATTCACGAAAAGCTGTTTGAATGGGTATGGGTCGAAAGACCCTGCTGATATCACACAGCCCACGCAAAGAGCACCAACCAGAACGCCCGCGCTACCGCGAACGAATCCTGCGCGATCTCCTTTATGCTTCCATCGTGCGAGCAGACCGAAGATCAGCGGGAATAGCAGCGCAGCAACGAGCGTCTCTACGTTGAATCCTTCTAAAGCAAAAGTCCCCCAATCGACCTTCAACTCATTCATGCCCGAAAGGATGCCCGTGATAGCGATGATGGCCGCCAACAGCCCGAATGAAAGACTCTTGCCTACAACGCGGATCGCATTACGTGCATGAAGCGAGAAACGATCGATGCCTTTGTAGATGAACGGCGCGTCGCAAGAATCGAGTTCCTCGCCCCGAATCGCATGCCCGAGGTTATCCACATACGATGCGCAGTAAGAATCGAGCGAATCGCGCATTTGAGCAGCAGAAGGACGTTTCGCGGGATCAGGATCGAGTCCGCAGCGAAGCAGCTCCATCAACATCTCGTCCACCTGCACGAGCGCGAGCATGACCTCTTCGCTCGTCGGCGCTGGAGCCAACCCTGAAGAGGCGCGGTTCACCGCGACCGCCACCTCCGGCTCACGCAGAAGCGTTGCTGCGATTTCGGCTTCAGAAGCGTGAACTGTCGTGATCGAACCAACATCGCTACCACACAGCAGATCCATAAGGATGCGCGCTGCAGCATACACATCAACAGCTGGCGTGCATGCAGGCTTCTTCCGCACGGTCCCTCGTGCAGATCGTTCCCGTGCATCCCCAACGCCTTCATCAGCTCGAAGTTCAGGTGCTGCGAATTGCGGCGTTGCAGGAATAGGCTCATCAAGAAGTGCATCATTGCGGGTCTTTTCGCCTTGCTCTTGCGATGAACCATCGGCGAAACGAGCCGAACCCATGTCGATCAAGCGCAGATCGAACGACCCTTGTCGCACCTGATCTTCGAAAGACTGGTGCACTGTGCAGATGAGCACATTCCTAAAAGACAGATCACCATGAATCAGGTCGCCCTCTAACACGTTCGTTCGTGCGAGCACATTGAACAGATCGCGCCCCAGGCGCGCTACCGTGAGAGGAGAGAGTCTTCCGTCGTCGTCGATCACAAAACGCGCAGCGAACCGAGAAAGATCCTCGCCTTCTACCCACTCCATCACGAGCACTGGATGACCGTCCATCAACGCTTTCCCATAGAGCGCTGGAAAACCTTTTATCTCCGAGACCCTACGATGCACCTCATATTCTCGATCGAGCGAAACATCATAAAGCTTGAGCGCAAACTGTTCACCAAAAGCATTTGTCGCATGAAACACCTTCCCCGTACTGCCTTCGCGCATGCGGTCCTCATCTACGAAGAGCGTCGCCATCCTTCGCAAGTAGGGATCATACTCTTTATCGGACAGCGTGAAGGGTGATGCGAAATCATGCAAGCGAACGACACGCAAGGAAGACGTGTCAGTGCCGTGCACAAAGTCAGCTTCTGGCTCTACGAAGAGCTCGATGATCGTTTCTTCGCCCATAAATCAAGTCTCGATCAGAGTTTAATCTGAGAGTAGTTTTGTCGAAATTCGGTCATCGCATCGACGCCATGATCAGCATAGTACTTGATCCATTTACGTACTTCGGTCGCATATCCCCCATTGATCTGCCTCAACATCGATGTCGCATTGACGAGATCGTGGTAGGTCATTGTGAGCTTATCGTACGTTTCTCGCCACTTAGAGCCTTCTGAAATGAGTTCACCATTGTAATAGCAATCGTAGCTCGCGACCCTTCTGCCATCGAGTTGCTTGATATACGTCTCAACGTTTATCGGATAAGGCTCAATGTACTCATCTCCAGCTTCCAATGATGTATAGA
Source organism: uncultured Eggerthella sp. (assembly GCA_937998355.1). Lineage (GTDB taxonomy): Bacteria > Actinomycetota > Coriobacteriia > Coriobacteriales > Eggerthellaceae > Anaerotardibacter. The sequence goes on from CALLDI010000006.1 coordinate 29,843, forward strand.
TGTAGTTGTAGATCTCGGCCAGATACTCATAGTCAGCTATCATCATGTCGCGATACTTCACCAGGTGAGCATGAAACGCCGCTTCAGCCTCCTCGCTGAAAGCCGGGGCCTCAGCCGCTGCCTGGATCGAGGATCCTTGCGATTGGCCCGAATCGCTCGATTGATCAGAGCCTTGAGATTGGTTGGAGCTTTGCTGAGATGAAGATGCGTTTTTGATCGTGTCGTTCTCTAGGGCAGTCGATGTATCGATCACCTGAGAAGAAACCTTATCAAGAACAGGCGTCATGGCGGCAAAAGAAAGCGATGCCAGGCTCGGAGTGGCAGTAAGGGAGTCGGCCCCCTGAAGACCTGCACCACCGGTGGTTCCCTGAAGTTCTACAGCATCGGCTTCGCCCGAAGCATCACTATCCGCGAAGCTTATATCGCCAAAAAGAGCACCGCTAAAGAAAGGGCGATCATCGTCACCCACAAAAACACCAGGAAGCGCAGTCGCATAGACCGTTGCGCCAACCAGCACCAAAACGAAAGACCCAGTAGCAAGCGAAAGAAGTAGTCGCGAGGAACGAAAACGTTTCGGTGTCTTCATCTTCTTCATCAGGATTCGGTTCTTTCTGGCCCTTGTTCGTCTTGTTGCTCAACAAAATGAACGATCCATCACGTATGATCGCGAAGCACCACAGTTAAAAGGGCGTTCGCGCAGTTACCACACTGTCTGGGGATCATACACAAGCAGAACCAACCAAGAAAGCAAACGCCCTCATAGCCGTTGGTTGTTCTCGTATATGATCGTTCGTCATCCGATCGCTCGGCTTGACAGTGTGGTGAAATTGATTTTAACAAATGAAACCACTTTATGAACAGGCAACTTGCGCAAAAGCTAAAAGAACAATGGAACCCATCTCTCCTTTTGCTGCCTTCCTCGATGAATGACGAAAGCATCATGCACTTGTTACGAGCTTCGTCACATATCCATTGTCGACCGTGATACTCAATGAGACGAAGGAGTTCGGGAAGCATTTCAAGAATTGCGATCTTGTCTCCGGAATGAAATCTTCTTCGATGCCTCCGTAGACCGTATTAGAAGTAAGTACGAAATGCCATTCCTGTCCATTAGCTCGACCAGAATAACCCATGCTTCCTATCTTTTGCAGATTCCCTGTTACGATCAGCTTGTCGCCATCCACTGATGCAGAAATAGAATACTGACCTGGTGAACCAATACCTGTTCCCCCAAAATCTCCTGACACCTTAGTGCGCCATGCTTCAAGCTCCTCAACCCTAACTTGTTCTAGAGCAGTAGTTCGACTTGCTTCGATCAAAGATACATATTCGTCAATCGAATCGCTTTCGACATCATATTCCTTCATCCATGCGCGTACAGCCTCGATCTCAGCATCGGTCACATTCTCTGGCTTGATCGAAGTGAGAGAGATCGCCGGAAGAGCATAATCACTAGACCCGTCTTGAGGAGCATCGATCGCTCTGCCATTCAAAGAGATCCTCCCCTCCTCGATCAGCAAATGAAAAGGGTCGTTAGGAACAGAATAGATATTCCCTTCAACGCTCACGGGCGATCCTACGACCGTGATATCGTATTCACCCCTCAACAGCATGACCGAATCTTCTTCTTCGCTAATGATCGCATTTTCAGAAACAGGCTCACCGTCAAGGTCGGTCCCCTCGATCCTTATCGGTACGCCTGATCCTATTAAAGGATCGTGCTCTGGCGCTTCAAAAGAGAAGGACAACGAAAGAGGAGTGTGGGCTTTCTTTTCATGCTCAGCTTGAAGAAAGAGAACTAACCCACATGCGATCAATGCAGCTGCAACGACACAACCGATAACAACCGCAATGATCTTCTGATTTTTTCTACCTTTCATAAGATTCCCTTTCAAAAGCAGACCGCAAAAGCATGAATGCTTTTGCGGTCTTCTCGGTCGCACATCATTCAGTGGCGAAATGACTCCGCAAAACCTTAGACGTTCTTCACCCAAGCCCCGGTTTCACCAACATAGTACCTATTGCCATCAACCCAAGCCTCGGTAGCCATGACACCATCCGCGCCGACCCAATATTTCCCAGAGATCCAAGCGTTGGTTTTCAATACACCTCCAGCAGTGTAGTAATACCAGTCAGAATCATCCTTGATCCAACCAGTACGCAACGCACCAGATGCATTGAAGAAATAAGGCTTGTTAGATATGAGTTGCTTGCCGCTCTGCATGACGCCATCAGAGTCGAGATAATACCAAGTTCTACCCTTCTTGAGCCAACCTGTCTTCATCGCACCAGATGCATTGAAGTAATACCACTCCCCATCGATCTTCGACCAGCCTTTTGCCATTGCACCAGAAGACTTCAAATAGTAGGTCTTACCTGCATCGTCGAGCCAACCTGTTTGCATGATGCCCTCTGCATTCATGTAATACCAAGTATTCTTTACCTTTTGCCAGCCTGTAGTCATAGCTCCTGATGCATTGTAGTAGTACCAGTTTCCTCCTTCACGATTCCAGCCCGTCACCATTGCGCCAGAATCTTTGAGGAAATAGGTCTTTCCATCGATTTCGAGCTTCCCTGTTAACATGCAACCCAAAACAGTATCCTCGGGATTGAGGTAATACCACTTACCGCTTATCTTCTTCCAACCCGTCTGAAGAGCCCCAGAAGAAGCGAAATGGAACCATTCTCCGTCGATCTTCTGCCAACCTGTCTTCATCCAACCGTTCGTGTCGAAATAGTAGGTCGCTTTACCGAGCTTCATCCAGCCTTTTGCATAATTGCCATTTCCGTAGTTGTACCACCAGCCTTTGGAACCTTTAGCCCAACGGCCCTTTCCGTTTTGGGGAAGAACTTGGCCCTCTCTATCATCTTGCGCTATCCAAGATTCAAGAGCAGCAGTGTTGTTAATATAGTTATTCGCGCAATACAAAGACCAGAGCTGCTTGTTCTTACTGATATCCAATGAAGCAAGCTTATTACCAGCGCAATTCAACATAAACAGATCTTTGCAATTCGAAATATTGAGCGAAGTTAGTTTGTTATCCGTACAAAATAGGTCAGCCAAAGCCCTACATGCAGACACATCGAGAGATGTGAGCTCGTTGTCTTGGCAGTCAAGATGTTCGAGCTTCGTACATCTTGAAACATTTAGAGTCGAAAGATGATTACCCATGCAATCGAGGATCCCAAGCTCAGCGTTGCTTGAAAGATCAAGTTTAGATAACTGATTGTAAGCACATCCAAGCTGTATAAGCTTCTTGCATGCCGAAACATCCAACTTTGCCAAGCGGTTATCTGAGCACCAGAGCAATTCGAGATTTGAGCAGCCACTAACGCTCAACGACGAAATCTTGTTGCCATTACATGACAGATGAACCAACTTTGTACAATTCGACGCATTCAAAGAAATGAGATCGTTATCGTCGCAATCAAGTCTAGTGAGTTGACGACAGTTGGAAAGATCGAGCGATTCTATCTTCCCGAGATCGTTGCCAGTTGCATGAGGCGTATTGTTGCTAATATTGATCTCGGTTATGCTCTTTCCGTCAATCGATGCAGGAACTTTAGCAACCGTCTTCGTTGAGCTTGTTATTCCCGTGATTCGCAATAGACCCGATTCGGTCTCTTCATACGTGTAATTCACGCCATCAACCGATGAAGCTGCCGCATGAGCAAATTGAATAGGCGTCACCACAAGAAGAAGAGCGAACAAAAAAGAAGCGAGCAGAAATTTTGTCTTACTAGACCAAATTTTGCGCACTGGATCAAGGTGCGATTCTCTGAGCTCAACCCCTCCTCGGTGAATCAACGAGTTGTCATATGTCATCATTACCCCTTTCTCAACTGAGACCACAGACTCTTAAACGCTTCATTGTGAAATCCTTCATATGCGCTCGATCCAAGATCGAGTAAACATGAATCTTGCAGGAGTGAATGAGCTGTCAAGCTCATTCACTCCTGCTGCCCATGCCGCACAAAAGGTTTATCTCTAACTCTTTTGCCGAGAATGAAAAGCCTGATCATGTGATTTCGATTGAATCTTACGTTACATACCGTAAGTTTTGTTGAGCAACATTTTTAATTTGCGATGAGCGTGCTCACTAAAAGAAAAGCCAGCATATGCTGGCTTTTCGAGCAATCGCCTTCCATGAAGGAAGTGCTGAGATTTCCCTCTACACCCCGAGCTCGTTTTCGATCACGCTGGCGATCTGCTGGGCGTAGGAAAGGGCTTCTTCGGGGGTGGCGGCCTCCACCATCACGCGAACGAGCGGTTCGGTGCCAGAAGGACGCACGAGCACACGACCCGAGCCATCCAGCTTCGCTTCCGCTTGCGCGATCGCATCAGACACGACCGCGCTTTCGAGCGCAGCCTGTTTGTCGGTAACACGCACGTTGATGAGCTCCTGTGGGAAGCGCTGCATGAGCGCTGCCGTAGCAGAGACGGGTTGCGCATTGCGCAGGCATGCTGCCAAAAACTGCAGCGCCGTGATGAGTCCATCACCGGTCGAATTATGATCGAGGAAGATCATGTGGCCACTCTGTTCGCCGCCGATCACCACGTTGCGCTGACGCATCTCGTTCAGTACGTACTTGTCACCTACCTGAGTTTGCACGACCGTGATGCCCGCCGCATCCATGGCCTTCGTAAAACCGAGGTTGCACATGACGGTCGACACGACCGTATCGTCTCGCAGTAATCCGCGCTTCTGTAGATCGAGCGCGCACACGGTCTCGACCACGTCGCCATCGATCTCGTTACCCAACTCGTCCACGAACATGACACGGTCCGCATCCCCATCATGCGCGATGCCGATGTGGGCTCCCTTTTCAGCGACCAGCTGACGTACGGGTTCAAGATGGGTCGAGCCACACTGCACGTTGATGTCGATGCCATTGAAATCATCATTGATCACGTGCACGGTCGCACCCAACTGCTCGAGCGCCGCAGCCGTAGTGAGCGAAGATGCACCATGACCGGTATCGAGCGCGATGGTGAGCTGCGAGAAGTCGAGCGACTTGTCTTGCAGCGAGGAAATAGCGTGCTGAATGTAGAGATCGCACGCATCTTCGACGGGGAGCACCACGCCTACTTCATCGCCCGAAGGCAGGTCTGCTGCCTGCGCTCCCCCGTCCAACACGAACTTCTCGACCTGGTCTTCAGCATCTTCGGTCAGTTTGAAGCCGGACGCGTCGAAGAACTTGATGCCGTTGTACTCGGGAGGATTGTGCGATGCCGAGATGACGATGCCACCATCGGCATGCAGCTCGCGTACGAGGAACGCTACGCCAGGCGTCGGGATGATGCCCGCATCCAGCACAGTGCCGCCCATGCTCATGATGCCCGCATTCAGCGCCGATCCCAGCATGTCGCCCGAAAGGCGCGTGTCCTTACCGACCGCGATGGTCTTGCCCAAGAATCGCGCGGCTGCCTGGCCGAGCTTGAAAGCCATGTCGCACGTGAGCTCGGTGTTCGCCACTCCGCGTACGCCATCAGTTCCGAAAAGTACGGTCAACGTCGTTTCCTTTCATGCATGATGCACAGGCGCGCATCAAACGAAGAACAGGCCGATCGTGCGTACGACCGGCCCGTAAAATCTCTAGTGATTCGAGCCTCGATTGACGAAATCGGGCTTCAGCATGACCACGCCCGATCGCAATGCGATCTCGTCCTCGGTCATGCGGGTGTTCATCTCCGCTGCGAATTCATCAAGGCTGATACCACAGCGCTCCAGCAGCACGAGCAGATGGTAGACCACATCGCCCGCTTCATAGCGCAGATGATCGACCTCTTCGGGCGCCGCATCCGCACGCAGCACATCCTTTGCGGCCAGCGTGGTCTCATGCGCCTCTTCCACCAACTTCTTCAGCAGGTCGTCGATATCACCCGACAGCAGGCGATACGTATAGCTCTGCGGATCGGCTGCTTCATGACGCACATGGATGGTATGCGCGAGCGACTCGAGCGCCGCGCCCATCTGGCTTTCAGGCTCTTGTCCTTCAGTGAGGTAGGTCTTTTCCATGCTTCACGTTCCTTCAAAGCGCGATCAGTTCATGCGCGCCAAGATCGCATCGCGCGCCGCGCACGTTTCTGCGATCTCTTTCTCGATATCGATCGTCAAATAGTCGCCATTTTCATAGAGAATCTTACCATCAACCATGGTCAAAACCACGTCTGAACCCTCTGCAGAATAGACCACGTTCTCCGCCATAGTGTGAACGGGCTGCATCCAGGGCGTGTCGATGTCGAGCACGACCAGGTCAGCCTTCGCACCCACCTGGATGAGGCCACAATCTTGACGCCCTTGCGAGAGTGCGCCGTTGCGCGTCGCGATGGTTATGAGTTCTTCTGCCGAGAGCGACACCGGGTCGGCATCGCCTGCGCGCTGCATGAGCGAGAGCAAGTAGAGATCCTTGAACATGTTGTGGTTGTTGTTGCTGGCCACGCCATCGGTGCCGAGGCACAGCGTGATACCCGCATCTCTCATAGCATTCACGTTCGCGATGCCACTGCCAAGCTTCGCGTTCGATGCTGGGCAACATGCCACGAACACACCCTTGTCCGCCATGATGCGACGATCGTCCTCGGTCAACCAGACGCAATGATCAGCCGTGGTGGGAACGTCGAATAGCCCCAGATCAGCCAAATATGCCGGTGGCGTCTTGCCATGACGATCGAGGCATTCCTGCACCTCTTTGCGCGTCTCGCTCACGTGCACCTGCATGCGCAGACCTGCATCCTTCGTAGCTTGCGCGAGGCTCGCCACCATCTCGGGCGTGGAGGCGTATTCAGCATGCAAGCTCATATCCATGAGCAAGCGGCCATCGGCCGCCCCATGGTACTTCTTGATCCATGCTTCATTCTCGGCGCACAGCGGCAGGTCGTAATAGGTCACGCCGGGCTCCATGCTCACCACGCAGTCGGACAGATTGCATTTGATGCCGCTCTCCAACACCGCGCGTGCACGTGCATCTGTACAGAAATACATGTCAGTGAACGAGACCACACCGAAGCGCAGCATCTCGGCGATGCCGAGCAGCGTGCCATGGTAGGCATCATCTTCGGTGATGTGGTCCTCGAACGGGAAAATAGCCTCGTTCAGCCAGCGATCGAGCGGCAGATTGTCACCGCGCCCACGCAGTAGTGTCATGGGTACGTGCGCATGCGCGTTGTAGAGCGCCGGCATGAGCAGCTTGCCTCGCCCATCGTAGACGCGATCGAACGTGCCTTCGGGGCGTTCGAGCTGGAAGTGCGCGATCTTCCCCTCCTCTACGGCCACATAGGCGTGCGGTATGGTCTTACCTTCTTCGGTCAGGACCGTGATGTCGTTGAAGAGCAGAGAGCTCATGAAATGCCTTTCTAAACGAAACACGCGCCCCGTGAATGCGAGACGCGTGTTTTTGAATCTGGCCTGAACGCTTGGGTGCGTTATTCCTCAGAAGCCTCGTCGGTCGAGCTTGCCGAAGCGTCGCCACCCAACGTGTCGGGATCGATGACGCCGAAGCCCATATCGGAGACGGAATTGAGCAGTTCGTCCAATTCGTCGAGGTTGCGCTGGTAAGAACGCGGCGGGAGTGCCTCGCCCAGCATGTCCTCGCCATCAGTGCTGAACGTTGCTGGCTTGTCACCACCGATCAACACGGTATCGTCCGGCGAGAAGACCATGTCCAGCAGCTGGCTCATGTCGTCAGCTGAAGCCGAGAAGTCGTCTTCGATGACCTTCGAAAGGTTGTGGCTCTCGAGGCCAGCTTTCAGCTCTTCGATCGCCTTGGTGCCGATACCTTCGATGCGCAGCAGCTCATCTTCGGTGTGACCGACCAGGTCAGCCACGGTCTCGATGCCTGCCTCGGAGAACTTGTTCGCCCAACGCTGGGAAACTCCCAAGTCGTCGTAGATGTAGAGGCGAGCCTCTTCATCGGTGAGGTTCTTCGCACGATAACCAGCGGTGATGGATGCGAAGTAGCTCGCGTAATCGGAACCGCCCATGTAATCGGTGCCGTCGAGCGACCAATCCTGCGGCTGCGGCAGCAGCTCTTCGATGTCGCGCAGTGCCTGCGGAGCGGAGTCGGGCAAACGATCGGAATCGTTCGCGGTGACCGGCACGCCCTTGTAGGTGATATCGACATTCTTGTAGCGCTTGAGACCAGTACCAGCCGGGATCGGCTTACCGATGATGACGTTCTCCTTGAGACCTTGCAGCGTATCGACCTTGCCCTCGATCGCAGCATCGGTAAGAACCTTGGTGGTCTCCTGGAACGATGCAGCGGAGAGGAACGAATCGGTTGCCAGCGAAGCCTTGGTGATGCCCAGCAGCAGCGGCTGACCCACCGGAGGATTCTTGCCTTCGAGGATGAGGTCGTTAACGACCTTCTCGAACTCGAAGCGGTTCACCTGGCGACCCGGCAGATAATCGGAATCGCCCGGATCGACAACAGCGACCTTACGCAGCATCTGACGTGCGATGACCTCGATGTGCTTGTCGTTGATGTCTACGCCCTGAGAAACGTACACGTCCTGGACCTGGCTGACGATGTAGCGCAGCGTGGTGTTCGGGTCGGTAAGACGCAGCAGGTCGTGCGGGTTGATGGAACCCTTGGTGAGCTGCTGGCCGACCTCGACCTCGCAACCATCTTCAACGCCCGGCAGCAACTGAGCGCGAGCCGAAACGACGTATTCGCGGATGTTGCCTTCTTGGTCGTGGATAGTGAGGATCTTGTTGTTCTTGTCGCCGGAAACCTGCAGCGTACCTGCGATCTCCGCGAGCGTCGCCTGGCCCTTAGGCTTGCGCGCCTCGAAGAGCTCGGTGACACGAGGAAGACCATGAGTGATGTCCTCGCCCGCGACGCCGCCGGTATGGAACGTACGCATGGTGAGCTGCGTGCCCGGCTCGCCGATGGACTGAGCAGCGATGATACCTGCCGCGGTGCCGATGTTGACCGGACGCGAGGTGGCCAGGTCCCAACCGTAGCACTTCTGGCAGATGCCATGTTCAGCGTGACAGGTCATGACGGAACGATGCGTGAGCGTCTCGACGCCTGCGTCCACGAAGGACTTCAGCTGCGCGACGGAGCTCACGAACTCGCCCGCCTCGAGCAGGATCTCGCCCGTGTTCGGGTCGACGATCGGATCGACCAAGCAACGGCCGACCAGGGAATCGTCTACTTCACCCTTGACGTTCAAGAGGTTGCACTCGATGCCGTCGGTAGTGCCGCAGTCGATCTCGCGGATGATGACATCCTGCGCGACGTCGACGAGACGACGGGTGAGGTAACCAGAGTCAGCAGTACGCAGCGCGGTGTCAGCAAGACCCTTACGTGCGCCGTGCGTAGAGATGAAGTATTCCAGAACGGAGAGGCCTTCGCGGAAGTTCGCCTTGATCGGACGGTCGATGATCTCGCCCTTCGGGTCGGACATAAGACCACGCATACCCGCCAGCTGACGAATCTGCTTGATGTTACCACGAGCACCGGAGAAGGCCATCATGTAGATGGGGTTGAACTTGTCGAAGTTCTCCGCCATGGCCTCGCCAACTTCGTCGTTAGCTTCGTTCCAGATGTCAACGATCTGCTTGTGGCGTTCCTCGTCGCTCATGAGGCCCATCTCGTAGTCCTCGTCGATCGCAACGACCTTCTCGTCCGCCGCGGCCAGGATCTCGTCCTTTTGAGGCGGGATGGTGGCGTCATAGACCGAAACGGTAACGCCTGCGCGGGTGGCGTAGTGGAAGCCAGAGCTCTTCAGACCGTCCAGGATGGGTTCCATCTCGGAGGTGGTGTAGCGGTTGCAGCAATCCTCCACCAGACGCGAGATCTCGGTCTTGTTCATCTCGTAATTGAGGAACGGATAATCGTCCGGCAGCACCGCGTTGAAGGTGATGCGGCCGATGGTGGTCTGGATGCGCTCGCCGGCCTTGTGCTCTTCGAATTCACCGAAGGCGCTCGCGACCTGCGTGTCCTTGTTCAGACGGACCCAGATCTTGGCCTGCAGATCAAGCTCGGAGCGAGCATCGTAGGCGTTCAGCGCGTCATCGAAGTCGATGAACGCGCGGCCTTCACCGGGGAAGCCATCGCGGGCAGCGGTGAGGTAGTACAGACCGATGATCATGTCCTGCGTCGGGACCGTGAGCGGACGGCCGTGAGCAGGGCTCTTGATGTTGTTCGCGGAGAGCATGAGCACGCGAGCTTCTGCCTGCGCCTCGTTGCCCAGCGGTACGTGGACCGCCATCTGGTCGCCGTCGAAGTCCGCGTTAAATGCGGTACAAACGAGCGGATGCAGACGGATGGCCTTGCCTTCTACCAGCACCGGCTCGAAAGCCTGGATGCCCAGACGGTGAAGGGTTGGGGCGCGGTTCAGCAGTACGGGGTGCTCGGTGATGACCTCTTCGAGGACGTCCCAAACGTAGCTCGCGCCACGATCGACCGCACGCTTCGCAGCCTTGATGTTGGCAGCATATTCGAGCTCGACCAGGCGCTTGATGACGAAGGGCTTGAACAGCTCCAGCGCCATAGCGGAAGGAAGACCGCACTGATGCAGCTTCAAGGTCGGGCCAACGACGATTACGGAACGGCCGGAATAGTCGACGCGCTTACCGAGCAGGTTCTGACGGAAGCGACCCTGCTTACCCTTGAGCATGTCGGAGATGGACTTCAGCGGACGGTTGCCAGGGCCCGTGACGGGGCGACCGCGACGGCCGTTGTCGAAGAGCGAGTCGACCGCTTCTTGCAGCATGCGCTTCTCGTTGTTCACGATGATCTCGGGCGCGCCAAGATCGAGCAGACGCTTCAGGCGGTTGTTACGGTTGATGACGCGACGATAGAGATCGTTCAGGTCGGACGTCGCGAAACGGCCACCGTCGAGCTGCACCATCGGGCGCAGGTCGGGCGGGATGACCGGGATGACGTCGAGGATCATGTCGGAAGGCTTGTTCTTGGAGTGCAGGAACGCGTCGACCACCTTCAAGCGCTTGATGGCCTTGGTGCGCTTCTGGCCCTTGCCCGTCGCGACGACTTCGCGCAGTTCATCGGCGGTCGCCTGCAAGTCGATGGAGTCGAGCAGGTCGCGAACCGCTTCAGCACCCATGCCGCCACGGAAGTATTCGGAGTAGTTGGTGCGCATCTCGCGATAGAGCTGCTCGTCGGGAACGAGCTGCTTGGGCTCGATCTTCAGGAATGCCTCGAATGCTTCGTTGCGCAGCGCCTTGCGCTCGTTGAACTCTTCGTAGAGATCGGCGATCTCTTCTTCGACCTCTTCAGGGGTCATGCGCTCTTCTTCATCGATGTCGTCGACGAATTCGTCCTCTTCAGGGACGTAATCGACCGAAAGACGGCGCGTCGCGGCGATCAGGCGATCGCGCTCTGCGTCCAGTTCTTCCAGGTCGGCAGAAAGTTCGTCGCGCAGTTCTTCGATATCTTCTTCACGGGCCTCTTTATCGACCGACGTGATGATGGAGCTTGCGAAGTAGAGCACCTTCTCGAGCTCTTTCGGAGCGATGTCGAGCAGGTAACCCAGACGCGAGGGTGAACCCTTGAAGTACCAGATGTGAGACACGGGAGCTGCAAGCTCGATGTGGCCCATGCGCTCACGACGGACCTTCGAGCGCGTCACCTCGACGCCGCATCGCTCGCAGACGATGCCCTTGAAGCGGATGCGCTTGTACTTACCGCAGGCGCACTCCCAATCCTTCGTCGGACCGAAGATCTTCTCGCAGAACAGGCCGTCCTTCTCGGGCTTGAGCGTACGGTAGTTGATGGTTTCAGGTTTCTTCACTTCGCCACGGGACCAGCCGCGCACGTCTTCAGCGCTCGCAAGAGAGATACGGATGGCATCAAAGTTATTAACATCGAATTCAGTCATTTAGTTCTCCTCTCCCTCAGCGATCGTCTCCGTTGCTTCTGCGGTCGCCTCTTCCTGGTCGCCGCTGAAGTCCAACAGATCATCCAATTCTGCCGTGATGGAACCCAGCAACTCTTCACCTTCAGGCGATGAAGCAGCGTCGAGCGGAGCTCCCAGCAGTTCTTCTTCCATTTCCTGCGTCTCAGCCGAAGCGGTGAGATCGGAATGCGTGTTCGCGTTGCCCTCGAGCTCGACGTTCAAGCACAGTGAGCGCATTTCCTTGATGAGGACCTTGAAGGATTCAGGGACCTCAGGAGCAGGGATGCTCTCGCCCTTGACGATGGCTTCGTAGGACTTGACGCGGCCCGACGTGTCGTCGGACTTGATGGTAAGGATCTCTTGCAGAACGTTCGAAGCGCCATAGGAATAGAGCGCCCAAACTTCCATTTCGCCGAAGCGCTGGCCGCCGAACTGGGCTTTACCACCCAGAGGCTGCTGCGTGATGAGACTGTAAGGACCGGTCGAGCGAGCGTGGATCTTGTCGTCGACCAAGTGGCCCAACTTCAGGATGTAGGACTGACCGACCGTGATGGGCTCGCGGAACTTCTCGCCCGTGCGACCATCGTAGAGCCAGGTCTTGCCCGTGCGGGAAAGCTGCGGCACGAACTCGAGACGAGCCAGGTCGCCGTACTTCTCCTTGTGCATGTTCACGAGATTGCGGTTCGCTTTCTCGATGACGTCGGAGATCTCCTTCTCGGTCGCACCGTCGAATACCGGCGTCGCGACGTGCATCGGGCCTTCTACGACCTCGTCGGTCTCTTCAGCGTCCGACCAACCCCACTTAGCAGCCCAGCCGAGGTGGCATTCGAGCAGCTGACCGACGTTCATACGAGACGGAACGCCCAGCGGATTGAGGATGATGTCGATCGGAGTGCCATCGGCCAGGTACGGCATATCCTCGACCGGGAGGATGCGGGAGATGACGCCCTTGTTGCCGTGACGACCGGACAGCTTGTCGCCCTGCTGGATCTTACGCTTCTGAGCGACGAAGACGCGCACGAGCTCGTTGACGCCCGGTGCCAGTTCGTCGCCGTCGAGGCGCGAGGAGCGAACGACGTTGATGACGCGTCCGCCAGCGCCGTGCGGCACCTTCAGGGACGTGTCGCGCACTTCGCGTGCCTTCTCGCCGAAGATGGCGCGCAGCAGGCGCTCTTCAGCGGTGAGCTCGGTCTCGCCCTTCGGGGCGACCTTGCCAACCAGCACATCGCCCGGGAACACTTCTGCGCCCACGCGGATGATGCCGTCGCCATCCAGGTCGGAGATCATATCTTCGGAGATGTTCGGGATCTCGCGCGTGATCTCCTCGGGGCCGAGCTTCGTGTCACGTGCGTCGATCTCGTATTCGGAGATGTGTATCGAGGTGAGCAGGTCTTCAGCGACGACGCGCTCGGAGATGATGATAGCGTCCTCGTAGTTGAAGCCTTCCCACGGCATGTACGCGACCATGAGGTTCTGGCCCAGCGAAAGCTCTGCGCCGTCGCACGAAGGACCGTCAGCCAGCACATCGCCGACCTCGACACGGTCGCCCTTCGCGACGATGGGCTTGTGGTTCATGCAGCCGCTCTGGTTGGAGCGCTGGAACTTCGGAACGAGATATTCGTCGTATTCGCCATCTTCACGCTCGACGATGATGGTCTGACCGTCGACGTAGTCGACCACACCAGCGTTCTGGGTGACCAGGATCTCGCCGGAGTCGACCGCGATGCGGTGCTCGATGCCGGTACCGACCAGCGGAGCGTTCGGGCGCAGCAGCGGCACAGCCTGGCGCTGCATGTTGGAGCCCATGAGCGCGCGGTTCGCGTCGTCATGCTCGAGGAACGGAATGAGCGAGGTCGCGACCGAGGTCATCTGACGAGGGGAAACGTCCATGTACTGAACGTTCATCGGATCGACTTCGTCCGGCTCGCCGAACACGCCGTTCGCGTCGCGCGTACGACAGAGGACGCGGGCTGCCTTGTGGAAGACGCCGTCGTCGTCGGTGTAGCCGAATTCGCGGGTCTCGAGGTTGAACGTCTCGTTCGCCTGAGCGATGGTGTAGTGCTCTTCCTCGTCCGCCGTGAGGTAGTCGATATCGTCGGTGACCTTGCCGTCGATGACGCGACGGTATGGGGTCTCGATGAAGCCATAAGGATTGATGCGTGCGTAAGTTGCAAGTGAGCCGATAAGACCGATGTTCGGGCCTTCAGGCGTTTCGATCGGGCACATACGGCCGTAGTGGGAGGTGTGGACGTCGCGGACTTCGAAGCCTGCGCGCTCACGAGAAAGACCGCCCGGACCGAGCGCGGAGAGACGACGCTTGTGCGTGATGCCCGCGGCGGGGTTGGTCTGGTCCATGAACTGCGAAAGCTGGGAGGAACCGAAGAATTCCTTGATAGCGGCCACGATCGGGCGGATGTTCACGAGGCTCTGCGGCGTGATGTCGTCAGGCTCCTGCATGCTCATGCGCTCGCGGACCACGCGCTCCATACGGGAGAGGCCGATGCGGAACTGGTTCTGGATCAGCTCGCCCACCGTGCGGATGCGGCGGTTGCCGAAGTGGTCGATGTCGTCGGTCTGGTAGCCCTCTTCACCGTCGTGGAGCGCCACGATGTAGCGCATGGTCTCGACGATATCCTCTTCGGTGAGGGTCGGGGTCTCGTTCTCCGGATCGAAGCCGAGCTTCTTGTTGATCTTGTAGCGACCGACCTTCGCCAGGCCATAGCGCTGTGGGTTGAAGAACAAGCCGTCGAGCAGGGTGCGAGCGGAGTCGATCGTAGGCGGCTCGCCCGGACGGAAGCGACGGTAGAGCTCGATAAGGGACTCTTCCTTGGTGGTTGCAGGGTCACGATCGAGCGTGCGGATGACCATCTCGGAATCGCCGAGCAGGTCGATGATCTCTTCGCGGGTCTCCGCGATACCGAGCGCGCGGAGCAGCAGCGTTGCAGGCTGCTTGCGCTTGCGGTCGATGCGGACCGAGAGCACGTCACGCTTGTCGGTCTCGAATTCGAGCCAAGCACCGCGAGACGGAATGATCTTGGCATTGTAAATGGTCTTGTCGGAGGTCTTGTCACGCTCCGAAGAGAAGTAAACGCCCGGGCTGCGAACCAACTGAGAGACGACGACGCGTTCGGTGCCGTTGATGATGAACGTACCGCGCGGGGTCATGAGCGGGAAATCGCCCATGAAGACGTCTTGCTCTTTGATCTCGCCGGTCTCACGATTGATGAAACGGATCTCGGCGAACAGCGGGGCCTGGTAGGAAACGTCACGAGCTTTGCACTCGTCTACGCTGTACTTCGGCTCTCCGAATTCATGCTTACCGAATTCAACGCACATATCCTTGTTGTTGGATTCGATAGGACTGATGTCGGCGAAAGCGTTTGCAAGGCCTTGATCAACGAATTGCTTGAAGCTCTCCGTTTGAATGGCGATAAGATTAGGGACGTCCATGACGTCAGGAATCTTTGCAAAGCTTCGACGGGTCCGATAATGGCTGGTGGAATCGAATTTTTCGGGCTTACCCACGAGTCATTTCCTCCTTCGACTAAACCTAGTTTTTGCAAAAACACGCAATTATCTAAGATATGACGCGGAATAGGCCAAGTCAAGGAAAAATTTTTTAAATTGTGTTTCTTGTATGAGTTTTAGCTCACATTTTTTACAGGAACCTTTGCGTCCGCAGGATTCGTTCGACCCGCTTCCCTGTTCACGAATCTGCTTCGCAGATTCGTTCATGCGTCGCTGCGTTGCTTCACTTTATAAATATAGATAGAAGCAACGAGTCTCACTCACCCTGCGGACGCAAAGGGTCCCGTAAAAATACACGCTGCAAAAAATAGGGAGCCGGAAATCCGACTCCCTATTAGAGCACTTTCGATCGTTTTAATGCGCCATGTTCGCGCAGTTCTTACAAAGTCTCAGGCCTTTCGCCTTAGCTTGAGAGACTGAGATGCTCAAGGGGTTATTAATATTTTGCGCGCTTCGACAATTGTACGTATGATAGACCTTGCTTCCTGCAGCATAGGTAACTGAACTAACGACTGACGAACTCGCCTTACGCGTATCATCCCACAAACCAGAGCTGTTCACATGGTATCGACCGATCCACTTATTAGTCGCCATCGTTCCATTCGACTGAACATAGTAATTGCCGATCCACTTGTTCGCTTGCATGACACCAGAACCATTGAGGTAATACCATGCTCCACCGATCTGCTGCCAACCTGTGAGCATCTTTCCTGAGTCGGCCAGGAAGTACCATTTATTTGAGACCTTCTCCCAACCAGTCTGCATCACGCCGGATTTGTTGAAGTAATACCAGCTACCACTTATCTTCTTCCAACCTGTGGCCATCTTTCCTGAGGAATCGAGATGATAATAAGTGCCATTCTGCTTAAACCATCCAGTTTGCATGACACCATCAGAAGCCAGGTAATACCACTTGCCAGAAACTTTCTTCCAGCCCGTCTTCATCGCACCGTCAGAACCAAGATAGTACCAGGCAGATCCCGACTTGAACCAATTAGTGTTCATGTAACCCTTGGAGTCGAAGTGATAGCGCTTGCCCTTGATGCTCACCCATTCATTAGCAGGATAAGACTTATTCTGGGACGCTTTCGACTCGTCATCATAGGAGAACCACCACTTCCCCGATGACTTAGCCCAACTACCGCTAACAGAAGTTGCCTCATCAGCAAAAGCGACAGAAGTAGCAACGCAGAGAGACAGCAAGAGACAAGCCACCCCTGCAATGAAAGCGCTCAAACCAAGTTTCGTAGCATTTCGAATCATATAAGCTCCTATATCAGACTTTTCGCAGATAAAACGTGAAAATTCTATCATTAGAATGACACAGAAGCAAACTTAGAAACGCTGTTGTAGAGAGCTCCTCTGGTGTCTTGCCGCACTACCAAATAGAACGAGCGCCATCGACGTAGAGCGGCGTGCCGTTCACCATGTCGGAACAATCGCACGCGAGAAACAGTGCTGCCGCAGCGATATCGAGCGGATCGCCCACCTTGCGATTGTGCGGGATCGGTCGCGTGATGGCTTCATACGCTTTCGGCTTATTGAGTGTGCTCTGCGTCATGTTCGTCTCGATATAGCCTGGGCAGATGCAGTTCGCGCGGATATTGAAGCGCGCCCACTCGAACGCCATGCAGCGTGTCATTTGCACCACAGCCGCCTTCGCCGATGCGTACGGCAACATACGTGTGGAAGCGACGCGTGCCACCACCGATGCGATGTTGATGATATTGCCGCGCTCCTGCTTGATCATGATGTCAGCAACGCGCTGCGTCAGGAAGAACACCGCCTTGTAGTCGGTGTCGACCACGCGATCCCACTCTTCCTCGGTCACATCCTGCGCCAACTGATCATTGCTCAGCACCACGCCTGCGTTGTTCACCAGGATATCGATGCGACCGAACGCCTCCATACAGGTATCGACCAGGTTCTTTCGATGTTCCTCGATACGAATATCGCAATGCACAGGAATAACTTCGGCGTCGAATTCGTCAGCGATCTCCGCCGCACGCGCCTCGATGCCCTCCGCATCCATATCAGCAACCACGAGCTTTGCTCCATACGCTGCGTACGTGCGCGCGATCCCTCGGCCGATACCGATCTCGCTCGCGACTCCCGTGATGATCGCGACCTTGTCTGCCAGATCGAATCGCGGGATCTCCATCTTCCCCGTCTCCAGGATAGTGTGATCGCTTCCCTTCATGGCTTTCCCCTTTCATATCTCCCTGTGCACGACTCTAGCATTATTCGTCACCAAGAAAGGTCACAATTTAGAACGTGTTCATATTCGTCACCTACGTTCGAGCTACAATAGGAGCAACGATCGAACGGAGGGGTAATGAATATCGCAATTCTCGGAGCAGGATCGCTCGGCAGTGCCATCGGTGGCACGCTCGCACTCGCAGGCAATGAAGTTTCGCTGATCGGACGCGCAGCGCACGTCAAGGCTATCGAACAGAACGGGCTCACGCTCGTCACGCCACAAGGCGAACAGAGCGTAGATGTCACCGCGCAGGAAAACGCCGAAGGGCTCGCGCCTGCCGACCTGGTGCTCGTGCTTTGCAAATCTTTTGATACGCGTGAGTGCATCGAGAAGAACCGCTGCGTTATCGGCGAAAACACTATCGTGCTCTCGCTTCAGAATGGTCTTGGGAATGAAGATCTGCTTTGCGAGCTACTTGGCCCCGAGCGCGTCATCGCAGGCAAGACCTACATCGGTGGCATGATGCTCGCGCCCGGCCGTGTTCAGTCGACCACCGAAGGCAAGAAGACTTTCATCGGCGAGTACAGTGGCCCCATCTCACCGCGCATCGAGGCCATTGCGCAGCTGTTCAACGACGCTGGCATGGAGTGCATCCCTTCTCCGCATATGAAGAACATCATCTGGGACAAACTGCTCATCAACATGGCGACTGGCGCTGTTTGCGGCATCACCAAACTCCCCTACGGTGATCTCTATCAGCACCCGGAATTGCTCGCTACCGCGGCCGCTGCAGTCGCGGAAGGCATGAGCGTCGCGCGCGCCGAAGGCATCATCCTCACGCGTCACGATCCGAACGAGGTGCTCGAGCTTGCACGCGAAAATCTCCCTTACGATTTCAAGCCATCCATCTTACAGAGCCTCGAAAAGCACCGTCGAACCGAGATCGACGTGATCAACGGAGCGGTAGTGGCCTACGGCAAGCGTCACGAGATCAAGACCCCCGTCAACGAGACGCTGGTCGCCTGCGTGAAAGGCATCGAGCGCTACATGGAGATCTACGACCCGTCGAACTAAGGTTAGCGATTCCTAAGGCGCTACGCTCACACATCTGACTCTGCTCTTGCGTATCTGATGCAGCTCTTATCTAGTGCCACTCTTGTATATCTGGCTCTACTCTTATCTGGTGCCTTTTAGTACCACACTCGCATGTCTTCGATCACGAGTTTTCTTGATCGCCAATTCCTCATGCTCGAGCATTCATACGTATTGGCCTGCACGATTCACCGACACCCTTTTCAGGGGTATTTTCTGCTTTGCAGCGAATTCGAGTATTTTTGCATGAAATCATCGGTTGTACGCACAAAGATACATAAGTCTAAAATCCTGACCTGGGGTTTTCAAATAGCAGCATTAGTAAAGATGCTTTTTGAAGCTCGGAATCATGCTCGAAAGCCGTTATTTGTGCATACGAACGTAAATTAGTAGCAAAAATCGCTCTTTTTACTGCAAAACACTCAGTAGCCCAGCTTCACTCGCAGGATGAATGAATTACCCAGGTCAGGATGATCAAGGTCGCGATGAGCAGGATCACGATGAGTGAATCATGTAAGCAAATGAGCGAAGACCGGACAAGTGAGTGTGCAGATAACAGACGAAACTAGAGACTGCAGACGGCAAGCGAAACCACAGACACACGTATAGAAGAAAAAGAGAGACGAAAAGAATAAACAAGGATAAAGACAAGTACAAGAACAAACACAAAAGGCAAGCACAAGAAAAGCGAGCCTCTATGAAAAAAGCCCGCGTTATGCGAGCTTTTTTTCAAGTTTAGCATGAACCAACAGTAGGCTTATTTCGATTCCTCGATCGGGATCGGCGTGGTGTCCTCTTCCTCTAATCGATTACCCCACACATAATGCTTTGTCTCGCGCGCGATCAGCGCCGAAAGACCGAGCACTGCGATGAGGTTAGGAACTGCCATGAGCGCGTTGGTGATGTCGGAGATATCCCATACGAAGCCCTGCAGACCGATCGCACCCAAGAAACAAATGACAAGGAAGACGATCTGATACGGACGAATCGCATGCTTACCGAAAAGATACGTGATGCAGCGGTTGCCATAGTAAGACCAGCCGACCATGGTCGAATACGCGAAGAGTACGAGGCCGATACACAATACCATCGGGCCGACGACCGGAATCTGCGCGAAGCACGAGGTAACGAGCGTAGCGGTCGCACCAAGGAAGCTACCATCATTGAATGCCGCCGCGATCTCGGGGCTCGCAAGAATGGAAGAGACCAGCGCGATGCCCGTGAGCGCACACACGATGACGGTGTCCCAGAAGGTGCCGGTCATGGAAACGAGCGCTTGGCGAGCAGGATTGCGCGTGATCGCAGAGGATGCGACCAGTGGCGAAGAGCCCAAGCCGGATTCGTTCGAGAACAGGCCGCGTGCGCAGCCAAGCTGCAAGGCGATCATGACCGACGTGCCGACCGCGCCACCGAAAGCTGCCTGCGGCGTGAACGCACAAACGACGATAAGACCGATCGCATCGATGAAATACTGGCCATTGATGACGATGAGCGTGAGGCACGCAAGGATGTAGAAGATGGTCATAGCGGGAATGAGCTTCTCGCACACGCGCGAGATGACCTTGATGCCGCCCACGATAACGACCGCGATCAGCGCGACCAGGATAAGACCCACGATGATCTGCAGTGGCGAAGTCATGAACAGGCCGAACACGTCGATGTTCGCCTGCGCGATGCCGGCATCGCCCGACACGGAAACGATCGCACCCGAAAGCGAATTCGCCTGAACCGCAGCGCCGATACCGAACGAAGCGATGGCTGCAAAGACAGCGAACAGGATACCGAGCACCTTGCCGAGCTTCTTGCGCTTGAAACCGCGCTGCAGCGCATACATCGCGCCGCCCAGCATGTTGCCGTTGTGGTCCTTCACGCGATACTTCACTGCGATGAGCGTCTCTGAATATTTCGTAGCGATGCCGAACACACCCGTGATCCACATCCAGAAGATCGCGCCGGGGCCGCCCGCGATGAGCGCAGTGCCCACACCGATGATGTTGCCCGTACCGATGGTGGCCGCGAGCGACGTAGTGAGCGCAGCGAACGGACTCACGTCACCCGCACCGCTGTCCTTCGTGACGGAAAGCTTGATCGCCTTCGGGATCTTGCGCTGAATGAAGCCCGTGCGGAAGGTCATGAACACATGCGTGCCCAAGAGCAACAGGATCATGATCGGGCCCCATACGAACCCATCGACCGTCGCGACGATGTCTTCGATCCAGGAATTATCACCCGTGCCTGCGGTCGCAAAACCTGAACCAAGCTGAGCGAAGGGGCCGATGAAGAATTGGTAGAAGAAATCTTCCATGTGCGTCCTTTTCTTGACTCGCTAACAACCTCGTCGTTCTTTCCATCAAGCTGAACGGACGAGCGGATCGCTGCGCGCCGACATTACCGTCCGACCGCGCACGCAAGCACTTTTCTTAACTAAAGCGCTCTAGCATTGTAGAACAGGAATTGCTTCCATTTTGTTACGACGAGACGGAAATGAGTGAGCGGAAGTGAATAGCCCTAAAAAGGGAAATCCCTCATAAGAGGGCTTTCGGTGCGATGTTCTGCTCTGTTTCGTTCAGCGCTACTCTACTCTGTTCTGTTTAGCTTTGTCATGTTCAGCGCTGCTCTGGTCTGGCGTTTACGAGAAATCGTACATGCCAGCAGTAGCGCGCTTGAAGATATCGTACACCTCGGCAGCGATGGCTTCATCGAGCACGAGCTCGAACGATTCGGGCTGGCCTTCATCGTCGAGCGCCGTGACCTCCAAGATCACGACCTCCCCCGCTTCAGTCGACACGCCTTCTTCGCCTACCGGAAAGAAGAACCCATAGCGACGATCGTTATGAAGGATCAATCCCAAGAACTCGAGATCGGTGAGCTCGCCCGCTTCATCTTGGAAGGTGTAGATCGCGCCTTCTTCGACAGGCGGCGCGAATCGAGGATCGCTTGCTTCTCTCATTCCTTTTTCTTTCTCTTGTAGCGAATAGGTTTTTGCTCTTGCGGTTTCGACTGCTTCTTCGACGGTGCCTTCGCCTTCTGGTCGGACGCCTCAACGACAGCGGCACCCTCGCTCGCGCTCGCAGCAGCTGCAGCTGGCACCGGCGCATTGCTGATATTGATGCCGGTCGTATACGTGAATTCACCGATCATCTCACCGAAGCGCTTGATGAGCTTCTTGTTCTTGGGCTCATGCGACTTCCAAATCGCATAGAGCGGCGTTGCGACCGCGATGGACGAATACGAGCCCGCGATCAAACCGACCGCCATCGCGAACGCGAAGTCCTTCAGCGTCTCGCCGCCGAAGATGAGCATGGCAAGGACCGGAACGAGCGACGTGAGCGTCGTGTTGATGGTACGGATGAGCACCTGGTTGATGGAATGGTTCGCCATGGTCATGAACGTACAACGAACGCGCGATTCCTTCATGTTGTCCACGATGCGGTGGAACACAACGACCGTGTCGTAGAGCGAATAACCCAAGATAGTGAGGAGCGCAGCCACCGCATTCGGCGTGAATTCTCGCCCGAAGAGCGCATACGCGCCAATAACGATGATCAGGTCGTGCAACAGCGCAACGACCGCCATCAGGCCCATCTTGTATTCGAAGCGGATCGCGATATAGATGATGATGAGGAACAGCGAAACCAGGAACGCGATGAGCGACGACTGGATAACAGCCGTGCCCCAGTCAGGACCGATCGTAGTGACCTCGTAGCTTTCCGTCGAGATGTTCAGCTGCTGAGCGACCTTGTTCGCGGTCTCCGCCGCCTCTTCAGCGGACGTGGTGGTGGTACGAATGAGGAAGCCATCCGCGCCGTCGGTGACCGTGGTCTGAATGACCGCTTCAGGCTCACCTGCTTCAGCGAACGCATCGCGCATCTGGTCGAGCGAAATATCTTCAGTGCCGTGGAAGTTGATCGAAGTACCGCCAACGAACTCGATGCCGAAGTTGATGCCACGAATACCCACGAGCGCGACCGAGAGCACGATGAGCACGGCAGAAACCGACAAGAGAATCCTGCGAACGCTCATGAAGGGGATGTCGCGCTTGAGGAAACGGCCCTTCAGTGCTTCGACCTTCTCTTGCGCCGCGACCGCTATCGCACCTGCGCGCTGCGCATACGTGCGCGCGATGCTCCTGTTCATCGCCTCGCCTGTCGCAACTTCATCGATGCTCACGCCTTCAGCCTCAGAAACCTCTTGGTAGGCCTCAGCTGCCGTTTCGCAATCCTTCACATCCCAGAATTCAGGATGCTTCGTGATGATCTTCGGTGCGAGCAAGCGAATGAGCGGAGCCTTGAAGATGAGCAGAACGAGGATGTCGCATGCGATACCGAGCGACAGCGTCAGACCGAAGCCCTTAACAGAAGCCGACGCTAAGAAGAACAACGTGAGCGCCGAGACCAACGTGACCAAGTCCGCGTCGATCGAGGTGGTGATAGCGTGCTTCACGCCCGTGATGGAAGCGGCACGTACGCTTCGACCCATACGGATCTCTTCGCGGAAACGTTCGAGCACGAGAATGGACGAGTCGGCCGCAAGACCGATCGTCAGAACGATACCTGCGACACCTGCCAACGAAAGCGAGAAAAATCCGAACGCCGAGAGCGTTGCGAGCAAACCAAGGTACAAGACCGCGAAGATGGCGATCGCCGCTGCCGTGAGCGTACCGAGGCCCTTATAGAAGAAGAGCAGATAGACCATGACGACCAGAAGGCCGATGATCGCGACTAGAAGACCGCTCATCAGCGCGTCCTGACCCAAGGTCGGACCGACCACCTGACTCTGTTCGTACTGGAAGCTTACCGGCAGCGAACCGCTCTCGAGAACGGTCTGCAAAGACTGAGCCTGCTTGAGCGTGTAATTACCCGTGATCTGCACGTCGCCCGTCGGAATCTCCGCCTGCACTGCCGGAGCAGACTGGATCTCGTTATCGAGCACGATGACGATCTTGCCGTTATCAGCTGCAAGCTCGCGCGTAGCTTCAGCGAACGCCTGCGTACCCTCGGCGTCGAGCTTGATGTTGACCGCATAATCGGTGCCCGTCTCAGATGCCTTGCCGATCGTAACGCGTTCGATGTTCGCACCGGTGATGAGCGGCGTGTAGGTACCAGACTCAACAGGACGGTAGATGGTGTTATCGCCCATGAAAGTGTTGCCGAAGGCATCACGATATGCTTCATGCTGCGCATACGTATCCTTCGCGATCGAATCACGGTCGGCCGCATTCGTGAACGAATCTGCACGTGCGAACTCCAGCTTACCGGTCTTACCGATGGTCGCGAGCGCCGTTTCCGTATCGGAAAGACCCGGGATCTGAACGAGGATCTGGTTATTGCCTTGCACCTGCACCGTCGCTTCAGAAGCACCGAGCGCGTTGACGCGAGATTCGATGACCGAACGGGCGGACTCCATATCCTCCTGCGTCACTTCTTCGCCATCGGTGGTCTGAGCAGACAGCACGACCGAAAGACCGCCGCGAATGTCCAGGCCCTGATTGATCTTCTCCGCCGGAGGCGTGAACATGAAGATCGAGCCGATAACGAGCACGGTCGTCAGAACCAACAGCCAAATATTGCGTCGATTCGTGTTCTTCTGACGTTTCTTCGACTTGTTCGCAGCGCCGAGCGATGCTTTGATCGCAGCGGATCTGCTCTTCTCATGGCTCTGATCGGCCTTCTCTTTCTTCTTCGCCTTCTTCTCACGCTCTTTACGCGCACGATCGGCTGCTTTTGCTGCAGCCTTGCGCTTCTTCGCGAGGTCTTTATCAGTAGAGCTCGATTTGCTTTCGCCTTGATTCATCTACCTGTCCAATCGTCTGTTCCGCCCGTGCGCACGTAGCCCGAACAAGCCCACGTGAGATGGCAGAACGATCCGTTAGGGTCTTCCTATTTCCAACCGTTAAGAATACCAAAGAAAGGCCGCATTTTCACGACCAAGATGCCTAATAGTCCTTGGCAGCTGGTGAATTCATCCAATCGTTCAAAAACTCATCATATCGGCCTGCCAAGATCGCCTCACGCGCATGCTCCATGAGGTGGATCAAGAACCACAGATTATGGATGGAGAGCAGGATCGCGCCCAGCATCTCGTTCTGCTTCACCAGATGACGAATGTAGGAACGACTATGGTTTCGGCAGGTCGGACACGAGCACTGGGGATCGAGCGGCCCGAAATCGTGCGTGAACTTCGCGTTGCGCATGTTCATGCGACCCGACGAAGAGAATGCCGTACCCATGCGGGCGGTGCGCGTCGGCAGAACGCAGTCGAACATGTCGACCCCTTCGCCGACCGCCTTCACCAGCGTGGTCGGGTTGCCCACGCCCATCAGGTAGCGCGGCTTGTTCTCGGGAAGCGCGCGCGCCACCGGGCCGAGCGTCTCGAACATGACCGCGTGGTCCTCGCCCACCGAATAGCCTCCGATGCCGAAACCACCGAATCCTTTGTGGCCGTTCGCGATCGATTCATCGTTGATGGTCTGCAGAAGCTCGATCGACTTCATGCGCAGATCGAGCTCCATGCCGCCTTGCACGATGCCGAAGAGCGTCTGGTCCTCGCGATGGTGCGCCGCGAGACAGCGCCGCGCCCATCGTGCGGAAAGCTCGACCGCCTTGTCGACGAAATCGTATTCAGCCGGATAGGGCGTGCACTGGTCGAGCTGCATGATGATGTCCGCGCCCAATTTCTGCTGGATGTCCATGTTCTCTTCCGGCGTCCAGCGGATCTTCGCGCCGTCGTAGATGGAGTTGAACGTAAGCCCATCGTCGTCGAGCTTCAGCGTGTCCGCCAGCGAGAACACCTGGAACCCGCCACTATCGGTGAGGATCGGACCGGGATAGTTCATGAACGAATGGAGGCCACCCGCCTCAGCGACCAGTTCGGCCCCTGGGCGCAGCGAAAGATGATAGGTGTTCGCCAGGATCACCTGCGCGCCGATCTCGCGCAGAGTCTCGGGGCGGATGCCCTTCACCGTCGCGCTGGTGCCCACCGGCATGAACACCGGCGTCTTGATGGTTCCGTGCGCCGTCTCGAACGTGGCCGCACGCGCATTGCCGCTCGTCGCTTCGAGCGTGAGATCGAAGTGCGCCATCAGCCACGCTCCGGCAACGTCTCGACGAATGCGAGCAGGTCCTCCAAGGAACCATGCTTCATATCGCTGTAGTCGTAATCGATCGGATCGAGCAGCCAGTCGGTCACCAGATACCCATCGGCGCCCAGGTCGCAGCACGCCAGATCCTCGCGCGTGTTATTGCCCACCATCAAGATGTGCGGCGCGTCGCCTTCTGCCAGATCGATGTTCTCCTGGAAGTACGCATGATGAGGCTTCGCAGCATGTGAATTATCGTAGGTCGTGATGCGATCGAACACGCTCGCATCATCGATGCCCGCCCAGCGAAGGCGCGCCTCCACCGCCACCCGCGGGAAGAGCGGCATCGTGGTGAGGAAGAGCTGGTAGCCCTTCTCTTTCAGCACCTCGACGATGCGCCGCGCAGCGGGATTCGGCGTGACCATCTCGCCCAACTCGTCGAACGCCGTGGAGTAGAACTCCATCAGCAGCGGATCGAAGGTCGCGCGATCTTCGCCGGTCAGCTGCTCGAAAGTTTCCCAGAAGCATTCTTCGTTCATGCGCGGATCGTCCGAGAGCATGCCCTTCACACCCGCGTTCACCGCCGCGATGATCTTCTCGCTGTCGAATCCTCGTTCAGCGACGAACTGCCCCAAGCGCTTGAAGTACGCACCCAGGAACGCATCCATATCGATCGGCAGCAACGTGCCATCAAGATCGAAGAACACCGTATCGTAACGTGGTGTTTCAGTGGTCGTCATGATCTATCTCCTTTCCCGCCCGAACGTCTTCCGACCTTCACGGAAGAGGCACGGCAGGACGTGATGTTCAGCACGATTCAATGGTAGTATATGCAAGGTTCGAAGGAGAGTATTATCCCATGAAAGTATTGCTTCACGCCTGTTGCGGCCCTTGCTCGATCGAGCCTGCGCGCATACTTCGCGAAGAGGGCCACGATATCACCATCGCATACTTGAATTCGAACATCGATGATGCTCCTGAATACCAGAAACGGCTCGAAACGCTGCTCGCCTGGGCAGCGCAAGAAGGCGTTCCCGTCATCGAGGGAACGTATGACCCTGAGAGCTGGAATGAACGCATCGAAAGCTGTTGGAGCGAAGGCGACGCGCGCAACATCCGTTGCTCGACGTGCTATCGCTATCGTTTCGACGAACTTGCTGCACTCGCGACTGAACAGGGATTCGACGCTATCGGGACGACGCTCTCGGTGAGCCCATATCAATTCACGAAATCCATCGAAGAGATGCTGCGCGCAGCGGCGAAGCCCTATCCGCAGCTCGAAGTGCTCTTCACGGACTACCGCCCCTTCTACCAGGATGCCACGCAGAAGAGCCGCGACCTGAACATGTATCGCCAGAACTACTGCGGGTGCCACTGGTCGAAGGCGGAAGCAGCCGAAGAACGCCAGCAACGCAAGATCGAACGGCAGGCGAAGAAGGAAGCCGAGAAGCTGAAGAAGCTTCAGTCGCTCACCACATCAGATTTCGACTACGATCTTCCCCAAGAGCTGATCGCACAGACCCCGCATCCCGATCGCGACGGCTGCAAGATGCTCGTGATGAAGCGCGATACGGGCAGCCTGCAAGATCGCATCTTCCGCGATATCTACGACTACTTGAAGCCGGGCGATCTGCTCGTTGCGAACGAAACGCGCGTCATTCCTGCGCGCCTGCTCGGCCACAAGCACGAGACGGGCGGGGCGGCCGAAGTGCTGCTGCTGCGCGAGCGCTTCGATATCGAGCCGAAGACCGGCACCAGCGCCGTTTGGGAAGCGCTCGTCAAGCCGGGACGCCGCCTGAAACCCGGCGCTGTCATCGATTTCGCTGCTCCCTCGAACAGCGAGTCCGCGAACCCATCTACGGAGGACACGAACGATGCAGACGTACCATCAACGGAGAGCACGAATGCTCCAGACGTACCATCAACGGAGAGCACGAACGCTCCAGACATAGCATCAACGGGCGCTCTCATCATGCAAGCCGAGGTCCTCGATTGGGTCGAGGATGCACAGAAGGGCGAGCGCCTCGTTCGCCTCACGACCCCGCTCGATTCGCTCGATGATGCCCTTCATCAGGTCGGACATACTCCCCTGCCGCCTTACATCAAGAATTATCAGGGCGACGAAGAGCTCTACCAGACCGTCTTCTCGCGTGAAGAGAAGAGCGCTGCTGCACCCACCGCTGGCCTTCACTTCACGCCTGAGCTGATCGAGCGTCTGAAAGACAAGGGCGTCGGCTTCGAAACGGTGCATCTGGAAGTAGGACTCGACACGTTCCGCGTTGTGGATGTCGAGGACCCGCACGAGCACCACATGCACACCGAATACTACAGCGTTCCGCAAAAGACCGTCGATGCCATCCTCGAGACGAAGCGAAACGGAGGTCGCGTCATCGCTGTCGGCACGACGAGCGTCCGCAGCCTCGAGAGCGCCTGGGATCACGATCGTGATCAACTCATCGCGCGCGATCGACAGACCACGAACCTCTTCATCTTCCCGGGCTACCAGTTCAAGGTGGTCGACGCGCTCATCACGAATTTCCACGTCCCGCGCTCGACGCTCATGATGCTCGTTTCCGCGTTCTCGTCGCGCGACAATATCATGCGGGCCTACCGCCATGCCATCAAACGCAAGTATCGTCTGCTCTCCTTCGGCGATGCCATGTTCCTCTACTAGGCCTCTACGAGATCATCAAACGAGACCATCAGCGAGATCCTCACGTGCGTGAATTCGCTCGAGAATCGTAGCTAAAGGACTCTATTTCGAGGGCGATGTATTGATCACACATCAGAGCAGTCCTGTCCATCATCTGCAACGGCATGTTGCTGCTTTTCTTGTGTTTTACCTTACGAATCGCCCACAATCCGAATTAAGCGTCTAAAGTCTTCATCAGAAGTTAATAGGCCCTTAGAGTCGTCTTTTCAGGATCGCCCTTTGCGGAATATTCCAACTACCTCCATAATCTGCCGCTTCAAGAAAGGGCGTCAATGCGCAAAGATATGAAAATCGCCGTTCTCATCGATGCCGAGAACATCTCGAGCAAATATGCGAACACCATCCTCCAGGAGGCTTCTGGCCTCGGAAACGTCATCTACAAGCGAATCTATGGCAACTGGACCAGCTCGCAGCTCGGTTCCTGGAAGCAAGAGCTGCTCGATCACGCCATCCAGCCGATCCAGCAGTACAGCAATACTTCTGGAAAGAACTCGTCCGACTCCGCGCTCATCATCGATGCGATGGACCTTCTATACCAGAACCGCCTCGATGCCTTCTGCATCGTCTCTTCCGATAGCGACTTCACGCGTCTTGCATCGCGCCTGCGCGAATCTGAGATGTACGTGCTCGGCATGGGAGAACAGAAGACACCACGTGCGTTCATCTCCGCCTGCAACAAGTTCGTCTATCTTGATGTTCTTGCAGGCCAAAAGAAGAAGCGCAACGATTCCAAAGACGCATCACGCGACAAGAAACGCGAGAGCGGTTCTACCGATCGCACTCGTCAGTCCACCGATGAAGAGGCGAAAGCCTCGAACCGCCGCAGCACGACTGCTCAAGCGAGTCGCTCCAACGAAGAAGCTACCAAAACGAAAACGTCAGCCGAGAAAACCGCTCCTGCTGATATCGAGGTACGCGAAGAAGAGAATGTCTACAGCGATGGTACGGATATCATCGAAGTGACCGATACGCTCGTGAACATCATCGAAGAATACAGCGACGATGAAGGTTGGATGCCCGCCTCTAACCTCGCGAACTTGCTCTCGCGCCGCCTGAGCGACTTCGACACTCGCAATTTCGGCTTCAAGAAGTTCGTACCCTTCATCGAGTCGCTCAAGATCTTCGAAAAGCGCAGCGTCGCCGTTTCGAACGATCCGAGCGTGCGCGCGATCTCCTTCCGCCTCATCGAAGACTAACCAGGAAACCCGTCTTCGAACACGCTTTCGTCGCACACGCCCACTATCGGACACTCGGGGCTCCAGATCGAATGCTTTATAGGCGCTCGCGATTCAAGATCATACGCAAATAAAAAAGCCAGCATCGTGCTGGCTTTCGCATTCATGGTGGGCGATACAGGATTTGAACCTGTGACCTTCTGCTTGTAAGGCAGCTGCGCTCCCGCTGCGCCAATCGCCCGAATTCAGTAAATGCCCTGCATGAGCAGAACGCCCTATCCTCCCACGGACTACACCGCAGTAC
>CALLDI010000007.1 GCA_937998355.1 uncultured Eggerthella sp.
CTGGATGTTGTTGTCGGCCAGATACTTATCCAGCTCTGCCTGCGTCGCGAAGGACGGCAGCTGGGTCTTGGTCCAGCCCATGAACTTGAAGCCCGGGCGCTTCAGGCGGCCAGCTTCAGGGGTAAGGGTGACGACCTCGTCGAATGCCACGACCTGGTCGGCCAGCTTGCCCTCTTCAGCGCCGTTGGAATCGAAGACGATGGTGTACTGCTTGTAGAGGAAGCGCGCGAAGTAGGAGGTACCGTCGAGCCATGCTTCATCGGCGTTCTTCGTCGGGATGAAGGTAGCTTCGGTGCCCACCAGGTTGCCGTTCGCGTCGTACCAGCCCATGAAGGTGTAGCCCGGAGCCGGCAGCGCGGTGGAGCCTTGCGGCACGCCGTCGGAAGCGGAGATCATGTAGTCGCGCGGATTGGAGACGGTACCGCCATTGCCGTCCACGAAGTAGTGGATGGTGGCGTAGCCCGGCACGAACCACGCGTAGAGGATCAGGTCGGTGATGCCTTCGTTGAGCAGGATGTCGCTGATCTTGGTGGTGTCGTAGACGCGATCGCCCTTCGGGGTGTCGCCCGGCGCGGTGCCGGAGTTGTCCGCTGTGTACCAGTTATTGAAGGCATAGCCAGGCCATACCGGATTCTCGGCCGGGATCAGGTGATCGTCGTTCCAGTGGAAGATCTGAACGCCGATGTAGGTGCCGCCACCGGTCGCATAGTGGACGCGATATTCACGGATGCTCCAGACCGCATAGAGGGTCTGATCGTGCTCGGGCATCTCGAAATCGGTCCAAACGTTGCCGTATTCATCGTAGCCAGGATAGGCGACCTTGTGGTTCGCTGCGTCTTCCGGCGTGAGCGCCCAGCCCTCGAAGAGGTAACCGACACGATCGATAGCATCAGCTGTAGGCACCTTCACGGTCTCGCCCGCACCAACGGTGAGGCGCACCGGATCGTCGCCCTCCAGGCGCGGATAGCCGAAGTCGTAGCCTTCCTTCCAGGTGCCGCCACCGTTCAGATCGTAGGTGAGGGTGAACGGACGGTACCACATGGCCGTGAAGATGACGGTGTGCTCGTCGTCGCCGATGAAGCCGAGGCTGCCGATAGGATCTGCCAGGTAGTCGGACGCATAGATGCGATACTTGTCGCCCACGATGTTGCCCGTGCGATCGAGCGCCGTGCGGATCCAGCCGACGAACGTCCAGCCTTCTTCGCCGATGGGCAGGTTATCGAGACCAAGACCGCCCTTGTAGGGATACTGCTCGGCAGTAGCGCCCGCAGGCAGGTCGGTGTAGAGGGTCTGCTTGTCCGGATCGACCACGTAAGGCTTGAAGGTGCCACGATCGCCCGGCAGGTAGACGACGATGCGCGGGCCGCCCCATACCGCCGTGAAGACGGTGTCGCCCAGGATCTTGACCGAACCCGGATCGTCCGTGGTGCCGGTGATGGTCTCGCCGTTCACCACCATGGTGTAGATCCAGCCGGTCAGCTGGTATTCCTTGCGCTCGACCTTCATGCCGTCGGTGTGGGCGTATTCGCCGGTCTTCACCTCTTGCGGGTTCGGGATACCGGTGATGGTACCGCCTGCCGCATCGAAGGTGACCTTGTTCGGCAGCGCGGTCCACACTGCTGTGAGCGTGATGACCTGGCCATCGACCGGCGTGAGGTTCAGGACGCCCTCCATGTCGTCGAAGGTATAGGTCTGGCCGTCGATCTGCGTGATCCACTGGTAGAAGATGTAGCCTTCGCGGGTCATGGTGTTCTTCGGCAGGTAGGTGGTGGTGCCGTAGTAAGCACGGATGTCCACCATCTCTTCTGCGTGCTCGACATCAGGCGCGCCCGGCTGGAAGCGGATGATGTAGCTGTTCGCGACCCAGTGAGCATAGAGCGTCACGTCGCCGCCCGGCATGTAGTAGACCGTGCCCGGCTTGATGACGTCGGTGCCGTTAGGCTGGGTGACCCAACCATCCATGGTGTAGCCCGTGCGGACGAAGGTCATGTCGTCTGGGAGGCGGATGGTGGAACCAGCGCTGATCGGATAGACCACGTTGCCATTGGGTTCGTAGGTGACCGGAGGCTTCGCCACGTTCTCCCAAGGATTAGGCTGACCGCCGTTCTT
Organism: uncultured Eggerthella sp.; assembly: GCA_937998355.1. Lineage (GTDB taxonomy): Bacteria > Actinomycetota > Coriobacteriia > Coriobacteriales > Eggerthellaceae > Anaerotardibacter. Next base: position 2,110 of record CALLDI010000007.1, read on the forward strand.
GTCGAGCGTGAGCTTGAATTCCTTGCCCTTCCAGATGGCGTAGAGCTTGACGGTCGCGCCATTGATGGCGGTGAGGTTGAGGATCTGAGCGCCATCGGCGTAGCGTACGCCAGAGCCGTCAGCCGAGGTGGACCAACCCATGAAGTCGTAGCCGACACGTGCCATCTGGCCGTTGTTGAGCGGCAGGTAGCGAGATTCGCCGTACTTCACTTCCAGTGCCTCGATACGGCCGATGCCGCCGTTGTTCAGGAACTCGACGAAGTACTTGTTCGGCTCGAAGAGCGCGTAGAACTTGAAGTGGTTCGGGTCGCCCCAGTATTCACCGGTGGTGTTGTATTCGTTCTTGGTGGGCGCGAAGGTGAGCGACGTGGAGAGCAGCTTGCCGTTCACGTCGTACCAGCCCAGGAAGTGGAAGCCGTTGCCCGCCACTGCGGTGGAGCCCGTCGCGGTGAGGACCGAGATGATGTTCAGGGTCTCTTCCTTCACGGTGACGCCGCCGCCTGCGGTCTCGACGAATTCATCGCGATCGTTCTTCACAGCCGGAACGTACTTGATGGTGGAGCGGTTCTCCAGCCACTTCGCGTAGAGGATGATGCCCGGCTCGAGCGCGGTGACGTCGTCGAAGCCCTGGTAGCGTGCCAGCGACGCATACGGCGAGGTGGAGGACACCTTGTCGATGGAGTCGTCGTAGCGATCGCCATACGGGTCGACGATGTACCAACCGTCGAAGGTGTAGCCGACCTTCTTCGGTACCGCTACGCCCGCCAGCGTGTTGCGATCGGACCAGCCGATGCCCTTCTTGTCGGCAACTGCGGTACCACCGTTGGAGTTGAAGTGGATGGTGTAGGTAAGGCGCTCCCAGACCGGATAGATGTGCAGGCCATAGGATGCCAGCACGCTATCGCCCGGCTGCCAGATGACCGCGCCGGTGGGGCTGGAGGTGTAGCCGAGGAACTTGTAGCCATCGCGGTGCATGATGTCGTCAGGCGAAGGCAGCACGACCGCACGACCGGTGTTCTGGACCGCGGTGGCATAGGCGTTGCCCGGCGTCATGGAGAACGCACCGGCGGCTGCGGGGTTCTGCAGCGCACCGTTGGAGTCGAGCTTCCATTCACCGCCGTTGGTACCCAGGTAGATGGTGACCTCGGAAGGTGCCCACATAGCCGTGAAGGTGTAGGAGCGGTTGGTGATGTGGGTCGGGAACGCTTCAGCAGCGTAGGTGTTGCCCAGATCGTCGGTGTAGTCGAAGTTGTAGTGCGCACCGGAGCCGTCCGCGTTGGTCCACATCCAGCCGAGGAACTGGAAGCCCGGAGTACCCTTCGGGTTGTTGATGTTCTTCGGGTTGGAGTCGGCCGTATCGAACAGCGTCGGGTCGAGCGTGGTGCCCGCCTGCTGACCACCGAACGCCGGCACGTAGGAAGGTGCGCCGGAGAGCGTAGGCGGCAGGTCGTAGAAATAGGTCTTATTGTCAACCGACGGGAAGGTGCCCCATGCACCGGGTTCGTAGACGACGATGTAGACACGACCAGGCGTGAAGTGAGCGGTGAAGTGCATGATGCCCGTTACCGCGACCTTCTTCACGTCTTGCGTGATGCCCTCTTCGATGGTGCCATCTTCATGTTCGATGGTGTAGCGCCAGTAGGACAGGTAGTAATCGGCGTCGATCTGCTCCTGCGTCTGCGTGAACGTGGGCTCCTGGTTCGGAGCGACGAAGAAGTCCTGCTTCACCATGATGCCCAGGTACGGATCGTAACCCGAAGGCTGGTGGATGGTGGCCATGGTCTCGGAGTCCTTGTCCAGCTCGAAGTAGACGTTGTAGGCGTCCACCTTCTCCCACCGTGCGTAGAGGACGATGTTGTCGCCATCCATGCCCAGGTTCTCCACCATCTGTTCGTCGGTGTAGAGGATGGGCGCGTTGGGGTTCAAGCTCGCGGACCAGCCGATGAACTTGTAGCCATTGCGCACGAACTGATTCTTCGTGAGCTTGGTCGGGACGTCGTAGGTGAGCGTCTGGACCGGCATGGTGCCGCTGGCGTTATCCGCACCGCGGTAGTAGGTGATGGTGTACTTGGACGGGGTCCACTTGTCGAACAGGTAGACGGTGTCGCCTTCGATGGAGGACAGGTCGATGTTCATGACACCGAATTCGTCGAATACGTGCAGGCCGTCCTTGGTCTGCCAACCAGCGAAGGTGTAGCCCGGACGGGAGAGCAGGATCTCGCCGCGGTCGTTGGTGATGCCGCCCAGCGTGAGGTCGACGCCGAAGGTCTTGACCTGGTCGGGAGGCAGCGTACCAGTAGCCACGTGGCCACCGTGATCGGCCAGCGTCCAGTCGTAGACGATGTTGTACTTGATGGGTTCGAAGTGCGCCGTGAAGGACTGCTCGCGCGGCCAGAAGCCATCGGCCGGCATGGTGAGACGCAGGATCGCATCGGTAGAGAGGATCTGGTCGGAGCCCGTGAGGGACCAACCGACGAACTTGTAACCGACGTTCGCGATCGCGCGGACCGGATCGATAGCGGTGGAGATGGTGGTGTAGCCCTTGGTGAGGCGATCGGCAGCGCTACCCTCTTGGCCGAGGAAGGCGACCTTACCGCCATTAGCGCCGATCCAGCTGACGGAGACCTTCATCGGTTCCCACTGAGCCGTGAGCGTGATGGTGGCACCGTGAGCTGCCAGGAAGTCGGCGATGTTATCGCCCGCCTTCAGGAAGCGGGAGCCCTCGGGGCGATCCTCGTTGCCCGGTTCGTTGGTCATCCAGCCGGTGAAGACGTAGCCATCGCGCCAGAAGGTGGTGGTGTCGCCCGCGGTCGGAACGATGAAGCCAACGCCGTAGACCGCCTTCTGGTCGGGGATGTTGCCCGCGCCCTGGCCGCCCTCGCCGGGATCGAAGTGGATGATGTATTCGTTCGGTGCGAAGTTCGCGGTGTAGACCGTGGGGATCCACTTGCCATCCACGAAGGAGATGGAGCGGATCTGGTCGGCCGTCAGGACGAAGTTGGTGAACACGTCGCCCGTACGGTCGTTGGTCCAACCCGTGAAGTGATGACCCTTGCCCACCGCAGCGACGACGTTCTTCACGGCATCGCCATCAGAGAGCGGCAAGGTCTGCTTGTCCATCGAGACGCTGCCATGGTCTTCGTTGGTCTTGAATTCCAGATCGATGTCGCCTTCAGCCCATTCCACGTAGAGGCGGATGGTGTCGGCGACGTTCGCGGAGAGCGCGATGTCGCGCACGCGGATGGTGCCTGCGTTAGAGGCGGTGATGAGCGTGGAGCCGTCCGCGAAGACGATGCGGTTGCCGTCGGCGTCGAGCGCATACCAGCCCGCTACCTTATAACCCACGCGGTGGACCTTGTCCTCGTCGTCGGGCAGCAGGTTCGCGTCGGTCCACGACAGGTCGGTCTTCATGGCCGGCGTGTAGATGGAGCCCGGAGCCACGTACTGGATGGAGTAGCCCTCGGTAGGTGCCCACAGCGCGTAGAAGGTGTCGACGAACAGCGTGTCGTTCTCGTTAGCACCATACGGGATGAACAGACGGGTGGTCTGGTCCTTCTCGTCGAAGTAGATCGAGCAGGTCTCGCCCTTCACGCTGCCATCTTCCATGATGTGCGTGAGGTAGAAGCTCCAACCGATCAGGTCGTAACCAGGGCGCTTGAATTCCTGGAAGGTGTTGTTGTCGATGATGTAGCCGTTAGCCGGGTCGTAAATGGCAAGGCCTGCCTGCGTACCGTCGAAGAGCTGGAAGGTATCGCCGATCTTCATGCCGGCCACCTCGAGATAACCCGTGGTGATGTCGCGATCGGAGCCGACCACGGACTGGTCGGTACCGCCGGTCACGTTGCCATCGAGGTCGAGCACGAACTTCACGGTAGCGTCCGCATCGCGGTACCACTGCGCGAAGAAGGTGATCATGACGGATTCATCGTCGCCGTAGTTCGGAGCGGTGTACTTGTAGCCCCAGGTGATCTCCATACCCTGAGTGGGCTTGCCGTTCTTGTTCGTGGGCGGATTGGCCACGGTGTTCCAGTAGCGCAGGTCGTAGCCAGCCAGCTTGTACGCATCGTGCTTGGTGCCATCCGGGAACAGGACGTAGCGGGTGCCGTCGGCCTCCTCCACGAATTCGATGGACTCGCCACCCTCCAAGAAGAGGTTCGGGATCTCGCCTTCAGCATCGTTGGAGTTCGGATCGAAGTTGACGAAGGTGCCGTAACCGAATTCCCAGGTGACGATGCCGTGGTCGTTACCGCCATTGGTGTAGGCGTAGAGCGTCTCGAGGCTGCGATACGTGGAGGTTTCCGGTGCGGTGTTCAGAACGAACATGCCCTCGGTGACGCGGTTCGAGCCGGAGTCGTACTTCGGATTGTCGGCGTCTTCGGTGACCTCCTTGGCGATCCACGCACCGTTGTTATGGTCGGGGATCTGCGCGATGAAGGACGGATCGATGGACAGCGACGTGCCGTTGTCGACGATGATGCGCTTCAGATGCGACAGGGATACCAGCGCGTTGTCGGTCTTCACCTTGGCAGGATCGAGCGACCAACCGCGGATGTTCATCTCGGTGAGCGTGGTGGTGTTCTGGAAGATGCCCGCCACGCTGGTGCAGTCGTCCATGTAGATGCCGGAGCCATCGAAGGTCTCGAGGTTCGCGAAGAAGTCCTGCTTCACCTCGTACTGCGTATAGTTCGCCGTACCTTTGCCCGCAACGTACTCGATGTGGTCTTCAGAGGTATAGCCCACACCGGGGTTCGCGTCGATGTAGTTAGCGACATCGTCGAGGCTGGTGAAGGTGAGGCCATCCGAAGTGGTGTAGACGGTGACGTTGGTCTTCGTGTAGGTCTCGATATCGTAGGGCTTCGAGCCGTTGTTGATGAGGCCGCCGGACTGCACCGTGGCAGGACGCGCGGTGAGCACCTGGATGCCGGAGATATGCAGGTCGGAGCTCTCGTAGGAGAACGCGTTGTTGCCCGGCAGGCGCAGCCAGATGTCGTAGTCGCCCGTAACGGTGGGCTTGAAGCTGTACCACTGGCCCAAGCCGCCATCCAGGTAGTCGCCCACCACGTTAGCGTTCAGCGTGGAGGTATGGACGGTGGTGCCCTTGGAGTCGGCCGTACCGTTACGTTCGATGGTGAGGTTCACGGTAGGCAGGTTGGTCTTGCCATCGGCAAGGTTCGCCTGGTTGTTGGCCGTGGCATCCCAATAATAGTTGTAATAGAAGTAGTACGTGGTGCCCGCGGTGAGGTGCAGCGTATTGCTGTTCTTGAACGAGCCATTACCATCTTCATCCTTGAAGGAGAGCGTGGTGCCGTTCACGGTCACTTCGTCGAGGTTCTCGGGCGTCCAGGCGGAATCGCCTGCGAGGCTATCGAACTGCTTGTCGGAGGACGAGAACCACTGGTTCAGCGTGAGGGCACGCCACTGGCCGATGGTGGCCACGTGCTTCACGACGCCTGGCGGAACGATCTTCTCCCATGGCAGGAGTTCCTTCGCGCGGTCGATGTTGACGGTCAGATCCTCGGGCGGATAACCCTTGTCCGCGCCGATGACCAGCGAGTTCGGCTTGACGACGTAACCATCGTCACGCGTGTGGCCTTCCTCGGTGTAGTACCACCACAGGTGGTCGTTGTCGCCGAAGCGGCCGCCCATGAACTCTTCGTCGAAGATATAGGTGTACTTGCCCTTGGTGTTCTGGTGATGCTTCACCACGTCCTTACCGGAGCCGAACCAATCGCCGATGTTGCGCTCGAGCTCTTCTTCAGGGAACGGACCCGGGCGGTTGTATTCGAGCCAAGCACCCTTCACCGAGCCATCGTAGGAGCCGGTCGGACCGAATTGGCCGATGTTGTTATCCGTGTTGGCATAGACCGCACTACCTGTAACTGCAGACACTTGTCCGCCCGAGATATAGGCCTTGAAACCTGCGCGGTTGACCGAAGCGTCGGATGTGAACGTGACCGTGAGCACCTTGCAGTTGAAGGTGTAGGTCTTGCCCGCGAACGTGGTGCCGCCCAAACGACCCGAGGTGGAACCGCCGCCCGTGGGGTTCGCGGTCTCTGCGTTCGCGAAGATCTGCAGGTAGTCGTACGTGGAGTTCTCGGTAGCGGAACGCGGATCGAAGTAGAGCGTGATGGGGTCGGCGCCCGTCGCGCGGATGGTCCAAGTCTGGGACGTGGAGCCCGCATAGCCTTCGGTCTGACCCCACTTGGAAGTCTGGATGGTGGAGTTGTAACCGAAGGACGTGGTAGGACCGAGGTCGATACGCGTGAGCTTCGGCGTCTGGTCGATCATGAGGGTGTAGTTACCACCCGAGCGCATATCCCAGTTATGGATATCGACCGTGTGGAGGTTACCACGCTTGTAGAGCATGTAGGAGTAGTCGGTGCACTGCGTGGTATCGATACCCGTACCGTCGAAGTTCTCGAGCGCGGAGTCCTGACAGATGAGGAAGGCGTTCTTCCACCAGAACTGCAGGCGCTTCTGAGACAGCGAGTCGAGCTTGAAGTTCATGTAGTAGTTCGCCGTGGTATGGCAGGTGAACGAGAAGTGAACGGTCTGCCAGCTGGTCTGCCAAACGCTCAGGTTCTGATAGTAGTCGTACTGGTTCAGATAACGACCGAAACCGAAGGAGAACGCACCGTAGTTCTGCGGCGTATAACCGTTCAGGATTCGGTAGTCGAACATGAACTCGTAGACCTTGCCCTTTTCGAAGTAGAAGCCCGACTTATAGATGGACGATGCGTCGCCCTTGTCGTAGTCCCACAGTTCCATGTAGCCCTGGTCGGGATGCGGGATGTAGCCGGTGTCGTGCGCTTCGTACTTACCGAAGCCAGAGACCGATGCCATGGCCGGCGTGATGAAGTTGTTCACGAACCAGTAGGACATGGTGGTGGGCTTCAGGCCGCCGAAGGTGCGGACTTCCTTGTAGTCGATATGGCACCACGGAGTACGAATACCCTGGTCGCCAACGACCTTGTTGGTGGCAGCCGGACGTGCACCCACGTAGAGGACGTTAGCGTAGAGCGTGGTGGTATCGGACAGCGCGATATCTTCATCGGGCACGATCCAGGTAGCTTCAGGGTTATCGGCGAACGCAGCGCCTTCGCCCTTCACGAAGATCCATTCCACGACGCCCATACCACGGCCAGTCGCCATGGTAGCGCTGGTCTGGTCCATGTAGCGGCACTGAGCATCCGTGAACAGATGCGCGGTGGTATCGAACCAGAGCGTATCGGCGTCGGTGTATTCGTTATCGTAGGTGAATTCACCGGTCGCCCAGAGGCCATCGGTACGATCGATGCCCGAACCCATCAGGTAGACCTGATTGCCCGCCACGATGCGATTCAGAGAAGTCGTACCGGTGAGCATATCGGTCATCTCAGGCCATGCGGTCTTCTTCGGCGAGCTCGCGTTCTTCGTGCCATAGCGAGACGCACGGATCATGTTCCAGGTGGAGATATCCAGCTTCTTCAGGCTCGCATCGCCATAGAACGCGCGATCGAAGTAGTAGGTCTGCGAAACATCGAGACCGCGACCGTCGAATTCCTCGACCGCCGTGAAGCCCTCGAACCAGGAGGTGAGGTCGCGTGGCAGCAGACCATTGGTGCCCGAGCAGACCACGCCATCATCGCCGCGAACGCCGAAGTTGGTGACGATCTTCTTCACTTCGGTGATGGGCATGGACTTGGAGCCTGCAGCGGTGCGCCACGGCAGGCTGGTGCCGTATTCGGTGACCATATGATTTGCGCTCGTGGAGTAGTTGTAGAGGCCCATGGACATGGTCTGGGTCTCGTTATCGTAGCGCCACCAAGCGTTGTCGTTCGAGGGGAATTCGCCACCGTAGTACCAGCGATAGGTGTGGACGCCCGGCGTGTCGCAAGAAGCGGCCGCATAGTGGGTGTTCGCCAGCGTGACGGTATTGCCGTAGCGATCCTTGCGGCTAGAGCCGTCCTTGTACCAATAGCCCGCCATGTCTGAGCCGATGGCTTCGATGGTGGTGAGGCCATTGCCCTCCAGGACCACGCCTGGGCCGAGATGCATGGTGGTGATGTGGTTCATGCCGGTCATCATGTTGGTGACATCGGCATTCACGGGGCTGGCGCCCACGGTCACGTTGCCGCGCATCTGCCAGTTGGACATGTCGACCTCGCGCAGTTCGGCGCAGCCTTGGAACATGGACTGGAAGGTAGTGGCCTTCTTGGTGTTCCAGTTGCCCGTGCCCACTACATGACGCAGTTCAGTGTCGTTGTAGAAGGCCTGATAGAAGCTGGTCACGTTCGTGGTGTCCAGATAGGTACCGTCGAATTCGGTGAAGACGCCCGGACCGTTGGCGAACCACTGATACATGGTAGTGGGCGCCACGTTGCCGTTGGTGCCATCGGTGGCGAACTGCGTGGTGGTGTTCCACAGCGGTGCGCCATCGAGCTGCGTGAGCTTCCACGGCAGGCTCGCACCCAGCGTGGTGGTGGTGTGGGAACCAGCGTTGGAGATGAGGCCGATGCGGATGAGGCCCTTCGGATCTTCGATGGTGCCATCAGCGACCGAAGTGGTGTCTTCCTTGGCGTAGGTCCACCAGATGTTGTTGTTGTCGGCGAACACGCCACCGATGTGGGTCGGATCCCACGTATAGGTGGTGACCTCCATGGGCGCGTACGTGGAATCGTAGCGACGCATGAGGTCTTCGGAGTTACCGACGGAGGTGGAGGTGCCCAGCGCGTTGGTGTTCTTGATCCACACGCCATCCAGAACGCCCATGAGCGGGTTGTTCTGGATACCTGCGTTGTTGTTGGTGTTGGTCCACAGCACCGTGTTCGGGCCGAAGATGAAGGACACGAAGTTGGTGGTGCCTGTGCCCGTTTCCGCGACCTTCAGCATGTCGGTGAGGGTGATGCGGCCCTGACGATAGGTATCGGTACGCATATCCCAACGAGACAGGTCGATGGTGGTGATGGTGTTCGCTTCGCTCTTCTCCGCGATGTGATAGAAGAGATAGCTGAAGTCGGTCACCTTCACGACGTTCCAGCAGTTCGCCGAAGGATTGGCCGAAGAACCGGTGATGGGTTCGACGGAAGGCAGGTTCTTGTTGCCCGCCAGCATGTACGCCAGGGTGAGCTGCGTGACCGAAGCATCCGATGCCGGGTTCCAGTTGCGCAGGCCCTCGATGCTGAGCAGGCCGTCCATGCTCTCGAACGCATGGTTGAAGTTCTGAGCCTTGGCAGGACGCCAGTTGGCCAGGTAGTCCAGGTTCGAGATGAGATCGGAATCGTAGAACAGATAGCTGAAGTCCTGCACGTTGGAGACGTTCCAATTGCGCAGGCCCTGCAGATCGTCGTACTCGAGCCAATCGGTGTTGTAGAACATGTAGGACATGTCGGTGAGGGAGCCGAGCTTGTTCGCCCAGCCGTCCAGACCCTGGATGTCGTTGAGCCTCTCGTTGTTGAAGAAGAATTCCTTCAGGCTGGTGACGCCGGAGACATCCCAGTTGTCGAGGCCGAAGACCTTGACGAGCTTGAGGTCGCCGGAGAAGAAGCCCTTCAGGCTGGTGACGCCATTGGTGATCTTGAGGCCAGAGCCGTCGAAGATCATGACCTTATCGTAGCCCTTGAACCATTCAGCAGGAGTGGTGGGCGTGATGTCGTAGCGCGTGGTGATGTAGAGGATCTGATCCTTCTCGACCATAGGATCGAGCTCAGGCGTGGAGGGGTCGTCGAGCCACGGCAGGTCGGTCGCGATCTCGGTGACCACCTTGTTCGCAGATGCGGAATCCGCACCGAGGAGCAGCGTGCCCTTGCGCTGGGCTTCGCCGCCGTAGACGGTGTCTTCGAGGAAGTAGATCCACCATGCGTTGGGGTTAGAGGGGAAGCGGCCCGCGACGCGGGTGGAATCCCACTGATAGTCGAGGTAGGACGGGACGTAGATGCCGTTACCGACACCCGAGACACCGTCTGGGTAGAGCTCGATGAGGGCGTTGGAGGAACCGAACCAGCTGGAGGGGTTCACGCCGTCGCGCCACCAGGAACCGAGCTTGGAGGTGCGCGTGGAGATGCTGGAGAGCGCGGAGCCCGTGATCTTGGAGTAATGACCCAGACGCAGGTAGCCGCCCTTCTTGATATCGCCCAGCGACGTGTTGTCCTTGAACATGTTGATGACGATGGTGTCGCGCATGTCGTAGCGAGAGAGGTCGACGGTGAGCAGTGCGGTGTCGCCTTCGAACAGGGACGTGAGGATGCCGCCGGTTACCGTCCAGTTCTGAAGCGGGACCGCACTGGTCAGAGCCGTATCACCAGAGAGCATGCCCGTCATGTCGAGCGGGGCTGCTGCGGTGGAAGACGTGACCCAGCGAGCGAGACCATCGATGTTCGCAAGCTTGGTCATGTTCGCGAATGCGTACTGCATGTTGCGTACCGAAGAAACGTTCCAGCCGTTGGTGCCGACCGGCTCGAGCATGTCGAGGTTCTCCAGCGCCGTACCGTACAGGAAGTAGGACATGTTGGTGACGGAGCTGGTGTTCCAACGGTATGCGGAGACGATGAAGGTGTTGAGCTTGGCATCGTTGCGGAAGAAGTTCGCGATGCTGGTAGCGGAAGCCACGTCCATGCCAGAGCCATCGAAGGATTCCAGGTTCACGTAGTTCATGAACCAGTTAGCAGGGTTCAGCAGGTTGATGCCGCCCTTGGTGGTGACCTTGGTGATGGCGTTGCGGGTGGTGGGGCTGTAGGGGGTGTTCACGACGCCCTGGCTGTTGGACTCGTTGTGGAGCTTGTAGAGCCACGGGAGGTCGGAAGCGGAAAGATCCAGCGAATCGTCCTGGAGTTCCGTGATGGAGACGCCGTATGCGGTGGTGTCGGAAGCCATCTTCGCGTACGGAGAAGCGTCGTTGCCGGTGTCAACACCGACGATGAGGTGGCCATTCTTGTCGTAGGTCCACCATGCGTACGGGTTGGAATCGAAGCGCTCGCCGATCATGTCGGAGCGCCAGACGTAGGTGAGCACGTCTGCGGATGCGGAGTCGACAGGGGTATAACGCAGGGACAGGCTACCCGTAGAGCCGAACCATGGTGCGTTACCGTGGGAGGTGCGCGGCAGATCGGTGCCGTTAGCCTGCACGAGTTCCCACATACCACCTGTGGCGTTGTCTGTCGGGCCATGATTGGCCAGCGAGTTATTGAATGCCGTGCCCTGCAGGATCGTAGCCTGACCAGCGGTGAGCTGGCCCAGTGCAGCGCAGCCTTGGAACATGTTGTCGATGTTGAGGGTGCCATAGTGCGTGAAGCTACCGATGGTGCGCATGGCCCAGCGAGAGAGGTTCACCGTGGTGAGCGCGGTGGCGTTCTGGAACATGTTGGCCATGGTGGCGACGCGCGAGACGTTCCAATCCTTGATGGCTTCTTGCGTGGTGAGCTTCTTGGCATTCTGGAACATGCCTTCCATGTTGGTGACACGAGCGGTGTTCCAGGTGTTGTTCGCCGCATCATAGGCGATGGAGTCGAGCGTGACCACGCCGGTGCCCGCGAACATGTAGGCCATGTTGATGCCGGTGGAGTTACCGAGCACCCAGGTCTTCAGCGTGGAGATATCTTCGAGCTTCTCGTCGCCGTAGAACATATAGGAGAAGTCCGTCACCTGGCTGACCTGCCAGTTGCCCATACCGGTGATGGTGGTGAGCTTCTCGTCGCCTGCCAGCAGATATGCGAGCGCGGTGGCGAGACTGGTGTTCCAGCCGGAGCCGTCGAAGGATTCCAGGTTGTTGTAGTCGTAGAACCAGCCAGCGGGCGTGGTGGGCGTGAGCTTACCGAGCAGGCTGTCGAAGGTGAGCGAGCCGTCGGAGTGCATGACCGCACCGGTCTTGATGTGCGTGGTGTTCTGGCAGATGTTGGCGCCTGCGTAGTTGGCCCATGGCAGGTTGTTCACGCCAGAGTTGAAGGAGTTGTTCGTCTCGGTAACGCGACCAGTGGTGGTGTCGTTGCCCGCTCCTGCGATGGTGCCCATGGTGAGCAGACCAGCGTCGTCGCCTTCCTTGTAGAAGCGCCACCAGGAGTTGTAGTTGTAGAGACCCGTGGTGGTGTCGCGCACGACGGAGCTATCGAAGATGCCGCCGTAGAAGGTGCCGTCCCACTTGTAGGTGGTGACGGTAGCCGGTGCATACTGACCAGCGATAGCGTAGAGCGCGCTGAGGTTCGGGGTCGGGCCGGACCAGATGTTCACGCCATCGTAGGAATTGGTGGCAGGACGGTTCGCGTCGCTGGCGACCCAAGTACCGCCGTTGTTGCCGTAGTACCATTCGGAGCCATCGTAGCCGTGCGTGACCTTGTTCTCGTCCACACGAGCGCGCGGATAGTAGGCGCGACGCACGCTGGAGTTGCCATACGGGATGGTCTGATAGTAGTGCATGTTCACGTCGAAGGCCGTACCTTCCAGCACGGAGTTCAGGCCGAGCGTGATCTCTTGCATGTCCGCGTTGTTCTGGAACATGTTGGCGATGTTCATGTTGTGCATGTTCCAGCTGGAGACGTTGACGCGCTGCAAGCGGATGGCGTTGGCGAACATGTTCTCGACCGTGGTGGCAGAGGACATATCCCAGTAGTTCACCGCCGTAGCGTCCATGAGCAGGCTGCCCAGGGTGCCGATGGTGGGAACCTTCTTACCGCCGACGGTCTCGAAGACGACGCCCTTATCGTTCTGCGAAGAGGAGAACATGCCCGAGAAATCGGATACGCGCGAGGTATCCCAGTTGCGCAGGCCACCCAGGTTGGTGATGGTGCGCAGGTCCTTGAACATATCCGCCATGGTGATGGTGGTGCCCGCCGGGATGTTGGTGCCCAGCGTCCAGTTGCCGATCTGCTCGAGGAGCGAATCGTCGAGCTTGCCGGCCGCCTGACCTGCTGCTGCCATGGAGAACATGCCGGAGAAGTCGACCACGTGGGTGACATCCCAGCGGTCGATGCCGACGATCTCTTCGAGCGAGGTGCAGCCGGCGAACATATTCTTCATGGTGGTGCAGTTCGGCAGGTTGTTCCAGCCATTCACGCCCGTGGAGACGCGCTTCAGGGCGGTGGCGTTCTCGAACATGGATTCGAAGGAGACCGCATACGACATGTCGGCGAATGCGCCGTCGAATTCAGTGAGGTTGGTGTAGGGCTGATCGGTGGTGTTCGCGAACCAACCGTTGGGGTTGACCGGTGCGATGCCGCCCTGCATGTAGACGTTCTTGATGTCGGTAGCCTCGAGCACCTTGAGCCACGGGATGTCGAAGTTCGGGCCTGCGGTGTTCGGGTCGATGTCTTCCCAAACGCGGGTCTCGGTCTGAGCTACGCCGCCCGTAACGACGGTGTCGACGGAGACGACCAGGTTACCGTTCTTGTCGTACTTCCACCACGCATAGGGGTTGGACTCGAAGCGGCCGCCCACGTAGCCTTCCTTGAAGGTGTAGGTGAGGAATTCCGCGACGTCCCAAACGCTGGAGTATTCAGGGAAGATCCAGGGCTTGGTGCCATAGGGATAACGATCGACCAACTGGCCAGCGTTGCCCCACCATGCCACGTAGAGCGCGGTGGTGCCCGGCATCGGGAAGCCTTCCTGCTCCCACGTGCCGTCGGTAGGCTTGTGAGTATCGGAAGTATCGAGGCCCGTGCCCGTGAGCGTGAAGGACATGGGCAGGGTGATGGTCTTCAGCGAATCGAGGTTCGCGAGCATGTTCTCGGTGTTGAAGGTGCCCGTAGCTGCATCGTAGGCGCCATCGAGGACCCAGTTGGTGTTGGAGAAGTCGATGTCGACCACGCTCTTGCAGCCGTTGAACATATCCTTGAAGTTCTTGACGTTGCGCGTGTTCCAGCCGAGCACGCCGTCGACCACCTTCAGGGACGAGACGTTACGGAAGAGCGCTTCCATGTTCTCGACGAAGGAAGTGTCCCACGTAGCGAGCTGGGAGACGTCGGTGAGGGATGCGCAACCGTCGAACATGAAGGAGAGATCGTCGACCGTGGTGAGATCCCAACCCATCAGGTATTCGAGGGTCTTCAGGCTCTTAGCGCCCTGGAACATGCCCTTCAGCGTGGTGATGTTGCGAATGGGCTTGCCGTTGATGTCGCCCGGGGTCGCGCCCGCGTTGAATTCGGTGTTCCAGGTCTCGAGACCAGTGACGGTCTTGAGCTTCACATCAGCCTTGCCCGCATCGGCGCACGGCTTCATCTGGCCGGGGTTGTCGCGATCGGGCTCTTCATCGGGCAGCGTGCCGAAGAGGCCTTCGAGGCTCGCGGCAGTATCGACGTGCATGTGCGCGATATCAGCCGTGATGAGGTTCTCGAGGCCCGCGAACCAGTATTCGGGGTTCACGACGTGAACGTCGCCGACGAACTCGATGTACTGGATGTCCTTACGCTGGTAGAGCGCGTCGTTGTTGCCCGTGATGTCCACGAACCACGGCAGCTCGTACCACTTCTCGGTGACCCAGAGGTGGTAGTCGGCATCGTTGTTGATGTTGTCGTTGACGCCGATGATGAGCGTGCCGGAGTCGGGCATGAACTTCCACCAAGCGAAACGGTTGGAGGGGAATTCGTTACCACCGGTCTGCTCGACGCGCCAGACGTAGGTATAGATGAGATTATCCGGGATCTGGAAGATGGAGTGCGGGGTGTAAGCGGAAACCAGGTCGCCCGTGGTACCGAACCATTCCACGTTGGAGCCGTAGCGGGTCCAACCACCGGAGCTCGGCTTCAGGGATTCGAGCGCGGTGCCGCCCACTTCCGTGTAACCAAGGCCGGTGCCTTCCAGCATGCCGCGCAGACCCATGACGATCTGAGCGAGCGAGCCGTCGTTCGCCAGCATGTTGGTGATGGTGGCGTAGTGGATATCGGTGTCGCGGTCGTAGATGTTCCATTCGGTGAAGTCGACCGAAGCGAGCTTAGTAGCACCGCGGAACATGTTGGTGAGGTCCACCGGCGCTGCCTGGGTGGCGTAGAAGCCGACCTTCCAGGCGCCGATGGCGTCCGCGCTGGTCATGCCCGTGCAGCCTGCGAACATGTTGGAGAAGTCGGTGACCTTGGAGACATCCCAACGTGCGAGGTAGTTAGCGTTGGCCACCATGGCCGCGCCCTCGAACATGTGCGCCATGGTGGTGGCGGAAGAGGTGTTCCAGGCCATGCCGACGGTCATGTCGACGCGGCCGACGTTCTGGAACATGTAGGAGAAGTCGGTGACCTTGGAGACATCCCAATTCGCCACCGAGGTGAGCATCTCGAGCGAGCTACAACCCTCGAACATGGACTTCAAGTTGGTGACGCTGCGCGTGTTCCAGCTGTTCACGCCCGTAACGCGCGTGAGGGAAGCCTGGCCCTTGAACATATCTTCCATGGAGGTGGTGTTCGCGGTCTCGATGTTGGTGCCATCGAAGGTGGAGAAATGGCTCACGCTGGTGTTGGTGAGCTTGATGTCGCGCACGTCGAAGACGAAGGTGTTGCCATCGGTGAGGCCAGAGCCGTTGAAGCCGAGGTAGTAGGTACCCGATTCGCTGACGCTGAACTTCACGGTGGGCGACGTCCAGCCCGTGGAGGTGCGCGTGAGATAGATGCGCGTGATCGCCGTGTCGGTGTTATGCGCATAGCCCTGGCCGGACACCTCGAAGGCGAACGAACCGCTGGGGGCGGTGGAGGGCCAGGTGTTGGTGCGCCAGGTGATGGCGAGTTCGTAGGTGATGCCCGTGGAGAGGTAGATGGGCGTGTAGTACTGTTCCGAGTTCGGGCGGGTGTTCACCGTGATGGTGTAGGAGCCGTCCGCGTTCGCCACCGCACCGACGTAGGGAGAGCCGCTCCATTGCGCGGTGTTGGTGAGGTCGAGCTTGTCGGAAGAGATGTTGTTGACGGTAGCGTAGTTCTGGAACCAGCCTTCCATGGTCTGCGGGGCGACCTTGCCCTGGACCGCGTCGGCCTGGAAGGAGGAGACCAGCAGCTGGCGCTGCTGCCACGGGGTATCGGCGCCCTTTTCGGTGGTGCGATGCGCCCAGCCGGTGCCGTTGCCCGCGTTGTAGGTTTCCGTGGTCCAGTCGTCCGCGTATTCGATGGTGGCGTTGCGGTCGAACACGCCGATGTTGAGCTCGGCCGTGGCGACATCGTAGGTCCACCAGACGTTACGGTTGGAGTCGAAGTGACCGCCGATCTTGCTGGAATCCCACGTGTAGGTGTGGATGTAGGTGAGCGGGGTCTTGTTCTGCTGACGGGAGCCCGTGCCGAGGTAGTAGCGCTCGATGAAGCCGTCGTTGTCGTCGAACCAGGAGACGTCGGTGTTAGCGACGGTGGGGTCGAGGTTCAGCGGATCGCCCATGACCCAGCGACCAGTGGTAGCGCCCTTGAAGGAGGTGCCGTCGGTGCGGGTGCCCAGACCCGTAGCGGTGAGGACCGCCCAGGGGCCGAGCGTGATGGACTGGAGGTGCGCGGCGTTGACGCTACCCATGCCCGTGAACATGTCGCGCAGGTTGTCGGCGTTGCCGACCTGGGTCATGACCCAGCTGCGGATGTCGAGCTGTGCGATCTGCTTGGTGTTGTAGAACGCGCGAGAGAAGTCCGCCACGGTGTGGGTGTCCCACGTGTTGAGGCCCTTCACGGCCACCAGGTTCTCCGCGCCATCGAAGAGGCCGGAGAGGGAGACGCAGCCATTCGGCAGGCCCGGATCGAAGAGCACGAGGCCGTTGCCGTCGAAGGCGACCAGACCGGTGTGGTACTGATCGACGCCGCCGTAGGTGTTATGGCCGAACCAATTCTGCAGGGAGGCCACGGCCACCTTGCCCGAATAGTCCGCACCGGTGATGACCTCGGTGATGACGTTGATGTTATCGAGCAGCTTGCGCCACGGCAGGGTGTCGCCGCGCTCGGTGACGAAGGACTGGGTGATGTCGGTGGAGTCCGAACCGATGCGGAGCAGGCCCACGTGCAGGTACGGATCGTCTTCCGGAGCGACGCCGGTGTAGCGCCACCAGACGTTGTTGTTGGATTCGAAGCGACCGCAGAGGTTGCCCTTGTCCCACACGAAGGTGACGAATTCAACGCCCGTGGCGAATTCCTTCAGACCTTCGGAGGTGGCACCGCCCGGATAGCCCGGCACGAAAAGGGAGGCGAATTCAGAGCCCGAACCGAACCAAGAATCGTGGATCCAGGAGCCATCCTTCTGAGTGTGGTTGGCCATGTTCAGATCGATGCCCGTGCCTTCGATGACCGCATTCTTGCCGAGCGTGATGTAGGTGAGCTCGAGGCAGTTGCGGAACATGTCGCGCACTTCGTTGGTGGTGCCGACGTTACCGCCCATGTTCCAGTTGCGGATGTCGACCGTGGTGAGCTTGATGCAGCCTGCGAACAGACCCTGGTAGGAATCGTCGCCGATGATGGCGGTCATGTCGATGCCCTGGCCGTTGAAGGTGACCAGCTCGGTCATGTTGGAGAACCATGCCTTCATGTTGGTCGGGCGGATCTGGTGGTCGGGCGTGGTGACGATGTTGAGCACGCGCGACAGATCGCCGATGGCCTTCATCCAGGGCATGTCGGTGGAGTCGTAGACGATGGTGGGGTTGCCGTCCGCGTCGACATCCGGCGTCGCGGTGCCGTGGACATGGACGACGAGACCGTAGGGACCGTTCACGACCTGGTTGTCGGAACCGAGCGTGAGGGTGCCCGCGGTGATGTTGTTCTTATCGACGAGGTGGAAGGTCCACCAGACGTTCGGATTCTCTTCGAAGCGGCCGCCCAGCACTTCATCGTCCCACGTGTAGGTGTGCAGGCCCTTCAGGGTGTCGCGCACGACCCACGCTTGGCCGGGATCGCGCGAGATGACCACGCCAGCGCCGCCACCTGGGTAGCGCATGACGAGCTTTTCAGAGGAGTCGAACCAGGGGATGTCGGCCGTGCCCGGTCCGGAGGTGACGTCGTCCATGACCCAGCGGCCATCGCCGTCGCCACGCGTGGTGATGGCGTCGAGACCGGTGGTGTCGAGCGCGGCATCCGCTTCGATGGTGAGCGACTTCAGGGACTCGAGGCCCGCGAACATGTCGACGTGTGATACGCCCGTGTTACCCCAGTGCCAATTCGTGAGGTTGACGTTCTCGAGCTTCACCGCGCCGTTGAAGATGTTGTCCATCGATGCGGACGCGGCGGTGAGCACTGCGGTGTCGTAGTTGGTGCCGTCGAAGTCGGTGAGGGCGACGTAGCCCTGCCACCAGCCTTCCATGGTGGTGGGACGGAGCTTCCAAGTGGAGTTGGTGAGCTCCGCGTAGATCTTCAGGACTTCATTCTTGATGTTGGGGAATGCGAGCTCCCACGGCAGCTGACCGGCGATAGCGGTGACCTCGCGGTCGGCGTCGGTGTAGGTCTCGTTGTCTTCAGGAGCGTCGATGCCCATGGTGAGGATCTTGCGGTTCACGTCGTAGTACCACCAGGCGTTGTCGTTGTCATCGAAACGACCGCGGATCTGGGTGGTCCAGACGTAGATGGCGCCTTCGCCCGCACCCATGCCGTGGGTGTTGGTGTTAGCGTCGTAGCGCTTCACGAGGTTAGCGGAGGTGCCGTACCACGGGTCGCCCGGGAACGGGGTGGTCTCCGTGCCGTCGGTGATGCGCATCCAGGAGCCCTGGGAGCCCGTACGATCGGGCGTGCCCGTCGCGTCGTCGAGGCCGGAACCCTTCAGGGAGACCGTGCCATTCAGGATGAGCGAGGTGAGGCTGTTGGTACCGAGCAGCATGTTGTCGTGTGTGACAGTTGTGTTCGGACCCATGACCCAGTTATGGATGTCGATGGAGTAGAGCGAGCTGCAACCTTCGAACATGGAGTCGAAGTTGGTGACCTGGTCCACATCCCAGTAGTAGATGTTGCCCACGATGTGGAGGTTCGCGTCGCCCTTGAAGAGACCTTCCAGGCTGGTGGTCTGGGAGACGTTCACACCCAGCGCGTCGCCGTCCTTGCGGGCGTCGAAGTCGGTGAGGTTAGCGTAGTTGGCGAACCAGAACGCGAAGTTGAGCGGCGTGATGCCACGTTCCATGGTGATGAACGTGATGAGATCGTTGCCGTCGCGCGTGCCTGGGGTGGAGAGGACCTTGGTCCACGGGGTGTTCTGCCAGTCTTCGGAGACGGTGCAGTCGGCCGTGGGGTCGTACACGCCGATGTAGAGGTTGGCGGAAGTGTGCGCGGTGTTGTTCCACGTGATCTGCCAGTAGGCGTTGTCGTTCTGGAAACGACCACGGATGGAGTCGCCCGCCCAGCTGTAGTAGACCGGGGAGTCGAGCGCTTCGCCTTCGTGGTGGATGGTGTTGGTGCGGCCGTTGCCGTCCTTCGTGGCCGGGTACAGGATGACCAAGTCGCTGATGTTACCGAACCAATTGCGGTCGTCGCGGTCGAAGGAGCCGTTGGAAGGCTGACGGGTGGCGATGTCGCCGAAACCGGTGTCGATGAGCACGGTGCGCGTGCCGACACCGAGATGGTAGATGCCCGTGAGGCCTGCCAGCATATGGTCGCGGCTGGTGGCATCGGTGATGTCCCAACCGGAGATGTCGAGATCGGAAATGCCCGAAGCGTTGTTGAACATGTAGGCGAGGTTGACCGCGCCGCGCACGTTCCAATTCTTGAACGCGGTGAGGTCGGTGAGCGACGCGCAGCCTTCGAACATGTGCGAGAAGTCGCGCACGTTGGAGACGTTCCACACGCCCGTGGTCGCGTCGGCCGCGAGGGTGCCGATGCCCTGGAGGCTGGTGTTGCCCGCGAACATGTAGGACATGTCGGTGACGCTGCCGGTCTTCCAGGCGTCGACGCCGGAAACCTGCTGGAGGGTGGATACACCGTCGAACATGTGCGCGAAGCTGGTGACGTTCGAGACGTCGAAGCCCGTGCCCGTGAAGCGGGTGAGGCCCGTGTAACCGAGGTTCGCTGCGAAGAGGCCCTGGAGGGAGTTCGCGGAGAGGATGATGTTCTGCGGGATCGCCTTACCAGCTTGTACCACGAAGTGTGTTACATGCGAAAGACCAGCCGTCGCGTTCGCATCGCCATAGATGCGATAGATGAGGCTGACCCATGGTGCGGTCGCGGGGGTGAGCTCGTAGCGCGTGCCCGTGGGGCTGTCCGAGCCGATGGTGAGCGTACCGGTGTTGCCGCCGGTCGCGTCGTCCGTGCCACGGACGAACTTCCACCAGAGGTCGTCGTAGGGATCACCCGGCATCTGGATGCGGCCACCGTAGGTGCCCTGACGCCAGGTGTAGACGATATCGTCGCCGAGCATGAGCGCCGTGGAATAACGACGCGTGAGGTCTTCAGAGGTGCCGAACCAGGCGTTCTCCGCCAGACCGCTGAGCGTTGCCGTGGGACGGCTGGCCTGCCAGGTGCCCTGCGTGTCACCACGTGGGACAGTGGCGGTGTTGGAGAGACCCAGGCCCGTGTCCGCCAGGTTCACGCCGTTGCCCAGCGTGAGGGTGTTGAGCTTGTCGAGGCCGAAGAGCATGTTCTCGCGCTGCGCTGCGGTGGAGGCGTTCGCCATGTTCCAACCGGAGATGTCGAGCGAGGTGAGCTTGGCGCAGTTCTCGAAGATGTGCGAGAAGTTCGTCGCACTGGTGAGCACCCAGCCGTTCACGCCCTCGAGGTTGATGATGTTGGGGTTGTTCGCGAACAAGTAGGACAGGTCGGTGACGTTGCCCACGTTGTTGTTCCACGTTTCGAAGCCGCTGGCGATGGTGAACGCAGCGCCGTCGAAGGCGTGGGACATGTTCGTGATGTTCGAGGTGTTCCAGTCGCCCAAGCCGTTGATGGTGGTGAGCTTGGTGCAGCCCTGGAAGAGCGAGGCGATGGAGTTTGCCTGCGCGATGTTCATATTGGAGATGTAGGCGTCTTCCAGATTGGTGTAGTTCTGGAACCAACGCGCGGGGTTGAGCACGGTGACGAGGCTGCGGAAGTCGACGCGGCCGATCATGGCGCGCGCGGCATCCTTCTGCGCAGCGCTGTTGCCGCCGCCCAGCACGGAGAGCCACGGGAGATTGTCGTAGGTTTCCGTGACGGTGTTCGAGATGCCTGCCAGGTTGGTACCGATGAGCAGGATCTGGTCATTCTTGTTGTACTGCCACCACACGTTGCCGTTCGATGCGAAGGTGTTGCGCAGCAGGCTGGTGTCGAAGAGATAGGTGGCCGCACCAGCGCCGAGCGCTTCACCGAGCGAGCCGGGGCCGCTGTAGCGATCCATCAGGTTGACGCTGGAACCCATCCAGGTGTCGGTGGTGGAATTCTGGCGAACCCAGGTGCCGTCGTCGGTGGAGTGGTCGGGCAGCGTGTTCAGGTTCGTGCCCGTCAGGTTGACCTTCGGGCCGAGCGTGAGGGTCTTGAGCGTGGTGCAACCCGCGAACATGTTGGCGCGGGTGGCGGTGGTGCTGGAGGCCATGTCCCAGCTGGAGATGTTGATCTCCGTGAGCGCGGTGCAGCCGTTGAAGACGTTCACGAAGCTGGTGCACAGCTGCGTGTCGAGGCCTGCGCCCAAGAAGTTCTTCAGCGCCGTGTAGCCCGAGAACCAGTTGGCCATGTTCAGCGGTGCTGCATTGCCCGTGGTCTCGATGTCGGTGACCTCGGTCTTGTTCACGATAGCCACGCCGCCCACCTGGGTGTTCCACGGCAGGTCGCCGCGGGAGGCGACGGTCCAGTCGATCTGGAAGTTGCCCACTTCACCGGGTTCGAGCGCGTCGGCGCCGATGATGAGGGTCTTCTTGTTCGCGCTGGTGACGTACTTCCACCAGGTGTTGTCGTTGCCGAAGCGGCCGCCGCGGTACGACGTGGTGAAGACGTAGGTGGCGTTGCCGTGATTCGTGAAGGTGCTGGCCGTGCTGTAGCGCGCGCCCAGGTTGTTCGAGGTGCCGAACCACGGATCGACGCTGATGGCGTCGGTGCGTTCCCACACGCCGGAGTTGTCGCCGCGACCGTAGAGGTCGCCCAGGCCGGCGTTATTGGAGGCGCTCATGTAGAGGATGACGCCGTCGGAGACCTTCAGGGTGTTGAGGGCGGTACAGCCCTGGAACATGTTGCGGATATCGAGCGTGCCGGCGGTGGCCTGCGAGAACATCTCCCAACCGGTCAGGTCGACCGTGCCGAGCGCGGTGTTGCCGCTGAACAGGCCAGAGAAGTCGGTGACGGTGCCGGTCATGAGGCCGCGGCCGTCGAAGGAGGTCATGTTCACGTAGCCGGCGAACAGGTCGCGCAGGTTGTTGAAGATGACGCTGGAGACGCCGTTGCCGTCGAGGTCTTGCGTCGCGAAGACGATCTGCTTGACCTCGGTCTTGGCTACCGTAGCCAACCAGGGCATGACCGCGTCGGTGACGCGAGTGTCGTTGATGCCGACGCCTGGCTTGGCGTAGATGGTGAGCACGCTGGTGGTGTTGTTGAAGTCCCAATTGACGTTGGCGTTGCTGGCGAAGGTGCCGCAAGGACGGAAGATATAGGTGATGGCATTGCCGATGGACAGGCCCGTGTCGGTCACATAGCCACCCGAGGTCGGGTAGCGGGTGAGGAAGGCGCTGCCATTGCCGGACCAATTCTTGTATTCACCGGCTTCCTTGGATTGCGCCTCCCAGATGCCCAGCGCGTCGAGACGGCTCGAAATGGTTTCGATGCCGGTGTCCACGAGCGAGAAGTAGGGACCGATGCGCAGAGATTTCAGAGAGGTCATGCCCGCGAGCATATTAGCGCGCGTGCGGTTGAGGGTCGCGCTGCCCGCAGCGGCGGAGGCGCGATCGGCGGTGAAGAAGCCGGAGATGTCGAGCGTTTCGAGCGACGAGCAGCCGGAGAACATCTCGGTGTAATCGGTGCCGGCTTCGGTGGCCCACTTGTTCAAGCCGACCAGCGTGGTGAGATTCTGGCAGCCCTTGAACATGCGAGAGAAGTTGAGCGTGGTGTTCACCGCGAGGCCTGTACCGTCGAAATAGGTGAGCGCGGTGTAGTTCATGAACCAGCTGGCGAAGGAGCCGGCGGTGATGCATCCGCCATAACCGTTGATGGTGGTGACGATGCGCTTGATGGCTTGCGGGGAGACGCCGCCGGTGGTGGCGGTGAGCCATGGGAGGGTGCTGGCGGTGACGTTACCGAGGTCGATGGTGCCAGCGTTGGTGGCTTTGTTGCCGATGGTGAGCGTGCCCGTTGCGTCGTCCCAGCTCCACCATACATCGGGGAGAGCGGAGGACCAGGTGTTCTGCACGGGGGCAGCTGACGTTTGAATGTTCGAGTTGGAGGCGGCGGGTGCCTTGGAAGGCGTGGTGGCCGCGGGTGCGAAGTTGTTGTTCGCGGTGGTTATGGTGTTCGCTGGGGCGTCGGCCGGAGGAGCGTTGGGGTTCGCCGTAGTTCCGTCAGTCGTCGAAGAGTTCTGATCTTGGTCGGTGGATGCGTTCCCACCTGCGGAATCAGGCACCGTGACGCCAGGGGCGTTGGGGTCGGTGGCCGTTCCGTCCTGGTTGTTCGGAGGCGCAGTTGCGTCTGTGACCTGGTTGTTCGTGTTCGCGTTGCCGTTGTTGGCGCTGCTGTTGGACTCTCCTTCACTCGGGAGAACGACCAGGTCGGGGGTTTCCGTGTTCGGTTTGTCGTTCGCTTCTGGCTTCTTGTCTTGATCAGTCGCGGAGGTGCCTGCGTTGCTTCCGTTGCCGTTGCCGTTGATGGCGCTGTTGCCTTCATTCGAGTCGAGCGGCTGATCGGTGATCGTGAAGTCGCCTGCCGGCTCGATCTTCCATTCCGCCGTGAGCGTCACGTCTTCCGTCATTTCGAAATCGGTGTCGCCCTCGAGCAGTTCGCCATCTTCGGTCCTCCAACCAAGGAAGGTGTAGGAGATGCCGTTGACGGTCTTGGACTCGAGCACTGCAAGCTTAATGGTTCCGGCTAGTCCCGGAGTAGTAGCTGACTTGTCGTCGACCACATACGTAAGAGAGAAGGTTGCGGGCTTCGCGGCATTATTAGTGCTCGCGGCGCCAGTATTGGAACCATTAATAGAAGCATCATTGGAGGTTGCTGCGTTGGAATTCGCAGCATTGGCGGCGTTGCCGTTAGAAGGCGCCGCGCTTGCGGAGTTTTGCGAGGTCGAAGTGGAATTCTGCGGAAGCGCGGAAGAGGCGTTATCGGCGGTGTTCGCCGGCTTTGCAGCCGATGCCGAATTGCTCTGACCTGCGGTTTCTTTAGAAGCGTTCGAGCTGTTCTCCGTGGATTTCGCGACTTCCGCGCTTTGCGCGTTATGCGTGCCGACCTCGGCGAACGCGGGGGTTACAGAAACAGTGGAGAAAAGGATCAGGGAAGTTGCGAAAGTGATCGCCAGGGTGAGGAAACCAGCGAAAAAGGCAAAAACAGATCTAGCCACAACGCAGGGTGCGCAGTGGCTACAACCAAACAGATGTTGGCGCAGTTGTTGCATTTAAAATTCGTTCCTCATCACTAACCGGCATCGCCGAGTTTACCACCCTGAGCGCCGCCGCGCACGCGTTAGGGGATTTCGACCCTGCTCCTGAACTGGGGCTTTAGCAACCCCGTGTTCCGTTGATAGCACAGAGGGATCTTTGGAACGATTTTGTCGCGCCGCGCTTCAAAAACCCGAAGGTAAAACCGTAAAGCCACAAAAGTGACGTTTTGATAGCAAAGCGGCAACGGGTTCGTGGCTGAAAATGGCATTTTTCGCCTGATTTCGCCGATTTTTGTCAAATACGATTACACAATTCCTTCACAAATTGAGATAGTTTTCCACATTTTCGGAGTGTGGAAAACTATTTTTCGCATGCGGATTCGAGCGCACATTTTTCCTGTTCAGATGATGTTTTTGAGATCAGTTTCGGCTGTTTTCGAGGTCTGTTGAGCTGTGATCGAATTGTGAGATTGCCCCTGTTCGAGAGCCGATCTTCAGTTTTCGAGGGTGAAATTTCGACCTTGAACGCTATACATTTAGCTATACATTTTTGGGCTTTCGATCTTCGCCTTTTCTAGCAGATTTCAAGTGAATCATTTTCCCAGTTGGTCATTTATAAGAGCCTTTGTTCGGAAATGGCTTGTTCTCGTGGTTGATTCTTGCTGTTTGCTATACAGTTGCTATACATTTGCTAGCTGGATTGCTATCAGGCATTTTAAGGTCATTTTTTGCCTGATTTTTCGCGATTTTTGTCTTTGAGATCGATCGCGGCTTAGAAAGGATCTGGTGGCTTTTGGTGCGAATTTCAGGGTCCAAAACCGCGAAAATAGCGAGTTTTGATGGGCAAGATCGAGCTGCAAAATGGCTGAATTCGGAAGAAATCGAGGGCTAAATCGGCAGAAAAATGAACAGAAAAACGAGCAGAAATTGATGCGTTTTCAGCTCTCGAAATATTGATGAATGAATCGACCGAGGGACTACACTCGTGCGATCGCCATAGCAATTCGCGGAAAAGCTGCTGAGGTGGAAGACTACAAAAAATAGAGCGATCGGATAGAAAGTTTTCCACATTGCACCAAAAAAGCCTCAGCGAAAGACGCCAAGGCTTTGAAGCAAATTGGGTGCAAAGTTTTCCACAATCGATATTTTTCAAAAAACTCTGCGTATATGCGAGGCTCTGAGAGCCGTTCTAAGGCCCGAAAAAAATTTTTATGACCTAGGACTCATTGGAATCGGGCGGATTTTCGCGCAATTTTGCTCGGTTTGAAGCGTGTGCGCGACTGAATCGCCAGGTCGTCTGAGTTGTCAATCGAACGTTGTATGAGCTGCTCGGGCAAAACTCTCTACAAGACTTCCTCGAAGCTGTGCTCCTTCATCCTTAAGCACAAGCATTCGGTAGTCTTGGCCAAAAAAGTTAAATGAGAAAACCGATGCTATCCCAAACCAAATTTCATGACATTCGCTCGATGGTTTTCATCGGGTCGACAGCTTTCGCCGTCCGACAAGCTTTCGCTGTCCGACTCGTCATGTCCGACTCGTCACTCTCACGGTCATCGATCGATCGTTTGAATCGAGCTTTCGTCTAACCCTGGAACGAATCAGACATTCACTTAATTCTCGAACGATCCCCGGCTATGAGCCGATCGTTCGAATCGAGTAAATCTCGCAAAATGTCTCAAAAAAGTTATCGCTAACTATTCCGGCCATCCGGAGGTTTTCACCGGACCTTGAGCCGATCCGATCGCTTGAATCTAAGCGATACGAATCGTCCTGAAAGTGCTCGCCTCATTGATCTCATCAAGAACGTTGATGATCGCGTCAGACTGATAGAAGTCACCGCGTTCCTTCTTGCCCATCTTCCGGAGCATTCCGTATTCGCAAGCGCGAAGGATGAGCGTGGTCGCCGTTCGTTGCGTGACCCCCAAACTGCTTGCCAAGTAAGCCGAATTCACGACCGGTTGTTTCACCAACGTCTTGGGTAGCTGTCGGATCTTCGACCCCTTTCGATGACCGACCATCTCGTCCCAATCCTCAAGAACCGATTCGATCGAAGATTCAGTGACGCGACTGACGAAGAGTGCGACCTCCAGAGCGGAGACCAATTCTTCGACGATGGCGAGCGGGTCGCCTTCGCGATAGAGATGAAGCGCATCGAGCATGGAGTCGATGTTGTGAAGGAAACCGACAGAGACCGGAATGAGAGTTGATGAAAGAACTCCACCTTCCCTCAGGATGTGATGAATCAGGGCTCTGCCGGTTGGGCCATTCGAGGTGAGGAACGGATGAACAGTTTGGAACTGTGCATAAAGAATGGCTGCCTTCACTACGGGGTCCAGATCAGATCGAGTGCCGAATTCGATCAGATCCGCCATGTATTCAGGAACACGATGAAAAGCTGGGGGCACAAATAGTGCGGTATGAGGAGTGAAGGATGTGCCCCCTAACCAGACCGGTTTCTGGCGTAGCTTTTCAAAGGCCGAATTGGTTTGGTTGTCAATCTGCTGCTCGCCGATCAAGGCTGAGTGAACGCTCTCGATCCCTTCCAGGGTCAACCCGGGAGCCAACTGCAGCGCCTTTTCAGTCGCCACCATGTTCGCCACCACGAGTCGAGCATCGCTCGGGGCCTTCGGGTAAAGCTCTGCAAGCGCAACGCTCTGAGCAGTCGAGGTGAGTCGATCGATCTGAGAGCTCGCTGAGCTTTCACTCCGCAGAAGCATGGTCGGAACATTGTCTGCGCGCTGCGCAAGTTCGACGTCGAAACGAGCCATCTCGACGAGGATCGCGCTGATGCGTGTCGACAGATCTTCCGGGATCGTCACGCTTCGGTCGGCGATCAACAGCGGTAGTGCAGCCTGGTAGAACGTTTCAGTGCTGCGAATCGGGCGAACTGAACTGAACCCGAATTCTCCTTTGCTCTTCCCAGTGGACTCGCTGGCATTCTTGCTGGCGCTGTTTCCAACACCCTTGGCATTGCTGCCATCGCCCTCTTGCCAAGCAAGTTCTTCGTAAGAAATCGAAGGCCACTGATAGATCTCAGTCGAATTTTGTCTCGAATTCTTGTTCATACACTATCCGCTGTTTTCTCTTCCGTAATTATAGCATATTCAGAAATAAAGCAATAGTATTTTCTGACTTTTTTTTATTATAGAAGATTTTTTTCATTTGTCACCTGTTTGTTGCATATTTGCGTGATTATTTCTATTTTGCTTCCGATTATCGATTCGAATGAGACTCTTGATCTTAAAATGAGGATCAAAACGAGTGCTGAGTTGCTGATGCTGAGATCTAGTGGGTTCAAGACTGGATCGACGCTGAGACAAGAAAATGCTGCAGCCAAAACGACGCTATAGCTGAAACGGCGCTGTGGGCGAATCGTCGCTGAAGCAAAAACATCACAGAGTCCGAATCGGTGCTAAGACAGGAACTATGGCGAAGCCGAATCGGCACCAAAGCAGAGCTGGCGAAAATCATGACCAATGATGCGTCGGATCGATGCTGAAGCATGATCGACACTGTGGACAGAACCATGGCGAATAAATTCGATACTGATGAAGCAAAGATCAGCAAGCTTTGCTGCTCAATGCACTATGCGTTGTCCACTAACTAGAACTTAGAGCAAACTTCAAGTTCATTGCGCGTTGAAAAACACACCGCAATACATAAACAAAGACCCTGCGTCGAGCTCGAAAAGCTCGGCACAGGGTCATGGCATTATTTGCTTCTTTGCGCACTGCTGTCCTGCTTGCATGATTCGCATATGCAGACTTGCATAGAAGCTCTATATATTAGTAAGAGAATGAGATAGTAACTTTATCACCCATGCAAATTGCTCGTACATATCGCGCTGCTACGCATACTGGTTTGCTCGCTCTAAGAAATGGGATGGCGACTTCGTTGTCCATGCAGTTCGCACTGATCAGATACATTAGATGAATAAGAATAGTGCTCACACATTAAGACGGTCATTACATGCAGTATCGCGCACGACAAGGAGCAAACCGATGCTCTTAGTCGTTAACAGCTAATTTATTGCAAGAAATTCGCGGTTGTACGTACATTTGCAGCCTCTCAGAGCCGATCTAAGCCTCGCAAAATCTTTTCTTGAGCATTTACTCATGAACATAAAGCGGTACAATTCGCTTCTGAACTGGTATTTTACGAAAACGTAGTGAATTGCATCGTAGTTCGCCATCCGGTAGATGGCGCGAACCTCACCTAAGATAACCGAATCATAATGCGATGTGCATATGAACGTATTTTT
The DNA here is from genome assembly GCA_937998355.1 of uncultured Eggerthella sp. Lineage (GTDB taxonomy): Bacteria > Actinomycetota > Coriobacteriia > Coriobacteriales > Eggerthellaceae > Anaerotardibacter. The sequence continues at coordinate 30,740 of CALLDI010000007.1, forward strand.
CCTGCAGGGAATGCCAATTTCGCTGCAAATGTACGTACAAGCGTAATTTTTTAGCAGGAATAGCCTGAAATAGCTACATGTGTGGCTTCAAGCGTGCTTTCGCCTGTGGTTTTCTAGAATCGTCGAGCTGAAATAGCCCGATCGCACGGCCCGGTTTTACTGGGTCGGCTTTATGAGAGCCGACCTTGCGGAATCGGCTTTACGTGAGGTGGCTTTATGCGGATAGGCTTACAGTTCTTCCTCGAGGAGGCCATTGTCGTAGGCGGCGATGAGCTGTTCAAGTGCGTTGATCTGCTCTTTTATCCACTCGCCTGCATCGGTATCGGCGACCAGGATGGGAGTCGTGGCAACTTCGACGTCACGGCGCTCGGAGAAGATGTCGAGCTGCTGATCGATCGCGTCCTGCGTAGAGGAAATCGGCTGATGAGCGTCGAGGAAATAGCCCTGCGAGCTGTAGATGAGCGTAAAGCCGGCGATGCCGGTCGTACCCTGGTACGCGCTCGAGAAACCACCATCGATCGTGAAGACCTTGCCGTTGCATTTCACCGGGTCTTCCCCATCCTTCACCTTGACCGGAACATGACCGCACACGATGTGCGCCGTTTCGGGATCAAGGCCGAAGTCTTCGAAGATCGCGTCAAAAACGGCCTGGTCATCGAAGAGCGAGTAAAACGGATTCTTCACTTCCTTGCGTGCAGCTTTGTCTGCGATGAGGTAGATCTCGAACGTGGCCATCTTGCTCTTCGCGAAGAGCGGCGAGCCAGCACCCAGCCACATGTACCAGATAAGATCCTTGCCGCGGCGGCAGGTTTCGGGGTCTGAGCTGGTGAAAGCTTCGCGCACGTACTGGTCAAACACATCGAAGAGCGCGCGGCCCTTGTACACGGTGCCGTACACGTCGACTTCCTTGAGCGAACCGTCAGGATTCAACGGAACACACGCATGGAAGAGCAGATTGCCATTATAAATAGTGTAGAGGCTACCCACATCGAGCAGGAATGCGATGTGGCGCTGCAGCTTCTCGCAGCCGACGAACGCCGCTTCGAGCGAGGCCATGACCTCGGCTTCTTCAGGCGTGAGGCGATAGGGATCGGCGGTGTCGACCGTTGGGAAAACCATGTCGGTGACCTGGTATTCTACGCCATCGAGCACGATGGTACCCGTCTCGAAATCGATGGTGTGCAGAAGCTTGCGATCCTGCAGGCCGAAGGAGGGGTTGTCATCGATCAGCTGCGCCTCGACCTTGAATTGCAGAATGGCCATTGCCTTCTGAATCTTGACGTTGAGCTGGTGTTCTTCTTCGGAAAGACCCGGATCGCCCTTCAACGCGTAGCCTACGCAGGGGTCGTCGCCATAGACGCGCTGCGCGAAGGCAGCGAGCGGGCGCAGGTTGATGCCATAGGAATCTTCCAGGATTGAGAGGTTACCGTAACGCGCGCAGTTGCGCACGACGTGCGCGATGCAGCCCCATTGTCCCAGCGCAGCGCCCATCCACACCACATCGTGATTGCCCCACTGGATATCGATGGAGGGGAACTGCATGAGCTCCTCCATGATGAGGTCGGGGTACGAACCGCGGTCGTAAACGTCGCCCACCATGTGAAGGTGATCGACGGCGAGGTGTTGGATGAGGATGGCGAGCACCACGATGAATTCTTCAGCGATGCCTGTGGAAATAATGCTATCTACCAGGGTATTCGCGTAGGAATCCTCCGGGAGTGCGGGAGCATCGGAGTCCGTGTTGCACGGTGGACAATGGAAGAGCAGCGCTTCGACGAGCGCGGCGAATTCTTCAGGAAGCGCATCGACGACGCGGGCTTGGGTGTGACGCAACGCCAACGGGCGCGCGAGCGCGATAAGGTGCTTGATGGTTTCGGCGTAAAAAGCCTCGGGGGCGTCGGTATTCGCGGCGTCGATCTCGACACGATCTTCCGGGTAGTAGATGAGTGAAGCGAGCGAGCGCTTCTGATCTGCGGTAAGCGCGTCGCCGAACACGTAGTCGATGAGCTCGCGAATGCCGCCGGATGCGTTGCGCAGAATGTGCGAGAACGCAGGGTATTCACCGTGGATGTCGGAAACGAAGAACTCGGTTTCCTTCGGGAGGCTCGAGGCTGCGGTGAGGTCGACGATCTCGGCAGCGGCATCGGTGGCCGTGGGGTAAAGTACCGAGAGCGTTTCCAGGTACTGCTGTTCGATGGATTCCATGTTGCCCTCCGTTTCAGGTGCGCGCGGGGCGCGGCCTTTTTCCTTCGCTCCATAATACCAGGTCGCGCAGAATGAAAGCACCCTACTGAACGAAATCATGATTCTTTCGCATGCGGCGCACGGGGCAAGCGAGATGGCTACCGCGCGAGTTGGAGGGTGGCAGGGTTGGTTGCCAAGCACGTGGCGTCCGAACATGGCAGATCGGTACGGCGTCCGAACATGGCGGAAATATGTGGCGACGGCTTTTGAGAGCGGGCTGTTTTCGTAACGGTTTTCACCTTTTCGCACAACTTCCCTTACTTTTATATATATGTAGTTGTTCTTTATCCGATCTTGAGGATGTTATCGATGGCTGACCAGGACATTTCACACCGCGCCGCTCCCCTTCTTCGGGCCTTCGTCGCGCTGCTCCTTTCTTTTGCGCTCGCGCTCTGTGCGGCGCCCGTCGCACTTGCCGAACCCGAGGGGGTCGGAAGCGGCGGATCGTCGGCGGATGCGCAAGGGGCGAACATCGAGAAGACGCTGTTGATCGGCTATTATCCGGGCGACCCGGCGTTCCAAGACGGATTCAGCGATGACGCGCGCAAATCGGGCTACGCGTACGCCTACTATCAGCAGCTCGCGCCGTTCGCTGCCTGGAATTACGATTACGCCTACCTTTCGCGCGACGAGGCGATCGAGGCGCTGATCAACGGCGAGGTCGATATCGTCGCAGGCGTTCAGAAGACCCCGGAACTGGAAGACAAGCTGCTGTTCTCCGAGATGGACATGGGACTTGACGGTGAGCAGTACTACTTCGCGGTGAACAAGAGTCGCCCTGATCTGATAGCCGAACTGAACGCGCCGAACGAAGCGCTGCTGGCCAGCAACCCGAAATTCCAAACGCAGACCTGGCAGGAGTATTACGACGACAGCGATGTCGTGACCTCGCTCTCCGATAACGAGCGCGCGTGGCTTCAGGAAAAAGGTTCGCTGAAGCTGGGGTATCTGGTGAAGAACCTGCCGATCTCGGGACAGGATACCGAGGGCGAGCCGACCGGCGCGCTGGGTGCGGTCATCCCGCTCATGGAGGAATTCCTGGGCGTGCCGATCGAGGCCGTGGCATTCAGCAACCATCTTACGATGAACGAGGCGATCTTGAACGACGAGGTCGACGTCATCTTCCCGGTGTATTCTGACGCGTGGACCAGCGAGAACAAGGGGCTGTATCAGACAACGCCCCTGGTAGAGGACAGGATCTTGGTGGCGTATACGGGCGATTACAGCGATCAGTTGCTCGAGCGCGTGGCGGTGAGCGAATCGTCCATCGGCCAACAGATGTTCCTTGCGCAGTACGGCGACAGCTACGAGCTGATCACGTATCCGGATCGCGCGGCGGCGTTCGAGGGCGTGCTGCGCGGCGAAGCGAATTGCGTGATCGGCAGTGCGAACGTGCTGCAGCTATTCATCGCCGAGCACCCGGAATACGACAACTTCAGCACGGTGTATCTGGATGGCAGCGAGGGCTTTTCGTTCGCAGTGAGCCGCAACGATTCGACGCTGGCGGTGATCATGGAGAAGGCCGTACAGCAGATCGACGACGTGACCATCACGAACGCGATGATCCGCTATTCGCACGCGCAGACGCCGTTCTCGATGCTGGACGTGATCCAGCAGTATGCACTGCAGCTGCTGGTGGCGGGCCTGATGATCATCGCGATCATCGTGATCCTCTTCATCCTGTATCGCCGCCGCGTGCGTGCGTTCAATAAGGAGCAGGCGGCCACGCGCGTAGCGCTGGAGACCGCGCTGACCGCGGCCGACAACGCGAGCGCTGCGAAGACGAGCTTCCTGTCGAGCATGAGCCACGACATCCGCACGCCGCTGAACGCGATCATCGGCATGACCGCGATCGCAGGGGCGAACTTGGGCGATACGAATCGCGTGAAGGATTGCCTCGCGAAGATCGCGTCGTCGGGCAAGCATCTGTTGGCGCTGATCAACGAGATCTTGGACGTGTCGAAGATCGAGTCGGGGCGCATCGAGCTTTCCGAAGAGCCGTTCGACCTGTCCACGATGCTGAAGGATCTGGTGGACATCAACAAGCCGCAGGCCGACGCGAAGGGCCAGAAGATGATCATTCGCGTGAAGGACGTGGTGCATGAAGAAGTGATCGGCGACAGCGTGCGCCTGCAGCAGATCTACACGAACCTGGTCAGCAACGCGATCAAGTACACGCAGCCTGGCGGCACGATCGACATCACGCTGGTGGAGAAGAACGCAGGCAGTCCGACGCTGGCGCAGTACGACTTCATCGTGAAGGATAACGGCATCGGCATGAGCAAGGAATACCTGCCGCATCTGTTCGAGGCGTTCACGCGCGCCGACGACAAGGACGCGTCCGAGCAGCAGGGCACGGGGCTTGGCATGCCCATCGCGCTTTCGACCGCGCGCATGATGAATGGCGATATCAAGGTGGAGAGCGAGCTGGGCGAAGGCTCGACATTCACAGCCACCGTGTTCCTGAAGATCGCAGAGCTGGATCCGAGCGTGTACGACGAGTTCGTCGACCTGAAGGTGCTGGTGGTGGATGACGACGAGGCCGTGTGCGAGTCGACGCGCATCATGTTGAACGACCTGGGCATGAACTGTGAGTACGTGCTTTCGGGGGCCGACGCTGTGCAGAAGATCGCTGCGAGCGAGCAGACCGGCGAGCATTATTTCGCCGTGATCATCGACTGGATCATGCCCGACATGGATGGCGTGGAGACGATCCGCCGGATTCGCGCGAACACATCCGATAGCGCGGCGATCATCGTGATCTCGGCCTACGATTGGTCGGAGATCGAGGCGGAGGCGCGCGACGCGGGCGCGGCGTATTTCGTGAGCAAGCCGCTGTTCAAGTCGAGGCTGACGCACCTGTTCGCGCAGATCCTGGGCGAGGAGCCTCAGCAGGCCACGGACGACCTGAAGATGCTGACCGAGGAGATCGATTTCACGGGCAAGCGCGCGCTGCTAGCCGAGGATAACGACTTGAATGCCGAGGTGGCATGCGCATTCCTCGGCATGACCGGGCTCGAGATCGAGCATGCGCTGAATGGCGAAGAGGCGCTGCGCATGGTCGAGGAGCATGAGCCAGGGTATTACGATTGCGTGTTCATGGACATGCAGATGCCGATCATGAACGGGCTCGAGGCGAGCGCGGCGATCCGTGCGCTCGATCGCGCGGACACGGATTTCGACGAGCTGCCGATCTTCGCGATGACGGCCAACGCGTTCGTGGACGACGTGCGCAAGACCAAGGAAGCGGGTATGAACGGGCATTTCGCTAAGCCGCTCGATTTCGATCGCGTCATCCAGACGGTGTATACGTACTTGAAGGATTAGGGGCGCTTGCGGGCGCGGCCTGCGGGTTGGCGTATGCTGCTAGAGGCTGGCGGGCGACCGGCAGACGCGCGCTCGCGAGTCTGCGGGGTACCGGAGGCTGCAGCTGCCGGGCTGAATGACCGCGGGCAGCCTGGGGCTGCGACGGAAAGGCTGCTGGGCGGCGAGTTGAGGACTTTCGGGTTGCGCGAGCAGCATCACTGATCATTTGCAGCGATTTGGGCGTTTTCTGCTTCGGATTTGCGTTCGTAAGTGCATCACATTCAAGTCGGAAGATCTCCGACCTGGGGTTTCGTAATCTAGTTCACTGATGGGCTCCCGATCTCGATCCTCGGAGTATCAAAATCAGCCTATTTGTGCATACAACCGCAAATCTCTTGCAAAAAATCGAGTTTTCGATGCAGACTCATTGCGCGCAGTAGCGTAAGGTCGTGTTTTCGTTCGCTTGACCGAAGTTCAACAGGATGTTGACAGCGCGCTCGGCGGATGCGGGCGCACGAATGCGTCACCCTATAATCGTAGAACATAAGGTAATTTTTGAAGGAGAGGGGCTTCCAATGGAACTCAAGGATTCTCAATCTTGGAAGAATATGGAGACCGCGCTGAACGCTGAAGCGCTGGCATATGTACAGTACGTTTTCTATGGCCAGCAGGCTCGCAAGGATGGTTATGTACAGATCTCGGATATCTTCAACGAGACCGCAGACAATGAGCTGCATCATGCGAAACTGCTGTTCAAGCGCCTGCACGGTGGCGAAGTCCCTCATGTCGTCGAAGGCTTGAAGGCTGCTGCCGGCTCCGAACATTTCGAGGCCGACGATCAGTATCCTGAATTCGCCAAGGTCGCACGCGCTGAAGGCTTCGAAGAGTTGGGCGATTTCTTCGACAACCTGGCTGCCATCGAGGCGTCCCACGAAGAGCGCTACAACGTGCTTTCCGAGCGCATCAAGAATGACGAGGTGTTCAAGCGCGAAGAGGCTCAGGTTTGGTATTGCACCGTGTGCGGGCACCTGCACATCGGCAAGGAAGCACCTCTGAAGTGCCCTGTCTGCGAACATCCACAGAGCCACTTCGAGATTCGCGCGACCAACTACTAGGAGAATCGCGGCGCTGGCTGCGCTGGCGCGTTCGCGGGGTCGAGGTGCTCGCTGCACTGAGGCGTACGCGGGCTGCGGCGCGTCGCGCTCCGCATTCGATACACATCCTGTCGGCTCATCTCGGCGCGCTGACAGGATGATCGAAGCGATCGGTTCCGTTTCGATCACATGAAAAGCAAGAGACCCCGACTTCTGCCGAGGTCTCTTCTTCTATCGTACGATTCTTTCGCGCGGGGCTGTGCCGCTTGGGTGGCGCCGTTCGAGCGATGCTGTTCGAATGACGACGTTCGGGCTGCGTTGCTCAAAGTCACGCATCAGAGCTGCAATGCCCAGTCTGTGCTTTTAGCAAACGCGTTTCGCGAAAGTCGGGTGGAAGTATTCCATCGTCTGAAGTCGCACGCCTTTGCCGCTACCAGCTGCATGGATATAGGTGCCGTCTTCAACGTAGATGCCTACATGGTAGATACCTGAACCCGATCCCCAAAAGAGCAGGTCTCCTGGTTCGAGTTCGTCCATCGATACGCTTTCACCGAGCGAGGCTTGGCCTGCTGCGGTGCGGGGAAGCTCGATCCCAAGTGCATTCCTGAAGCAATACTGTGTGAATCCAGAGCAATCGAAGCCACGCGGGGTCGTTCCGCCGTAAGCGTAGGGGCTGCCTTCCAGTGAGAGCGCCGTATCGACGAGGTTGCTCGCATTCGCCTTTTGGGCGATGATCGCGCAGTTGTCGAGAAGCGTAGAGTGGAATCCTGTTTGGCCATCGATCAGAGACTCGCTGACTTGCTCGGTCTGCCCGGTCTGCTCGGTCTGTGATTCGGCTTGGGCTTGGTCGTTATCTGCGAATGCGATGCCTGGCATCATGATCGAGAGAGCGACTGCGAAACCCAACAGGGTCGGCAGCGCGGTTTTGCGCAATACGTGTACTAGCAAATAGCTTCCTTATAACGGGTTCGCGTTCATGGCCTTGCGAACGATATGCATACCGCGGAAGTTCGCTGCGCTGGTGCGCACGGACGATCCGCACACAGGCACTGCGTCCAAGAAGACCGCTCGGACGATACACGCGAGGACATTAGCGAGCGACGGCTCGTTACGAAGTGGGTCGTTCATGGGGTGTTTTTCGTAACAGCTTGATTACATCAAAACGCGATGGTGAAATGCCATCGCGCATGTTGCTACACTATTTGATTCGCTATCAGGGCGGTGCCTGCGGGTCATTAGCCTACGTGCGTCGATGGCCCAGTGCAAGGATGTCGTTTTTTCTCCATCTTTTCTTTGCGTGGAATTCGCTTAATCTTCATTCGATTCATGCAAGAAATTCACAAGTTCGGGCTGTTTTTGCGGGATCGGCGCGAAAAGCGCTAGATGTTGTGCGACGCGGTCGAGACGGGCACAAGCGCGACGTTGACAGTGTGGACAAGCTGGAACGGGGCGTTCACAGGTGCGAACGGCGGGCTCATCACAAAGCCATCACATTCGTAATGGGACATTTCGTATAGGATCCAAGTCCGATCCAAGGCTGTCTATGGCATGAAAGACGAACCTCTTCGCGCGCGTCTAGGCTTCGCGTGCTCCGCTTCTTGCTGGACGATCGGCTTGAAACGTGCGCGTCAGTCGTGATCTTTAGGCTTCAACGACCTCGACCGTAGGGGCTGCTGGCTCGGGGAGCTCGGCTGCGCAGTGCGGGCAACGGGTCGCACCCTCGTTCACCTCTTCGAGACAGAAGGGGCAGGTGGGCTCTTTCGTGATGACCTCGTCGCCATTCTTGTTGACCTTCTTGCGGATCGCGCCGCCAGCATTCTGTAGCTTGTTCAGGCCTTTGATGAGCATGAACACCACCCACGCGATGATGAGGAAGTTGATGATGGCACTGATGAACGCGCCGAAATCGATGCCGTTCTCCGTACCGTCGACTGGAATGGTGAGGTTCGAGACGCCTGCACCATTGCCGCCCGTGATAAGGACGATGAATGGCTGAATGAGATCGCTGACGAACGAGGTGACGATGGCTGTGAACGCGGCGCCGATGATGATGCCGACCGCCATGTCCATGACGTTTCCGCGGTTGATAAACTCTTTGAATTCGCTGATGATCTTCATGTTGTTCACCCTTGCCTGTGATCGGATAGGTCTACGCGTGCGGGTTCGCAGCATCAGAACATACTGCGAGTCGAGACCAGATGAGTCTCACTATTCGAGCATAGCAAGAGCACGGTCGATCGCCACGAGCGGGGACAACGTTGTTTCCATTCGGGAACTTGGTCGTTAATTTTGACGCGCACCGACCGTGTAGAGCGCACCAGCGAACGAGAGCCATGCGCCAGCGAGCAGCCAACCACCCAGCACGTCGCTGGGCCAATGAACGCCCACGTAGATGCGCGAAATGCCGACGAGGATAGCGAAGACGACCAGGATGACGCCCGGGATCATGGCGGCCTTGCGCGAGATGCCGCGCGCGTAGAGCGCCCGGAAGATGAGCAGGCCGATCATGCCGAAGACCACGAGCGAGCAGAAGCTGTGGGCCGAAGGGAACGAGAAAGAGATAGGAAGCGGAACGAGCGTGTCTTCAGCGGGACGCGGCACCGCGAAGATGAGCTTCAGCGCTTGCACGCAGATGATGGCCAACACCACGTTCGTGACGAAATACGCGAGACTATCCCATTTCTTCCGTAGATAGAGGAATATGCAGATGACCAGGCATAGCGCTGCCATGGGGAGGAAATCTCCGATGGTAGTGAGCGCGATGACGAAGGTGTCGATCGCGCCACGCGTGCTATGGATCGCAGCGTTGATGGTGGCGTTGAACGACTCGACGATAGGCATCGAATCCACGACCGCAAGGGCGACCAAGGCGAAGCAGATCATGAACGTGACGACCGGCCAGCAGGTTTCGCGCCAAGCGGCTCCGGCTTTCAGTTTGCCGAAGTTGCGGAACGCCTGCTTGAGCGACGAGCTGCGCAAGAAGCGTTGCTGTTGGCGAGCAGTCTTTGGGGGGCGATCGGCGGGTCGATCTTGGTGTTCAGGCCCCTCCGCGCGTGCTGCCGCTGGCTTGGCTTGCGTCGCATGCGATGCGACCAACTCTGGTTGTGAGTCGCGACGCTTCGGGCTCTGGCGCTTCGTAGGCTCCGGTCTGGCCTTTTGGCACTTCACGGGCTGACGTTTCGTCGGCTTCTTCTTCGATCGATCAGGCTCGGAGCTCGGGCGCCTTGAAGTCTTTGGCGCAGGTTCGGGCTCTGGCTCTGGTGTTGGCGCTGGCTCGGGTTCGAGTTTCGGCGCGGGTTCAGGCTCGGATTTCGGCTCGGGTTCTGGCTGAGGTTCAGGTTCTGGCTGAGATTCAGATTCCGGGTCAGGCTCTGGTTGCGGCTCAGGTTCGGGCTGTGGCTCAGGCTCCGAAATCCGCACTGGCTCAAGTTCTTCGGTCTTCTGATCTCGATCGACGACATCTTCCAGACCATCGGATTCATCGCCTTCTTGTACGACCTCTTCCGAAGCAGATTCGTCCTGATCCGAATCGACTTCTGTCGATTCAAGATCTTCCGGTTCGTCATCGAACAGAGCGTCGAGCTCCTTCGAGAGCTCATCAACGAACGTGCCCGCTTCGGTCGCATGCGCTATCTCTTCGATGTTCGCGCCGCGCGCTTCGGTCCTTTTGGTCTCTTCGATCTCTTCTGTTTCTTCAGGCTCTTTTGACTGCGATACGGGGACGGAAGGCGCCGGCTCGTCTTCAGCTTCAGCTTCTGCTTCTGTTTCTGTTTCTGTTTCTATTTCTGCCGTAGGCTCAGGTGTTGGTTCAGTTTCTTGTTCTAGTGCAGGTTCAGGTGCCAACTCGGCCTCAGTTTCGGCCTCCAGTTCAAATGCGGATTCAAGCTTGGCCTCAGGCTCATCGTTCGGTTTTGGCTCGAATTCAGGTGATGGTTCTGTCAGAGATTCTTCACGATCCTCTTCACGCTGAGGGTCGACATTCTCTTCGCTTTTCGCATCGCTTTGCGATTCGGAAGGTGTCTCAACAGGCGTTTTGTCCTGCTTCGCATCGCTGTCCTGTTGCGCCGAATCGAAAGAGAGCTTTCTCGACGAACGGCGACGCGCTTTCTTCTTCCACATATTCTCGTTCAGGAGCGCATCTTCTGCGGGCGCCTGCGTCTTCGCCTCTTGCGACTCTTCAGCAGCATGCTGATCTTCTGCAAGATTCTCTTGTGAATTGTTCTCAGGCATGCATGATCCGCTCGAATAGCTGGCTCTTTCGTTCTCTACTATTGTAACCAAAGCTCGAGAACCACGCTGTTGAAACCGCGGGTCATTAGAGGAGCATCACATTTTCCGTAAGTTGTGCCCGATATTACTTTTCGATGGGGCGCGAAGGGTCGCTCGTCCAGTCATCGAAGCTTCCCGAGTATAGATACATGTTGTGAAAGCCCTGACTCTCGAGCAGATCGCATGCCTGCTTCGCGTGTTTGCCGATCTGGCAATAAACGATCATCGGGCCTTCTTCGGTGAGCGCATGACGGCGATATTCCTTCGCCAACTCCTCTGCTTCCGTTGGCCCGAATCGATCGAAATCCATCACGCAGATATCGATGGCGGTGGGAATGTGTCCCTCGTCGTACATGGCTTTGGGGCGAACATCGACGATCGGGGTCTTGCCTATGTGAGATCTGACGAACTCGGCGTCAACGATCTGTGCTGTCATCTTCATCACTCTCTTACTGCATCAGCGCTTACTGGAGGCGTGTGCTGCGATCATTTTCTGCAAGCATCGTAATACCGTTCGCGCATGCCGAACGATCCTGTAGCGCTTTCGAGGGCGAATGTTTGCCAAACCGTAAGAAAGGCGATCTACCTGGTATTTTATTGTGATTTTGCGGGTTGAACTGGCGGTTCGCCGATCGAGACCAGTCTCAACATGAGAGACCTCGCAAGATCGGCCCCCGCACAGCGCAGATGCGCGAAGCGACCGCGAGCGAAACGAGCAGGACCGACCGCACTGGGCACGAAAGGCCTTAGCGCGCCAGTGCCAGTGTTAGTGTCAAAGTCAGAGCCAGTGCGAGCTATTCCTCTTCGGGTAGGATCTCGATCCAGCAGCCGTCGGGGTCCTCGATGAAATAGAGCCCCATGGCGGGGTTGTCATGAACGACGCAGCCCATCTCGTCGTGAAGCTTGCGCGCCGCTTCCATGTCGGGCACGCGGAACGCGATGTGGGTGTCGCGGCCGCCGTTGTTGTAGGGTTCAGTGCGACCTTTGTTCCAGGTGAACTCCAGCTCGAACGGGCTCTTCTCATTCGAGGCGAACACGATCAGCCACGAGCCGTCGTCCGGACCTTTTCGGCGCGTCTCGGTGATGCCGAGCGCTTTTTCGTAGAACGCGAGCGTCTTCTCGAGGTCGAGCACGTGAGTGCAACGATGGACGCATTTTCCCTGGATGGACATGGTGGCTCCTTTTGCGAGTTGGCTATGCATTCTTGCTTTCGGCGGCTGCGTCGGCGTTCTCTTCGAGACGGAACGACTCTTCGAACGTCGCGCGGCCCATCTTGATGCCGCCCATCACATGCAGATGCAGATGCGGAACGGTGGATGCCGAGTCGGGGCCGGTGTTGATGTTGACGCGATATCCCGACTCGTAGACGCCCTTCAGCTTCGCGACCTCGCGCGCCACGCTGAGCAGGCGGCCGAGCACCTCAGGGTCGACGTTGTCGTTGAGGTTCTCGTAGTGCTGCTTGGGCACGACGAGCGTGTGGACCGGAGCCTCGGGCTCGATGTCGTCGAAGGCGTAACAAACGTCGTCTTCGTAGACCTTCGCGGACGGGATCTCCCCTGCCACGATCTTGCAAAACAGGCAATCATCAGCCATGATAGCTCCTTTTCTTCGGCTCGCTCACCGTTCGAGGTGAGCGCTTGGACACGCGCAGTCGCATGTTGATTCGTGTTGCGTCTATTATACGGCTTTCCTCCGCGAGCAAAATGCGAGACTTGCGAGCCTTCACCCCCTCATGCAGCTACATGGGGACGGGCGTGGACGGAATATGAAGCGAAGGGCATGGCGCGAGTGCGAGGCTACGACTCGAGGAAGGCGCCGGTCTGGCGATTCCAGAGGTGCGCGTACTCGCCGCCCGCGTCGATGAGGCTCGCGTGCGTGCCGTCCTCCACGATCTCGCCGTCATCCAGCACGACGATGCGATCGAGACTGGCCACGGTCGAGAGACGATGCGCGACGACGATTGCCGTGCGACCCTGCATCAGGTTCGCGAGCGCATCCTGAACGAGCGCCTCACTCTCGGAGTCGAGCGCACTCGTGGCCTCATCCAACACGAGGATGGGCGCGTCGGCCAGGATCGCACGCGCAATGGCGATGCGTTGGCGCTGACCTCCCGAAAGCTTGATGCCGCGCTCCCCCACCATGGTGTCGAAGCCGTTGGGGAGCTGCTCGATGAACTCGAGCGCGTTGGCCTTCTCGGCGGCTTGCATGATCTCCTCGCGCGTCGCGTCAGGCCTGCCGTAAGCAATGTTCTCGAGGATGCTGCGATGGAAGAGCAGTGCCTCTTGCGGCACGTAGGCGATCTGCTGGCGCAGGCTTTGCTGCGAATGCTTCGAGATGTCCTGCCCGTCGACCAGCACCTCACCTTGCTGCACGTCGGAGAGGCGCAGCAAGAGCTTCGTGAGCGTGGTCTTGCCCGAGCCGGACTGCCCCACGAGACCAATGCGCTGACCTCCTGGGATGTGGAGGTTGAGGTCGGTGAACACGGGCGTGGCGTTCGTGGCGTCAGGGTAGGTGAAGCCGATGTGCTCGAAGTCGATGTCGCCGTTCGTGACGACCAGCGGGAAGGCGTTGGGCACGTCGGCGACGAGGCGCGGCTCATCGAGGATGCGCGTCATCTCGGAGGCGTCGCCGAAGACCTTGTTCAGGCGCGAGAGCATCGAGTTGATCATGTTGAAGCGCATCGTGAGGTTGTAGGTGTAGGTGAACATCATGACGAGCGTGCCGGCCGAGATGCCGAACCACGCATTGCCGCCGGCGGTGAAGATCGAGACGATGGACATGATGACGACGATGATCGAGCTGGTCATGATGCCGCGCTTGATGGTGGCGCGCATGTTGATGGAGTCGGCACGGACGGATTCGAGCGTGGCGTCGGTGAAGAGCTGGCGCTCGTAGTCTTCGCGGCCGTAGGTCTTGACCGCGAGGATGTTCGTGACCGCGTCGGAGAGCACGCCCGAGACCTTGTTCTGCGCGGCGGCGGCTGCGGCGGAAAGCGGCGTGATCTTGCGGAACATGAAATACGCGACGGCGATGTAGACCACGAGCATGATGGTGAGGACCGCGACGTAGGAAGGCACGATGGGCAGCAGGATGCCGATGGTGCAGACGATCGCGATGACCGTGGGTAGCAGGCTGAGCAAGGTCGTTTCGACCAGGAGCGAGTAGGAGGTCATGAACTTCGAGGTCTGGCTGACGAGCGAGCCGCCGAAGCGGTTGGTGTGGAAGGTCATGGACTGGTTCGAGAGCGTGTTGAAGCAGAGGCGCGCGAGGTTGTAGCTGCCGTTGATCTCGGTCTTGAAGATGGCGTAGTCCTGGAGCTTCGAGCAGACTTGGCCGACGATGTTGACGATGATGAGCGCGATGATGTAGGGTCCGAAGACGTTCCAGACTTGGTCGGGGGCGACCGGGCCGAGTTGGATGCGGTCGACGATGAGGCTCATCACGTAGGTGTTGGCGTAGGTGAGCAGGCCGACGAAGCCGATGGTGGCGATGACTCCGAGGATGAAGGGCCAGGGGCGCTTCTTCGTGATCTGCCAGAAGAAGTAGAGCGTGCGCTTGATGGTGGTGGAGTCTTGGAGTTTCGGGCTGGTCTTCATGGGTGTGCTTTCGTTGGGGCTATGTGGATGGTGCGTGGTGGGTGCGCAGGCAACGGGTTGCGCTGGCGCGGCGCGTGGTTGCGCGGGTGCAGCGCGTGGTTGCGCGGGACTTCGAGGCAGCTAGCCTTCGAGGGCTTCGAGGATCGACTCGCACAGGCGGCCGTAGGCGTTGGGGCCTTCACCGGATTCGTCGATGCCGTGCTCCATCAGCTCTTCGCCGATGAGGTCGTCGATCTCGAGGCGGTCGTCGGTGGAGAGATTCTTGAAGTTCGTGGGCAGGCCAAGCTTTTGCAGCAGGGCCTTCTGTTCTGCGTTGAGCGTTGCGTTGCGCGAATTCGCTGCCATGGGCTTCTCCTCCCCTGTCGTGCGCGGTTTTGCATTTGCAACTATAGCATCATGTGCGTGTAGTTCGCGAATGCCGTGATGCAGAAGCTGAGCGCGACGACGAGCAGTGGGTCGAGCACCCACGATCGCTGACGGCGCAACAGGCGCGCATTGGGGAAGCGCGCGCGAAGGGGTCGCAGGTCGGCGAGCAGGTATGCGAGGGCTGCAGCGGGGATGATGATGAGTCCGTAGAATTCGATGATGCGCAACCACAGCGGATGGGCGGCGGTGATGATCGAGGGCGAGCCGATCGCGAGATTCGCACAGATGAAGAGCACGCCGAATGAGAAGAGAACGACGACATCCCAGATGACACCGATCACGAGCGATGCGCGCGACGCGAGATTCGGGAGCTTCGAGCTCGTGGGCTTCAGGCTCGTATCGCCGCGCGAAGAGCTTTTGGGCGCATGCGATGAGTCGCTCGGTGACCTTGGCGGCTCAGGTATGCGGCGCTCAGGCGTACGGTCTTTCGGTCTGTGCTTTCCCATGAAGAGCATGGTAGCAGAGAAACAGGGCGTGGTCGCTACGACGTGAATTGAAGCAAACCAGCAGCCATGCCTATGAGGACGACCAAGATCCACATTGCGATGATAGCCGTGGGGAGAAAGTACCAGGTCTTACGACGAGATATCAGCTTCAAGTTCGGAAACATCTCCCTGATGAAACGAAGATCGAGCAAGTAATAGAGGGTGACCGTAAAAGGAAGGATGACGATGCCGTACACTTCCACCACCCTGAACCACAAAGGATACGTAGCGAATTCGCCCTCAGGCTGCCCGATAAGAGGAAATGAAACCGCGATGACGAGGATCCAAAAGAATGCTATCAATACATCCCACGAGATGCCCAATGCTTTCGGAACGCGCCGAAAAGCCTTCTTTACGAATGCGATAGGGCCAGCAGATGGGCTCATCTTTCCAGAAAACCCGGCGGTGCTTCCGTTGTTCGTATGAAGGGGTCTCTCCCTGTAGGCTTCCCGGCCAAGAAGGACGTCAGCGCTATTCTCCTGATCGCGTTCTTGAATCATGGAATCTTTCTCGATGAAGACGAGCTGACTCTCGTTTGGTGGTTCGAGCACGGGCTTCTCCAGCAAAGTCGAAGCCTCGGAACTCCCATTCCCTGACGGCGACGCCGTCGACGAAACGCTTTCGATAGGCTGATCGACAGAATCGAACTCGTGAGACGAAGCGCTCTCCCGCTTCCTCATCGTGCGATCTCGCTGTTCTTCTTCGACCCCTTCTTGATGAGCGAAAGAAGATCGCCTCTCATCATCTTCGCTTTCATCGATGAATGCTCTTTGAAACGCCTCTTTCATCTCGCGAATCGTCTGGAAGCGCATCTCCGGATCGAATTCCGTTGCACTTTCGATGACCCATCTCAACTGGCCATCATCGACATCCGATCGCTGTGCGCTCTCTGGGTTCACGAAAATGCCGCCCAAACAATAATCGAGCACCTTCCCTACCGCAAAGACATCACTGCGAATATCCGTTTGGCGAAATCCATACTGCTCCGGCGGCGCGAACTCACGCGTGCCAAGAAAGGTCGTATCCCGGGTGGCGCCTGGGCTGAACGTACGAGCGATACCGAGATCGATGAGCGCGACGCTCCCCTCTGAGACGATGATGTTCGCGGGAGTCAGATCGCGATGGATTATGGGAGGATCGAAAGATTCGTGCAATTCGCTCACAGCATCGCACAATTCTGGGAAAAACCGCTCTGCGACCTCGATCGACGGGCCATTCTCTTCAACATATTCTTGCAGCGTCTTACCTGGGATGAATTCCACAACGACGACGAACGATGAATCCGACAAATAGCATTCATGAATATGGGGCAGATGAGCGAAACGTCGCCCGGCTTGCTGGGCATCGAAGATGCGTTCATAGATTACTCCCTGCCCCGAGCCCCGCTTCAAAAACTTCCGCACGAAGGGACCCATCTCGGATCCGTTCGTCCCAACGAAGTAAACTTGTTCGGTGCGCCCGTTTTGGGAGTCTTTCAGCACCTGATCGACACGATAGCAATCATCGCGATCGAGTGCGTCTAAGTATTCCTGAAGCTCATCTTTTTCCATGGAGACGATGTTAGCAGATGGTATCTTCTCCGAAACGATAGAGCTCTTCGTTGACCTTTTGAAGTGGGTAGCCCTTTTCAACGCAGAAAAGGATGATGGCGTCACGACGATCCTTACAATAGAGCGTGTTCGCCTCGCCAGCCTGCAACAAGCGATTCGTCTCCTGCAACGAAAGCCCCATCGCGAGCGCGATCTGAAGGATCTTATTGCGCGAAGGCTTACGTTGGCCCATGAAGATCTGATAGCCGAACGTCTCGTTCAGATCAGCTCCTCGGATAACATCGATGCGTCGCATGTCCTTTTCCTCAAGGAGCATCTGGAGGTACTCGGATAGACTACGCGTACCTATCGCATGCTTCTCAAGAAACTCTTCTGGGTCGGAGGCGACCAGTAACTCGGAAAGTAATTCTTCTGTGAGGATCTCTTGCATGGGTGTTCCTTACTAGGAAAACGACAGACGCTCAGCACATGCTGGACGTCTGTCGTTTTCTATTATAGGAGTACTACAAATGGTAAATTCAGCGAATTAATAAGCGCTAACACTTACGATTTCGAATGTCGCATTTTTCATCGCGTCATAATCATCGGGCGATACATAAGTAAAAGCCTTGAATGTTTGACTTTGACCAGCACCTAAATTGCTTTCTGCAACATAGCTTGAATCAATACGATTTCCCGACGCATCCTTCGCCTCGATCTGAATACTGAAAGTCGTATTCTCATCCGTCAAATTAGTGACCTTGACAGGAAGTTCGCTCTGGATCAAACCATAGCCGTCCTTCTTGAGTGAGAGTTCACCCAGCTGAACATCGACATCATTTTCAAGCACTTCTTCAGTCGCTGCACCTGAAGCTTTATCGAGCTGAACGCTTGCTTCATCAAGCGCCGCTGAATACATCGCCTGGGAAGCAAGAACAACAACAGCCGCAACGATCGAAAGAACAAGCGACGCGACCGCAATGCCCATGCCTGACTTCTTACCTTTCTTGATGCCGAAGATCCCAACAACACTAAAGATGATGCCGAGAATAGCAAGGATGAACGCGAAGTTATTGATGATAGGCAGTGCTGAAAGAATGAGCGCGATGATGCCCAGAACGAGAGCCGTGATAGCCATGGCAGATTTGCTTGGCTTCGTCGTTGGCTGCGTTGCTGGTTCTGGCGCGATTGGTGGAGTTGTTGGAGCGTCTGACATCGATCCCTCTTTCTCGTAGGTTTGCTCTTTGCGTTCAGGCTCTTTATATCAAGCCTGCTCAAACGCATTGAGAAAAAGAGTATCCGTTTCATCCCTGCAAAACATTAGCTCGCAGCTAATGAACTTCGAGGTTAGGCGTCGATGAATTTGGGTGGGAGCGTGATGGTGGGGTCGAGCTCGTGGAGCGCTTTGGTAACCGGCTCGATGGCGGGCGAGCTGTAACACTTCGAGGTGGCGAACGCGAGCAGGCGGCCATCCGTGGTCTTAATGGTACCCTCGGAGAGCAACACGTGGTGGCCTTCGTTCACTGCATGGGCCTCGCAGATGACCAGGCCTTCGTGCGTGCTATGCAGGTCGTTCAACAACAGGTCGAGCGTGACGTAGCCCTGGTCTTCGGGGGCGTTAGCGTAGAGCGCCCAGTAGGTGGTGGTGTCGAGCAGCGTGGCCAGCACTCCCCCATGGATGCCGCCGAAGGGATTGTGGTGCTCCTTCGTGACCTCGAGCTCGAGGCGGGCATAGCCTTCGCTGACGTCGGTGATGTTCATGTGGATGGTGTTGTAGAACGGACTGTCGGCCAGCAATTTCATGATGGCCTGGGCGTGCGCGGGGTTAAACTTCTTCATGAGTGGCTCCTTCGTTCGGATGCGGCGGGCTGTCGCGTTGGTCGAGCATGGCGCGAGGGCGCTGCGACGGTCGTTCGCGATCGTTCGGGCGCGGGCGTGTCTTCCTCGTGAACGACGCTTTACGAATTCGATACGAGCGCGCGACCGCGTGCCTCGATGGTAGCAACGCGCGTAGGATGGAATCATGAAGCGAGCAAGTTGAAATCGAGCGGTTGCCTTGGCGACAGCTGGGCGACACGCGCGTAGAAGCGGTCGTTGAGGTCGCAGGAAAAATGAGTGCGTGAGCGAGCACTGCGGTGCTCGCGTGAGGATCTCACACGGAAATCATGTGCGCGATTCGAGGAGGGTATCATGGCGAAGATCGTCGTTACGGATAGCGATTTCGAAGTGTCGGATATCGAGCAGAAGATGGTCGAGGACGCCGGCATCGAGTTCGCGCGCTTCAACGACCGAAGCGCGGCAGGCATCATCGCGAACTGCGCCGATGCCGATGGCGTGATAAGCGCATATGGGCAGTTCACGGCCGAGGTGTTCGAGACACTGCCGCAGCTGCAGGTGGTCTCGCGCACGGGCGTGGGCGTGGACACGGTCGATGTTCCCGCCGCCACCGCCGCAGGCGTTGCCGTGTGCAACGTGCCAGGGTACGCGACCGAGGTGGTGTCCGATCACGCGATCGCGATGACCATGGCGCTGCTGCGCCGTTTGTCCGAGATCGACGCCGACGTTCATGCGGGCATCTGGGATTATGCGCGGCATCGGCCGCTCGGCCAGGTGTACGGGCGCACGTTCGGCGTGGTGGGCATGGGTGACATCGGACGCGCGGTGGCGCGCAAGGCGAACGGGCTCGGGTTCGATGTGATCTGCTGGTCGCATTCGCTGGTGCCAGGGCGGCGCACGCCGGAAGGCTACGAAGTGGTTTCACTCGATGAGCTGCTCGAACGCTCCGATGTGGTGAGCTTTCACACGGCGCTCGTTCCCGCTACGCATCACTTGTTGAACGCCGATAACATCTCGCAGCTGAAGCCCGATTGCATCGTCGTCAACACGTCGCGCGGAGCCGTGGTGGATACGGCCGCGGTAGCTGCGGCACTCGAGGCGGGAAAGCTGTGGGGCGCGGGCATCGACGTGTTCGAGGAAGAGCCGCTGGCGGCGGATGACCCGATCCTGAAGGCACCGCATGCGCTGTTGACGCCGCATGCGGCGTATTGGTCGGAGGAATCGGGGGTCGAGCTGCGCCGCCGCACGACGCAGAATGCGATCGACGTGGTGCTGGGGCGCGAGCCGCACGATTGCCTGAACAAGCAGGTGTTCGACGCGGACGGGAAGCTGAAGAAGCTCGCGCGTTAGGACGACGTTCGCGTGGGGGTGTTCGCGCCCCGCGCGTTCACGGGTCGAGACGTTCGCGAACTAGAGATACTTCGTGGGGAGCGCCTTGTTCTTGTACTGCGGGTGGTTCTTGATGAAGCGCCAGCGACAGAGACGCGTGATGCCTAGCGCGACCAGTGCGACGACCAGGAACGATACCGTCACTTCAAGCACGACCATGTTGTGCTCGAGCAGCGCGTAGAGCGACGCGAGGCCGAACGCGACCGAAAGCACGATCGTGAGGACCGTGAACATCTTGATGAGGATCTCCTTCGCGCGCAGCGGAGACTTGACCCATGCCACGAACAGATACACCACCAACGCCAGCACGACGAGCGCGATGACCAGCGGCACCGATTGAAATATGCGTGCGATGATCGCCATGGAGTCTCCTTGGGGCCGCGAGGGCCGATCTGCGAATCCGCACTTCGCGATGAATAGAACTGCGGGTTTTCATTGGTATCGTCTTATTATACGTATGTTCTTATTCTAGAAATAGTTTACTGGGGTTAAAATGTCACTTAGGAATACGGAGGCTCGTCCTTCGTAGGGGGCTTATTTTATCGTCATCTCACAGCAATCGGGGCGAATGACCATGACGAATTCATCTACTCAATCAGCCGATATCGGCGCGGCACTGGCTGCGTACGGCATCGACCATGCGGACGCGATGGCACGCATGCTGAATAACGACGCGCTGTTCAAGCAGCTCGCACAACACTATCGCAATGATACGAATTTCGAGGCGCTGCGCGCGGACATGGAGGTCGGCGATTTCGAGACGGCCTACAACCATGCTCACACGCTGAAGGGCGTTTCGGGGAACCTGTCGTTCGGGCAGCTCCATCGGTTGGCGGCGCAAGTTTGCGACGCGCTGAGCAACGGCGATGCGGATGCAGCGCGCGCTTTGATGGCGCCACTGACCGACGCACACGAGCTGGTGCTGAAGGGGCTCGACTACTGGCAGACGCTGGATTAGCCGGTCGAATGTTGGCTCGCGGCAGATCCCTCTCGACCCGCTTCCCTGTTCACGAATCAGCTACGCATTTTCGTTCATCGAGGAGGATCCATGCTTACGTTAGGGCTCGCGCAAACCACCCATCCTGAAGACGGCGATGCGGTCGCGCTGGTGGAGCGCTTCGCGGCAGACGCGAAAGCGCGCGGCGTGCAGTTGCTCGTGTTCCCGGAATCGCTGATGAGCCGCTACGAGCAGGAGGCCGGGGCGTTCGTACGCGCGGCGGAGCCTGCTGACGGGGCGTTCGCGAGCGCGGTCGATCGGATCGCGGCGCGCTACGGGCTGTGGATCGTCTACACGCTGAACGAGCTGAATCCTTCGGGCGGCAAGCCCTTCAACACCGCGGTACTGGTGGACGACACGGGCACGAAACGCGGCATCTATCGCAAGATCCATCTGTTCGATACCGATTTCGTGCAGGAATCCAGTCGCATGAGCGCAGGTGACGCACTGTTCGAACCCATCGAGACGCCGTTCGGGAAGATCGGCCTGGGAATCTGCTATGACCTGCGCTTTCCCGAGCAAGCGCGCGCGGCGGCGCTGCAGGGTTGCGATCTCATGATCTATCCCGCTGCCTGGGTGGCAGGCAACACGAAGGCCGAGCAGTGGCACACGCTGCTGGCCGCGCGGGCGATCGAGAACGAGATGTTCGTGGTGGGCGTGAGCCGCGCGGACGAGGGTTACATCGGGCAGAGCGCAGTGGCGAATCCGTACGGGATCCTGGTGGCTGCCGGCGGCCCGAGCGAAGAGCTGATCTGCTGCTCGATCGACATCGCGATGCGCGAAGGCGTGTACGAGCGCATGCCCGTGTTCCGCCATCGCCGCACCGATGTGTATTAGGAGAATGCACTGTCATAGTGCATTTTTTGCGAATCATGCACTGTGTGAATGCATTTCGGCTGCTTTAGCGTCGTTGGTCTTCTTCGCTCGGTTCGGGATGAAGAGCGCAATCGCGCTGATGATGATACCCACCACCGCAAGCCAAGCGAAGAGCGGCGAAACCGCATTCCACCAGCCCTCATTCAGATACAAGATCGAGCGAATGCCGTCGCCGAAATAATGCTGCGGTGCCCAAGGGAACACCCAGTCCTGCCAGAATGCGGGCAGCGCTTGCTGAGGCAAGATGCCCGTCATCATGCCGAACGCGATCGTGCAGACCGCAACGAGCACGCCCAACCCGAGCGCGATATTGCCGATGCCCCCAATCGCCAGCATGACGGCGAAGCTGACCAGCCAGATGAACATCGTCATCGAAGCGAAATCGCCGGGACCACCGATCACCAGCGCATACATAGCGAACGCCGTCAGCGCGACCAGGCCAGAGAACACCAGCGCGAGCACGATCTGCTTCACGAGGGCTCGCACGCGCTGCTTCTTCGCGGCATCGGCGCGCAGCTTCACCAACCGCGTGATGATGAGCCCGATGATGAGCGAGAGCATGATGGTGGGAATCATAAGGATCTGCATCGACATCATGGTGCTCATCGGGTTCGATGCGACTTGGGAATCTTCGCTGTCACTTGCCACGGCTGCCTGCTGCGCAGTCTCCATCGTTGCGCCTTCCGGAGTGCCGTCGTGGATCGTGATCACGTCGGCCTGCATACCGACCTCCGCGTAGAGCGCTTTCATGGTCGAGCTCATGGTGTTCGCTACCATCGGGCTCTTGGCCATGTCGAGGAACACGAACAGCTTTGCGCCTTCGCTCTCCGGCGCTTCGTCGTCTGCGCCCTCTTCGAGCTGGTCGGCGATGTTGACGAGCGCCTTGGCGGCTATCGTGTCACTCATATCGTCGAGCTGACCTGCGATATCGATCGAGCTGAACTTGTCCTTCAACGACGCGAGCGCATTCTTGAGCGCGGTCGCTTGAGTCGAGAGCGCAGATGATGCGATCGCTGTCTTCTGCACGCCCATCGCGTTCGCCGCGGCGGTCTTCGCGTTAGCCTGTGCTGTCGCGAGATCATCTCCCGCACGAGCGACATTCTGCTGGGCCTTCTCTACTGCTTGCGAGAGCTCCGACAGCGCCGCTTTCGCCTGTTCGAGCTGCTGTTCAGAAGTTGCGATGGTGGTGTCGAGTTCGTCGATCTGCTGCGTGAGCTGGTCGATCAGCGCCTGATCGTTCGCGCTCGGGGTTGGATTCTGCTGCAGCGCGTCCCGCTGTTGCTCGAATTCCGCACGCTGGGCTTTCGCATCGTCGATCGTCTGTTGCAGCTGTTCGACCTGCTCGTTCGCCGCGACGAGCTCCTGTTGCGCCTTCGCGAACGCCGCCTGATCCTGCTGGAACGCGCCCGCAGCGCTCTGCGCTTGCTGTGTCGCAGATGCGAGCACGCCTTGGGCGCCAGCGATCATCGCCTGCGCTTCAGCAGAAAGCTGCGGCGATGCCGAGTTCGCACTGCCGCCTAAGGCAGGAATCGAGAGACCGCCACTGGAGAAGGGCAGCGCATCTCCGATCGAGTCGCTCATCTCGTCGATCTGGCTCTGCATGGTGTCGACGAGCGTCGCGTACTGTTGCTGCGAAAAATCCCGCGGAATGACCAGCGCGCCGAAGTACTCGTTGTTCGCCATGGCTTGGTCGAGCTCCTCTTGGCTCGCGAGCTTCGTCCATGCGATGGGAGATTCTGCGCCCTCTTCCTCGGTCGCTTCAACGACCTTGTCCACGACCAATTCGCCCAGGTTGACATCCCCTTCGGTCGTCTCGATCCCCTCGTCAAGACACACGATCGCGAACGGGAGGTTCTTCATCTCCATGTTCGCGATCGGATAGAAGATCAGCGAAAACACGCAGCCGATCGCCAGCATGATGCCGATCGGAAGCATGAACTTGCGTTTCCCTAGTCTCTCAAGCATCGCTCTCCCCTTTTCCCATTTTGGCCTGGGCGTTCGCAGGCACTTGCGACACGCGATCTTCGCAGCGACCAAGATCGTACTCTTCGCCTCTACCCCTTAAAAAGGGTATCAAGCTGCGGTTTGGAATAAAATGGAGAAAATAGTATATTGTTCTAGTTTTATGATCCGCGCAGGGTCCGCAAGCTATCCAGAGGAGCCTTGTGCGCATTTCAAAGGGGCACTATGGCACGGCCGAAGAAAGAAGAGGCAGGCAAAGCGCGCCAACGCATCATCGATGCGTTTTGGGAGCTACTGGGCGCGATGCCGTACGAACATATCAGCATTCGAGGTCTTTCGAATCGTGCGCAGGTGAATCCCAACACGTTCTATCGATACTTCGAGAACATCGATGACCTGGCCCGAAAGGCTTTCGACGAGAATCTGATGCGCGAGATACCGACCATCGCGCTGCAGCTCTTCAGCGAGGATCGTATCGAGACATTCAACCTATTCGAGGAGATACAGGGGCGGCCCAATGTCGAGCGCATGTTCTTGATCGTCAGGAGCGAATCGAACTTCCTCACGCAGATGCTCGAGAGGGCGCTCATGGCCTTCTGGCTCGAGCAATTGGGAGTCGCGAAGGAAGAGATGGACGAGATCGACCTGATCGAACTGAGCGCGTTGGTGGGCGGCTGGCTCGCGGCGATCCGGCGTATCGCACAGACGGGAAACGTCGAGGTTGCGCGTGAGATCGCGCAGAAACCGCTCTTGCGCGCTGCCATCGCATCCGTCTCCGATCTGCGGAAACGATACCGAGGTCACGCCAATTCAGAAGATGTTTAGTTCGCGGATTTCAGGGCCTTGCGCAGCTGGGCTTCGATAATGAGATCGACGATGCCATTCGAGGCGATGATGAGGCCGAGTACGAACACCATCAGCGCCGTGGTCTGGAAAGGATTCGCGATGATGACCACGCCGCCGATCGCGATGAGCACGCTCAAGATGATGGATGCGATCCAGGAATTCCCGCCGTAGCTCTTCAACTCCATCGCGCGCACAGCGTTCACCGCACCGCAGATGACCAGGATGATGCCCAGGATGACCGAGAAGAACCCGGCGATGACCTGCGGGAACAAGAAAACGATGAGCGCGAGCACGCAGAAGAAGACGCCCGTTGCCAACATACCCGTGATGCGCGCGCTTTCAGGGGCTTTGAAATAGCTGATGAGCGACGAGATGCCCATGATGGCGAAGATGATGCCGACCAGGTAGAGCACCGTGACGATGGTGATGCCCGGCCAAAACATGAGCAACAGACCGACGATGATGGACAACACCGCCTGCGCGATGATGTTAGATTTCACTATGTCCAAGAAGGAATTCATGACGACCTCCCGTGTGGTTCCTTGCCTGCCACTTCGCGCCGTTGCCTGCAGACGAGCCGCCGCGCAACGGCGTGAGCGCGATGAGCCCGCGAGGGTCTCGCAGCGTGGGCGCACATAGAACGTTCTACATGACTTCAACTGCGAAACCACTTGAGGTCTCGCATGCGAGACCGGTCGCGAACTACTTCCAGCATAGTGCTTCGGGCGGACGCTTCGCAGCAAGGTGGCGAGTTTGCAACATAGCCGTTACAAATGATTCAACCTCGCGTTGCTTTCGCGGGTCGAGAGCTAGGCTTGGATTCGTGAATGAAATTCGTGAACGAATCGAGCACGCGAACGGAAGCGAGTGATCCTCATGTTGAACATCGGTTGTCATCTTTCCACCCGAAAAGGGCTCTATGTCATGGCGCAAGCTGCTGCGTCGATCGGCGCGAACGCGATTCAATTCTTCACGCGCAACCCACGCGGTGGGCATGCGCGCGAGGTGAACGAGAAGGACCTGGCGGCGTTCCAGGGGTTCGCGAAGGAACACGGCATCGATCACCTGCTGGCGTACGCGCCCTACACGCTCGAGCCAGCCAGCGCCGATATGACGCAGCGCGATTTCGCGCGCATGGTGATGGCGGAGGATCTGGCGCGCATGGAATCACTACCGGGTCACGGGTATCTGGTGCGTCCGGGAAGCGCGAAGGAGCAGACAGCTGACGCAGCGATCGCGAACCTGGTCGACACGCTGAATCAGACGCTCACGCCCACGCAACACACCACGCTGCTGTTGGCAACCATGCCTGGTTCGGGCACGCAGATCTGCTCGACGTTCGAGGAGATGGCGAGCGTGCTTTCGGGCGTAAAACAAGGCGATCATGTGGGCATTTGCTTCGATGCCAGCGCCGTGTGGGCCGCGGGCTACGACATCGTGAACGATCTGCCCGGCGTGCTGAAACAGCTCGATTCGACCGTGGGGCTCTCGCGCGTGAAGGCCGTGCATCTGAACGACTGCAAGGAGGCCTGCGGCGCGAAGGCTGATCGCCACGCGCGTATCGGCGAGGGTGCCATCGGATTCGACGCGCTGGCGGGCCTGGTGAACGACCCCGCGTTCGCGGGTGTGCCGTTCTACCTGGAGGAACCCTCGGCTGAGCTGGAGATCTACGGCCAGGATATCGCACGGTTCACCGAGGCGTACCAGGGTTAGGCACGACGTTCACCGGTTCGAGCTCGCGCTTGGATGTGGGGCGTTCATACGCAAGTCCATGCTGCTAACATACGACCCTTCGACGGCGTACGGTTTCGTGCGCCGTTTTCATGTGGCGGTTTCACGCATGTTGGGCGGAGCGCGCGGCGGATGCGGGTATAATCTCTAGCGATCGATATCTCTGTTCGGCACCCGTTTCGCCGGCCTTTTCGCGAGTGCATTTTGCGAGGACGTTCTACGGAACTTCTTGCGAGGCATCTCCGCAGGGTCGCGCGGGCGCCGGCGTTCAGAAAGGAACCTCATGGCAGAATTCGTCTACCAGATGCACCAGGCACGCAAGGCTCACGGCGACAAGGTCATCCTCGATGACGTGACGCTGTCGTTCTACCCCGGCGCCAAGATCGGCGTGGTCGGCCCGAACGGCATGGGCAAGTCGACGCTGCTGAAGATCATGGCGGGACTCGAGGAGGTTTCCAACGGCGAGGCGCGTCTGAGCCCGGGTTACACGGTGGGCATCCTGCAGCAGGAGCCGCCGCTGGACGACGACAAGACCGTGCTCGAGAACATCCAGCAGGCATTCGGCGACGTGCTGGCCAAGATCGATCGCTTCAACGCGATCGGCGCTGAAATGGCTGATCCGGATGCGGATTTCGACGCGCTGATGGCCGAGATGGGCGAACTGCAGGACGCGATCGACGCCGCGAACGGCTGGGACTTGGATAGCCAACTTTCGCAGGCGATGGACGCGCTGCAATGCCCCGACCCCGACATGCCGGTCTCTGTGCTGTCGGGCGGCGAGCGCAGGCGCGTGGCGCTGTGCAAGCTGCTGCTGGAGGCGCCTGACCTGCTGCTCTTGGACGAGCCGACGAACCACTTGGACGCCGAATCGGTGCTGTGGCTCGAGCAGTTCCTCTCGCGCTACCCCGGCGCGGTGCTGGCCGTCACGCACGACCGCTACTTCCTCGATAATGTGGCCGAGTGGATCTGCGAGGTCGATCGCGGCTCGCTGTTCCCGTACAAGGGCAACTACTCCACCTATCTCGAAACCAAGGCGAAGCGCCTTGAGGCACAGGGTCAGCAGCAAGCGAAGCTGGCCAAGCGCATGCAGAAGGAGCTCGAGTGGGTGCGCAGTTCACCGAAGGCGCGCCAGGCGAAGAGCAAGGCGCGTTTGGCCGCGTACGAGCAGATGGAGGCCGAAGCGCGCGCGGCGAAGAAGCTCGACTTCACCGAGATCCAGATCCCGGTCGGGCCGCGTCTGGGCTCGAAGGTGCTGAAGGCCGAGCACTTGCATAAGGAATTCGACGGGCGCGTACTGATCGACGACCTGTCGTTCGAACTGCCGCGTAACGGCATCGTGGGCGTGATCGGCCCGAACGGCGTGGGCAAGACCACCCTGTTCAAGACGATCGTGGGCCTGGAGGACCTGACCAGCGGCAACCTGGAAGTCGGCGAGACCGTGAAGATCTCGTACGTGGACCAGAACCGCGAGGGCATCGATCCGAACACCAAGCTGTGGGAGGTCGTGAGCGGCGGCACCGATTACATGATGGTGGGCGAGACCGAGATCCCGAGCCGCGCGTATGTGGCGAGCTTCGGCTTCAAGGGCTCCGACCAGCAGAAACCCGCTGGCGTACTGTCGGGTGGCGAGCGCAATCGCCTGAACCTGGCGTTGACGCTGAAACAGGGCGGCAACCTGCTGCTGTTGGACGAGCCGACGAACGACCTCGACGTCGAGACGCTGTCGAGCCTGGAAGAGGCGCTGCTGAACTTCCCCGGTTGCTCGGTGGTAGTGAGCCACGACCGTTGGTTCCTCGACCGCATCGCCACGCACATCCTGGCGTGGGAGGGCACGGACGAGAATCCTGGCAACTGGCACTTCTTCGAGGGCAACTTCGAGGCGTATCAGAAGGATCGCGAGGCACGTCTGGGACCTGAGGCGTCGAAGCCGCATCGCATCCATCGCAAGCTGACGCGCGACTAGACGCATTCATGTTCAACTCACGGGGACAACGAAACGACCAGGATCGGAGCGACGCGTCGATGAGCGCGGCGCCTTCATCTCGTGGTGGCGCAGCACGCTTCAGCGGCGCGATCGATCGCGCGACGAAGAGCAATTCGTTCGCAGCCGTGATGTTGGGCGTGATCATCATCGCACTGATCGGCGTTGCCATCGAAGCCGCCGTGTTCCCCAAGCAACCGAGCGAAACTTCAGGCACCTCGTCGACGTACAACTGGGATTACCTGTCGAAGAGCGATGGGCGGTTCTACTACACCATCGAGGGCAAGGCACAGTCGCGTACGGGCATCGACGTTTCCGAGCATCAGGGCTACATCGATTGGAACGCTGTTGCGGCCGACGGGATCTCGTTCGCGTTCGTTCGCGTGGGAAATCGGGGGCTGACCACTGGCGCGATCTCGCAGGATGATTATTTCGAGTACAACGCGAAAGCCGCTGATCAGGCGGGCATCAAGGTGGGCGCGTACTTCTATTCGCAGGCGATGACCGAGGATGAAGCGCGCGAAGAAGCCGACTTCGTGATCGAGCGTTTACAAGGGCGCAACATCACCTACCCGGTAGCCTACGACCACGAGCGCCTGGCGGATAACCCTGGGCGCGCGGACGATCTAACGCCTGAGCAGATGACCAAGAACGCTGCGGCGTTCTGCGCACGCATCCAAGAGGCGGGCTACACGCCCATGATCTACGGAAGCCTGAAGGACCTGCTGCGCTACAACCTTCCTGACCTGGCACGCTACAACATCTGGCTGGCGCAATACAACGTGAACTCCCCCACTTTCAACCAGTACTTCAGCATCTGGCAGTACACGAATACCGGATCAGTTTCGGGCGTTGATGGGAATGTGGACATGAACATCCAGTTCCTGGGCGACGACGAGTAGTTTCACGAAGGCGCGGGGCGATTCGCTACGAACTAGGCCTTCGGGCACGATCTCATGAGACGAGTTACAACGTGCGCTGCTGATAGAGGCCGTTGTCAACGAAACCGAGCGCACGATAGTACTCGCGCGTGCCTATGGCGCTGATGACGTTGATCTTCTGGTAGTTGTTCTCGCGGGCGAGCTGGCAAGCACGCTCGATCAGCTGTTTGCCCAGTCCGCGGTGCTGCGCGCTCGTTCCTGCCTTATGCAAGCTCGAGGCGCGGCCGTACACGTGGACTTCGCGAATCATCGCTTCACCTGGGTTGATGGGGAGCGGTGAATAGGTTTCGAACGCTTCAGGCTTCGGAAGCGAGAGGCGCAGGAAACCTGCGATCTTATTCTCGGGCGTGACCCATTGCAGGAAGAATTCGCGGGTGGACGTCGTCTCGTAAGGAATCACATCGAGCGCGAGCTCCCCCACCTCGACATCTTGCGTGCTGATCTCGCGGTGACGGATCTCCTGGATGCCGCGAGCGTCATGTTCGCCCGTTGGCGCATGGGTGGTTGCTCGGCGTACAGCTACGATTTCTTCGGCGCGCGCCTCGACCAATTGGCGGAGGTTCACCTTCTTGTTCCCCGCCTCGATATCGTGGGCAGAGAAGTCGCGGATCATGCGGGAAATGCGCGTGAAACCAGGGGTCGCGAGCACGTCCGCCACCAGCACGTCGACGAGCGTCTCCTCGTCGTACGGCTGCCACTCGCCTGCATCGTAGCGCGTGCAGAGCTCGGTTCCGCGTACGAGCGCACAAGGGTAGAGCTTGATCTCATCTGGCTGGTACGGTGTCTCGGTGACGAAGCGCGCGAAGTCGGCTTTGTCGGACTCGGGAGTCGCGCCGAGCAAGTTCACCATGAAATGCGTGTGCGTTTTGAAGCCGAACAGGCGCGTGAGATCGAGGGCGCGCTCGATCTGCTCGACCGTGACCGGGCGGCCATTGATGTCGTGAATGCGCTGTTCAAGGCTTTGAATTCCCATCTGAACCTTGGTCGCGCCGAGCGTGCGCAGAAACGTGAGCATTCCAGGCGTGATGAGGTTGGGGCGCGTTTCGACCACGAGGCCGACCACTCGATGCCGGGCGCGCTCGTTGCGCTCGTGCTCGCGCATGAGATCTTCGAGCGTCGCCCGTTGTTCGCGTGAGACCCGGGTCCACGGCTCCCCCGTTTCGTAGAGGTCGATCATGGCCTCGTTGTAGGTGAGCTCGCCAGAATCGACGCGCTGTTGCGCCTCGCACGTGAAGGCGACCAGGTCATCCTTCTCGTAGCTGAGGCCGTGTTGCTTATAGAAAGCGCGGCGGTCGCGCGCGTTCACACCGGCGTCGTTGAGCGCGCGGAAGAGTTCGGTGGTGAACCAGATCTGGTAGTCGCGCGGATAGTCGCTCCACGTACCGCCGAGCACGATGAGCTCGATCTTGTCGGTCACGTGTCCCATCTGCGCGAGCGCTCGCAGGCGTGAAGTGACCTGCAGATACGGATCGAAGTAGTTGCGCTCGGCGCGCTGGCAGGCGGGCTCGTCGGAAAGATAGCTCTTGGGCATGCGCAGGTCGTTCGGGCAGTAGATGCACGCGCCGCCACACTTCCACGGCTTCGTGATGACCGTGATGGTGGCCACGCCCGACGCACTGCGGCGTGGCTTCACTTGGAGGAGCGTGATGAGCTGTTGCTCGAGCTCGGGAGTGACGTTCCACGCCGCCCAGGTTTCAGGGTCGCGCTCTTTCGTGCGCAGATAGAACGGCAGCAGCTTCTTCTTGGAATAGGGCCGCGATGGACGCGGGGACTGAGAGGCTTGAGCAGCATCCAGGCCGCACGAATTCGCAGGTTGAGACTTCACGGCCTGGTGAAGGCGCTTGTTATGGTCGTTTAGGATGCGCAGCAGATCCTTCGCGTCGAGCGCTTCGCCCGCGCGCAGTCGATCGAGTATTTCGCGAATGATGTCTTCCACGCCTACGCGAAATAGTCTACGCCGCCTTCGAAGATCGGCTGGTAGAGATCGCCCGGCACGTTCTTGTAGAGGCCAGCGCCGCTGCGTTCGCTGTGGCCCATCTTGCCGAACACGCGGCCATCGGGGCTGGTGATGCCCTCGATCGCCCACGCTGAACCGTTCGGGTTGAAGGCGAGATCCATGGAAGGCACGCCGTTGCCGTCGACGTATTGGGTCGCGATCTGGCCGCTGGCCTTCAGCTGCTCGAGCAGTTCGGGCGAGGCGACGAAGCGGCCTTCGCCGTGACTGATGGCGACCGTGTGGATGTCGCCCACCTTGCAGCGCGAGAGCCACGGGGAGAGCGTGGAGGCGACGCGCGTGTCGACCAGCATGCTCTGATGGCGGCCGATGGCGTTGAACGTGAGCGTCGGGCAGGTGTCGTCCATCTCGCGGATGTCGCCGAACGGAACGAGGCCGAGCTTCACGAGCGCCTGGAAGCCGTTGCAAATGCCGAGCATGAGGCCGTCGCGATTCTGCAGCAGGTCGCGCACGGCTTCGGTGACCTCGGGCGCGCGGAAGAACGACGTGATGAACTTCGCGGAGCCGTCGGGCTCGTCGCCGCCGGAGAAGCCGCCGGGAATCATGACGATCTGGCTTTCGCGAATGGCGTTGGCCAGGGCTTTCGTGCTCTCGATGACCGCTTGCGGCGTGAGGTTATTCACGATGAGCGTGGTGGGCGCCGCGCCAGCACGCTCGAAGGCTCGGGCGGTGTCGTATTCGCAGTTATTGCCCGGGAAGACCGGGATGATGACGCGCGGTTTGGCGACCGAGCCGCAGTACACGAGCGGGGTCGCGCCGTCGAAGCTGATGGCTTCGACCGTGGCGTGTTCGTCGGCTGCGGCATCTGCGCCAGCCGCCTTGTCCTGCGCGGTGGCCTCCTCGTCCTCGAGCGAACGATACGGGAAGACCGACTCGAGCTTGGATTCCCAGGCTTCCTGCAGGTCGGCCAGCGCGACCGATTCGTCGCCAACAGCGAATTCGTATTCGGCCGTGGTGACGCCCGCGTCGACCACTTCGTAATAGTTGGTGGATTCGGGGAGCTGCGCATCGGTCGACAGCTCGACGATGAAGCTGCCGTAAGCTGGCTCGAAGAGCGCCGATGAACTGATGCTTCCATCGATCTGGATGCCGATGCGATTGCCCAGCGCCATCTTGAAGAGCGCTTCGGCGTAGCTGCCGTACCCCGGCGTTGCGACCGAGAGGGCCGTGCCTTCGCCGATGAGGCTTTCGACCAGGTCGCATGCTGCGCGGAAGCCTTCTGCGTCAGGCAGCAGGCCGTCGTCCTGATAGGTGGGCGAGATGAACAGGACGCGGTTGCCCGCACCCTTGAATTCGGGAGAGGTGACGCGATCGATCGGGCCACACGCCGTCGCGAACGACACGAGCGTGGGCGGCACGTCGAGCTGCTCGAAGGAGCCGGACATGGAGTCCTTGCCGCCGATCGAACCGACTTCCGTGTCGACCTGCGCCATGAGCGCGCCGAGCACGGACGCGACTGGTTTGCCCCAGCGCGTCGGTTCTTCGCGCAGACGCTCGAAGTATTCCTGGAATGAATAGTAAGCGTTCTTGCGCTGGAAGCCGGCGGACACGAGCTT
This sequence comes from uncultured Eggerthella sp., assembly GCA_937998355.1. Taxonomy (GTDB): domain Bacteria; phylum Actinomycetota; class Coriobacteriia; order Coriobacteriales; family Eggerthellaceae; genus Anaerotardibacter. The sequence goes on from CALLDI010000007.1 coordinate 63,818, forward strand.
GGCCAGCGATTCGATGACCGCGAGATAGGCGCCCTCGTACTGGTTCGCCTCGGAAAGATACGGATTGAAGCCCCAGGCCATGCCTGAGCACGTAGTGGTCTCGCCGTCGACCGGGAACTTCGCCGCCATGGCCATGGAAGGCGTGAGCTGATGCTTGCCGCCAAAGGGCATGAGCACCGTGGCCGCGCCGATGGTGGAGTCGAAGCGCTCGACCAGGCCCTTGTTGGAGGCGACATTGAGATCCGTCACGACCGCGGTAAGGCGCTCGGCCAGCGTGTTGCCTGGCCAATCGGGGATGTAGCTGCCGCCCTCTTCGACGTGCACTTCAACGTGTTTGGGCGCGCCGTTGCTGGCGAGGAATTCGCGCGAAACATCCACGATGGTATTGCCGCGCCAGGTCATGCGCACGCGACCCGTATCGGTGACGGTCGCGACCGGGGTGGCTTCGAGGTTTTCAGCATGAGCGAGCTCGATGAAGCGATCGACATCTTCAGGCGCGAGGGCCACCGCCATGCGCTCCTGGCTTTCGGAGATGGCGAGTTCGGTGCCGTCGAGGCCTTCGTATTTCTTGGGGACGCGGTCGAGGTCGATCTGGAGGCTATCGGCCAGTTCACCGATGGCCACCGACACGCCGCCTGCGCCGAAATCGTTGCAGCGCTTGATCATGCGGCTGGCTTCGGAATTGCGGAACAGGCGCTGGATCTTGCGCTCGACCGGGGCGTTGCCCTTCTGGACTTCCGCGCCGCAGGTCTCGATGGACTCGAGGTTGTGCGCCTTGGAAGAGCCCGTCGCGCCGCCGATGCCATCGCGGCCCGTGCGGCCACCCAGCAGCACGACCACGTCGTCGGGCGCGGGCGTTTCACGGCGAACGTCGGCCGCGGGCGTTGCGCCCACTACCGCGCCGATCTCCATGCGCTTAGCTGCGTAGCCGGGGTGGTAGAGTTCGTTGACCTGGCCTGTTGCGAGGCCGATCTGATTGCCGTAAGACGAGAAGCCCGCCGCCGCCGTGGTGACGAGCTTGCGCTGCGGAAGCTTGCCCGGCAGCGTGCCGGCCACGGGAACGAGCGGGTCCGCCGCACCGGTCACGCGCATCGACTGGTAGACATAGCTGCGGCCCGAGAGCGGGTCGCGGATCGCGCCGCCCACGCAGGTGGCCGCGCCGCCGAAGGGCTCGATCTCGGTGGGATGGTTGTGCGTCTCGTTCTTGAAGAGGTAGAGCCAGTCCTGCTCTTCCCCATCCACATCGACCTTCACCTTCACGGTGCAGGCGTTGATCTCTTCGGATTCGTCGAGGTTCTTGAGGATGCCCTCGTTCTTGAGCCACTTCGCGCCGATGGTGCCCATGTCCATGAGCGTGATGGGCTTCGAGTCGCGGTCGAGGTCGGTGCGCATTTCCAGGTAGCGATCGAACGCGTCGCGCACGTTCGTGTCGTCGATGCGGAGGTTCTCGAGCTCGGTCTCGAACGTGGTGTGGCGGCAGTGATCGGACCAGTAGGTGTCGATCATCTTGACCTCGGTGATGGTGGGGTCGCACTGCTCGGTCTTGAAATACTGCTGGCAGAACTTGATGTCGGCCAGGTCCATGGCCAGACCGCGGTCAGCGATGAGCTGCTGGAGGCCGGCTTCGTCGAGAGCGATGAAGCCGTCGATGGTCTCGACATCCGCGGGCGTCGGGAAGTCCATCTTCAGGGTGTCGACCGGCTCGAGCGAGGCTTCGCGCGCCTCGACCGGATTGATGACGTAATGCTTGATGGCGTCGATGTCTTCGCTGGTCAAGTCGCCTTCCAGGAAGAAGATGCGGGCGCTGCGGACTTCGGGGCGCTCGCCCTGGCTGATGAGCTGGATGCATTCGCTGGCGGAATCCGCACGTTGGTCGAACTGGCCGGGCAGGAATTCCACGCCGAAGATGGTCGCGCCTTCGTCAGCTGGGAGCTCGGAGTAGATGGTGTCCGATTGCGGTTCGCTGAAGACCGTGGGGGTGCACTGCGCGAAGAGTTCGTCGGAGATGCCTTCCACGTCGTAGCGATTGAGCAGGCGCACGTTCGCGAGGTTGCTGACGCCGAGGATGGTTCGTAGTTCATGCAGCAACTGCTGCGCTTCGACGTCGAATCCGGGTTTCTTCTCAACGTAAATACGTGAAACCATGAGGCCCTGCTTTCTGCGAAATCAGACGGTTGAATGCGTCCTTCTATGATAAAGCCTTACGGGGCGGATTCATACGGAAACCAGGGAATTCAGCGCACTATTGGGAGTCAGGGTCACGAAGCCTCCCTCGTGCGTTGGACTGTAGTTCCAAACAGGCTAATTCGGGAAATCTGGTAATAAATTGCGCTTTTAGCAGTTTGAGGCGAGTCAAAACCTCTCCCTCATTCGGTGCTATATTGATGAACCTGATTTCAACTGGCAAAACATAAAGAGCGATCGAGCGCGACCTTGAGAGATCAAAGACCTGCGACCCACACGGGTCAAAAAATTGCGTTTTTTGCGCCTAAGAACGGAAGTTTTTGCCGGAAATCAGGAATCGGCCGAAAATACGCGCTAAGGACAGCGCAAGAGCAACCAGGCCCGCTGGTCTATCCGTTGCGAGCGGCACATCAGTTTTGTGGTTTCATAGAGCCAGGCGGCTGTTGGCGAACGCTACGGGCGAATGCTGCGAGCCGCACGTCGTGAACGAAACCGCGCGAAAGGACCACTAACATGTACGTGACCTGCCTCGATATGGAAGGTGTGCTGGTACCCGAGATCTGGATCGCATTCGCTGAGGCGAGCGGGATCCCTGAGCTGAAGCGCACGACGCGCGACGAACCCGATTACGACAAGCTGATGAACTGGCGTCTCGGCATCCTCAAGGAGCACGGCCTGGGCCTGAAAGAGATCCAGGAGACCATCGCCACCATCGATCCGCTGCCTGGCGCGAAGGAGTTCTTGGACGAACTGCGCGACTGTGGTCAGGTGATCGTCATCAGCGATACGTTCACGCAATTCGCGAAGCCCCTCATGGAGAAGCTGGGCATGCCGACGCTGTTCTGCAACGAACTCGTGGTGGCCCCCGATGGCGAGATCACGGGCTTCCGCATGCGCTGCGATCAGTCGAAGCTGACCACCGTGAAAGCGTTGCAGAACTGCGGTTTCGACACCATTGCCGTGGGCGACAGCCATAACGACCTGGGCATGATCCGCGCGAGCAAGGACGGCTTCCTGTTCCGCAGCACCGATGCGATCATCGCCGAGAACCCCGACCTGCAAGCGTTCGAAGAATTCGACGACCTGCTGGCTGCCATCAAGGGCGCGCTGGCGGAGTAGCGTTATCTGAACACTGCATCGACAAGCGCATCGGAAGCATTTGAAAGCCTTCTATAGCTGCGAAAGATCCAAACAATAATAAACATGTTTACCAGCGCCTGTTCTTTTGAGCAGGCCTGTTTGTTTGAACCCATCGAGACGCTTATGAACGGTCGGGGCACTTAATCCTGCGTCCTCCGCGATCATCTTTGCTGAAAGACCATTGGACCACCTTTGAGACAAAATTTAACTCGTAACCAATTCATAGGCTTTTTCGAGTTAAATTTCTTGGTTATTTTAACTCGAAACTGAAAATCCGGAACACGCGACTGCTGTGAAATCCAAAGGCCACGCGTCCAATCTCGGTTTGAGGAAAAATGAAGTTCCGAGAATAAATGAAAGCAATCCTAACAGTTGTTGACCCCGTAGTTGGTGCAGGGTTTACACTTCCTTCTAAGGATGTGATGACATGGCTGGATACAAGCGAGTGAAAACCATCGTCGAGACCGAGTCGGGCGAGACGAGCGTTTTCGTCGGGCCTGAGGGCGTGAAGGTTCCCTCGAAAGAGACGAAGCTGACCGTAGGCGAAGTCGAGAAGCTGACCGGCGTGAGCGTCGGAACACTGCGCCACTACGACAAGATCGGGCTGCTGTGCCCTGCGCGCGCAGGTGAGAACGTCGCGAACAATCGTAAGCTCTATAGCGCTGATGATCTAGGGCGCCTTCAAGCGATCCTCACGCTCGCCGCGTATGATTTCACGCTCGAAGAGATCGGTCGGATCCTTGATGACGAAGACATCGACCTCTATGGGGCGATCGAGTTGAAGCTGTTCGATCTGCGCAGACGCGCGAACCGACTTCGTCACCTGATACTTTTCGTGAAGTTCACCGACCTGACCGATGCGAGCGATGCCGATCTGATCGAAGGCCTCGCCTGTGGGCCAGCAGCGCTCGATGAACTCGCGGATATCGCGCGTGGCACGACGCTCTACGAAGAGACGATCGCACGCTTCGAGGCGCTGAGCGAAGAGGCTTGTGCGGGGGTGCTCAACGATCTGGACGATATCCTGTTCGCGCTCTTCACGCTCGACGGAGGGAGCGATCTGACGGGTGTCGAGCAAGCGCTCGCGGCATTCGCGGATTGGTGGAGCGCATTCGCTGCGCCGCTCGAAGAAACCGGCTACCTGGGATTTTGGGCGCTCTTCGAGGACCACGGTCTGATCGCAGAGCGCGTGGAGACCACGGGCAACGCAGGCGATGCCAGCACGATCCAAATGCTCGTCTTCTTCGCCTGGTTAGCACATCTGATGAAGACCGCTGGTGCCTCGATAGCCGAGACCGCGCGCATGGCGGACGTGGATGTGGTTGCCGCGCTCGAAGATGCTCAGGAGCTGGTCGACGAGTTCGCATGCGCGGCCGTTGGGCGGACGTTGACTGATTCGACCGACTTCGAAGATCTGGCCGATCTTGCGTTCTGCATGTCCCTGTGGATGATCGGCGCTCTTGTCGACGAGGAGCTGAGCGAATACCTCGGCCTTGGTGACTTGGCGTTCGGGCTCGACGAGATCGACAAGGTCGCGCGCCTGTTCGACGTACTAGGGAGCGAGGATTAGAAGGTAAGAAGTTCGCGCACTTGGGTGCCGAGCGCGTCCGCGATGCGCGCAAGATCGTCGATGCCGACGCCCACGCGACCCTTTTCGATGCGCCAGATATGCGACTTGCTCGAGCCGATCATCATGGCAAGGCGTTCCTGGGAAAGCCCCTGGTCTTCCCTGCGCTTTTTGATCGCATCGCCGAGCGCGCATCTTTTCTGGTCGATATCCATGCCTACAGGATATGTGCTAGACTATCCGTCGCGGCTTCATATTTGAAGCCTAAGAATCGAGAAAGCTTTTAGGCCTCGCATTATACGGAGCTAAAGAATGAGTCAAGACAAGATCATCATCGAAACGCGGGAAGTAAAGACGCTCGGATGCGCACATGCGATCCGCACGTTCTTTCGTGGCATCATCGCCGTCATTCTCACAGTAAGTGCGATGGTCTTTCTTTTCGGCATACTTCTCACTTCTTAACTTTTACCGTTGCAAAATCGTATGTTTCGCCTGCGTATTCATTGGTTATGAGAAAGCGAAATCGCAACAAGAGAAAGGTCATCCATGACTGATCAAGAGCACGAGCAGATCACATCGGAACCCAAAGAGCAGACAAAGCCCAAGAAGAAGAAAAAGATACTTCCTATGACAATAGCGGTCATCGTTGTTGTTGTGATAGTCGCTGTTCTTTCAACCGTACTGACGATGAATGCTGCGGGAACGACCGTTTCTGAGGTCAGCCTCAAGAAAGCAGTGAGCATCAATAAGCTCTCCACTGCAGAATTCACTTACGAGGGCATCGCTGAGAAATGCAACGACAAAGGAGATGTCATCTACCACATCTACTACGAAGCTTCTGCTAACGCGGGAATGGATCTTGAGAAGATCGATTTCAAAATCGATGCCGACAAGAAGACCGTCACCCCTATCCTGCCCGAAATGACCATCGATGCTCCCGTGATCGATGAATCCGTTATCGATTTCCTGCCGAAGAACGCGAACGTAAACATGCGTGAAGTCATCGAGATCTGCAAGGCAGATGCGACCAACGAAATCGAAGAAACTCCCATGATCAAGGAAACCGCTCTTCGCAATATGCGCTCTACCATCGAAGCGTTGCTCGTACCGATACTTGAAAGCAACGGCTACAAGATCGTTTGGGAAGATGCTGCCGCAGAGCAAACAGACAAAAACGCTGATGATAACACAAATAGCAATGAAGCCGCAGAAGGTGATTCCGATGAAAATGCTCAATAAATTTGTGTGTGCGGGGCTCTGCGCGTGTCTCGGCATCGTCCTCTTGACCGGCTGCTCCGCTCAGCAAAATAAGGAGCCCGACTTCTCTAACGTCAAAGAGGTAGCAGAGCTGTCCTCCTTGGAATGCTATTACCACAATGTCGTGCGCTATCACAAAGATGCAGAAGGTTTGTTGAGCTGGACCACCATCGGCGAGAAGAACATGTGGTTCGAATACGACGGCATCGTTCGTATGGGAATCAACATCGATAAAGTCACCATATCGAAGCCTGATGCGAACAACGCCGTAACCATAACGATTCCTGAGGTCGAGGTGCTCGGTCATCCTGATGTCGATACCGACTCCATGACCGAACCTGTTGAAGCGAACGGGTGGTTCACAGGCATGACAGCAGAGGACAAGAAGCAAGCCCTTAAAGACGCGCAGAACGACCTGCTCACGACCGCTCAGAACGACACACAATCCAAAGCTCAGGCTATGCAGCGCGCAAAGGACCTGCTCGAGCAATACGTGAAGAACACGGGCGAAGCGGTCGGCAAGTCGTACACCGTGAAATGGGAGCAAGTCGTAGCCGATTCCAGCGCTGAATGATCCAGCGCAGCTTAATTGTTGTAGAAATACAGGAAGGACCACTATGCCAGAGATCGCTAAAGCTGATCCCGATCAGACCTTTCAAACCATACTCGCTTCCGCTGCCCAATTGCCTGGCGTCAATATCGATCGAAGCAAATATCTAGCCGGCGCTCTCAAAGGACACTTCTCACCTGAAGTGATCGAACTTGCCATCGAAACTTCACCTGCTGCTGCAGGAATACGTGCCGAACAGCTTAGCGCGATCGCCGATGCTTCCATTCGTTATGAAACTGCTAAAGTGACGGGGCTATCGGCGCTTTCTGGCATTCCCGGCGGTATTGCCATGGCGGGTACCGTCCCTGCTGACCTTGCTCAATACTTTGCACACGTACTCCGAATCAGCCAGAAGCTCAGCTACCTCTATGGATGGGAGAGCATATTCGAAGGCGATGAAGAAGAGATGGACGATGAAGCAAAGAATCTGCTCATCCTCTTTATAGGCGTGATGTTCGGCGCAAACGGCGCAACGGATGCGATCGCGAAGATCTCCCAATCTGCAGCCAAGGCAGCGGCGAAACGGATTTCGCAAAAAGCTCTGACCAAGGGAGTTGTCTATCCGATAGTCAAACAGGTCGCAAAATACCTGGGCGTACAAATGACGAAGGATATCTTCGCGAAAGGCGTTGCGAAAGCCATTCCTGTTATTGGAGCAGTTATTTCAGGTGGTGTGACGCTTGCCACCTATGCACCTATGTCGCTCAAGCTAAAAGACTATCTTGCGAGCCTTGAAATAGCTGATCCTGATCGTTTCATAGAAGTCGAAGCTGAAGTTATCGAGATCGACAAAAGCTTCGAAGAGTAGGCGTTGACCAGAGGAGAAATGATGAACATCGTCAAAAGATTTCCTGCCGCTTTAGCCATCCTATTCATCGCGCTCGTTATGGCCTTTACGCTATCAGGGTGTGAATCCGATGAAACTAAGGCTGCAAAGACAGGCTTCAATAATGAGGTTTCTAGGATTCAAGGGGAATTCGACTCTTTGCAGTCCGAGATAAGCAATGCCGAGGAACTCGTTCTTGTTGAAGATAAGGCGCTCGACGAATCATTGAGACCAGCGCTCGAAGATGCTATATCTGACGCAAAGACCGTTGAATTCGAAAAGCCTTCGCTGCCATCGAACGAAGCAGAAGAGATCGATGCAGCAACTGCAGAATTGAAGAACTTCGGTTTCGCCGAAGAGCTCGAGCATCTCCAGAATGCTGAGACCGCTCTGTCGGAAAGCATCGAGAAATATAAACTCGTGGACAATCCTTCTGAAGCATTCATTATCGAACGCTTGCGCGGCGTTGAGGGCGTTGGCGAAATATCAGCGGTAACAGAAGACAACGATCCAAACGGACAGCTTAATAAAACTGGCGGATACACAGCAACTATCTACTTCAGCAGTCCATGGGTCAACCAAAACAACGTGTATGGATCGACCGTCATCGACAAGGGGACCGATGGCGGCGGCGCTATCGAAGTATATGCCAATGAAGGCGATGCGCATGACCGAAACTCATATCTTGGTGCCTTTGATGGCCCAAGCCTGATTCGTGCTGGTTCACACACCGTTGTCGGCACCGTTATAGTGCGCACTTCAGACAAGCTGACCGCAACGCAGCAAAAGGAACTTGAGGCAGCGATCATAGAGGCACTTACCAAATTGCCAGAATCTGAATCAGAATAGCTTAGCTGCAGTAGTCATGCAAAAGAGGTCGCTTCGGCGGCCTCTTTTTTACTACTTTCGATAGCGGCGGAGGCGGTCGAGGACGGAATCGAGACTGCAGGGTTGCAGGGCATCGAGCTCCTGCGCGTGACGTTGACGCATGAACGGGTGCAGCTCCGCGATCTCGTTCGCATCGATCTGGCCATCCGCGAACACCTTGCAATACGTGTAGTAGAAATCGAGATCGGCTCGCGACATCTTCTGACCGCTTTCGACGGCATCGATCAGGATCGTGAGGTAATCGAGCGCGGCGTACTGGCACACCAGCTCTTCCTGGATCTGGCGCTTCAGCTCGGACTTCTGAATGACCTGATAGAACTTCAGCTGATGGTAATGCAGAAGCATACGATCGAGCTCCTCACGCTGTTGCTGGAACACGGTCGCCAGTTGATCGGCGCTCTGCTGCAGCGAGCTCACTTGTGCCCGCAGGTCTTCCTTCTTCGGTTGCTTGCCGAAGATCCCCTCGATCAGATTGCCGACCCCGTGAAAGGCGCTCGCTATGGTGGTCATCACTACATCTATCATATGGCCGCTCTCTTTGAAAATCGCGCGCTTGAACTTCGCTTCTAGTATAAATGACCTGCGATTATTTAGGAGCTACGGCGGAAGACGACGTAGCGATTGAGGTTGCCTGTCTTGCCATCGGCAACGAATGACGCGACCGCGTTCGCGTGCGGTGCAAGCTCGACGCTGATGCGATCGATCTCCGCGTCCGAGAAGTGATGGCAATAGCGATATTGCCCGGGCAGGTTCTTCCAACCGAGCAGATAATCCCCCACCTCAAGGTCCTCAGGACGTAAGACGAGGTGATCAAGGGCTTCCGCATGCGTACGCTGCGCTTTTTCGCGGCGTGTCTCATCGTTCAAGAACTGCCAGAACGATACCGCAAGATGACCGCCCGGCTTCACGTAGCTGAGCGCCTCTTTCAAGAACCGCACGCGCAGATCGAACCCGGGAATATGATGCATGAAACCGAACGTGACCACGAGGTCAAACGGAAACGAACCTGCGAATGCAGGCTTGTTCGCAGGTTCGATAGCAGGCAGCCCTTCGAACATGTTAGTGATGATGTCCTCGCAGGTGAAATTCACGTTTTCGGCGATAGCGGCGTCGCTGGAATCAACGAGCGGCTCGCAATTGTCTACTGCGAAGAAGCGCCAATCGATAGCAGGATACTCGCTATCAAGAAACGTCTCGAAGCGCAGATTGCCGCAGGCGATATCGAGCACGGAAGCGATGTGTCGAGAACGATCCTGCTGACTCGAAACAACGAAAGAACATTCAGGAGCTGTACTGGAAACAGCTGTCTCACCAGTACCTTCAGGCGCAAAACCGCACGCATTCAAACAGCGGCGCCAGCCATCCCAGGGGGCCGTACGCGTTCGCGAGAACGACGCGGCATTCGCCGCATAGAAACGCGTATTGAGCGTGCAAAGCTTCTTCGCGGTCGTCTGATCCATGGCTAGCGCTCCTCGCCATCAGCGGAAACCGATGGCTGGGCCACCGGATGACCGTCAGACGCTTCGTCGGCTTTCACGGGCTGCTTCCTACCTGGGCGAATGATGAGCGCCGACACCGCTGCGCCGATGCAGGCCGCTACCAGCATGATGAAGAACCCGCGGATCGGGAACAGCAGGAAGAGCAGCAGCACCGTCATGATGGGCTGACGCATGATGCCACCCATCGCCGCCGCGCAGCAGATGCACAGGCAGCTGACCGAGTCGGCGCCCGTCAGCAACGCGAAGCCGTACCCCAAGCAGATGCCCGCGAAGATGGTCGGGAAGAAATGGCCGCCGCGCCACCCCAGGCGCAGGCAGAACGGCGTCATGAACACTTTTAGGATACCCGTCGCGATGAGGAAGCCTGCGCCCAGCATCGTCCATATCTGCGCGAGCGTTTCGGTCTGCGATTCGCCCGCGAACATGATGAAGGGCGAAACAATGCCCAGCACGCCCAACACGAGTCCTGCCAGCGTCGCCTTCACGACGGGGCGATCGCCGATCTTGCGCGCGACGATGTCGGCGAAGCGATCGAAGACGTGATAGAACACTCCGATCAGACCGCCCACCAGCGCCAGCGGAATGACGAGCGCGAGCTCGTGCCATCCGATGGCGATCGTGTCAAAATGCGGCAGGCCTTCCCCGCCGCCGAACACGCTTCCGAGCAGCATGATCGCGCCGAGCGCGCCTACCACCGCGAACGTGTAGACGATGATCTTGGTGGTGCGCGGAACCTCGAGCTTCGTCTCCGGTTTCACTTCGTCGCAGCTACCCAGCAGTGGTGCTGCGAGGCCGAACAACGGCGCGTTGAACACCGCCGTGATGACCGCAGCCGTACCGACCGATGCGAGACGGCGGAATTCCGTGCCGAGGAACTTCAGGCGGTCGCCCACCCAGGTACAGAGTCCCGCGATCACGCCGGTCAAGCCCGCTTCAGGACCGACGCTACCACCGAAGAGCAGCGGCAAGAGCGCGCCGCCCGCGGCTGCGCCGAGATGGTCGTATTCGTAGCGGCCCGCGGCTTTCACCTGCGCCATCACCTGGTTGAGGTCTTCGGGATAGGGTCCGAACTTGCGCTGGAAGAGACCGATCACCACGCCGCCGACCAGGCAGAACGCGAGCGGCCACCACCACGCGCCGATGCGCGCGGGAAGGTCATGCCAGAAGAACTGGAGCCCATGGTTGAGCAGGAAGAAGAACAGCCACACGAACGTACCCGCGAGCGCGCCGAGGACGAGCGTGAAGACGGCGAACAGGATGTGATTCAGCACGGGGTGCTTCGGAGCGCCACCATCGGTCGCGGCGGTCGGGTCCTGCTCGTGTGCTCTCTTGTCGGGCGACGTGCTAGTCTCCATCGGTCGCCGTGCTTTCACTGGCTGCGCTCTGAGGCTCCACCTTGGGCTGATCCTCGCCGGAATCGCCCGATCGGTCCGAAGAACGATTCGCACGATCTGTTGCGGCACTCGCAGGCGCCTGCGCGCCATCGTCCAGCACCTCGACCAGATCGGGCAGGTCGGCTGGATCCTGCGCGCGCTGCGAACGGAATTCCTCGACGAAGCCCGCCGAGAAGATGCCCGCGGGAATGGCCACCACGCCGATCGAGAGCACCATGGTGATGAACCCGACCAGGCGGCCCATCGGCGTGATGGGGACGATGTCGCCGTAGCCCGTCGAGGTCATGGTGGTCATGGCCCAATAGAGACCGGTCAGGATACTGTCGAAGGTTTCGGGCTGCGCATCGTGCTCGGCCTCGAACATGAGCACGCTTGAGGCCACCGCCAACAGCGCGAGCACCATGAAAGCGGCCACGATCTCGCGGTGATGCTTCGTGAACACGCGCGCGATCGAGCGCAGGCCGCGCATGTAGCGCGAGATCTTGATGAGACGCACGAGACGGATGATGCGGATCGCGTCGTTCAGCGCTGAAGATGCGGGCACGAAATACAGGAAGAGCGCAGGCACGAACGCCAGGAAGTCGATGATGCCCATGAGCGAGAATGCGTAGCGCAGACGTGCGCGGGCGGGCGTGCGGTCGGGATAGACCATGTCTGCGATCCACAGGCGGCAGCAATATTCCACGCCGAACACCGCGGTCGAGAGGATGCTGAAAATGAAGAGCGCGGCGCTGGCCCGCCCTGCCATCCACGTGTCCGGCACGCCGACGAGCAGCGCGTTCAGCACGATCAACACGATGAGCGCGATGCCGAGCGCCTTACCGAGCGGGCGCGCCGCCAGCGGATCTTCGAGCGCTAAGTAGACGCGCTCCTTCATCGGTTGTCCACTTTCTCAGGATACAGATCGTGGTTCGACAGGCGCGTCCAAGCGACCTCTTCCCAGCGCGTGCCGGGGCGGCCGTAGTTGCAATACGGGTCGATGGAGATGCCGCCGCGTGGGGTGAATTTGCCCCAGACCTCGATGTACTTCGGATCCATGAGCGCGATGAGATCCTTCATAATGGTGTTGACGCAATCCTCGTGGAAATCGCCGTGATTGCGGAACGAGAACAGGTAGAGCTTCAGGCTCTTGCTCTCGACCATGCGCACGTCGGGCACGTAGGAGATGTAGATAGCCGCGAAGTCGGGCTGGCCCGTGATCGGGCACAAGCTCGTGAATTCGGGGCAGTTGAACTTCACGAAGTAGTCGTTGTCGAGATGCTTGTTCTCGAAGGTCTCGAGCATCTCGGGCGCGTAATCGGTCGGATAGGAAACCTGCTGGTTGCCGAGCAATTCGAGGCCTTCGCCCTCGCGCGTGGTGTTCTGGGTATCCATTAGTTTCCTTTCTTCAGGAGCGGATCGATGGTGCCGTTGAGCTCGAACGCGCGCTGGCGATCGAGACAGGTGGCGCACGTTCCGCATGGTTCGTCGGCGCCTTCGTAGCACGACCAGGTGAGCTGATAGGGCACGCCGCGCTTCAAGCCTTCTTCGACGATGCGCGCTTTCGACCAGCTCACGAACGGCGCGACCAGCTGGAGCTGGCCACCCGTTCCCTGGCCGATCGCGGACGCCATCGCTTCGACGAACGCCGGCGAGCAATCGGGATACGCGCAGCCGGCCCAGTCGTCGGCGTGCGCGCCGTAGCACACCACCGAGCAATCGAGCGAGAGCGCCATGGAGGCTGCGCTCGAGAGGAAGAGGCCGTTGCGGAAGGGCACGTAGGTGCTGACCGTCGCGTCGTCTTCCGTGGCGAGCTGGGCGGCGTAGGTCTCGTGCGGGATCTGTTCGGCGGAGCCTGCTAGCAGCGAACTATCGCTTTCCGCGAAGATGGGTGCTAGGTCGAGAAAGCGCTGCTGAACGCCATAATAGCGCGCTACCTGCTTGGCTGCTTCGAGCTCGCGGTCGTGCTTCTGGCCGTAGAAGATGGAGAGCGCGTAGACGTTCTCTGCGCCGTAGCGATCGACCGCCATGGCCAAGAGCGTGCTGGAATCGAGGCCGCCGCTGAACAGCACGAGTGCCTTCTCGTCCGTATAGCGTCGCTTCTCTGGTCGCGTCATCGGCTACACTCCCCTTTCGGTGTCGGGCCAAATGATCTTGTGGAGCTGCAGCTGCAGTGTTGCGCGCGTGAGGGCGCGTTCTTTCATGAAGTCGACGATGAGCGCGGGATCGAGCTTGCCGAACACGGGACTCACGTAGACCTGGCAGTGGCGCTCGAGGTCGTGCTCGCTCACGATGCGCGCCATGGCCTCGAGGTCATCGTGCGATCCCGCCACGAACTTCACCACGTCGTTCGCGGTCAAAAGCGCGAAGTTCGCCGTGCGCATCTGCGCCTCCATGCCTGATGAAGGCAGCTTGTAGTCCATCGTGAACTGGAGCTTCGCGGGGCGATCCGTCGCGAGCGCTGCAAGGTCGACCGAGCCGTTGGTCTCGATCTCCACCACCTCGATCTGCTCGAGGTTCGCGAGAGCCGCGACCAGTTCGGGCAGGTGAGACTGGAGCGCCGGCTCGCCACCCGTGATGGTCACGCATGCGCACGGCTGTTCTGCCACCCACGCGACCAGGTCGTTCGCGGTCAGCAGGTCGACGGTCGCTTCCGTATCTTGTGCCCACACCGTGTCACAGTAGCTGCAGCGCAGGTTGCATCCTGAAAAGCGGATGAACGCTGCGAGCCTGCCGGCATGACGGCCTTCGCCATCGATGCTCACGAAGCGCTCGATGACGGGATAGGTGATGTGCGTTTCAGGGGTTAGCACGCGATCGACCTGCGCTATCCGCGATAGATGGCGCAGTTGTTCGGCGTTTCGTACACATCGATCTGCGCGATGGGCAAGCCCTGCTCGCGAAGGTGATCGAAGAAATAGCGCGCGAGGTTCTCCGCGGTCGTGCGGAACGGCAGGATCGAGAGCGTAAAGCCTTCGTCTTCCAGACACGCGATGGTGGCGGGCTTGAGCGATCCCTCTTCGATGATGAACGAGTGGTCGAGCGCTTCGGTCATGTCGCGCACCGCCTGCTTGAATTCGCCGAAGTCGAGCACCATGTCCTTCATCGTGCCTTCGGTCTGCAGCTGGTCCTGCTCAAGATAGGCGACGACGCGCCAGCGGTGGCCGTGCAGGTTCTCGCATTTGCCGTGATAATCCGTAAGAAAATGAGCAGCGTCGAAGCTGCTTTCGGTCTTCAAGCCATACATGTGATGCTCCTAGTTTTGTTTAACGACAGGAGGGTTTCGAACTGTCCGAGTCATTATAGCAAGCGCAGGCGGCGAAACCTACGCCAGGACGCAAAAGCGCATAGACAAGCTCAGGCTCCGGCGTCGCTTCGGTCGAACTAACTTGCTTCGCAAGTGGATTTCTCCCTCGCTTTGGCCAAGTCGTCTGAGTCGTGCCTATGCGCTTTTACGTCGCTGCACTGATGATGCATGAAGCTGTTGGTAAACCGTCATGCTATCACCACCTGATGTGCGAGGCGCGTTGCTACAATTGAAGGTGCTGCGAAGCGCTTCGCGTCTTAGCAGCTGCTAGAACTTCATTTCCTCGTCATGAAAGAGGGTTTCCATGAGCATCGTAGCCGCTTACGCCGTTCCCCACCCGCCGCTCATCGTTCCTGCGGTCGGCAAGGGGCAAGAGGCCACCATCCAAGCCACTATCGACGCCTACGAAGAGGTGGCGCGTCGCGTCGAGGGGCATCGTCCCGACACCATCATCGTCACGTCGCCACACGCGCCGCTGTTCTCCGATGGCTTCTTCATCTCGAACGCGGAACACGTGGTGGGCGGCCTCGAGATGTTCGGCGCCGAGAACAGCGTGATCGAAGCCACGGGCGATCCCGACCTGGCCGAGCTGATCGCGAGCCTCGCCAACCAGGCGAACATCCCTATCGGCATGGGGTCTTCCTACGATGGTCCGCTCGACCACGCCACTTACATCCCGCTCTACTTCCTGCGCGACTTCCTGCCCTACACCACCGTGGTGCGCGTCGGGCTCTCAGGGCTTTCAGGGCGCGACCATCGCATGATCGGCCGTTGCTTCGAGCTGGCTGCGAACATCCTTGAACGGCGCGTCGTACTGATCGCGAGCGGAGACCTATCACACGTGCTCAAGGCCGACGGGCCCTATGGCTTCAATGCTGCTGGCCCTCAATTCGACCAGGCCATCACGTCCATCTTCAAGTCGGGCGCGCTCGACGATCTGTACGCTTTCGACGACCTGTTCTGCGAAGAAGCCGCCGAATGCGGTTTGCGTTCCTTCCAGATCATGGCGGGCGCGCTGGCAGGATCCGATCACACGAGTGAACTTCTGAGCTACGAAGGGCCGTTCGGCGTTGGCTACGCGGTCGCATGCTTCGAGGTGACCGGACAGAAGGACACGAAGGACGAGATGGACGAAGAGGCAGCGCTCGCCCATGAAGTGGCACGGGATCGTGAGCCCGTGGAAGGCGAAACGGAAGCCGACCTGGTCGATGAGGATGCATCCTCGAACGTTCCGCAACCAGACGCCTCACCGTATACGGGCGGCAGCGAGGTCGATCCATTCGTCGCGCTCGCGCGTGCCAGCGTCGAGTATTTCGTCACCACTGAACGCCCGCTGCTCATGCCCGAAGGTCTCGCGCCCGAGCTGGCCGATGAACGGGCGGGCGTGTTCGTGTCGTTGCACGAACACGGCGACCTGCGTGGCTGCATCGGCACCATCGCTCCCACGCGCGATTCGATCGCACAGGAGATCATCTCGAACGCCATCTCGGCCTGCAGCGCCGATCCGCGCTTCTATCCCGTGCAGAAGAACGAGCTGGACTACCTTTCCTATTCCGTCGACGTGCTATTCCCGCCCGAGGCGATCGATTCGCCCGCCGAGCTCGATCCGCAAGAATATGGCGTGATCGTATCGAAGGGCGACAAGCGCGGACTGCTGCTCCCGAATCTGGAAGGCATCGACACCGTCGATCAGCAGGTGGCCATCGCCAAGCAGAAGGCTGGCATCTCGCCTGCGGATGACGATGTCGAGCTCGAACGTTTCCGCGTCGTGCGCCATACGACCGGCGGCGAAGCGCGCGTCATGTGATGAACATGCCCGCGAATACGCTCGAAACGACCGATACCGATCGGCCAGCTACGGATCGCGCTACCTGCACGATCTGCCCGCACGCGTGCACGCTCTCGGAAGGGCAACGTGGCATCTGCCATGCGCGCATCGCGCGCGGTGGCGTCGTGGTCGACGAGAATTACGGACGCGTCACGTCACTCGCTCTCGATCCCATCGAGAAGAAACCGCTCGCGCGTTTCATGCCTGGTTCGAGCGTGCTTTCGATCGGGTCGTATGGCTGCAACATGCGCTGCGCTTTCTGTCAGAACGCCTCGATCGCACAAGCGTGCGCGGGAGATGTTCCCTGGAATGCGATAGAGCCCGATACCGTCGCGGACATGGCCACTGCCTTCGCCGTGCAAGGGAACGTAGGCGTGGCCTATACCTACAACGAGCCGCTGGTCGGCTTCGAGTTCGTGCGCGACTGTTCGCAAGCGGTGCACGAGCGCGGGCTGGTGAACGTGCTCGTATCGAATGGGCAGGTGAACGCAGGGCCGCTCGCGGAACTGCTGCCGCTCATCGACGCAGCGAACATCGACCTGAAGGGTTTCACGCCTGAAGTCTATCGCGCGCTCGGCGGCGATCTTGCCACCACGCTGCACACTATCGAAGCATTCGCGACCGACCCGACCACGCATCTCGAGGTGACCACGCTCATCGTTCCCGGGCTGAACGATTCGCGCGAGCAGCTGGTCGAGGAGGCGAAATGGCTCGCTTCGCTCGACCGCGCCATTCCGCTGCATATCACGCGGTTCTTCCCGTGCTACCAGATGCTGAACGCCGAGCCGACGCCTGTCGAGACCATTCACGCACTCGTCAATGCAGCGCGCGAGCATCTCGATTTTGTGTACCCCGGCAATTGCTAGTAAGATAGCCCTTGCAAGGAGGTGTCGCGTGTCGGAATCAAAGCATAAGCCTGTCGTCGGGATCGTACCCACGAAGCTTCCCGAGCCGTATGACGACGGCATCAATCGCTATGCCTTGGCCATTCAGTCCGCCGGCGCGAAGCCGTACCTCCTGCCCGTCACCGACGACGTCGGCGCCTACGAGACCATCTTCCCGCACATGGACGGTTTCCTGCTGACCGGCGGCAAGGACATCGATCCAGTGCGCTACGGCGACACCGAAGACGATCCGAGCGTGACCGATCACCTGCCAGGCCGCGAAGAGCTCGAGCACCTGATCCTGTGCTATAGCGATGAATTCGACGTACCCATCATGGGCATCTGCCGCGGCATGCAGATGCTGAACATCTTCTACGGCGGCAGCTTGCATCTCGACCTAGCCACGCAGACGAAGCTGCAGACGAACTTCGCGAATCACTTCCAGACCACGCCGTTCTCCGAGCCGTCGCATCATGTCTCGCTCGATCCGCAGGGACGCCTCGCACGCATCTTGCAGACGCAGGATGCGCAGGTGAACTCCATGCATCATCAGGGGATCTTCGAACTTGCGCCCGAATTGCGCGCAGCTGCCTACGACGACCAGGGCCTGATCGAGGCGATCGAGCATCCCGAAAAACCGTTCACCATCGGGGTGCAGTGGCATCCTGAATTCCTGGGCACGCGCAGCTCGATGAACCTGCTGTTCGAGCGGTTCGTCGATGCGTGTCAGGAAGAGTCGGTGCACAAGAAAGAGAAGCGCGCTAACATCGCGATCGATCGCATCCACACCGGATTCGTGTGGCCGCAAGTCTCGTTCATCGATCGTCAACCGAAGATCCAGTAGTCTTATCGAGCGACCTCTTTCGTCATCGAACGCGATTCGAGCAGTCGAACACCCTAAATCCTCATTCCTGCAAATTATTTTCGCTTTCAACGCAAAAAAGCGGCGTAAAAGCCCGGCGGTTCATCAACCACCATCCAACACAAAAAATCGACCAGGCACTTTTGCCTAACGCGACCGTCGATTCGCGGATCATCTTCATAAAACCGAAAAATATTTTCAGAAATCCGAAACTAGCCTGCACAAGATGCGCCAACGTGAATTCAAGAGCAAACGTACGGCTTAGATTCTAAAACACGATTTAGATTCTAGAATCTACTGGAGTTTTAGGGCCTGTTAGAAAAGCTCGCATTCCCGGTCGAAAGGCTCGACGAAGAAATCTGCTAAAAATGCTCGCGTTCGTAGGCAGTGAGTTCGGCGAGGAAGCCTGCTTCGGCGAGCGCCGCTTCAAGTTCGTCGAGCACCTCTTCGGAATCCGCGCTCACTTCATGGAAATGGTAGCCTGACGTGATGTTCATGAGCGGGGTCGATGCACCGCTGGCAAGTTCATCGAGAAAACGCGCGACATCGCGGCGATTACTGAACCCAAGGTCAGCCGACAAGCGCCCATAGGTTCGGTGGTTCACGATCACGTTCTCCACCGTGCATCCGTGGTCGACCATGAGGTTCAATTCGTCGCCCGTCTGTTCGATGGTGTGGTGCACTTTGAACAGGCGCTTCGGGCGATCGTCGACCGCGCCGACCACGTAGCCGCGATTCGTCGCCATGATATCTGCGCCCGCTTCGCGCAAGAGCGCGATATCTTGCACGACCACCTGACGAGAAACGCCCAGCTGCTTGCCAAGAGCAGCACCAGAAAGCGGCCTTGCGCTCTTGCCCAAGATGTTCATGATCTCTGCTCTGCGTTCCTGTCCGGTCAACATGCCTCCTCGTTCAACAGGCGCTCTGGTTCGCCCAGGTGCGGTCGGTCTTGGCTCGCGCCATCGAATACGACGAATGCTACGCTTCGATGCGCAGGTTCTTCATGCTCAAGTCGAGGATACCAGCTGAATGGGTGAGCGCGCCACTCGAAACGAAATCAACTCCCAAATCGACGAGCTTCGCCACATTCTCTGCCGTGATGTTGCCCGAGCATTCCGTGAGCGCCCTGTCGCCGATGAGCGCAATCGCCTCGCGCATGGTGTCGTGATCCATGTTATCCAGCATGATGATATCGGCGCCCGCCTCGAGCGCTTGGGTTACCATCTCGAGGTCTTCGGTCTCCACTTCGATCATGGAGGTGAACGACGCGGTCGCGCGCGCTGCCTCGACCGCAGGGATGATGCCTCCTGCAGCAGCGATATGGTTATCCTTGAGCATCACGCTCTCCGAGAGATTGTAGCGGTGGTTCACGCCACCGCCGATGCGCACCGCATCCTTCTCGAAGATGCGCATGCCGGGCGTGGTCTTGCGCGTGTCGACCAGCGTGGTCTTGCTGCCCGCCAGCAGGTCGACGATCTGGCGCGTGTAGGTGGCGATGCCGCTCATCCGCTGCAGATAGTTGAGCGCCGTTCGCTCCGCCGCCAGCAGCACATACGCGCTTCCTGAGATGCGTGCGAGCAGCTGACCTGCTTCGATGCGTTCACCGTCGTTCACGAAGCGTTCGGTCGTGACAGCGGGGTCGAGGATGTGGAACGTGTGCTCGAACACGTCGAGACCCGCGATCACACCCTCTTGCTTCGCGATCAGATCGACCGTCGCTTGGGCACTTTCGGGAACCACGGCTGCGGCCGAGACGTCGCCGTGATTCAGATCCTCTTCGAGCGCCTGACGAATGTGGCGATCAGCGATGAGCGTGAGCGATGCAAGATCCATGTCGTTCCTTCGTTTCGTTCGTTCTCTTCTTGGCGCATCAAACGTTGCGCCTGCATCAGTTCGCGCTCGTCACGTATGCGAGCGACTCGATGCGCGCCTGTTCTGCTGCGATCTTTTGCGCTGCGCGCTTTGCGAACACCAGCGTTTCGAGCAGGCTATTGCTGGCAAGACGATTCGCCCCATGCACACCATTGCAGCTCGTCTCCCCTACTGCGAACAGGCGATCCATCGTGGTCTGCGAATCGCTGTCCACATGAACGCCACCCATGAAGTAATGCTGCGCGGGCACCACGGGGATCGGCTCGGTCGTGATGTCGTAGCCTTCCTCCAAGCAGGTACGATAGATGCTCGGAAAATGATGATGGATGGTCTCGGGCGCGATGTTCTCGAACGAAAGCCACACATGCTCGCTGCCCTCTGCCGCCATCTGCGCATGAATCGCCTTCGAGACCACATCGCGCGGCTGGAGCTCGTCGGTGAAACGCTGGCCCTGCGCATCGAGCAGGATCGCGCCTTCACCACGCGCGGATTCCGAGATGAGGAATGCACGACCAGGCCTTCCCGTGTAGAGGCTGGTCGGATGGATCTGCACGTAATCCATGTTCTCCAGCTCCACGCCGTGCGCCGCTGCGATGCGGCATGCATCGCCCGTGAGCGCTGGATAGTTCGTCGAATGCTCGTAGAGACCGCCGATCCCGCCGGTCGCCATGACCGTGAAACCGGCACGAATGCGATAGGTCTCACCTGCCGGATCCTGCGCGATGATGCCCGCGCATTCGCCTTCGCGCTCGACAATGTCGATCATCGTCGTTCGCTCGCGGATCGTGATATTGGGTCGTTGGAGCACCGCTCGCAAAAGCGAGGTGGTGATCTCTTTACCCGTGGTGTCCTCGTGAAAGCAGATGCGCGGACGCGAATGCGCCGCCTCGCGCGTATAGGCCAGCTCGCCCGTTTCAGTGCGCGCGAAATCGACCCCGTAGGCGATCAGATCGTTTATGACCGCGCGGCTTGAGGTGATCATGATGTCCACGCTCTCGCGCCGGTTCTCCCCGTGGCCCGCGCGCAGCGTGTCCTCGAAGAACGACGCATAATCGTCTTCATCGTGGAGCACGCAGATGCCGCCTTGGGCGAGCATCGAATCGCATTCCTCTACACTCGTCTTCGCGATCATCAGGATGTTCAGATCGGCAGGCAGGTTGAGCGCGGTATAAAGGCCGCCTGCTCCGCAGCCTGCGATGACCACGTCGTACGTTTCTTCCTTCGTCATGATGTTCAGTCCTCTCGAGGGTGCTACGCGGAAAGCTCGAGCATGCGCGTGAGCGTCTCTCGCGCAGCTGCAGCATGCGTCGCATCCACCTCAACCGCCTCGTTCGGATCCGATAGCGCTTCGACGATCGACTCGAGCGTGATGGAGGTCATATCTTCGCAATGTGGCGTGGTCGCCGGAAAATGCAGGTGCTTGGAGCGCGTATTCGGCTTCGCGTCCGACCCTGCGCCTTGCAGCCCATCTTGTTGTGCCGTCAATCGTTTCTCGATCTCGTGCGCAACGCCGACCACGGTACAGATGATGTAATCGGTCTCGTCACCCGAGACCACACGATCGATGATGCCCGCAGTCGAGCCCAGGTGATCGGCGAGCTCGCAGACCTGCGCGTTGCATTCAGGATGAGCGAGCACGGGAGCTGCAGGGTATTCCGCCTTCAGCGCTCGCACTTCATCGGGAGAAATATCCTGATGGATAGGGCAAAATCCGTCGTTGAAGATGAACTGCTTCTCGGGAACGAGCGATGCGATATAGCGACCCAAATTCTGATCGGGGATGAACAGGATGTTCTTCTGCGGGAGGTTCTGGCAGATCTTCAGCGCGTTCGACGAAGTGACGCACACGTCCGACCAGGACTTGATCTCAGCCGTGGAATTGACATAGCACACGACCGCGAGATCGTCATATTCCTGGCGGGCACGATCGACGACCTCTTTGGAAACCATGTGAGCCATCGGGCAATCCGCCTGCGGGTTCGGCAGGATGACCGTCTTTTCGGGACTCAAGAGCTTGGCGCTCTCCCCCATGAACTGCACGCCCGCGAACACGATCGTCTCGTTGTCGAGATTCGCCGCGAGCTTGCTCAGGTTGTACGAATCTCCCGTGTAGTCGGCCACATCCTGAACATCGTCGTTGACGTAGAAATGCGCCAGGATCACCGCATCACGTTCAGCTTTGAGCGCCTCGATGCGCGCGACCAATTCTTCTTTTGTCTGCAAAGCAGTCATCCCCTTCATACCGTGTGGCAAGTATGGCAGATGTGAAGACAGGTGACAAGACAGTAAGATGAATCGATCATGCGTCGAATCATTCATGCATGAATATGTGCCGAGGTCAGTTGACTGAACAGGCGCCGACGGGCATAAGATGCGAAGCCCACCCGCTTCCCTGTTCGCGCCTTCGGCGCTCATGCGGTCGCTGCTCTGTATACCTATTAAAGAGAAATTAGTGTCAGAGAGTGGTTTCGCTATCTTATGCCCGTCGGCGCCTGTTCAGCCAGCGTTACCAAATGCCCAAAAGGTATTGCATGCCCAGACTCACCAGCGCGATGGCGATGCAGCAACACAGTCCGAGCAGGATCGGCTTGCCGCCCGACCTCACCAGCTTCACCAGGTCGGTGTTCAAGCCGATCGCCACCATGGCCATGGTGATGAAGAATTTGGAGAGCGTCTTCAGCGGTTCGAACGCGCTCGCTTCCACCCCGCACGAAAGCGCGATGGTGGTGATGAGCGATGCGACCAGGAACCACAAGATGAACAGCGGAAACGCGCGACGAAGGCTGAAACCGTCGTTATGAAGCTCGGCTGCTTCTTCCTCGGCCTTCGCGCCGATGCCCTCGAGCAACGCTGGATTTGCCGCATGCTGCTTCTGGTGCGCCTTTGCCTTACGCGCCACCCACAGCGCCAGCACGAACGTGATCGGGATGATGGCCAGCGTTCGCGTCAGCTTCACGATCGTCGCTTGATCGAGCGTATTCGCACCCGGATGCATGCCATCCCACGCTGCCGCTGCCGCCGTGACCGAAGAGGTGTCGTTGATGGCCGTGCCCGCGAAGAGCGCAAAACCTTCGTTGGAGAGCCCGAGCAAACCGCCGAGCGTCGGGAAGACCAGCGCCGCGATGACGTTGAACAGAAAGATGACCGAGACAGCCTGCGCGACCTCTTCATCGTGCGCTTTGATGACCGGCGCCGTGGCTGCGATGGCCGAACCGCCGCAGATGGACGACCCGACGCCCACCAACGTCGCGATGCGCTCGGGAATATGGAGCGCCTTGCACAGCACGAACGCCACGATGAGCGCGATGGCGATCGTGGAGATGATGACCGGCAACGACTGCGCGCCGACACGCACCACTTCCGCAAGGTTCAAGCCGAACCCGAGCAAGATGACCGCGTACTGCAGGATCTTCTTCGAGGTGAAGGTGATGCCTTGGCTCGTGCGGTCGCGACGCTTCCACACGAGCGCGATGGCCATGCCCGCCAAGATGCCGAATACCGGGCCACCGACCAGCGGAAACGCCTGCCCTAAAAACCAACATCCCAGCGCGATCGCGGCGCAGACCGCGATGCCTGGGACGTAGAGCTTGCATTTCGTGAACAACAACATGACCCGAATAGTTTACCACCTCAGAAAACATGAGCCTTGGCTTCGGTTCGTGAGGTTGCGACCACCCCATCGAACCAATGCCAAGGCTCGAGCGTTTCAGCCTTTGTTCGTCTTACAGCATGTGAGCGCGCAGGTCCGCATCGCTTTCAGCCGAAAGATATGCCGGCGGGATGTCGAAGATGGTCTTGCAACCGGTCATGCCCTCTTCGCTCATGCGATGAGCTGCGCGTGCGCACGCCACGAGCACGCTGCCCGTGAATTCCGGGTTGGAGTCGAGCTTCAGCGAGAACTCGATGACATGCTTGTTCTCCTTGTCGGCACCCGTCGCACCCGTGCGGATGACCGAACCGCCGTGCGGAATGCCCTTATGATCGCGGTCGAGCTCTTCCTGAGAGATGAACGTGACCGTGGTGTCGTAATCGGAGAAGTAGTTCGGCATCTCGACGATGGCTTTCTCGATAGCTGCCAGATCGGCGCCTTCTTCAGCGACGACGAAGCACTCGCGCGTGTGCTTTTCGCGCGTGGTCAGCTCAGGATTCTCGCCCTTGCGCACCGACTCGAGCGCTGCGGGAACCGGCACGGTGTACTGACGCGCATCGACCACGCCCGGCACGCGACGGATCGCGTCGGAGTGGCCCTGCGAAACGCCACGACCCCAGAAGGTGTAATCCGCGCCCTCGGGCAAGATGCAGTTCGCGTACAGACGCGCGACCGAGAACATGCCCGGATCCCAACCGACCGAGATGACGCCCACCTTGCCTGCCGCCTTGGCAGCCGCATCGACCGCGGCGAAATGCTGCGGGATGTTGGCATGCGTGTCGAAGGAGTCGACCACGTTGAAGAGCTTCGCATATTCAGGAGTCTGCTCGGGCAGGTCGGTCGCACTGCCGCCACCCAGCACCAGCACGTCGATCTTGTCGGCATGATCCGCGATGTCGTTCACGGAGTAGACCGGAACCCCCGCCGTGAGCGGCGTGATGGAAGACGGATCGCGGCGAGAGAAGATCGCCACCAGTTCGATATCGTCGTTCTGGCGTGCCGCTAGTTCAACGCCCTTGCCCAAATTGCCGTATCCAAGAATGCCGATACGCGTCTTCATCAGTGTGACCTCCCGTTATTTCGTTCAAGTTCAGCTGTTCGGCCGCCTGTGCGGATGCACGGGGCCCAAGCTTCAAGAATCAGCATAACAGGTTTGCGCTCGTTCAAGGTTTCGTGTGTGTTACGCCTTTCGAACATGTCGATTATTCGGTCTTTCGGTAGCGTGAGCGCGCCTCTTCTATAATCGAAGGCGAACGATACGACCGTCCTCGAAACGACGCACACAAAAAAGGAAGAAACCATGGATCTCACCCCCGGAACGAAGCAGTTCGGCTTCACCATCGAAACCCACGAAGACCTGCCCGAGATCGACGGCACCGCGACCGTCATGCGTCACGAAAGCGGCGCCCGCCTGCTCTATCTGGCCAACGACGACAACGACAAAGCGTTCTCGATCGGCTTCAAGACGCCGCCCGTGAACGACACCGGCGTCTTCCACATCCTCGAACATTCCGTGCTGTGCGGCTCGGACAAGTTCCCCGTGAAAGAGCCGTTCGTCAACCTGCTCAAGAGCTCGATGCAGACCTTCCTGAACGCGATGACCTTCGCGGACAAGACCGTCTATCCCGCGTCGAGCACGAACGAGAAGGACCTGATGAACCTCATGGACGTGTATCTTGATGCCGTCTTGCATCCGGCCATCTACCAGCGCAAAGCCATCTTCGAACAAGAAGGTTGGCATTACGAGCTCGAAAACGCCGAGGCGCCGCTCACGTACAACGGCGTCGTGTTCAACGAGATGAAGGGCGTGATGTCCGATCCCGACAACGTGCTCTACGATGCGCTGCAGGCGGCGCTCTTCCCCGACACCGCCTATCGCTTCGAATCGGGCGGCCTGCCCAGCGCCATCCCCGATCTGACCTACGAAGATTTCCTCGACAACCACGCGCGCCACTATCGCCTGGACAACAGCTATATCACGCTCTATGGCAACCTGAACATCGATACCGTGCTCGCATTCCTCGATGCGAACTATCTTTCTGCGGCTGCAGATGAAGCTGCGCGCGCGAACGCTGGCGCGCCGAATCCGCTGCGCTCCCAAGCGCCCGTCGAGGCCCTAGACGTGGTCGTCGAGATGAACACCTCGCCCGAGAACGCGTGCGCGGGACTGGGCTACGTGATCGGTACCGCCGCCGACCACGAGCGCATCATCGCGGTCGACATCCTCATGGATGCGCTGATGGGCAGCAACGAGGCCCCGTTGAAGAAGGCGCTCTTGGAGGCAGGATTCGCAGGCGATGTGTTCGACTACATGAACAAGTCGATCCTGCAACCATTCCTGCTGATCGAGGCCAAGGGCATCCAACCTCAGAAGGCTCAGGAATTCCAGGCGTGCGTGGAAGAGAACGCTCGCGCGCTCATGAAGGCCGGCATCGACAAGCAACTGATCGAAGGCGCGATCGCGCACGCAGAATTCGTGATGCGCGAGGGCGATTTCGGCACGTCGACCGGCGTCGTGCTGGCCATCAATGCGCTCTCTGCGTGGCTCTACGACGATACGATGGCTATCGATCCGCTGCGCTACGAGAGCATCTTCGCGGGTTTGCGCGAGAAGCTCGAGACCGACTATTTCGAACGCCTGCTCGAAGAAATACTGCTGGACAACGACCACCGCGCACTCGTGGAGGTCGTGCCCGTCGACGCCGAGTCTTCCGAGGAAGCCGAGCGGCTCGCCACCATCAAGAGCACGCTCGATAGCGCCCAGATCGAGGCTATCATCGCTGAGGCTGAAGAACTGCACCGCATTCAGATGGAACCCGACAGCCCCGAGGCGCTGGCTACCCTGCCACTGCTCGAGCTCTCCGACATCGCGGCGGCACCCACGGAAGCAGCATGGCGCCTCGACGAATCCATGCCGCAGCGTTGCCTCGTTCATGAAGTCACGACACATGGCATCGACTATCTTTCTTACTACTTCACGCTCGATCGCGTGCGCTTCGACGAGCTGCCGTACGTGTCGCTACTGTCGATCCTGCTCGGCAAGCTCGACACGGCGCACTATACCGCCGCTGACCTCGACACGCTCACGCAGCTCTATCTAGGTCGCCTGCGTTTTTCGGCGACCACGTACGAGAGCGAAACTGCGCCGCAAGGCATCGTGCCGCAGTTCATCGTCGCGACGAGCGCGCTTTCGAAGAATGTCGATCATGCGGTCATGATCCCGCAGGAGATCTGGGCGCACACCAAGTTCAACGATCCCGAACGCATCAAGACGATCCTGCTCCAGCAGCGCATCGGCATGGAACAGAACTTCAGCGCCATGGGTCACACGAGCGCACTGGCGCGCGTGGCGGCTGGCCTCACGCATGCGGGCAAACTGCTCGACCAGCTCTCCGGCGTGGACTTCTACCATTTCCTATGCGACCTGCTCGACCACTTCGACGAACGCGCCGATGCGCTGGTCGCGACGCTCGCAGACCTTGTGAAACGCATCTTCACCGACGACATGATCGTGAGCTTCGCAGGCCCCGAAGAAGACCTTGCGCGCATCTGGGAAGCAGGCGGATCGTTCGAGTTGGCGCCCTGCGATACGGATGAAGCACGTGCGCTCGTCGTTCCCGATCCCGTCGCGAAGAACGAGGCCTTCATCGTCCCGAGCGATGTCTGCTACGTGGGCGCTGGCACGAATCGCACGGCCATCGGGGCGGTGCCATTCGACGGCGTGACCAACATCGTCACGCGTGCGCTGTCGTTCGACTACCTTTGGAACGAGGTGCGCGTGAAGGGCGGCGCGTACGGCGCTGGCTACAAGGCCACCCGCACGGGTACCATCATGTTCTATTCGTTCCGCGATCCGAATCTCGACAGCACTGTCGCCATCTACAACGGCACGGGGGCGTGGCTCACGGACTTCGATCCGAGCGAAGCGGAACTGCGCGGCTACATCATCAGCGCGGTCGCTTCCTACGATGCGCCGCTCAAACCGCGTGCGCTGGTCGCGCGCCAAGACAGCATGTATTTCTCGAGCTTGCCCGCCGACTGGCGCGAAACGCTGCGTGCGCAGATGCTCGACACCACCATCGAGGAGATCCGTTCGCGTGGAGCAGCACTCGAGAACCTTGACGAGCACGAGATCATCTGCGTGTTCGGCAACAAGGAGAAGATCGAAGCATCGAAGCTCGACCTTGCCGTCGAGACGTTGTATTAGCTTGAGGCAACCGTTCGACCAGCCCCCGAAGCTCTCGCGAGACAGCGTCGCTCGTTCGAACTAACTTCGCTTCGCAAAGTGGATTTCGAACTTCGCTTTGGCTCAGTCTCGCTGCGAACTTCGTTGGCTGGTCGAACGACCGCAACAAGAAACGAATCGTTGACGGTTAATTCGCTGGCCGTTTTATGCTTTAATCTTTATGCAAAGCATTAGGAGGATACATGAACGTTCTAACCAAGAATCAGAAGGTCGTGAAAGGCCTGAGCATCGCCGAGATCGTCGTTTCGGCCATCGCGCTCGTATTCAGCATCATCGTCATCGTCGGCATGATGGGCACGATCGCAACGCTCAATGAGTACATCGATTATTATTCTGCTTATAGCTACTACAGCTACTACGTGTCCGACGATCTTGAAGAGCTCTACGCAGCGGCCGCGGCAGCTACCGCCGTGCTCGTGCTGGCAGTCATCGCGCTCATCGCAAGCGCGTTCCAGCTGTTCACCGCTATCTATACGTTCATGAACTATCAGAAGGCAGCGAAGCTCAAGACCCTGTTCGTGCTCTCGATCATCGCTGCTGCCACCTGCGTCATCTACGGTGGCCTCATCCAGTTGGCGCTCTTCGTCATCTGCACGGTGTTCATCCACAAGCTCCGTAAAGAGCCCCTCGCAGGCGCTCCTGCCGTAGCCGCCCCGGCGGCTGCAGCTCCCGTTACTGTGCCCGCTCCAGCACCAGCACCTGCTCCTGCGCCTGTTGCTGCCGCGCCCGCACCGGCACCCCAGCCAACGGCCGCACCTGCAACCCCAGTACCGCCCGCACCGCCGGCCCCTGGCGCGACCCCCGCTGCCGTAGCAACGCCTGTTGCTGCAGCCGATCCTGCATCTGCCCCCGCTGCAACCCCCGAGCCTACTGCTGTTCCTGACGAAACCGTACGCGAAGTCGAAGAGCAGCTCGATGCCGAACTCACGGAAGCCATCGCAGAAGAGAACGCGGCTGATGCGCAGGCTGAGGCGCTGGGCGATGCGATCGCTGAAAAGGAGATCGATCAGGCAGTGAACGGCGCGAAGGAAGGCGAGACCGACGTTATCACCGAGGTCATCGCGACCGAGGCCGTTGCTGAAGTGACCAACGACAAGAAGGACGAAGCCTAAGCATCCATCCTTCGAACGAACCGACCATCGAAAGAGCTCCGCAAGGAGCTCTTTTCTTTTGCGAAAACCGACTTATTCATCGGCATTCCCAAGAGGCAAAACAGTTCATATTATCGTGGAGATCCATCCATGAAGTTATTTGCAGCGAGTTTGCAGCGATAAGGGAGATTTCTGCAAGAGATTTCCGTTCGTATGCACAAAATGGTGCTATCTGAGGTGGTTTAGGCTTTCATCCGATCAATTACGGTCCCGTTGCGGGACAAAACACCAGTTCAGCTTTTCCCGCCACATTCGAACGTGTATATAACCGCAATTTTCTTGCAAAAAACTGCATTTTCGCTGCAAAGCACTCAGTTCATGATATGTTTATTCGCAGATTGACGCGTATGCATCATGAAGGGGCTCACCACCTTCGGTGGGGTTTCTTCATGGTGCTTTTTTATTGGTCGCACGCGATCGAGCGTCGTTGTAAGGACGACCGAAAAATGTCCTGAACCAGAGAGCGTGCATGACCGCGAAGAAAGGAAGAGAGGTGAGCACATGATCATCGTGAATGGCGAGCAGGTCGAATTCGTCGAGAACACGACCGTGGCCGATCTTGTCGCAGCCCTCGGGTTGGAGCGCTCACGCGTGGCGGTCGAGCTGAACGGCGATATCGTCGCTCGCGCTACGTTCGACGATACGCTGCTTCACGACGACGATAAGGTCGAGATCGTTCACTTCGTAGGAGGCGGCTAATGAACGCGCCCGCGAACGAACTTTCCTGCTCGCGCGAAGAGTTCGAGGCAGCACTGGCTGCACGACATGGCGAGGAAAACCAGCGAAAGCTCGCGCGCGCTCGTGTGGGCGTTGCAGGATTAGGCGGCCTCGGGTCTGCCGTTTCGTTCCATCTTGCACGCCTCGGCGTCGGCACGCTCGTGCTGGTCGATCTCGACAACGTCGACCTGACGAACCTGCACCGTCAACAATACGCGCTCGCGCATCTAGGCATGCCTAAGACCGAAGCGCTCGCGTCGCAGCTGAGCGTGATCAATCCATTCATCACGCTCGAAACTCATCAGGTGAAGGTCGACGAGGCGAATGCGGTCGAGCTGTTCGAGGGTTGCGACGTCGTGGTCGAGGCGTTCGACCGACCTGATCAGAAGGCGATGTTGATCGAGACGCTGCTCGGATTTCTGCCCGATGCGAAGATCGTGAGCGGATCGGGCATGGCGGGCATGGATTCAGCCAACACCATCGCGACGAAGCATGCGTTCGGGAACTTGTATCTCTGCGGTGATGGATCGAGCGATGTGGCGGATGCTGGAACGCTCGTTAGTCCGCGCGTTGGTGTTTGCGCTGGGCATGAGGCGAACATGGTGTTGCGGCTGCTCTTAGGTGAGAGGGAGCCATGATGAATATTTTGGGAGGAGATAAGGGGGCATGCTCCTACAGCTGCTCGCTTACGGTTAACGAAGAGTTACGGCCAACCGCGGCTGCGCAAGCGGATCATACCCCCTCATCTCCTCCCAAAATATTCAGCGTGAACAAAAGATCGAAAAAGCAAAGGAACTGATATGGATACTAAGGATCCGCTTATTCTGGGTGGGAAGGCGTTTGGGTCGCGATTCATCTTGGGGTCGGGGAAGTATTCGCTCGACCTGGTGGAAGCGGCCATCCAACATGCTGGCGCGCAGATCATCACGCTCGCGCTTCGTCGCGCGAACTCCGAGACCGACTCGATCCTCGAGCACATTCCCGATAACGTGACGCTGTTGCCCAACACCTCGGGTGCGCGCAACGCGGAAGAGGCGGTACGCATCGCGCGCCTTGCGCGTGAGCTCGGCTGCGGCGACTTCGTGAAGATCGAGATCATGCGCGACTCGAAATATCTTCTGCCCGACAACTTCGAGACCATCAAGGCCACCGACATCCTCGCGAACGAAGGTTTCGTTGTACTACCGTACATGTATCCCGACCTGAATGTCGCGCGCGACCTGGTCGAGGCGGGTGCGGCTGCCGTGATGCCACTGGGTTCGCCCATCGGCTCGAACAAAGGCCTCGCCACCCGCGACTTCATCCAGATCCTGATCGATGAGATCGATGCGCCCATCATCGTGGACGCCGGCATCGGCCGTCCTTCGCAAGCTGCTGAAGCCATGGAGATGGGAGCGGCTGCCGTGATGGCGAACACTGCGATCGCGACCGCAGGCGATGTGGCTGCTATGGCGCACGCCTTCAAGCTTGCCATCGAGGCAGGTCGCGAGGCGTATCTTGCAGGCCTCGGCCGCGTGGTCGAAAAGGGCGCGGTCGCGTCCTCCCCGCTCACGGGATTCCTGGAGGACTGATGAGCAAGAAGATCGCAGAACACCAGCCCATGGAGGGCATCACTGTCTTCGAAGTCGAGAACAAGATCGACCATCTGGCCTATCTGCCCGACATGGAGCAGATCGATCCTTCCATCCGCCATCAGGTCGAAGAGGCGTTCGCCACGTACGATCCCGAAGCCTTCACCGCCGCCGATGTGGAAGCCGCACTGAAAGCCGACCCGGTCACACCCCGCGATTTCGCCGCGCTGCTTTCCCCCGCTGCCGAGCCCTATCTCGAGCAGATGGCGCAGCGCGCACGCGCCGAGAAGCGCCGCTTCTTCGGCGACAACGTCTACCTCTTCACTCCCATCTATCTGGCGAACTACTGCGAGAACTACTGCATCTATTGCGGTTTCAACTGCCACAACAAGATCCGTCGTGCGCAGCTCGACGCTGAAGCGATCGAAGCGGAGATGGCAGCCATCGCGCAGAGCGGGCTCGAAGAGATTCTCATCCTGACCGGCGAGAGCCGCACGAAGAGCACTGTCGAATACATCGGCGAGGCATGCAAGATCGCGTCGAAATACTTCAAGAACGTCGGTCTCGAGGTCTATCCGATGAATTCCGATGAGTATGCTCACCTGCGCGAATGCGGCGCTGATTACGTGACCGTCTTCCAAGAGACCTACGATCCCGACCGCTACGAAGAACTGCATCTTGCCGGCCACAAGCGCGTGTTCCCCTATCGCCTCGAAGCGCAGGAACGCGCGCTCATGGGCGGCATGCGCGGTGTCGCTTTCGCAGCGCTTCTGGGGCTCGCCGATTTTCGTCGCGACGCATTCGCAACGGGCATGCATGCCTACCTTCTACAGAAGAAGTACCCCCATGCCGAGATCTCGTTCTCGTGTCCGCGTCTGCGCCCCATCACCAACAACGACCAGATCAACCCGCATGATGTGCACGAGCGCCAACTGCTGCAGGTCATGTGCGCTTATCGCATCTTCCTGCCCTTCGCGGGCATGACCATCTCGACGCGCGAGCGCGAAGGGTTCCGCAACAACGTGATCGACATCGCCGCGACCAAGATCTCAGCCGGCGTGTCGACCGGCATCGGCGGCCATGAAGGCGAAGAGCAAGGCGACGACCAATTCGAGATCGCCGATGGACGTACGGTCGACGAAGTGGTGAGCGCCATCCGCGAACGCGGGCTGCAGCCCGTCATGAACGATTACGTCTATGTGTGAGGAAGGTTGAACGAACCATGCCGTTTTCGATCATCGCCATCACGAATCGTGGACTATGCATCGAGCCGTTGCCTGCGCGCGTTGCGAAGTTGTGCGCCGCCGGTATCGATCGCGTGATCGTGCGCGAAAAGGATCTTTCCAAGCGCGAATACATCGCGTTGGCGCAAGAGATCCTGCATGAACTTCCTCCCGATCAGCGCGATAAGATCGTGGTGAACACCTTCGCGGACGTCGCGCAGGAACTCGGCATCCCGAACGTCCAACTTCCCCTGCCCGAACTGAACGACCATTCCGATTTCTCCCATGAATTCCACGAGGTGGGCGTGTCGGTCCACGGCGTATCCGAGGCGCTGCTCGCACAGAAGCTGGGTGCAGACTACCTGATCGCCGGGCACGTCTTCCCGACCGACTGCAAGGCAGATCTGGAACCGCGTGGACTCGAGTTTCTACGCAAGGTCTGCGACGCGGTGGCGGTGCCCGTCTATGCGATCGGCGGGATCGATGAAGACACGATCGCGCAGGTTCGCGATGCGGGAGCGGCAGGTGCCTGCCTGATGAGCAGCCTTATGCTGTGCGTGGACCCCGCCGAGAAGCTTCAACAGCTCCGCAGCGCTCTTCTATGAGAACCAGCGATCGTGTGTTCGGCTGATCACGGTCTGGGAGGAGGACTCAGGCGACTTAGCCAAAGCAAAGGAGAGATCCACTTCGCGAAGCGAAGTTAGCTCGACTGAAGCGACGCTGGAGCCTGAGCCTGCTTCCAGACCGTGATCAGCCGAAGATGCGTTGAACGTTCTTTTCGATGGCGATGAGGATATCTGGACCGCGGAGGGCGACGAGTTGGTCGTAGGCTGAATCCAGCGCTTCGGCATACTGAGCGCAGGCCACTTCGAACGCCTCGGCATCTGCATCATCTTCTGTTTCTTCGGGCAGATCCGTTTCGACGAGCAACTGACCCGCGGGAATCGCTTTCGCGTATTCACGACCGCGCTTGGTGTTCAGCATGAACGCATTGACCGAGAAATGACATCCCAGCTCACGCGCACGTTGTAGTTGCGCGCTCGAGCCTGAGAACCAATGAAAGATCGCTGCATTGCCTGACAGCAGTTCATATTCTTGCAGCAAGTCCAAGATAACATCCGCGCTCCGTACCGCATGGAACGAAAAGACGCGACACACATCACGAGCATCGACGAAACCCTGCGCGTCATCTTCAGCGGTCGCACCTCCCTCAGCTTCGCCCCACGCACATGCCGCGAAAACGCTGCGCAATACGTCGACCTGAGCAGCCTTCGTCTCCTCTTCGGTCGCGAAGACACTTCGCGCGAGCCCATTGCGCCCGAAGTCGAGGCCGACCTCGCCGATGTAGGGAGTCTGCTCGATGGTCGCAGCGGCCATCTCGATATCGCGCGCGGTCACTTCGCCAGTCGAGACCCACCACGGATGCGCACCGAAACCCACCTTCAGCGATTCCCAGGGCGCGAAGAGCTGCTGCGCGCGCGAAAAATCCCGAGGGCTCACGGTCGTCGAGAACGCGCCTGCATATCGCTGCGCCACCCACGCGGCGAACCGATCGGGGTCGGGCGCGAACGAAAGATGGCAATGCGCATCGAAGAAGGATTTTTGCTGACTCGCGTTTATCGTCATGCCCTTCCGGCCAGATCGCGCAGCACTTCGCCAGCGATCATCTGCCCGAAGATCGGCGGTACGAAGGATGCGGTTCCCAGATCGCTGCGTTCGTGTCGCTCCCAATCGGCTTCGACTTCGGTCTCGAGCGGTTGCTCGCACGAATAGAGTACCTTCAGCTGCTGGATGCCGCGCTTCCTACCTTCTTTGCGCATGATGCGGCAGAGCGGGCAATTCACCGTCTCGTAGAGGTCTGCGATCTTGAAGCATTCGGGGTGGATCTTGTTCGCGCCGCCCATGCTGCTGATGAGCTTGAACGAGTAATTCGGTGCCAACTCCGCGAGCTTCAGTTTCGCCGAGACCGTATCGATCGCATCGACCACATAATCGACATCGCGCGCGTACGTATCGAGGAATTCCGCCATCTCTTCCTGGCGCAAGAAATCGAAGATCTTGGTGACCTGCGCTTCGGGATTGATGTCCTCGATCATGGCTGCCATCACATCGACCTTGCGCTGCCCGATCGTCGAATAGAAGGCGATAGCCTGGCGGTTGATGTTGCTCTCAGCCACCACGTCGCGGTCGAGGATGGTCAAACGCCCCACGCCGCCACGCGCCAGCGCTTCGATGCAATTCGAGCCGACACCACCCACGCCAAGCACGAGCACATGCGCGTTCATGATGCGACGAAGACCCTCCTCGCCCCACAGCGTGCGCAGCTTCTCGTATCGCGCGGGCAATGGCTGACGATCGCTGTTCGTGATCGCGCAGGGCTCGTCCTCGCAAACAGTCTTCTCTTGCTGGTCGCTCGCAGGCGTTGCAGCGCTCATGGCTCGCTCACCTTCTTCTTGGGGTTCTCGTTCTCTCTCATACTACCTTATGGACGACACACGCGTACCACTCGATCGCGCGCCCAAAGTTGCAAGTCCCTAACTGAAACATAACAGGTTCTCATCAAAAGCATTCATGCAGGAAAAGCCCTGTTAGGTAGTGATAATTTAATGGTGCAGCCCAACGAACGGGCGCCTGGATCACCCTCCTCAGCACGCGTTCGCCGGACGATCATAACCATCTCAACAAGGAGGCTCATCATGCGTCCCATTCACCACACGAAAGACACCGTCGTCGTCATCGACGATCTTGCCGATCTCGCCCCGGTCACTGAAGGACCGGTCGTTTCGCTCTACCTTCCCACTGAATACAAGCGCCTGCGCACGAACAAAGAACGCATCGAGATGAAGGACCTCATGAAAGAGGCTAAGCATCAGATCGATTCCAAGTATCCTGCACAGCCTAACAATAAGATCCTGGTGCATCTCGACGATGTCATCAACGCGCCCGACGAAGCACTGTGGCTCAATGCTGAAGCCGGTGTGGCGTTGTTCGCCGACAAGGACCACGTCTTCATCGCGGACCTGCACCACAAGGTGAAGCCTGAAGTGTTCGTCGGCGACAACTGGGAACTCGGTCCGCTAGAGGGCGATGCGTTCCAGGAGAGCGACTACTACATCCTTGCCGTATCGACCGACCGCTTCGGCCTGATCGAAGGCAAGGGCAACTACCTGAACCACGTCGACATCGAGGACGAGGGCGTCGCACAGCAGTTCGGCGAGATCATGCATGACCACAGCGATGCACCCGCCCTCGACCATCACACGCTTATGAAGCACCTGAACCCTTATCACGACTATCGTTCTCGCAACGATGTCACCGAGCTGGAGAGTGAGAAGTTCTTCCGCTACATCAACAAGGTCGTTCAGGACACGCTGCTGGCTAACAATAAAGTACCGGTCATCTTGGCAAGCCTGCCGGAGCATCAGGAGAAGTTCCGCAAGATCGCAACGATCCCGCATCTGCTCGATCGCGGCATCGAGAAGAATCCTGCCAGCATGACCTCGAAAGAACTGGCTGAAGCAGCCTACCACATCCTGGAGGATGGTGAGTAATCTCATTGCGAAGGCTAAAGGGACCCGGAAGCAGCGCCCGATCGTGCGACGAACAACGCTTTGACCTATCGCCGTTGTGCGCACGCTGCTGTTTCTTATGTGGTCTTGGAGGGGTAAGAGGGGAGCTTGTCTCCCCTCTTTTTTGTTCCTGGACGCAGAGATGAGTGACCCTATGAACGACCCGCTTCCCTGTTCGCGAATCCGTTGCACGGATTCGCTCATGCGTCGCTGCGCTGCTTCACTTTAAAAATTAAAGTTAGAAGCAGCGAGTCGTTCTACGGGTCACCCATCTCTGCGTCCAGGAAAAAAATAATAAATAATTATTAATTGGTTGCTCTGTGAGCTTTCCTGCTTTCTTGCTCGCCCGCACAAGCACGCTGTGGCGAGAGCTAGAACAAATACTTCTCGCAGAGGCGTTGGCGTTTTTCGGGGGTTAGGTCGAGCGCTTCGGTCAGGTAGGTGTCGAGGCTGCCGTACTTGTCTTCGACCGCCTCCATAGCTGCGTCCATGTATTCCTTATGTGCGCAGATGAGCGCGAGCAGCGCTTCGTCGCTCTTGTCCGCAAGATGGACCTTCTCCAGATCGTGCGCGATGCGCTTCAGCTTCTGGCGCGCGAAGAGGTTCGTCGCAAGGTAGTCTTCCATGATCGTGGCAGGAGGAACGCCGAGCGTGAAGAGGATGAGCATGCTCGCTAGACCAGTGCGATCCTTGCCTTCCGAGCAATGCCAGAGCACCGCGCCCTCCTCTTGCGCGAGCAGGATCTCGAAGAACTGTTTGTACGCAGCGACCCCTGCATCGCCCAACAGCATGAGCGGGTAGGTCTTGCTGATCACGCCCATCGGGTCGCCCTTCAGCTTGCGAAAGTCATCCCAGAGCGAGCGCAAGCTGTGCTCGTGCGTGAGACCGACCGCGCTTCCCGATAAGACCGGCAGGCTCACGAACTTCACTTCCGGCATGCGATCGATCGGATCGGGTGCTGCCTGTTGCTCCACCTCGGTGCGCAGATCGATGACCGTGCGCAGGTCGCATTCATCGACCAGAATGCGGATGTCGTTATCGGTAAGCTTATCGAGCCCATCGGAGCGGATGAGCTTCTTCGCGCGCACGCGCTGCCCCGTCACTGCTTCCATTCCACCCTGATCGCGCGTATTGCACGTTCCATCAAGCTCGATCAATCCAAAATCGGTCATGCCGCCTGTCGGCTCTTTCATCTCAGCCATCGCGACCCCTCCTTCATTTCTTCTCTTTCCGTGTCGCAGCATCTTCGCCCTTCTCGATGACCTCGAGGTACCCCTCTTCGTCATAACCGTTCTTCGGCTCGGGCTTAGCTTCTTGCTGTTCTTGCGCCACGCGCATCTCTTCTTCATCGACGACCGTGATGCCAGTCACGTCCTTGTATCGCTTTCGTAGCTCCTCGATGAAGAGCTGCGTATCACGGTCGTCCTTGGTGTCTTCCTTCGCGAGCTGCTTGACGAGCGGCTTGATACGCTCGGCCAAGTCAGGGTCATCGCGATCGATGAGCGCACGCGCTTTCGCGAGCAAGCGCACCAACTCCGCACGACTCTTCACGATGTCGGAGATATCGGAAGGCTGCGCCGAGATCTCCTTCGCAAGGTCGATGACATGCGTATCGGAGAAGCGGATGGTGGCGGAGGCGAGCGCGGGCATCACGAAGACCGTGATCGCACCAGCGCACACCAGAACGGATGCGACTTCGCTCGACATCGCTCCCGATTGCTGCGCGACCGTAGTGACCGCGACGATGATGGGCAGTGCCGTAGTGCAATAGAGCGCCACGGTGATGCGCGCGCTGCGGCTCAGATCGTGGCGATGCTTGCCCGTCGAGAGAGCGATGAATACCGGAAGCGCACGAATGAGCAGCAGCAGGATGATGAAGAATATGAGCAGGTCGGGGCTTTGACCCACCGCGGTGAGATCGATGTTCGCGCCCGAGACGATGAAGAAGAGCGGAATGAAGAAGCCGAATGCAAGACCATCGAGCTTCGTCTCCAGGCTCTTGCTGCCCTCGGGGATGATGAAGCGCAAGATGAAGCCGGCTGCGAACGCACCCAGCACGATATCGAGGTTGAACACCGCCGAGAGCGCCGTGAGCGCCACGAGCAAGAGCACCGTCACGCGCACTACGGTCTGCTGCGTGGTCTCGGCCCCTTCGCGCAGGAACGTCTCAACCTTCTTCCAGCCCTTCAGGCGCGAGATGAACACCGCCATGAGCACCGCGATGGCCGCGAACGCGAGCAGGACGAGCACGCTCTGGAGCGTCGTGCGCGTCGAGAGCAACAGCGCCATGGCGACCACCGGGCCCAATTCGCCCCAGGTGCCATACGAGAGGATCGCGTCGCCGATCTTCGTATCCATGAGCTTGCGCTCTTTCAGGATGGGAAGCAGCGTACCCAACGCTGTGGTGGTGAGCGCGATGACCACCGCGATGCCATCGATGCCCCCGAGCGAGAAGGCAGGCCAGAGCCACACCGCCACGACCGCGATGCCGAACGTGAGGATCCACGTCGCGAATCCGCGCTTTCCCTGATAGTTCGAGAGATTCTTCGGGTCGATCTCGTAACCTGCCAGCAGGAACAAGAATGCCAGACCCAGATCGGAGAGCAGCGATATCGCATCGCCCACATGGATCCATCCGAGCATATGAGGACCGCACAGCGCGCCCGCGAAGAGCAGGAACACCGTTTCAGGAATGAGCTTTTGGGGGACCAAACGCGCGAGCAGAGGCGTGATGCTCGCCAGAAGCGCGATGACCGCGAGCGAGATCAGTTCTTCTTCCATGTTCGGCCCTCCTTTCGTACCTTCCAATTGTATGGCAACGGCGCCCGCCGCGGTCGCCGACGCACGTACGCTGCCGTGAACCGTAACTCAATTGATGAAAAGCTGTGACGCAGCCTTGGTTTACCTGCGCGCACAGGAGTGGCACGATTAAGAGAGCAACATTCCCGCACGTCAAAGTTGGTCGCCCATGTCCTGGTCATCGGTCATCGATAAGAAGCAGATCCTGCCGAACCTCGCCTTCATCGTGGCGGTGGGCATCACCTCTGCGTTCACCTCCATCGTCCTCTGTCTGTGCGTGAACGCGGCGTACCACATCAGCCAACAGGCGGCGTGGACCGTCTTCTTCCTACCCGTGCTCGGCATCATCTCGCTGGCGTTCTACAAGGCGATGAAGCTGCCTTATGACTATGGCACCGACGACCTGGTCATGCAGATGCGCGAAAACAAGCCCGTCTCGCCCACGCTCGCTCCCGCCATCCTGGTCGGCACATGCCTCACCACGCTCGGCGGCGGCGCGGTCGGCAAGGAATCGAGCGCGTTCCAGATGGGCGCTTCGATCGGCGAGGTGCTCTGCCGCGTCTTCAAGCTCAAGAACCTCTTCACGAACAAGACCGATCGCAACGTGTACGGCTACGCCGCCCTCATGGGCATGTCCGCTACGTTCAGCGCGCTGTTCTTCGCGCCGCTCGGCGCGGTCTTCCTTGTTTTCGAGCTCACGCGCTTCAAGACATTCAGCCCGGCGCGCTTCGTCGCGCTGGTAGCTTCCGCGTTCATCGCGGCCGCCATCGCCTACCCCTTCGGGATCGGCGACATCATCCCACGCGTCGCCATACCTTCCATCACGCCCGAGCTCATGCTGCAGGTCGTGCTGATCGGCACGCTGGGCGGCGTGCTCGGTCGTTTCTTCGGTGGCAGCCTTCGCACGGTTCGCGCCTGGCAGCGCGAGAAGATCCGCCATCCCTACATCTCCGTCGCGTTTGTCGGCGTGGCCATCGCCATCCTCGTCATGGTCTTCAGTCTGCAAACCTTCGAAGGCGGCGGCATGAACCTGCTGAAGCAGGCTGCAGCTGGCTCGATCGGCACCTGGGATTTCGCGATCAAGGCAGCGCTCGTATTCCTGGCGCTGGCATCGGGGTTCAAAGGCGGCGAGATCATGCCGACGCTGGTCATCGGCGGTCTTCTAGGGTGCTCGCTCGGGCAGCTGGTGGGCATCGATCCTTCGTTCGCTACTGCGATCGGTGTCATGACCTTCTTCGCCGGCATGAGCCGCTGCCCCATCGCAGCGTTCTTCCTCGGCTTCGAGGTGTTCGGTGTCGAGATCATCCCGTACCTGCTCGTCGGCATCGCGTTCGCTTATTTCGGTAGCCGCGACATCGGCTATTATGGAAAGGGCATTCGCCTCGAAGCGCACAGCAC
The DNA here is from genome assembly GCA_937998355.1 of uncultured Eggerthella sp. Lineage (GTDB taxonomy): Bacteria > Actinomycetota > Coriobacteriia > Coriobacteriales > Eggerthellaceae > Anaerotardibacter. The sequence goes on from CALLDI010000007.1 coordinate 104,238, forward strand.
GCGCAAGCGCAAGGACTTCATCGAAGCCTTCGTGAAGAAGAATCCTTCAGCGGCCGAAATGCTCGAGACGCTCGAAGAGCAGTCCAACGAACGTTCCGTCGAAAGCGAGCGCGCGGCGCGCGAAGAAGAGCGCTCCGCGGTGTTGCCCGAACTGCCGAAGGAAGAGTTCGAACGACTGAAGCAAGAACGCCAACAGGAACGATCCGCTGAACCGAAGCGAACGACCGACCACGCCACGAACGGCAAGACCGATTCGTGACCGACCGAAAGGAATCGCCTTATGACCACGCTCTTCGTGAACGCTTGCGCCTGGGAGCACTCCCGCACTCATGCTCTGTGCGATGAATATCTGAACGATATCGATCAGGTCGAAACGGTGAATCTGTTCGACCTCGACCTGAAGCCACTGAACTGGACACGCCTTACCGAGCGCGAGGAACTGCAACGAGACGAAGACTGGGGCGATTCGATGTTCGACCTCGCCAAGCAGTTCGCCGCAGCGGACGAGATCGTGATCGGCGCGCCTTACTGGGATATCTCGTTCCCCGCCATTCTGAAGGTCTACATCGAACTGGTGACCGTGAACGGCATCACCTTCCATTACACCGAAGAAGGCATGCCCGAAGGGCTTTGTCGTGCTAAGCGCCTCATCTACATCAGCACTGCTGGCGGTCCGAGCTCGAAGGCGAATTTCGGCTACGAGTACCTCGCGGGCATCGCGCGCCTCTACGGCATTCCCGAGACGCACCAGATCGCCGCGGAGATGCTCGATGTGGTGGGCATGGATGTGGATGCGATCATGAACGAAGCGAAGGATGCTATTCACCAGCTGAAAGCTTCGCTTCCTTCTTTGTAGTCGTTGCGCGGAATAGGCAGGAGGGGCACCCGCCTACAGCTGCTCGCTTACGGTTGACGAAGAGCAACGACCAACCGCATCTTCGAAGGCGTTCTTGAGTTTGGTTGGAGGGTATGGGCCGCTTGCGCAGCCGCGGTTGGCTACTGCAACGTTAACCGCAAGCGAGCAGCTGTAGGCACATGCCCTCCAACCAAACTCCTGGAAGGCAGCGCTAGAGACGGCTGGCTTGGCCGGGGTTCATCGACATGGTCTGGAAGCGCTCCTGCATGTACTCATTGCTGTAATGATGCGCCATCCATTCCTCGAGCCCGCTATGTGGCGCATGGCCCGCTTCGCGCAAGTACCAGCAATCGATGGTCTGCACGGTCATGATCACGTCGACCGTCATGAACACCATGCAGATAGACGTGAGCCCGTAGCGCCATTTCCACGGGATCTTGTTGATGCCCCACAGCAGCATGGGTAACAGCAGTTTCACCCACACCACGCCGAGCAAACCCCAGAAGCACATGAACATGAAGTTGGTACGACCATCGATGGAGAGGAACGTTCCTGAATAATCCCATGCCACGATGCCGAAGGCGTACTGCATGATCCAGCTGACGAAGAACTCGAAGCACCCGCCGATGACCGCCGAGACCAGGAAGATGACCGGGATGGGCTTATCGTGAAAGCGATTGAGCGCGATGGTCATGAGCAGGCCGCCGAAACCATAGATCGGCGAGAAGGGACCATACAGCAAGCCAGCGCGGTCTTGGTATTCATGAAAAATGACCAGGTGGAACACCGTCTCGATAGCAAGACCGAGCACGCTGCAGACCACGAAGATCCAGAACAAGTTGAAGAAATTCAGGGTGATATAACCCTTCAGCGGACGACGATCGTCCACCTTCTGTTCGAACTTACGACGCGCTTCTGGGTCAAGCTTGGCAGCATGCTTGGAGAGCAGTCGCTCTTGGGCGAGCTCGGGGTCCATATAGACCGTGACGACCGCCAAGAAGACGAGTTCTGCCAGATAGATGACGTGAAGCCAACTCAAGCCATAGAGCAGCATCATCGCGAGGAAGGACACGCATACCAGCGCGACCGTGGCGATAGCTAGCTGCTCGCCGTGCTTGCTCTTGTTCAGGTACAATCGCTCGCCCAATATGGCGAACAACACGATAGCGCCCACCGCCATGAAGGCGATCGCGAGCGCGATGCCGATATTGAGCAGCGTCAGATTATCGTTGAGGTGTTCGGCGATATCGAGGCCGAGCGAGATGAGCAACGCAGCCGAAGCAGCAGCGCACAGAAAACAGAAGATACCGAACGTCTTCAGCACCTTGGGCGAGAAATCCTGATAGGGAAAATCGTCATCAGGCGACGGCACCTGGATCTTGCCCCATATGTCTTTGAATCTCATGCTATCCCCTGAACATCAACCACTATTTCACGACGAGTAGGCTATCACACTTCTGGCCTACGACCTACATCGCTTTGATCACGATACTTTTTTGAAACCCTGGAAGGGCGGTTTCAAGGCTTGACCCCAAACATTTGTTCGCATACTATGTGAGTACGAAAAGCGAACAGGTGTACGATGGATATTGCTGAAAAACTCGAAGTCCTTGCGGATGCCGCGAAATACGATGTTGCCTGCACGTCCTCGGGCGTGGATCGCAGTGCACAAAAAGGTAAGCTCGGCAACGCTTCGGCTGCGGGCATCTGCCACAGCTTCACAGCAGATGGACGCTGTGTCACACTCCTGAAGGTCCTGCTCAGCAATGCTTGCATCTATAACTGCGCCTACTGCGTCAACCGCATCAGCAACGAAGGTACGCGCACCACGTTCAAGCCGCGCGAGTTGGCCGACCTCACCATCAGCTTCTATCGTCGCAATTACATCGAAGGCCTGTTCCTTAGCTCGGGAGTGGTCCGCAGTCCGGATTTCACCACCGAACTCATGATCGAAGCGCTGCGCATCCTGCGCGAAGAATATGAATTCCGCGGCTACATCCACGCGAAAGCGATCCCTGGCACATCGGCGGATCTGCTCACACGGCTCGGTCAGCTCGCGGATCGCATGAGCGTCAACCTCGAACTCCCTTCACAGAAGAGCCTCCAGCTGCTGGCTCCCGATAAGAGCAAGCATGATATTTTGGCGCCCATGCACTTCATCAAGCAGGGCATCGAGGAGTCGCGTGATACGCGCAGGCTCATGAAGAAGAACAAGAACACCACGTATCTGGTGAGGCGCGACACATCGCTCGCGAAGCTCCATGGAGGCGAACGTAGCTTCGCTCCCGCAGGGCAGTCGACACAGATGATAATCGGGGCTACGCCCGAGAGCGACTACCAGATCCTCAACCTCTCATCCGTGCTCTATCAGAAACTCTCGCTCAAACGCGTCTTCTTCAGCGCCTATCTTCCCGTGAACGAAGATGCGCGGCTGCCCAAGGTACACAGCGTCGCGCTCAACCGCGAGCACCGTCTCTATCAAGCGGATTGGCTCATGCGCTTCTACCGCTTCGACGTGAACGAGATCATCGACGAGAACGACCCCTTCCTCGACCTCGATGTCGACCCCAAAGCGAACTGGGCGCTCAATCATCTGGACTTCTTCCCCATAGAAGTGAACAAGGCGCCCTATGCCAGCCTTTTGCGCGTTCCCGGTATCGGCGTGCGCGGGGCGAAGCTCATCATGAAGGCGCGTAAGACCCATGTGCTGCGCGAACCCGAATTGCGCAAGCTCGGCATCGCGTTCAAGCGCGCGCGGTTCTTCATCACTTGCCAAGGGAAGTACCAGGGCGGCACGGCAACGTTCGACCGCACGTCGCTTCGCGCACACCTTGCGGCTCCTATCCAGGGAGGCAGGCACGGCAGCAGGTCTGCGCGCGTCGCTACGGGGCAGATGAGCCTCTTCGAGCCCACTTCCCACCATCAGCTCGCCGGCAACGCTGCGACCGCCTTGCCTCAGCAGCACAATGCTTTGCCTCTGCTCGAGGAGGCGTCATAGCCTATGCGTCACGACTCGGCAGACAACATCGCCTACCTCTACGACGGCAGCGTCGAAGGGTTGCTCACCGCCGTGTTCAAGACCTACGAGCACAAAGAACGCCCCGTCGATCTTTGCCCTGTCTCACAGCATCAACCGCGGCTTGGCCAAAAAACTCGCATCATCGAGACCGACGTCGAGCTGGCTCTGCGCGTCCAGCGCGGACTCTGCCGAACCGCAGGCTATGCGGTGTTCAACATCGTCAAGACTGCAGCACTGGCGGACGATCCTGCTACCGGCATCTCGATCTATCACTTCATCCGTTACTGCATGGACAAGCGCAATGCGGCAGACTTTCGCCAGAACAAGAAAGGCGAAGCGCTACTGCGGCCGAAGCTCACCGGGGCTGGCTGCGGACCAGCCATCCTAAAAGGGTCAGCTGCCCCTGCCATCCTCCACCCCTCGGTCGAGCCCGTCTTGAAGCTCGAGCGCTTCGTGCAGAACGAACGCCATCTCATCGTCCAGTTCTTGCGTTTCGAAGAGCTGGAAGGCGGGTTATGGTGCGCTCGCTGCAACCCGAAGGCGTCGGTGGTGCCGCTGGTCATGGATTGGTTCGCCGATCGTTTCAACATCCAACCCTTCGTCATCTACGACGAGAATCACCACCTCGCAGGCATCTACGAAGGATCGAATTGGCACCTGGTCAAGACCGACACGTTCACTCCCCCGCCTCCCAGCGCGAACGAACGAGTGATGCAGGAAGCATGGAAGCGTTTCTACGATACGCTCGCGGTGGAAGCGCGCTACAATCCCGAACTTCGCCGTCATTTCATGCCGAAGCGCTTTTGGAAGAACATCACCGAGGTGAAGGATATGGCTTCCGCCTAACGATTCTCTGCACTTTATTCAACCAAAGTGGTACTGGGTTGGCGTATCATTCTTTGAATCATTCTGTCAAAGCAAAGCGGGCTAACTGCTCGCTCGTCATCACTGAAGATTCGATGGGGGATACGTATGACACGCGTTTACAACTTCTCTGCTGGTCCAGCGGTTCTACCTGAAGAGGTGCTCAAAGAAGCTGCTGATGAGATGATGGACTATCGCGGATGCGGCATGTCGGTCATGGAGATGAGCCACCGTTCCAAGGCGTTCGAGGGCATCATCACCGAAGCCGAAGCCGATCTGCGCGATCTGCTCAGCATTCCGGACGATTATGCGGTGCTCTTCCTGCAGGGCGGTGCTTCTCAGCAATTCGCTGCGATCCCGATGAACCTCATGCTCGATGGCAAAGCGGACTACATCGTTTCGGGCTCTTGGTCGAAGAAGGCGTTCAAGGAAGCGCAGATCTTCGGCGATGCGGAATGCCTCGCATCCAGCGAAGACGGCAATTTCTCCTACATCCCCGATTGCAAGGACCTGCCGATCCGCGAAGACTCCGATTATGTCTACATCTGCGAGAACGAGACCATCTACGGCACGAAGTACCACGAGCTACCTGACACGAAGGGCAAGCCGCTCGTCGCCGACGTCTCGTCCTGCTTCCTCTCCGAGCCTGCCGATATCACCAAGTACGGCGTGATGTATGGCGGCGTTCAGAAGAACATCGGTCCTGCTGGCGTGGTCATCGACATCATCCGCAAGGATCTCATCAAGGAAGAGACGCTGGCCAACACCCCCACCATGCTGAAGTGGAAGACCCAGCTCGACAACGACTCGCTCTACAACACCCCTCCCGCTTATGGCATCTACATCTGCGGCAAGGTATTCAAGTGGATCAAGGACATGGGCGGTCTTGAGGTGATGGGTCAGCGCAATCGCGAGAAAGCGCAGATCCTCTACGACTTCCTCGATAGCTCCGATCTGTTCATGGGAACGGCTCGCCGCGAAGATCGCTCCATCATGAACGTACCATTCATCACGGGCGATCCGAAACTTGACGAACTCTTCGTCGCTGAAGCGAAGAAGCACGGCATCGAGAGCATCAAGGGCCATCGCACCGTTGGCGGCATGCGCGCGAGCATCTACAACGCGATGCCGAAGGCCGGCGTCGAAGCACTGGTCGCCTTCATGAAGGAATTCGAACTGGAGCACAAGTAAGCCGAGCGAACACCCTCGAACTCAAGAACGCCGCTGCACGATCTTGCGCAGCGGCGTTCTTCTTTTCTCGGAAGATATTCGCCTAGAGTTTCTTGCTCCTGCGATAGACGTCGATCGCGATCCAAAGCGAGAGGATAATAGCGACCACGAACTCGATGAACGCCAATATGGGCATACCGAATATGTGCGATTCGTCGATCGCGAAAGTAAGCAGGGCTGCGCTGATGAGCAAGCCTGCCACGATGAGCCCGATGGTCATGCGGTTCAGGATGCGCGAGATCTTCATCATGGGTTCGGCCGACCCGAGCATCTCCATGTTCACCTTCAGCTGCCCGCGCGAGAGCAATTGCATCGTATCACCCGAATACTCTGCCGCGCGAAGCGCTCCCCTGCTGGCACCGTTCAACGCGACGACCAGGTCCTTCACGACGTCTTTGAGCTCGTCGGAGTTTTCTTTCGTACGCGCGATGTGCTTGTTGATGATGTCCACCATATTGAACGAGCCGACGTATTCGAACAGCGTTCCCTCCATGGTCACCAGACCGCGCGAAACCATAGTGACCGACGAAGGCAACGTCACTTTCGTCTGACGCGTCACGTTCAGAATATCGTTCAAGAATTGGCCGATATCGATGTTCTCGACCTCGACCGAGCCATAGCGATCGAGGATGACGTCGAGTTCTGCCAACAGATGCGGCTGATCGATAGCGGTCAGATCGCGCGCCACCGAAAAGGACATGAGCGCATCCATGAGTCGACTCGAACTGCGCATCCCCACCGCCTCGACCGCGTTTTCGAACCCGATGCGATCGCGCGTGTTCAAGCGCCCCATCAGGCCCAGGTCAAGATAGATGATCTGACCTTCATAGATGACGATGTTGCCCGGATGAGGGTCGGCATGGAAATACCCGTCTTCCAAGATCTGCTTGGCGTAGTTCTCGAGCATCTTATCGCCGATCTCTTCGAGCACATAGCCGTTGTCGAGCAGCTTCTTGGTGTCGCGGATCGAGATGCCGTCGATGTATTCCATCACCAGCACTTCTTCGCGACAGTATTCCATATAGGGCTTCGGGGCGCGCACGTAGACCACGTCCGCGTTCTTCTCGTTGAACTCGACCAGGTTGCGCGCTTCGTTCAGGAAGTCGGTCTCTTCGAGGAACGTGACCCAGAGCTCTTCGACCACTTCGCGCAAGTCGACCATCTGGGCATCCTTCATATAACGCGAAAGACGCTTCGCGACGCTGCGCATGACATCGATGTCCTGCGCCATGGTGGTGCGCACGCCCGGGCGCTGCACCTTGATGGCGACCGCTTCGCCATTGGCAAGATAAGCCTTATGCACCTGCGCCAACGAAGCGCTACCGAGCGGGAGCGGATCGATGACGGGGAATATCTTCTCGCGATCGGCGCCGTAGATCGCATCGAGCGCGATGAGCACCGTCTCGAACGACATCGGCTCGCATTCTTGTTGAAGCTGTGAGAGCGCCTTGCAATACGCTTGCGGCAAGATCTCCGAACGCGTCGAGAGCGTCTGTCCCACCTTGATGAAGCTGGGGCCCAGATCTTCGAAGAGAGCACGAAGCTCTTCGGGCGTGAAGCCCTGCAGGAAGTTATGCTTGCGCAGGATGGCGATGATCTCGCGCACGCGTTTGGCACGCACGCTGCGGCTCAGACCGAACTGGTCTTCAGGGTCCACTTCAGCACGAGCAGTGAGGAAATGCCTCAAGAGCGTATTCTCCGCCATATGAACCCCCTTCAACGCGCGCATCGACGTGATGCGTTCGCCTTATTCTACCTTGATGAACGCCTGAACCCAAGAAGGACGCATGGGTCACACCTTCGCGATCCATGCGTCCTTTTCACCGATGCGCAACGCTAACCGCGCGCATCCCGTCGCTTCGACTTTTCGAGCAGACTTAACCTACTGAGCGTCGTCCGAGACTGCTGCTGCCGCAGCATCGTCGGTCACTTTATCCGCCAGTTCGTTGACCTTCGCAACGAATTCAGCACGCTGTTCAGGTGTCATCGCCTGCAGCTGAGCCGCCAATGCTTCATCGCGCACCTGAGCGAACGTGTCGCTTGCCTTGTGCTGAAGTTCGGTATTGAGCTGTTTTCCCTGTTCGACCGTGAGCTCGCCCTTTTCGATGAGGTTGTTCACGAGCTCGTTCGCGCGTTCGCCACCATAGGCCAGTGCGCCTACGCCTGCGAGAAAAATATCTTTGAAGCCATCACGAATATCTGCCATGATCGGCACCACCCTTCTTGCATCCGTTTTCCTTGCCTTAAAGTTTAGGCGTTTCGCGAGCGCTCGCAGCAGACTTCGCCGATTTCAAGCAAACCGTAACCCGCATGTCATTTAAGCTGGAGAACGTAAAGGAAATCAAACGGTTAGGAGGGAACGTCCATGGGCTTTCTCGAGGGAAAAACTGCGATCATCACCGGCGGCGGCCGTGCTGTTCTGAGCGACGGTTCGTGCGGTTCGATCGGCTACGGCATCGCGACGGCATATGCAAAAGAAGGTGCTAACCTGGTCATCACGGGCCGCAACGTGCAGAAGCTCGAAGATGCGAAAGAGGAGCTCGAACGTCTCTACGGCATCAAGGTGCTGCCCATCAAGGCTGATGTGAGTGCCGGAAACGACAACGCAGCCACCGTGCAGAACGTCATCGATCAGACCATCGAAACATTCGGTCGCATCGACGTGCTGATCAACAACGCTCAGGCATCCGCCTCTGGCGTTTCCCTGGCAGACCATACCACCAGCCAGTTCGACCTGGCCATCTATTCCGGTCTCTACGCGGCGTTCTATTACATGCAGGCGTGCTATCCGCACCTGAAGGAGACCAAGGGTACCGTCATCAATTTCGCATCGGGCGCTGGCCTCTTCGGCAACGTCGGTCAATGCGCATACGCGGCAGCCAAGGAAGGCATCCGTGGCCTCACCCGCGTCGCAGCCAACGAATGGGGCGCGGACGACATCAACGTCAACGTCATCTGCCCGCTCGCATGGACCGCGCAGCTCGAGAAGTTCCAGCAGGACTACCCCGATGCATTCGAAGCGAACGTTCACATGCCTCCGATGGGCCACTACGGCAACGTCGAGACCGAGATCGGTCGTCCGTGCGTGCAGCTCGCTTCGCCCGACTTCAAGTTCATGTCCGGCGAGACCATCACGCTGGAAGGCGGCATGGGCCTGCGCCCTTAACGCCTCGCGCAGAACACGAAAACTCCAAAGGCCCGATGCGGTTCGCCGTGTCGGCCTTCTTCTTTTCTATCCCATTACAAATACGTTCTCGGCGCTGCATCAATGCTAAAGTTGACGCATTCAACGGATTCGCGCGCCTCATGGCCGCGACATGACGATCCGCCGTTCTTGCGAAGCTTCGTTTTCGATCCTTCGCGCAACGGCCACCTGAAAGAAGGAGAAGGATATGGGAATGCTCGAAGGAAAGGTCGCCATCGTAACCGGTGGCACGCGTGGTATCGGATTCGGCATCGTGGAGAAGTTCCTCGAAGAAGGTGCGAAGGTCGCGCTGTTCGGGTCTCGCCAAGAGACCGTGGATGCTGCGCTCGAGAAGATCAAGCAGAAGAACCCCGAGGCACCTGTTCTGGGTCTGCATCCGGCACTCGGAGACCCCGAGGCGATCGCAGATGCGTTCAAGCAGGTCGTCGATACGTTCGGTTCGCTCGACATCCTCGCGAACAACGCTGGCACGGATTCTCGTACGAAGCTCATCGACTACACGCTCGACGAATTCCAGAAGGTCATGAAGCTCAACGTCGAGGCCACCTTCATCTGCTCGCAGGCTGCTGCGCGCATCATGATCGAACAGGGTAAAGGCGGCTCGATCATCAACACCTCTTCGATGGTGAGCATCTATGGCCAGCCTTCCGGCTGCGCCTACCCCACCTCGAAGTTCGCGGTGAACGGCATGACCAAATCGCTCGCGCGCGAGCTCGCCCCGCACAAGATCCGCGTGAACGCCGTCGCACCGGGCGTCACCCATACCGACATGGTCGATGCGCTTCCGAAGGAGCTCATCGAGCCGCTCATCAAGACCATTCCTCTGGGTCGCATGGGCGAGCCTGAAGACATCGCGAACGCCTTCGTCTTCCTTGCGTCCGATATGGCCGACTACGTTTCAGGCGACATCCTTTCCGTGGATGGGCTTTCGCGCTCGTAGCTTCGCGCTATAGTTAAGAAAACAACACCCACAACATGAAGGATGAGATATGACGGCGATACCAACTAAAGCGACCGATACCTATACGCTGAAGAATGGCGTGGAGATTCCCTGCATCGGATTCGGCACCTACGATACGAGCGATGAAGACGCCTGTCGCGTCGTGCTCGATGCCCTTGAAGTGGGCTATCGTCTCATCGATACCGCTGCCATCTACGCGAACGAAGCCGGGATCGGCAAAGCCATCGAAACGAGCGGTGTTGCGCGTGAAGAGCTGTTCATCACCTCGAAGGTCTGGAACACTCATCGCGGCTACGACAAGACCATGGAATCGTTCGAGGCATCGCTTTCGCGTTTGGGTCTCGACTATATCGACCTGTTCTTGATCCATTGGCCTGCGAACGAGAAGATGTACGGCGATAAAGCCGAAGCCATCAACGCTGACACCTGGCGAGCACTCGAAGATCTCTACAAGGCGAACAGGGTCCGCGCGATCGGCCTGTCGAACTTCAAGCCGCATCACATCGAGGCGCTCATGAAGCACGCCGAGATCGAACCCGTGGTGGATCAGATCGAGTTCTATCCGGGGCGCATGCAGGCAGAGACCCTAGAATATTGCCTCGATAAGGGGTTGGTCGTGGAAGCCTGGAGCCCGCTGGGGCGCGGCAAGACGCTCACGAACGAGTCCATCGCCGCCATCGGCGCGCGCTACGGCAAGAGCAACGCGCAGGTGTGCCTGCGCTGGCTGATCCAGCTTGGCATGCTGCCGCTGCCGAAATCTGGCAACATCGAGCGCATGGCGCAGAATCTCGACGTGTTCGATTTCGAGCTCACGCCGGGCGAGATGGCCATCATGGCCGAGCAAACGAACCCGACCGGACGCTTCTGGGATCCTGACGAGATCGAGTTCTAGTAAGGCCTTGTTTTGCGAGCAGCGGAGCGGGCGAACCTCTGAGTGACCCGCTTCCCTGTTCGCGAATCAGCTTCGCAGATTCGCTCATGCGCCACTGCGCTGCTTCACGTTAGAAGTTCAAATCAGAAGCGGCGAGTCGCTCAGAAGTTCGCCTGCTCCACTGCTGAAGCAAAAGAAAAGCCCGGGCGCATTGCTCGGGCTTTTTCATTCGATCGTTCTTGATGTCTCGTCTTAGTTGCTCGACATCACGCTCGAGGGGAAGAGAGCCTCTTGAAGGACTTCACCGGAATCGTTCGCCATCTGCCAATTGCCACCCTGCTTCACCACATCGAATTCGATGACCTTGGTCTCGGTAGTAGGAAGATCCTTGATGGTGTTCAGGACCAGCTCGCCGATCTTCGCGTTCATCTCAGTCTGGGTAAGACCTTCGAGCGAGCCATCGGCATCAGCTTGCTGAGCTGCCGTAACGAGCGCACTCTGGAACTTATTCAGATCCTTGGTGGTGAACTTGATGCCAACCGTAGCCTTATCGCCGTCGACCTTCACATCTTCGATGGTGTAATCGAAATCGCTGAAGATAGCTTCGTACGCATCTGTAGCCGTGATTCCATAAGCGCTCAGAGCTGCGAATTCAGTAGAACCGCTCGCGATCTCTTCGATCGCTTCGGTATCGTAATTCTTGATCTCGTCGAGTTCATTCGTAACGGCATTGCGAACAGCATCTTCGCTATTCTCTGCACAGCCTGCAAGGAACATGCAGCAGCATGCCACGAGCAGAGCGAAGAGCGCGACAACGCCTTTGCGCGCCTATGACCATACGGTGTTTTCCATGAGGTCTCCTCTCATCATTATTCGTGCGTTCCTCATTGTAACAACACTTTAGGATGAGGAATGTCATGATCGCTGACAAAACGAAACAGGTTTTCGTTCGAAATGGATCTCTCACGCGAGACACCCTAACGGATGAGCTCCCAGTGCTTATTCAGTGCGAACCGTTCAAGGCCTTCCAGGAAATCACGTTCATCTTCAGGAAGCGCCGCACGTGCGAGCGAGAACAGCAGCTCTTCCCATGCACGCAGGGTCTTGGGGTCTTTCTGGTAGAACGTCGCGTCGTAGCCCTGCTTGCGAATGGACTCGATCGCGTCTTCGACATCTTGTTCATCGAGCGGCCAGACGTCTTCACCGTTCGCGTTCTTCACGACGCCGAGCTCCTGCTCGATCCGCGCCAGGCTCTCTTCGCTATAGAAGAGACCCTTGATGAGCGCCGCATACCCTTCCAGATATTCCTGAGGCAACGAATCGGCAGGACGAATCTCGACGAATCGCTTCAGGCGCACATCCGGCCAGAACATCGAGATGAGATGCTCGATATCGTCCTTCGTCATGGCAGAATCCGCATAGATCTCGGCAGCCGTACGGTCGGATTCCGCACGAGGAACGCTCGTACCATCAGGTTGTTTCACGTTGACGAAGATGGGTGAGGTGCACAACATCCAATCGGCGTATGCGCCGAACCCGAACCCTGGATCGAAGACCCCTGGTACCACGCCACAGCGAGCATCGTCGACATTGCGCCAGACCGCAAGACGCACCAGCGGATAGGCACCCACTTCTCGTTCATAGACCGCCACATTATCCGCGATGGCTCCAAGAATAGGCGCGAGCGCGCTTGCGACGCGCATCTTGCGGACCGCGTCCGCTTCGTCGGTATAGTCGATCGAAACCTGCGTCGAAGCTGATGCGCGCATCATGCGAAGCCCGAGCGTTCCCAGGTTCGCGAAATGAGCATCCATCAGGCGATAGCGCTCTTTCGGGATGAGCGTGAGCTCTTCAGCTTTGCGCGTCGGATGATAGCCAGCGTTCACCAACTTCGCGCCATGATCCTGCAGATAGGGATCGATCGCATCGCGAAAATGCTCGTAAGCGCGGCCGATCTCAGCGATCGACTCGAACGGAGCGATGCTCACCTCGATCTGCGCCGAAGGTTCGAGCGTGACCGATGCCTCCTCGTTCGCGCACCCGATCAGCTCGCCCTCCGCATTCTGGAAGATGGCAGGGTAAGTTTTCAGCAGGTGAGTGAGCACATCCTGCAGGCCCGGGATCGCGCCCTGCGGAGCATAGGTGAAGGGCGTTCCGTCCGCTTCCGTGATGATGAAATGCTCGACTTCGACACCGAGCTTGCGGTCTTGATCCTTCGATCCCGATTCGAAATACGCGATGATGCTCTGGCGGTTATCTTCCGCAGCCCCCATGTTTCCCCCTGGAGTTCAAAAATTCGTAAGTTCGCTTCAAATTTTACATCAGATCTTTTTCAAATTTCTTTAAGGTCGTTCTTTCACACTAAGGCGTAGAACATCTCGTTACGCACATCACACAGCTCTTGCACAACTCGCACGAATCGCTTCTCTTGTCCCTGGTCCGCTACGCGCGTCTTCGCGCATGGTCGACCATGCCCTGCACGCCTTCGAAGAGAAAGACAACGCCATGCCCGAACCACGCCCCCTATCATCTGCGCACATCTTACGTTTTGCCGCGGTCCTCAGTCTATTCTGCCTGATCAGTTGCTTCGTTTCAGGGCTCATGCCCACCCTTGCGGCTGCCGACGAGACTTCGCCGCGATCAGCCCGCGTGGTCTATCATTTCGTGGAAGCGGATCGGATCGATAGTTCTGTGAGCTTCGGCGATCGTGAGTGCACAACTTCTTCTGTCTGTTCAGGAGAAACATGGGTCGAAGGCGATCGCGTCGCCATCCGCGCCAACGCCTTTCCCGCGATTCTCCCCACTTCGAGCGATCCCGCGGCCTTTCGCGTGATCGAGGACTATGCCAGCACGAGCGCCACAGGAAAAGGAGCTCATGACATCACGCAGGAAGCATCTTACGATGCGAACTCCGGCATCGTATCGCTGCCGAAGCACTACGCAGATGCCGACCTTACCGTGGTGTGGTACGTTTCGAGCGACCAGCAGAACCTCGAGATACCGCTCGACATCACCATCTCTAAGACCATCGAAGGCATCTCCTCTCAAGCTGAGCTCTCTCACGCATTCAGCGCGGACGCACTGACCATCGACCTCAAGCTCTTCAACGACGAGGAACGCGCAGCACGCGTGAAGAACATCACGATCATGCAAGGCGGGCAGGAGTTGACGCAATACGTCTACCAGAATGGTTCGATCAGCCTTTCCGCCTCCCCTCTTGGCGGTCCGATCTCGATATCGCTCGACGATGGGACCGAAGCCGCAACGACACGTGAAGACTCCGAATGCTCCGTCAATTCCGAGCCTCCGCTGTTCGCACTGTTCAGTGCTGCGAACCCGGCTGTCGGCGAGCGCTTCGCGATCGACCCTGATTCGGCGCTCATCCGCACCTGCGAACCTGGCGGCAATATGGCGCAGGTGATGGGTTGGCCCGAGAAGAGCGGCACCTATGGCTTCGCCGTTCACTTCAACCACTGCAGCAATCCTGAAGTCGTCAATGCCGACCAGAACCATATCGCACCTGGTGGCACGGTACATACTCCTGGAGGCGGGACCTACGATTATGACTGGGTGAAGGGACTTCACTTCGCGTGGGGCGATTGCTATGGCGATGTGGACAACAACGGCGCAGGTGAGCCCAAGGTTCAGAGTGGCTGGGTCGAAGTGACCAACGTCGACTACGCGACCCAGACCGTGAGCTACCGCTTCTTCCTCGACGTCTGTTCCGACATCGATGGTCACAACATGCAGAGCATCATGGGAACCTTCCAGGTCCACGAGAGCATGACGGGATACCTCGAAATAAAGAAGCAGAGTGCACTGCCCGATACCTCAGCGAACAATACGTGCTATTCGTTCGAAGGGGCCCGGTACGGCATCTACACCGATGCGGATTGCACGAATCTGAAAGAGACGCTCACCACCGACGCGCAGGGGTGTGCGCGCTCGAAGGCACTCCCCGTCGCGACCTACTACCTGAAAGAGCTCTCAGCACCAACAGGATTCGCGATCGATACGCAAGCGCACGAGATCGCAGTGGTCGCAGGCACCACGAAGACCGCTACGCTCGACGAAGTGCCCCAATCGGACGCCACCCCGCTTCTGCTCGCCAAGCACGATACCGACTACGCCTACGATGCGGACCATAATGCTGTTCAAGGCGGTGCGAGCTCATTCGAGGGTGCGGAGTTCACTATCTCATTCCATCCTACTGTCGAAGACGACTACACGAAAGTCGAGCCACTGCGCACATGGGTCGTGCAGACCGACGAACACGGGATCATCGACCTGCGCAAGGGCGATAGTTGTAAGCTATCGGGCGATGACTTCTATCACGACAGCACGGGCGCGATCACGCTTCCTATCGGCACGTATGCGATCCGCGAGACGAAAGCACCACTTGGCTACATGCTCAACGATTCCGTGACCGTTCGCAAGGTGACCGGCATACCGAACGGCGATGAATCGCTTTCGAGCTATGACACGCCGATCATTTCGGACGACATCATTCGCGGTGGCATCGAGCTCGAAAAACGCGATGCCGAATCAGGTCTTCAGAGCGCTTTGGGCGCAGCCACGCTCGATGGAACGATCTTCTCGATCACGAACGACAATCCTCATGAGATATGCGTGGGCGGCATCTTCTATCAACCAGGCGAAGTCTGCGCCACGCTCTCGACAAAGGAAGGCAAAGCAGCAACGTCTGCCGATGCACTCCCCTATGGCGACTATACGATTTGAGAGCTCCAGGCAGGCGATGGATACACCACTTCCGATAACGCGCCTCGTTCGTTCTCTATCAGAGAAGATGGGAAGCTCATCCATTTTTCGGATAGTGCAGAGGGTGCTGAAGGGGCTGCTTTCAAGAACCAAGTGAAACGAGGCGACCTCAATTTCATCAAGGTACGCGAAACGGACGGGAAGCGACTTGCGGAAGTGCCTTTCAAGATAACCTCGCAAACCACTGGCGAATCCCACATCGTCGTGAGCGACAGCAATGGCATCGTCGACACCTCGTCTGCCTGGATCGAGCACACGCGCGATACGAATGGCAATGATGAAGGCGACTACGATGCTAATCGCGGCATTTGGTTCGGACAGACCAAGAACGGGACGACGACCGAGCCGCGCAATGACCTCGGAGCGCTACCCTTCGACACGTACGAGCTCGAAGAGCTTTCCTGTGAAGCGAACGAAGGCCTGAAGCTAGTCAAGACATCATTCAACATCTATCGCGACCAGCAGCATCTCGACTTCGGCGTCGTGGAGAACCAAGACGAGATCGACCCCTGGATATCCACCGTCGCATCAGATAGCATCGACCACGATAAGCTGCTCGATGCAGATGAGCGCGCCATCATAAACGATCATGTACGGTATGGCAATCTGAACGAAGGAGCGAGCTACACGCTGCGCGCTTCGCTCGTCGACAAGGGCACTGGCGAGCGCATCGCGGACGCAGCTGGCGAGACCTCGTTCACTGCCACTGCCGGAACAGGAACGACCGAGGTGAGCATACCGGTGAACCTGATCGACCTCGCAAGCTCTGATTTAGTGATCTACGAGACGCTCCTTCAGGATGATGCGGTCGTCCTCGAACATCATGAACTGGACAACAGCGAGCAGACCGTTTCGATCCTTCAGCCTCGCATCGGCACGACCGCACTCGATGCCGCCGATGGGGATCACGATGTGCTGAATGACAGTGAAGCGCATATCGTCGACACGGTCAGCTATACCAACCTCATTCCTGGCGAAGAATACACGCTCACGGGCACTTTGATGAAAAAGGAGCGTTCTGAAGGGAAAGGCACTGACGCAGTCGAGCTTGCCGATGGCGACGGAAATGCCCTCATCAGCACGACCACGTTCACTCCCCAGAACAGTTCTGGCTCTACCGAGGTCACCTTCTCCTTCGATGCGAGCGCGATCGATCCAAGCACCGAACTGGTCGTGTTCGAACGCCTGAGCAAAGGAGAGACCACCGTCGCCGTTCACGAGGATCCGAGCGACGAGAATCAAACCCTTCGCATCATCGAGCCTGAAGAACCGCCTGCTCCTTCCGAACCGAATGTCCCAACGGATCAGAGCGATGGCACGACGCCCGAAGAACCTATGAGCTTCTTCGCTAAAACAGGAAGCGCCGTACTTCCGCTCCTTGTCGGTTTCGGAGTCCTGTTCGGCATAGCAGCCATATTCCTCGGCATCGCATATCGACAACACCGAAAAGCACAAGCCATGACCGAAGCTATCGCGCGAAACATGCTCGGCACGCGAAATCCTTGACGCTCTTGGTCCTATCCAGAACTCGCCTGCACCTACCCACCTCAACTTCAAGGGATCACCATGAACCGGGCTCGAACCAGTCATAGCTCTCACTTCGCAACGCTCGCTTTCGCATTAGCGCTGTGCATCATCTCGCTCTTTCTGAGCACTGTCGCACCTGAACACGCTGAAGCTGCCACGCTTCAGCGTGGAGACGTGACACGCGCATCTTCAGGGGGAATCGTCTTAGATGCCGAGCTTCACACTAAACAGCCAGTTTTCGACAAACCCATCTCGACCGCTTCGGCACCGAGCACTGATACCTCCGACACGGTCCATACCTATTCGTACGCGATCAACGTACCCGCGAAGACCTATAAGACGCTCGGCACCACCGTGCGCGCTCGCTGGAACGACGTAGGATTCGACGCCGACGACGACCGTATCGACCTCGTCGTAAGCTGGCTTCCCGATTCAAGGTGGTACTCACTGTCGGCGCTCTCGCAGATTCCGCTCCTCCAGCGTTACGACAAGAACGGATATGGTACCGCTGGCATCTGCGTCGGGATCGACGACATCATCACGGGGGCTCGCACGTGCTGCGAACAGCACCTCAAGATCAGCTTCTTCAAGCGCGGAACATCGACCCCCGCGAGCGGATCATTCCTGACCAAGTTCACCGACCTCGACAAGGATGGGTGGGAAAGCGGATATGGCGATCGTTGGTGCGAATCGATCGAGTTCGTCTCGGGTCATGAATCGAACATGTACGTCCCTACTGGAAACATCCTGAACATCGGGAAGAACCGCAACGGCGAAGCAGCCACCGACTATAGAGCAACACGCGCGATGGAGGGCTCGAGCCTTGATTCAGGGGTCGTCACACGTCTTTCGCCAGGAGCGGAGTTCTGGTATTACTCGACCCATGGATGGACCGATATCCTCGATCAGTTCGAGCCGCAGAACATCATGCTCTCGAGCAACAGTGGAGGAAAGGTTCACTGCGGAGGTACAACAGGGGAGCTCGCAGTAGGATGGCGCGGAAACAGGACGATCTCCATCGAGCCTTCAACAGGATACAAGATCATCGATGTGAAAGTGGATGGATCGTCCATCGGCACTACCACGAGCGTTCCTTTCACGAACGTTACTCAGGATCGCCGACTTGAAGCAACGTTCGGACCGATCGCTTACACCATCAAATTCAACGCGAATGGTGCGACCGGCACCATGGCATCGCTCGCCATGCCTTATAACACGTCAAAACGCCTCACGAACAACGCTTTCGCGCGCAAAGGACACCTCTTCACAGGCTGGAACACGCGCGCTGATGGTACAGGAACCTCCTACCAAAACGCACAGGAAGTGCGTAACTTGAGCAGCATCGATGGCGCAGTGATCGAGCTCTATGCCCAGTGGAAACCCATCGAATACCACGTGATCTTCGATGCGAATGGCGGTGCAGGATCGATGCCAAACCAACACTTCGTCTACGATCAGGCGCAAACGCTCGCTCCAAACACCTTCGCGAAGACCGGCTATTCATTCGACGGATGGAGCACGCGACAAGATGGCAGCGGAGAGGCGTTCACCAACGAACAAGAGGTGAAGAACCTTGCCTCGAATCAAAACGGAACGATAACGCTCTATGCTCAGTGGACGCCCATCACCTACCGAATCACCTTCGATGCGCATGACGGTGATGGATCGATGGGAGATCAGCGCCTCTCCTTCGATCAGCCCGATCGACTCCGCGTCAACCAGTTCACGCGAACAGGATATCTTTTCACAGGATGGAACACCCAAGCAGATGGAAACGGAACACGCTACACCGACCTTCAAGAGATTCGGAATCTCTCTTCGACTCCCGACGATACGATCGCGCTCTATGCTCAGTGGACACCGATCGGCTACTACGTCGTATTCGATGCGCAAGGGGGATCAGGCACCATGCCCGATCAGCTACTCTTCTACGACCGGGCTGATGCGCTTCAGCACAATACGCTTCACCGCACAGGATATCGCTGGGTAACCTGGAACACGCATCCTTCGATCCCTGAAACGAACTATGCAGATGGCGAGATCGTCAAGAACCTTGCTGAGCGCGCAAACGAGACCGTGGTGCTCTACGCGATATGGACCGCGAATCGTTGCTTGATCGTCTACGACAGCAACGGCGGCACGGGAGTCATGCATGCACAGTCGCTCGCCTATGGCACGGCTGAAACGCTCTATCCCAACGAATTCGAACGCGAAGGCCATCGATGGACCTCGTGGAACACCCAGCCTGATGGCTCAGGTCTTAGCTACGACAACGAACAACGCGTACAAGACTTGAGCACGATCGACAATAGCATCATCACGCTCTACGCCCAGTGGGAAGACACCTCCGAAGATGATGCGGAGGACGACCCTTCGCTTGAGCCCGGCATCGAAGATCCAGATGCACCTGATCCTGATCGAAACGAGACCGAAGAGCCGGGCGAACGACCTTCGGACGACCCTTCAGATAACGCTTCCGCAAACGATCATGACGACGGCTCTACTTCTGCCGAGACAGACGATGGTGGCAGCGATATATCCGATGCGGACGCGGGCGAAATGGATGAGCCTGGAACTTCCGAAGAGCGAGCAAGCAACCAAGGAGATGGTCTTTCTCCTGATCGGGCAGCGCATGAAGAGACCTCGCGCAAGTCGAATGCTTCACCCTACGCAAAGACCGGCGAAGCCATCATGCCACTGGTCTGCTGCGCGCTCGCGGGCGCCACGCTTGGAGCCGCGCTCATCGTACATTCCCGCCGAAAGAAGAAACGCGCGTTCGAGAAACAGCGGCAACTTTTCCGGAAATACCTGAAGCCATGAGGTGGAAACGACAAGCACGGTGGCTCTTCTGCATCGGAGCCACACTTCTCATCATCTCTTCAGGGGTCCTGATCAGCCTCTATCTTATGGGAGCGCGTTCTAATCCCACCCCGAGCCCTAACGACAGCTTCTTCGGCTTGGAACGCTTGATGGATGCGCCCGCAGATTCAGACGACGGTTTCGTCAAGGTCGATTGGGAGTACTGGGAGCAGATCAACCCAGATATAGTCGGTTGGGTGAACATCGAGGATACGAGGATCAACTATCCTATCTTGCGCGCACCAGCGGACAATCCTACGTACTATCTTCACCACGATATCTATCGCAACTACAGCGTCTACGGTGTTCCTTGTCTCGATACAGACGATGCGCAATCCGACCTACTCACGCTCAACGCCATCGTCTACGGGCATCACATGGACAACGGCTCGATGTTCAGCGACTTCGCCTCCTACGACGATGAAACCTACGCGCGCGAGCACGCCACGATCTACTTACAGACGCCCGCTGGAAAACAACGCTTGAAGGTGGCCTACGCTTGCATCATCGACGGAGATGCGACCGAAAAGAGAACCCAGTTCACAGATGAAGAGGAATTTCGAACCTGGTATGAAGAACAGCGATCGAATGCCTGCATGGTGCTCGACGATACATGCACGCCACCATACATCGTCACGTTCTGCACGTGCTCATACCATCAGTTCAGCAATGAGCGCACTTTGGTCGTTTGCATCCCTGACTACGCGTGATCGAGCACGACGATGTTCTCGATGTGGTCGGTATGCGGGAACATATCGACTGGCTGGATCGTCTTCAAGCTATAGCCTCCGCGCTGCAGCGCTGCGACATCGCGAACCTGCGTCTTGGGATTACAAGAGATGTAAACAATGCGCTTCGGTTGCAGATGCACCGTCGCCTCCAGAAATTCCTCGCTCGCGCCCGCACGCGGCGGATCCATGAATAGCACGTCGATCGATCCCTCGCGTTGCGCCAGCTCATTCATGAACTCGCCCGCATCCTGAGCGACGAACGTCGCGTTATCGATACCATTGTGTTTCGCGTTATTGCGCGCGTCGACGATAGCGGCTGCAACCTTGTCGACACCGATCACGCCTGCAGCGATGGTGCTCTGCTTGGCAGGATCGCTCGCATCTACATCATGCGCCGAATCATCAAAACCCGGTTTGTTCTTGTTCGCTCGATCAGTCTCCCCTTGCGCCTCGCATGATGTCTTCTCTTGCAGCGCGCGAGCCGCAACAAGGCCTATCGTTCCCGTGCCACAATACGCATCGAGGATACGTTCGTCGCCTTTCAGATCCGCAAGCTCGATCGCTCTTCGATAGAGCTCTTCTGTCTGAGTCGCATTCACCTGGTAGAAGGAATGAGACGAGATACGGAAGCTCAGCCCGCACAGCTTGTCAAGGATGAAACCTGGTCCATAGAGCGCTCTCTCCTTGCCATCTCCCAAGATCACATTCGTATTGCGCGTGTTCACGTTCTGAACGATGGTGATGATCTCAGGACAGCGCTTCGCCAGATCGCGGCAGAAGCTCTTCGCTCCCGGAAACGCCTCGCCATTGGTGACGAGCGTCACCAGCACCTCGCCACTTTGGTGCCCGACGCGCACGATCGCGTGACGAAGGAAGCCCTTTCCCGTGTTCTCGTCATAAGGCTCGATGTGATGCTTCGGCATCAGATCGCGAATCGCGAGCACGACCCGTTTCGCTACCTGATTCTCGAGCAAGCATTCGTCGGTCGGGATGATACGGTGCGTACCGCGCGCATACATACCGCACAGGATCTCTCGCCGCTCTCCCACTCGCACTTGCCCGCGCTTCTTTCCTTTAGCATTTCGCTCATCGCGATGCGATCGCCCTTTGATACGCTTACCAGGCGCATAGGGCGATATGACCTTATTGCGATAGAAGAACGGATCATCCATCCCTAGGATCGGCAGAAACGTCGCACCGTCATTCGCGGCGACCTCTTGAAAGAGCTCTTCTATCTGGGACTGCTTCTGCGAGAGTTGACGTGCATACGACACTGCCAGCAGTTGGCAAGCTCCACATCGTGCGTCAACGGGACAAGATCGCTTCATGATGGCGAACCGCGGATCGAGGCCTAGTGAATGCCGCGCTTCACGCTACGGCGCTTACGCTTCGGCTCTTCGGTCGGTTCACGGAAATCGAGCATCAGCTGTTCTTGGATCGTGCCCTGTTCGGTCTCGGGCACACGCTCGATATCGGTAACGGTCCAGCTGATCGCCTCGGAACCGTGCAGTTCGAGCATCTTATAACGAGCATCTTGGATGTTCTGCTTGGAGCCAGCACGGTATTCGCTCTCGAACTCGATCGAGCTCGACGCGGGTGCCGTACCTAAAGGAGAAACGATGGTCGCACGATATTTCATGAAGATCCTCCTTCTGCTCTCGCATCCACCCAAGCGCGAATCCAAAGGATGCGCTCTGCTTCGTCCGATCGAGACCGTCTTTGCAAGAGACGATCTCGGGTGTTTCGCTCGGCCAGCTAGACCAGGCGCACGAACTTGCGCTTGCCCACCTGAATGACCGCGCCTTCCAAAAGAGCCGGCTCAACGTTGTATGACTTCGCCGCCAGCGCTTCGCCGTTCACTTTCACGCCTCCGCCATCGATGAGACGACGCGCCTCGCCGACCGAACCAGCCATGCCTGCATCGCTGATGAGCTTCGCCACATACACGAGGCCCTCTTCGTTCGGCGTAAGATCGGCTGCGAACTCAGGGATGTCCTCAGGAATGTCGTGCTGCTTGAAGACGCGATCGAACGCGGCTTCCGCCTCAGCTGCCGCAGCTTCATCATAATAGGCAGCGACGATGTTCTGGGCGAGCGCACGCTTCACCTTGTTCGGATGGAGCGTTCCATCGGCAAGACCCTTTTCGATCTCGTCGATCTCGTCGACCGTCTTCGTGGATGCCAGTCGATAGTACTTCACCATCAGTTCGTCCGGAATGGACATGACCTTGCCGAACATATCGTTCGGCGCGTCAGTGAGTCCGATGTAGTTGCCGTAGCTCTTCGACATCTTCTGCACGCCATCGGTGCCTTCCAGCAGTGGAAGCGTGAGGCAGACCTGCGGTTCCTTGTCCATCTTCTCCATGAGCTCACGACCAGCGAGCAGGTTGAAGAGCTGGTCGGTACCACCCAGCTCGACATCGGCATCGATGCAGACCGAGTCGTATGCCTGCATGGTGGGATAGAGGAATTCATGCAAACTGATGGGCTGATTGTTGTTGTAGCGCTTCGTGAAATCGTCGCGCTCGAGGATGCGCGCGACCGTGAAGTTAGAGGTGATCTTCAAGAGTCCTTCCAAGTCGAGCGCGAGCAGCCACTCGGAATTGAAGCGCAGCGTGGTCTTCTCAGGATCGAGGATCTTGTAGGCCTGCTCGATGTAGGTCTTCGCGTTCTGTTCGACCTGTTCGCGCGTGAGCGGCGGGCGCGTGACGTTACGACCGGAAGGATCACCGATGAGCGCCGTACCGTCACCGATGATGAGCGTGACCTGATGACCCAGATCCTGGAACGCACGCAGCTTGCGCAGCGGCACCGCGTGACCCAGATGCAGATCGGGCGCCGTAGGGTCCACACCCAGCTTGATGTTGAGCGGCTCGTTGCGCTCGAGCTTATCCATCAACGCCTTTTCAGGAATGATCTGGGCTGCGCCAGAAGCGATCACACGGAACTGTTCTTCTGCTGAAATCATCGATCCTCTTTCATTGTTTTAGCTTGAATATTCAGCATACCAAAAGTGCGCCGCTTCGCCAGCATATGAGGCGATCGGCGCACGATAAATACGCGAATGAGAGCGCGCTACAAGCGAGCGCGCAATTCCCAGAAAGCGACCGCGGAAGCTGCTGCCACGTTGAGCGAATCGACGCCCTCGCGCATCGGGATCTTCGCCACGAAATCGGATGCCTCGATGGTCTTCTGCGAAAGCCCGTCGCTTTCGGTCCCAAGAAGCACCGCAAGTTTCTTCTGGTCTTGCAGGCGCGGATCGTCGAGTTCGACCGATTCATCATGCAACGCGAGCGCTACGGTCGTGAACCCGAGCTGCTCGAGCGCCTCGACGCCCGACTCGTGCCATTCGTCCACCGTGCCCTCGAAGCGCGTCCACGGGATCTGGAACACCGTCCCCATCGAAACGCGGATCGCACGGCGATACAGCGGATCGCAGCAACCAGGGGTAATGATGAGGGCATCGAATCCGAGCGCTGCCGCGTTACGGAACACCGCGCCCACGTTCGTATGATTCGTGATGTCTTCGAGCACAGCGACGCGACGCGCGTCATGCAGCAACTCACCCAAACTTGGAAGCGGTTTGCGCTTCATGGCACAAAGGACGCCTCGTGTCAGCTCGAAGCCCGTTAGCTTCTCGATCTCTTCTGAAGGCGCAACGAAGATGGGGACATCACCCTCCGCCTCGGAAGAAGGCGCGCAAAAATCCGTCTCGATCCGCTCGACCAACGCCGCACTGCGCTGCAAACGATGCTCGGGGATCAAAAGCGACTGCGGCAGATAGCCCGCATCGAGCGCGCGCGTGATGACCTTTTCGGATTCAGCGATGAAGATACCCTTCTCGGGCTCCAGGCGATTGCGCAGTTGCACTTCAGTCAAGCGCACATACGCATCAAGTCGTTCATCTTCTAGTGTCTCAACATGAATGATCATTCGCGCTCCTTTCGTTCTTCAAGTATACGCTAGATGAAAGAGCGGGTAGGGGCAGTGAGAGAACGACCCGCTTCCCTGTTCCCACGACTTTAGAGCAGAGAAGCGTTCGGGTTCCAGCGTCGCTTCGGTCGAGCTAACTTCGCTTACGCGAAGTGGATCTCTCCCTCGCTTTAGCCAAGTCACCCTCATCACTTCCCTGCTCTAAAGTCTCACGAAAAAAAAGAAAAGCTCCCGGAGGAGCTTTTCTTTTTATGCGGACTATCCGTGGAGGGTAGATTACATCATGCCCATTCCGCCGCCCATGCCACCTGCGGCAGCGAGTGCGGACAAATCGGGGCCTTCAGCTGGAATCTCGTTGACGGTCGCCTCGGTGATGAGGATGAGCGCCGCAACGGATGCAGCGGACTGCAGCGCGGTACGGGTCACCTTCACGGGGTCGTTCACGCCCATGGCGATCATGTTGCCCGTCTCACCATTCGCGAAGTTCACGCCTTCGCCCTTAGGCAGGCTCTTCACCTTTTCGACGACGACGGAGCCTTCGTAACCAGCGTTGGTCGCGATGGCGCGCATCGGAGCCTCGAGCGCCTTGCGGATGATGTCGACGCCGACCTTCTCGTCGTTGTCGGTGAGGTTCAAACCATCGAGCGCCGGGATCGCATTGATGAGCGCAACGCCGCCACCAGCGACGATACCCTCTTCGACCGCAGCGCGCGTTGCCTGCAGCGCGTCCTCGATGCGGCTCTTCTTCTCCTTGAGCTCGGACTCGGTTGCAGCACCGACCTTCAACACCGCGACGCCGCCAGAGAGCTTAGCCAGGCGCTCCTGAAGCTTCTCGCGATCGAACTCGGACTCAAGACGCTCGAGCTCTGCGCGCATCGAAGCGACGCGAGCATCGACCGCAGCCTCGTCGCCAGCGCCATCGATGATGACAGTGGTGTCCTTGGAGACCTTGACGGTCTTAGCGGTGCCCAGATCTTCGAGCTTCACGTCCGCGAGGGTCATGCCGAAGTCCTTGGAGACGACCTTGCCGCCCGTAACGACCGCGATGTCCTCGAGGATGCGAGCGCGACGATCGCCGAAGCCCGGAGCCTTGATCGCGACGACGTTCAGGGTGCCGCGCAGCTTGTTCAGGAGCAGCGTGCCCAGCGCTTCGCCCTCGACGTCTTCAGCGACGATGAGCAGCGGACGACCGGACTTCATGACCTGCTCGAGCAGCGGGATAAGATCCTGGATGGAAGATACCTTGAGGTCGGTGAGCAGGATGAACGGATCCGCGAGCACAGCTTCCATGCGCTCGGTATCGGTCGCCATGTAAGGCGAGATGTAACCGCGGTCGTACTGCATGCCCTGAACGATATCGATGTCGATACCGAAGGTCTGGGATTCCTCGACCGAGATGGCTCCGTCCTTGCCGACCGCTTCCATCGCCTCTGCGATCTTCTTGCCGATCGTTTCATCGCCAGCGGAGATGGTGCCAACGTTCGCGATCTGGTCTTCAGTGGTGACCGCCTGCGCATCATTCTTGATCGCCTCGACCACCGCTTCGGTCGCGACTTCGATACCACGGCGAATACCCAGCGCATCCGCACCAGCGGTGACGTTGCGAAGGCCCTCGCCCACGATGACGTCTGCGAGCAAGGTAGCAGTGGTGGTGCCGTCGCCAGCAACGTCGTTGGTCTTCACTGCAGCTTCGCGAACGAGCTGAGCGCCCATGTTCTCGACCGGATTCTCCAGGTCGATCTCGCGTGCGACCGTAACGCCGTCATTCGTGACGAGCGGAGCGCCGAAAGAGCGCTCGAGCGCAACGTAGCGACCCTTGGGGCCGAGCGTGACCTTGACCGCGTCTGCGAGCTTCTTGACACCAGCAGCCATACCGCTGCGAGCGTCTGCATCGAATAAGATCTCTTTTGCCATTGATCGTTTCCTTTCAGTTTGAGATGTGAGAGCTCCCTGCGGAGCGACGTAGTTGCTTTATTAAGCGGTGTAAACGGCGTAGATATCGTCTGCGCGTAGGATGAGCACTGCCTCACCATCCACGTCGACTTCGGTACCGCCGAATTTGCCGTAAAGAACGCGATCTCCCACCTTCACGGGCATGGGAAGATGCTGGCCTTTGTTGTTGATGCGACCTTCGCCAACTGCAAGGACGACACCGGTCTGGGGCTTTTCCTTGGAATCAGGAGCGATGTAGAGGCCACCTGCCGTGGTCTCCTGAGCTTCGTCCTGCTTGACGATGATGCGATCACCGAGCGGCTTCAAGTTCATTACGTACTTCCTTTCCTTGATGCATCCTCTTATGGATGCCTTGTTACCAGGCGTTATATCTGAGCTGACTGCCCGAGTTAGGCGACCGATGATACGATCGCAGCAGTGCCAGATAACAATTAGCACTCAAACATGTCGAGTGCTAACACCTGATTCATAGTATCAACTTTTTACACTATTGCAAGCAGCGAACCGAGAAAATATAAGCTTTTGTCACTTAGGTTCATGAAACGGTAACGAAGCACACAACTTGCGCATAAATCGACCCTATCCGCTCGCCTATCCAATACTTCGTGAGGGCCCTACCTATTAAACACGGCTCACCTTGCAAAAGCTCAGGTTCCGGCGTCGCTTCGGTCGAACTAACTTGCTTCGCAAGTGGATCTCTCCCTCGCTTTGGCCAAGTCACCTGAATCTTTCGCCAGGAAACCCGTGTTTATTCGTAGAACTTCGCGTCGGGGAACGGGGGCTCGATCGCGCGCTTGAACGCGTAGGAATTCGTGCGGCGGATCACATAGGCCACCTCATCCGCATCGAAGCCCTGTGCCGCGATCTCTTCAGCGGGTTTACCCTGCTCGAAGTGCGCGATGAGGATCTTGTCGAGCGTGTCGTAATCGATGCCCAGCGCCTTCTCGTCTTCAGCGCCAGGTGAAAGTTCCGCACTGGGCGGCTTCGTGATGATGTGCTCAGGGATGGGCGGCACCTTCCCCTCCGCGATCGCACGCTCGTTCACCCAGCGCGAAAGCGCGAACACATCGGTCTTATAGAGGCCGCCAAGCGGCGCGAACGCACCTGAAGTGTCGCCATACATCGTAGAGAAACCCATGGCCGCTTCGCTCTTGTTGCCCGTGTTCACCATCATCCAGCCGAAGGCATTGGAGAGCGCCATCAGGCACACCATGCGGCAGCGCGCCTGCGTGTTCTCGGACGCGAGCCCTGAAAGGTCGCCCCCGATGCTCGCGCGCATCGCCTCGACGAACGCCTCGTACGGACCCTTGATCGAGATCGTTTCGGTTTTGATGCCGAGGTTACGGCCAAGCTCTTCTGCATCCGTGATGGAATGATCGGTCGAGTACGGCCCGGGAAGCATATAGGCATGCACGCGATCGGCGCCGAATGCATCCACACACATGACCGCCACGAGCGCGGAATCGATGCCGCCTGAAAGACCCAGCACTACATCAGTGAAACCTGCAGCACTCGCGTATTCTTTCAGCGCTTGCGTGCTGATGGTGTATTTCTGTTCGAGATCCATGATGCCCCCTCGCGCAACCAACGATCGCACGATCTCCTACATAACTACAGAGCGCGAATCTGATCAGCGAGCCAGCTCGCCCACTCTTCGACGCCCTTTCCATTTGTAGCAGACATCGGGAAGACAGGTGCGGTTGGATTCAGATTCTTAATATGGTCGTAAAAAAGATCGTTGTCGAAATTGAAGACCGGCGCTGTATCGACCTTGTTCAGCACGATGGCCGATGCCGCCTGAAACACGCCAGGGTACTTGAGCGGCTTATCGTCGCCTTCGGGCACCGAGAGGATCATCGCTTTCATGTTCTCGCCCAGGTCGAAATCGGTCGGACACACCAGGTTGCCCACGTTCTCGATGATGATGAGGTCGAGATTGTCCAAATCGAGCACGTCGACCGCGCGACGGATCATCGCGCTTTCGAGATGGCATGCGCCACCGGTGTTGATCTGCACAGCGGGGGTACCCTGGTCCTTGATCTTCTCGGAGTCGACCGAGGATGCGATATCGCCCTCGATCACCGCGATGTTGAATTCGTCGCGCAACGCTTCGATGGTCGCGAGGATGGTAGAGGTCTTGCCCGAACCGGGAGATGCGAGCAGGTCGAGCACGAACACCTTCTTCTCCTTGAAGAGCTGTCGGTTCTCGTCCGCAAGACGGTCGTTCTTGTCCAGGATCGGCTGATGGAGATCGATCTGCATAGCGTTACTCCTCTTCGTCCTCTTCATCGGGCAGGTCCACCTCGATGGAAGATATGTGCAATTCTTTTCCTTCGAGCAATTGAAGGAGCGGGCTGCCGCATTCGGGGCAGGTCATATGAAAGCGGTCGTGCGTGAATTCGTTACCGCACTGGGTGCAGATGCTGCGAGGCTGGATCATCTCGACCTCGAGCGTAGCGCCCTCGAAATAGGGGTCGTTCTCTGAAAGCGCTTCGAACGCGAACTGGAGCGCGTCCTCGATCGCTTCGGTCATGACGCCGACGGAGAGCGAGACCTTCAGCACGCGCGTGGCACCAGCTTCGCGAGCGGCGTTGCCCACCGACTCCATCACGCCCGTCATGATGCCCAACTCGTGCATTACTTCTCCTCGCTGGTCGGCTCTTTCGCGGCGACCGTGCTCTTCTGAGGCGCGAGCTCGTCCTCGCTGCCCCACAGGTGTTCATCGAAATCACGCTTGAGCTGACGCAGTTCTTCACGCGCCTCTTCGGCCTCTTGCGCTTCGAGCGCCGCTTTCTCTTCCTGAGTCTTCTTCCGCTTGCCCAGCGCGATGCGCGCGACGAGCAAGCTCAATTCGTAGAGCAATACGAGCGCAGCGAACATGAGACCCATGGTGACAGGAGATGCGTCCGGCGTGACCATAGCCGAGAAGATGAGCAGGCCGATATAGACGTAGCGCCAGCTCTTTCGCAGCTTGGCATACGGCACGATATTGAACATGACCAGGTAGAACACCACCAGCGGCAATTCGAAGCCGAAGCCGAAGCCGATCTCGAACTTGATGATGATGTCGACCCACTTGCTTGCTTCAGGCAGGATGTTCGCGAAGCCGGAAGCCTGGTCGGTCAGCCACTCGAAAGCAGGCGGCAAGATGATGAAATAGCAGAAGATGGTACCCAGGATGAACAGCGCCACGCCCGCGAAGAACGTCGGAAGGAACCACTTGCGCTCCTTAGGTTTGAGCGCTGGCAGGAAGAACGCGAGGATCTGCCACAGGATGAACGGGGCCGTTGCCACGATGGATGCCCAGAACGCGATCTGGAAGCGCAGCGCGAACGCATCGAACGCGCCGAACACGTTGAGCAGCACTTCCCCGTTATCGCCTGCGGGGAGATACTGCGAAACGGGCATGAGCAGCAATTGCGCAATGGTAGGCGTGCCCAGATAGAAGACGATGCACGCGATGAGCAACACCACCACGATGCGCACCAAGCGCATGCGCAGCTCTCCCAGATGCTCCATGAGCGACATGCGCGCCGGTCCGATGGGCATTACGCTTCACCCCCTTCAGGGGCGGATGCGGGCTTTCCTGGATCAGGCTTTTCGCTGCGAACGAACTGCTTATTCATCGGAACGTTGCCGTAGAGCTCGTCAGCCGTTGGCTTCACAACTGGTTTCTGATCTGAAGATTCGGGATCGCTGGACGCAGAGGCTTCCGCTGCCTGCGCCTGAGCTTCTGCCTTCTTCGCGTCTTCAGCGCGCATCTGCGCACGATTCGCGTCGATCTCGGCCTGCTTCTTCTGGTCGAGCTCCGAGCGCTTCTTCATCTCCGCGCGCTCACGATCGTAGCGCGCCTTGCGCTGGGCGAAGGTCTCCTCGTCATCTGCACGTGCGATCTTCTGCTTCGCCGCGCTATGCGCACGATCGATCGCCTTCGCGGGATTCTTGAATGGCTCATCAGCTGAAGGGTCGAACACCTCTTCACGAATGACGCCATCCATCTCATCTTTAGCTTTTTTGAATTTGTTGATGGCCATGCCGACGGTCTTGGCTATCTCCGGCAGCTTATCGGGGCCGAAGATCAAGAAGCCGAAGAGGATTATGAGAAATAACTCGAATCCACCGATTCCAAACAAGACACAGCCTCTAATCTCTTACCAGACGCGAGCGCTCGCTCTTACGAAGCGCCGCCAAGAACCATCAGTCCGACCGTAGGGATCGAAAGCGCGAGGACCAGAATGATGCATACGATGATGACGCCGACACGCTTCAGGAACGCCGCGCGCGCTTGCTTCTCGGCAGCACGACGCTGGCGATCGATCGCAGCTTGCCTGCGCTCTTCAGCTTGCTTAGCAGAGATCTTCTGTTTCTTTCCAGCCATTGCGTAAAACTCTTTCCTACGATGAGGTCACTTTACCTTACTGAGCGGGGCCGCCATCGCTCTATTCGGTGTGATGCAGACAAACACGCAGAAGAGGATGCGCTCGAAGCCCCTTATGTGGTCTTCGCGCTACTGCGGACGAAGCGAGCTGCGAATGCTAAGCACGCGCGCGATGTTCTTGGCGACATCGGAGCCGTCCACGTGCCACTGGCCACGTTCGAAGAGGATATCGCCTTCGACCATGGTCATCATGACGTCGTTGTTCGAAGCGGAGCTCAAGAGCGTGAAGATGGGGTCGTTCGTCGAGGTCTGGTGCGAACCGGCCAGATCGATCGCGATGATGTCGGCCTGCTTGCCCACGTCGAGCGAACCGACCTTGTCGTCGATGCCGAGCACCTTCGCAGCAGAGAGCGTGCCCATTTCGAAGAGCGTCTGCGCGCTGATGAAATCGCGGTTGTTCAGCGCGCGCTGGATGAGCAGCTCGACGCGCATCTCGGTGAAGATGTCCACGAAGTCGAGCGACCCGGGAGCACCCGTGGCAAGGCCTACGCGCAAGCCCGCGCGCAGGTATTCATCGACCGGTGCGACACCCATGCCCAACTGCGCGTTCAAGCTTGGGGTGACCGCGATGGCCACATCGTATTCCTTCAGCTTGTTGATGTCGTCGTTATCGACCCAGACGCCATAGATGACCATGACGTTCTCAGCATCGAAGCCGTCCCAATTGAGCACGTAATTGACCGGCGTGACGCCTGTCGGCAACCAGGGCGGCAGCTCCATGAAGCCCGAAAGCTCGAAGCGGATATCGCTCTCGATCGCGCGGCCGTGCTTCACGAAACGGTATTCCTCGCGACTGCCCGCAAGACGGATCGCGACCGGCAGATCGTGCTCGAGCGCGTACTGCGAGACGGTCTTGTAGATGAGCGGATGGCACTGGAAGACCGGTGCTGGAGCCAGACCGAACGAAACGCGGTTCGATGTGAGGCCCTTCGACCACTTCTCAAGGTCGCTCACGCCCTTCTTCAGCGCGTAGTTGACCAGGTTCTTGTCGATTGCCGAGACTTCGCGATAGACCACCGCACGAAGACCGAGCTTGTCGGCCGCTTTCGCACAAGCACCCGTGGTGGTGACATCGCCTACGGTGGTGATGCCGCTCGCCAGCGCTTCGAGCGCACCGAGATACGCCGATTCGTATGATTCTTCAGGGGTGAGGCGTCTGCGCAAGTCGGAGATCTCTTTCATCCATGCAGCATACGGCACGTCGTTCATGAGACCGCGCATGATAGCGTCTTCGAGACGCGCGTACAGATCGATCATGCCAGGGCAGAGCGCTGCCATGCCGAAATCGCGCACTTCCTCGTCGGCATAACGCATGCGCATCATATCCGCATGGCCGATGTCGGCGATCTTACCGTCCTTCACCAAGATCGCGCCGTTCTCGATCGGAGCAGACGATACGGGCAAAACATGTTGTGCGCACAGCAGCATGGGCTTTCCTCCTGATGTATGAGCTCACGCGATATCTTATCACGGATGGGTGGCTAGATTCGTGCGATGCGCGTATGAACCTCGCCCGAGGCAGCACGCACGATGTTGCTGGTCGGCGTCTTCAAGAGCAGCTCGCCGGTCGCATCCGCACCGAGCACCTCTCCTTCATAGAGCGTCTTTCCGTCGATCGTCTCGAGTACGACATCGCTCCCTACGTTGAACAGGAGATCGTTGTAGCGCGTGATGAGTGACTCGATACCGTCTTGCAACCAGCACTGATAGACATGCATGACCGAACGCAGCACCAACGGCAGGAGGCGCACGAACGGCGAGGCTTCGCCACGTTCATCGATTCGCGGATCGCGACGTAGCTCTTGCAGATAGGCGATACCATAGGTAGAGGACGGCACTTCTTGTTGCGCGTCAGCACCTGCAGAAGGCCGGCTCACGTTCACGCCGATTCCACAACACAGCTTCCCGTCCACCATCTCGAGCGAGATGCCGCAGAGCTTCGCATAGTTCGTGCCTTCACCGACCACGATATCGTTGGGCCATTTGATCTTGATCGCATCGTTTTGCGTGAAGGCCACCAGTCCTGCCTGGATGCCGAGCGACATCACGAGACTCACCGCAGGTAGATCGGCGAGCGTCTTCCCTGCTTCAGGATGCGCATCGAGCGGATCGAGGACGAAGGAGAAGTAGAGGCCCCCTTCAGGACTTGACCAGGCTCTTCCCTGTCGTCCATACCCTGCGGTCTGCCTCTGCGCTGCGAAACATGTCCCCTCGGGTGCTCCCTGGGCGATCGCCTCTTTGATGCGCGTATTGGTGGAATCCACCTCGCTGAACGTGTGCAGCTTCCAGAACGTCGTCAGATCGGCTTCCAGAGGCCCTTCGCTCCCCTCTAGCACTTCCACGCCTTCCCGTATTTCACGCCTTCATCCGTCACGGCTTTGCCGTTGGCGAGCTCATGCTGCGGCAACAGCTCCAGGAGCGGTTTCACCACGAAATCGCGTTCGAGCAAGAGCGGGTGAGGCAGCGTGAGCACCTCGAGATCGGAAACGTAGCCTTGATAATCGAGAATATCCAGATCGCAGGTGCGCGGGCCGTTCTTCTGCGTGCGCACGCGACCGAGGCTGTTCTCGATAGCTTGCAGATAGGTGAGCAGTTCCTGTGGAGGCAAGCCCGTTCGAAGCAGCACGACCGCATTGACGAAGAGGTCTTGATCTTCGAGATACGCCGGTTCGCTCTCGTAGTAGCTCGAGATATCGATGATCTGCGTGTCGGGCAGCATGCACATATCGCCGATCGCCTTGTTCAAAAGCGCGATCTTACCCTCGCGCTCCTCCCCTTCGTCGGCGACGAGCGCCACATTGCATCCCATGCCGATGAGCGCATACGGACGGAGGTTCTCTTCGAGCGCGGCTGCGGTGAGCGCGACATTGTGCGTGCGAATGATCGACGCGCCCAGCTCGACCGCCATGAGCGCTTCGGCGGCGGATGCATCGTCGCGTTCTTTCGGGTCCTCGATGTG
Organism: uncultured Eggerthella sp.; assembly: GCA_937998355.1. Lineage (GTDB taxonomy): Bacteria > Actinomycetota > Coriobacteriia > Coriobacteriales > Eggerthellaceae > Anaerotardibacter. The sequence continues at coordinate 138,422 of CALLDI010000007.1, forward strand.
ATACGCCTCGCCGATATAGCTCTTGCGCGAGACTGCCACCATCGTTGGGAAACCAAGACGGTTCAGCTCGTGGAAATTACGCATGAGCTCGATGGTCTGCTTGGCGGTCTTGCCGAAGCCAGGACCTGGATCGAGGCAGATACGGCTACGGCCGACGCCCTGATCGATGAGGCAGTTCGCGCGGTCGCTCAGATAAGCGCAGACCTCCGCGACCACATCGTCGTAGCGCGGATCGTCCTGCATGGTCTTAGGGTCATCCCCACCCATGTGCATGACCACAAGACCCGCATCGCACGAGGTCGCGACCTCGACCATGGCAGGATCGCGAAATCCCGTAACGTCATTGATGATGGAAGCACCTGCTTCGATAGCAGCGCGCGCGACCTCTGCGTGACGCGTATCGATGCTCACACAGATACCCTTCTCGGCGAGCGCGTGTACCACGGAAAGAACGCGGTCGCATTCCTCTTCAACGGTCACAGGCGCAGCGCCCGGCCTGGCCGATTCGCCGCCCACATCGATGATGAGCGCGCCTTCGTCGACCATCTGAAGCGCACGCGCGATGGCGTCTTCTTCCGAGGCATAGGATCCCCCATCGGAGAACGAATCGGGCGTAAGATTCAAGATGCCCATGATAATGGGCATCTTGGCATCGAAACTATATTGGCTGCATTTCCAGATCATAGACGAACATCCTTCGATTCGCGTTACTGATCAGACTTGGTCTTATCTTCACCTTCAGCGCTCTGATCGTTCTGCATATCCTTGATCTTCTGTTCCAGGCCATCCAGGAACACCTTGTCCTCTTCGCTCGGGGCGTTGGCTGGAGTCGTATCGCTCGCAGTGGGAGCTGGCTGCTCTGCAGGTGCTTCTGCTGGAGCTTCTGCCTGTGCCGGCGCGACCGGCTGTGAGGCGGCCGTTGCTTGCATGGTCGGCTGCGCTTCCGGAACAGGCGCCGCAGGCTGTTCAGACTGTTTCTCTTCCTTCGGAGCGAGCGTGTTGGCTGCCTGCTGAGGCACCCCGCTCTGCTCGAGCTTCAGGTAGTCGGCCCACTTGTTATCGAGCAGCGCCGTACATGCATCGCCATCGACCGTCTCGCGCTCGAGCAAGACCGAAGCCATGAGGTTCATCTGGTCCTTGCGCGACGAAAGGATCTCGTAAGCACGATCGTGCGCCTCGCGCATGATGCGTGCGACCTCTTCGTCGATACGGTGTGCGGTCTCTTCGGAATAATCCTGCGTGTTGCCATAATCGCGACCCAGGAACACTTCATGGTTCGGCTGACCGAACACTTGAACACCCAAGTCGGAGCTCATGCCGTAGTTCGTGACCATCGAACGAGCCATCTTAGTGGCGCGCTCAAGGTCGTTCGAAGCACCCGTGGTGATGTCCTCGCAGAAGATCTCTTCCGCAACGCGACCACCCAGGAACACGGCCAATTCATCGCGCATCTCGTTACGCGAATTCAGGACCTTATCTTCATCAGGGATGGAGAGCGTATAACCGAGCGCGCGACCACGAGAGATGATCGAGATCTTGTGCACAGGATCGGCATGCGGGAGCAGATGCCCCACGAGCGCATGGCCGGATTCATGGAACGCGATGGTGCGACGCGTCTGTTCGTCAAGCACACGACCCTTGCGTTCGGGGCCTGCGATGACGCGCTCCATGCTCTCCGTAACTTCCTGCTCGGAGATGATGTGCTTATTGCGGCGAGCCGAGAGGATGGCTGCTTCGTTGAGCAAGTTCGCCAGATCAGCACCGGTGAAGCCCGGCGTGAGCTTCGCAAGACGGGGCAGATTGACATCGGCCGCGAGGGGCTTGTTCTCTGCATGGACCTTCAGGATCTTCTCGCGACCCTTCACGTCTGGCACATCGACGACGATCTGACGATCGAAACGACCGGGGCGCAGCAATGCAGGGTCGAGCACGTCCGAGCGGTTCGTCGCTGCGATGAGCACGACCGAGTCGTTCGCCTCGAAACCGTCCATCTCGACGAGCAGCTGGTTGAGCGTCTGCTCGCGTTCGTCGTGTCCGCCGCCGAGGCCTGCGCCACGCTGACGACCGACCGCGTCGATCTCGTCGATGAAGATGATGGCGGGAGCGGCTTCCTTAGCCTGCTTGAACAGGTCGCGCACACGAGAAGCGCCGACACCGACGAACATCTCGACGAAGTCGGAACCGGAGATGCTGAAGAACGGCACGCCCGCCTCGCCTGCGACCGCACGTGCGAGCAGGGTCTTACCAGTACCCGGAGGGCCCACCAGCAGACAGCCGCGCGGGATCTTCGCGCCCATAGCCTGGTACTTCGCAGGATTGTCGAGGAAGTCCTTGATCTCCTGCATCTCCTCGACCGCCTCGTCGACACCAGCCACATCGGAGAAGTGCACGTCGGGATGTTCCTCGACCGACTTCTTCGCCTTCGCCTTGCCGAACGACATCTGCGAGTTGTTCGCCTTGTTCATCTGCGAGAAGAAGAAGAACAGGAGACCTGCGATGAGCAGGATCGGGAGCAAGGAGAGGAAGATGGAGCCCCACGGCGATGGCAGCGTGATGCTGTATTCGATCTCGGGATGAGCAGCCATGAGCTCGCCCAGAGTGTCTTGGCCCACCCACGTGCAGGTGAAGTTATGCATGTTGCCCAGCGTCTTCGCGGAGAGGATGCTGGGTTCGATGGTATCGAGGCGCGCACCGTCGTTGACGATGGTACCAAGCTGCGAGTTGATGGCCTCGATGCCCGTGTTGAAGGCGTTCGCCGCAGTCACGCCTGCCGTCTGCGCAGGATAGTAGGTGCCCGAGATGGTCTCGCCACCCGCGTCGTAGACGACCGTCTCGACCCTGCCCTGCTCGACCGCCTGGGTGAATTCCGAGGTGAGCAGAGAATCGGTCTGCGTGATGCCATCCGAAGAGCCTGCGGGCATGCGCGTGATCATCGAGAAGAAGAAGATGGCCACCAGCGCGAACACTATGATGGTGACGATGTTGATCTGCTTCGGACGATTCGGCTGCTTGCCCGGCTTGTTCTGCTTGTTGTTCTTTGAATTTGGATCCTGTGCCATAAAACTCAATGTTCCTTGTTCAGTCTTACTGTTCTAGCGATGCACCTTCGAAGCGCGCCTACTTGATGACGTCGGGCTTCAAGATGCCGATGTACGGAAGGTTTCGGTAACGCTCTGCATAATCGAGCCCATATCCGACCACGAATTCATCAGGGCAGGTGAAGCCCACATATTCGTAGGGAAGATCGGGTTGACCAGGCAGATCCTTGCGCAGCAGCGCTGCGATGGTGATGGACGCAGGCTTGCGCGACTCGAGGTTGTTGAAGAGATAGCGCAGCGTAAGACCACTGTCGATGATGTCTTCAGCGATGACCACGTGACGCCCTGTGATGTCGGTCGAAAGATCCTTCTGGATGTTCACGACACCCGAGCTCTTCGCGGCCTTGCCGTACGAAGAAACGGCCATGAAGTCCATCTCGAGCGGAAGGTGGATCTGACGCACGAGATCGGCCATGAAGATGGCCGCGCCGCGCAAGACCGAGATGACCACCAGGTCTTTCCCCTGGTAATCTCTCGTGATGGCAGCGCCCATGTCCCTCACGCATGTTTGGATCTGTTCTTCGGAGAACAGGATGTGATCGAGATCGGAATGTAGTCCTTCCACCGTTCCTCTTTCGGACGAGCGTATACCGGCTGTTGTACGAGCCTAATAGGTTAGTTTAACAAAAGGCATGAAGGTAGTTCCGCGAAGTGAGCCTGCGGCGAACAATTGCAGCAAATTTGCAATAAATCTACATCCGACTTCCGCAAAGACGCGCCCTAGCGTACCATCACTGAGCTTCGTCGTCCTCTTTGTCAACGATCTCTATCTCGACTTCGCGACGAAGCAAATCGGGGAAATTCTCGAGCAGCTTATCGACAGGCAGACCGACGATGTTGTTGTAGTCGCCTTCGTACTTCTCAACGAGCGCAGCGCCTTTGCCCTGAATGCCATATGCACCCGCTTTATCGATGGTCTCGCCCGTGGCCACGTAGGCGTTGATGTCCTCGTCGGTGAGTTCCTTGAACGTGACGTAGCTCGTTTCTGTGAACGTGCGGAATCCGATGGAGACATTGCCATCGCCGCCGTGTTCTTCGGTCTCGTTCAAGAGCAGCATCCAGACTGAAACGCCCGTGATGACCTGGTGCGTTCTGCCTGAAAGCTTGCGCAACATCTCGCGTGCGTGATCGGCCGAATAGGGCTTTCCCAGCATCTCGCCATCCAGTACGACCATCGTATCCGCACCAATGACGATGCCCAGTCCCACAGGGTTCAGAGCGAGCACCTCTTGCACGACTGCGCCCGCCTTACGTTCAGCGAGCTTCTTCACCGCCTCTTCAGGATCTGCCAACAGGTCGGGCTCGAGCGTCTCGTCGACCTCGGTCGAACCCGTGAAGATCGTGAAATGCACGCCCGCCTCTTCGAGCAACTGCTTGCGACGAGGAGATTTGGAAGCGAGGATGATGTTGATGGGAATCGATGGCTGCTGTGCCATGGGCGCTCCTTATTCTGCGGGATTCTCTACCACTTGCCTCTTATTATGCCTGAGACGCGCTGGTTTCTACGCTCGTTTCCGGCGTGCGCGAAAACGCGCCATGGGCTCGATCAGGACGCCGCGCTTGTTCGCGCTCACCGCCAGATCGCCCTGGATGTTCACGACATAGCCGCCGATGGGAAGACCATTTTCGTCGAAAGCTCGCAGCACCGCATCGACCGCAGCGCTCTCGATGCGACCGTCCGCCCCGATCAAGCCCTCGAGAATGGCTCTGACCGCCCTACGCTGGATCGGCAACGCCAGAGTCCCGAACGATGGAAGGAGAAGCGCTTCGCCTTCGCCCAGCTCGACGTGCCCGTCCATCTCTTGCTGCGTCAGCGCTTCCATGAAATCGTCCTCGTCGGCGATGAGATTCATCGTGCGACACAGCGTGTCGAGCAGGTGCGCATTCTGCTCCTTCGCCGCAGGAACGATGGTATGCCGGACGTACGAACGGAATCGATCAGTGTGAGCATTGGTGGCGTCTTCGCGCCAGAGGTCGCCCGCCGCATCGCGCACGATCGTCTCGCCACTTTGAGCGCGCTGTGCGAGATAGTCACGCAGATCGACGCGCGAAACGTCCAGGAGCGGACGCACGATGGGGCCATTCTGGTAGAGCATCGAGCGAAAACCGCCTGGTCCTGTGCCTTTTATCGAGCGCATATAGAAGTTCTCGACCCGATCGTCTTGCGTATGCGCTGTGACGATGCGCCCTTCCGACAATGGCAGCATCGTATGTCGACATAAGCTCTCGAGCGCTTCATGCGCTGCGATGTAGCGCTCTTGGCGACCCAGTGCTTCGATGTTGCCACCCGTCTCACGCGCGAGCAGCGCGATGTCGACCTCGCAGCAGAAGAACGGGATCTCGAGCGCTTCAGCGAGCGCTGCGACGAACGCCTGATCGGCTTCGGCGTCCTCTCCCCGCAGCTTATGGTTCACGTGCAAGCACGCCAACGGTCCGACGAGCCCGCGCTCGCGCAGATCGTGCATGATATAGGTGAGCGCCGTGGAGTCAGAACCGCCCGACACCATGAGCAGCGTCGGCGATGCGGCGTTGAAGAGCTGATGTTTCGCGATGGTCGTTTCGATGGTTTCGAGCACGGAGCATTCCTTTTACGAGTTTCTTTCATTTGCGTAAGTTCGCTTCTTCATTTTGAAACGGTCGCGTATCCTAGTGAAGCGAACTCATAAGAATGACAGAAGAAAGCAGGTGGTAACCATGAATTTCGTTCTTCGCGTGATCGGTATCTTCGTAGCGGTCGCGGTCGCCGTGTGGCTCGTTCCCGGCATCGAAGTCGGCGGAACGGTATCGACATGGGCGAGCGTCCTGATCATCGCGCTCATCATCGCGCTGCTCAACATGACCATCAAGCCCATTCTGCAGGTGATCGGGCTCCCCATCACCTTCATCACGCTGGGCATCTTCTACCTGATCATCAACACCGCGTTGCTCTACCTTGCTTCATGGCTGGCTGGGACCTTGTTCGGCATCGATTTCATCATCGCCAGCTTCGGATCAGGGTTCGTGGCGAGCATCGTCATCTCGATCGTCTCCAGCATCTTGAACGGAGTGCTCGGTACTGAGAGCTACTAGGTCGAAGGGTGTGCCTCGGCAAGGTTCGATCGACCCGCTTCCCTGTTCGCGAATCTGCGCGCAGATTCGCTCATGCGTCGCTGCGTTGCTTCACTTTTTAAATAAGAAATCAGAAGCAACGAGTCTCTCTCACCTTACCGAGACACACCCTTCGACACGCGAGCTGTACTTGAGTGCTTTCCGAGTGAATCCCAAACCCTACCAGCTATTTTCTCAAGCATCTACTGCAGCTGTTTTCATGTTCGCGATAGAGTCTAAGGACGAGAGCGACTTGGCCAAAGCGAGGGAGAAATCCACTTCGCGCAAGCGAAGTTAGTTCGACCGAAGCGACGCCGGAGCTCGAGCCTTAGGCTGTATCGCGAACATGAAAAAAGGCTCCGGGTGGAGCCTTTTTCGATGGTGGTGTTCGCAGGAGCTTACTCTGCAGGTGCAGTGTAGGTACGAGAAGCGCATTCCTGGTCGAGGTCGTAGAGCGCCTTGGCGTCGCTACCGAAGAGCTTCATGCGCGTGAGCATGGTCTCAGCCGTGTCTTCCTCTTCGCCCTGCTCTTCGATGAACCAATCGAGGAACTTCATCGTGCGATAATCGTTCACCGCAACTGCCGCAGCGTAGATATCGTTGATGAGCGAAGTGACGTACTTCTCATGCTCGAGGCCTGCTTCGAGCGGCTGAACATGAGAGGTGAAGGTCTTGTCGGGCTGAGCGATCGCTTCGAGCACGACCTTCTGGCCGTTCTCGTGCAGATAATCGCGGAACTTCAGTGCGTGATCGCGCTCTTCCTGCGCCTGGATCATGTACCAGTTCGCGAAGCCGCTCAGGCCTTCTTCTTCGTAGTAGTTCGCGAAATCCATGTACAGATAGGCGGAATACAGCTCTTTATTGATCTGATCATTGAGCAGATCGTAGACCTTCTTATCCATGTCGATCCTTTCTTTCGGTGTTCTACCTCGCACGAGACAGATGCCTCGCGCGTGGTGTTCGGTGTTTCACATAATACAACTGATTCTCGCTCTATTGCTGTATAAATGGCTATAATCATATGTTGTTGTTATGTTCTGACGTGTAGCTTGAGGAGGGGGCTTCATGAAGGATGTTCCACATAACGATACCAAGGGAAATACGACTCTGAAGAAGCGCACGAACTCGCGCAAATCGAGCACCAAGCCGAATCAACGGCAGCAGATCATCGTCACTGCCAACAAGCTCTTTCATGAGAACGGCTATAACAAAACTTCCATTTCAGAGATCGCTCGCCAGATCGGGCTGAATCAATCTTCCATCTACTATTGGTTCCCGTCAAAAGAGGCGATCCTCGAGAGCATCTACGATGCCAATCGCGCCATCTCCGTTCTCGAGCACATCAAGAATAAAGTCGACGACCGCATCGTCCAGCTCTACATGCTCATCGTCTATGATGTGGTACGCAAGTGTGAACTGCCTTTCGACTTCATCGAGCTGGAAAGTCTGGTCCACGAAAACCCCGAGAAATACCAAGGGTTCCTCGAAGGATATCGCGAATACTATCAAGCGTTCGAGAAGATCATCACGCTCGGCGTCGAAGAGGGGATCTTCCGAGATTGCCTGGTCGACGAACAGGTGGTCACGATCCTGTCGATCAACGAGGGGTTACAGCACCACTACCACGGAAAGCAGCGTAACCGCCTCATCCTCACCACGTGCGACTACACCGTGAAGGATCATTCGCCCGACGCGATCGGTCACATGGCTGCACGCACCATCATCCCTGGCATGCTGAGCGAACCCCAGAGCATCGACGAGATTCGCGACCGCGCCCTTGAAGCGCTCGATGGGCTGGGACTCTAAGCGCTCAACCGTTCGATCGAAAGCTCTTCGAAGCTGCGCACGGCGATGGTGACGCGATCTTCCCAAGCATCGAACGGAAGCTGCTCGTGCGAGTCGTAGATGCCGACCGTCGGATAGCCCGCGTCCCTCAGAACACGGAGCGCGTAGAGCGAATCGTCGAAACCCCACGTCGCCTCTTTGTCCGTGCCCATGAGCTCGCGTGCGAGATCGAAGATGTGCGGTTCACGCTTCGACCCTCCGATATCCTCGACCGAGAGCACCTGTGCGAAATAAGGCATGAGACCCGTTGCGTCGAGCGCGGTGCGTAGATAAAGCTGCGGACTCGACGAAGCGACGCTCATCTTGATGCCGCGTTGCGCACACGACTCAAGAAAAGCTCGAACGCCTGGTAGAACGCGTGTCGAACGCGAGAGGTAGGCGACCATGTAATCGTCCATGATCTGACGCACTTCAGCTGCGCTCTTACCAAGGCCACCGTTCTCGTGGAACCACTGAGCGGTCTCATCGAGCGTGAAGGTAGTGAACTGCGCACGATCCTTGAGCGTTACCGAAACGTCCGATTCCTTCAAGAGCACGTTCTCGAGGTCGCGCCACGCATCGAGCGAATCGACCAACGTCCCATCGAAATCGAGGATGGCGCCCGCGAACGCCATTACGCGTAATCTGCTTTCAGTGCGGCGAATGCCGGGATGGAACGCTCGATGGTCTGCTTGTCGATACAATATCCTGCGCGCACCCAGCCACCCACGCCGAAGCTGTCGGAAGGAACGAGCAGCAGTTCATGCTGCTTCGCCTTATCCGAGAAGGCCTGCGCATCAGGCTCGAGCGCCTTGATCCACAGATAGAACGCACCATCGGGCGCGATGTATTCGTAGCCCAGTTCATCAAGCGCATTCGTGAGGATCTCGCGATTGACCGCATAGGCCTCCACGTTCGTGGGCTCTCCTACGCAACGTTCGATGACGCGCTGGAAGAAGACCGGCGCGCAGATGTAGCCGAGCGAGCGGCCGGCACCGCAGACCGCAAGATAGACCTTGCGCGCGTCGTTCACCTCGCGCGGAACGAGCACGTAACCGATGCGATCGCCTGGCAGCGAAAGCGACTTCGACCAGGAATAGCACACGAGCGTATTGTTGTAGATGGCGGGAACCCACGGAACCTCGACGCCATAAGTGAGCTCGCGATAAGGTTCATCCGAGATAAGATAGATATCATGTCCGTAGGTCTGCTCGGCGCTTTCGAGCACACGTGCTAGGCCTTCGAGCGTCTTGCGCGTATAAACCGTACCGACCGGATTGTTCGGCGTATTGATGACCACCGCCTTCGTGCGCTCCGTGATAGCTGCCGCCAGCGCATCGAGATCGATCTGGAAATCGTCTTCGCGCGCGGGAACCTCGACGCATTTACCGCCTGCGAACTGGATCCACACGCGATATTCAGGGAAGTACGGTGCGATGACGATGACCTCGTCACCTGGCTCGATGAGCGCCGTGAAACAAGCGGAAAGACAAGCTGCCGCGCCCATCGTAAGGTAGAGATCGTCAGCAGAATACGACGTACCGAAGCGATCGTTGAGGTTATCCGCGATCGCCTGACGCGTGGACTCGAGCCCTTGCGCTGGCGAATAAGCGTGCAGTTCCGCCGGTGGCATATCAGCGAGTTCGCGGATCGCGGTCGCAACCGATGCAGGTGCAGGCACAGAAGGGTTTCCAATGCTGAAATCGAAGACGTTCTCATCCCCTACCTCGGCCTTGCGCTGCATACCATAAGCGAACAGCTCACGAATGGCCGAAGGAGCATTGCCCAGCTGATACATCGTTTCGTTGTACATGATGGTCACCCTCATCCGTCGTAGAATCGTACACTGGCTATTATGGCAGAAAACGCGAGCGCATCGCCGCTGCTGGCCGAATCATCCGTAGAAGATGCGCTCGGGGTTGCTTGCGTGCCCCGTTCAATGGGTTATAATGAATCTCCCGCGCCCGAGTGGCGGAATGGCAGACGCGGCGGTCTCAAAAACCGTTGTCGAAAGACGTGCGAGTTCAAATCTCGCCTCGGGCACCAGTTGCATCGCGAAAAGCTCTCGAGACCGAGAGCTTTTTCTTTCCCCTACAAGAACAACGCCGTGAACAGACCGCAACAGAGCGCTGGTCCGAATGGGAACGTAGGATCTTCGCGCGCTACCCGAAAATAAAGCGCCGTAACGATCCCGACCACTGAAGCGATCGCGAGCGCAGCCATCGCTTGCTCAAGGTCGAGATATAGGCAGCCCGCGCCGAGCAGCTTCACATCCCCCAGACCCACGCACTCCTTATGGAGCACCCGCTCCATAAGCCCCTTCAAGAGAAGCAGCCCCGCCACGAAGGAGAATGCCGTAGCGACCGATCCCGTAAAAGCTGCGAGCACCGCCTCCGTCTGACCAAAGGCCACATCTACCCCGAGCACGACCACGCGCGACACAACGAGCGCGAACACCAGTGCGTTAGGGATCCGTCGCGTTCGCCAGTCGACGATCGCTATCGCGAGCAAAAGCGCGAAGAGCATCGCGAGCGCGACCAAGCTTCCTACCAAACGAAAAAGAGATGCGTCGAATCCCACCATGACAACATGGCTCCTTTCTGCACCTCAAAACAAAACGGGAAGCACTCTTGCAAGCACCTCCCGTTTTCGATTGTTCTATTAGCGAAGCCCGCGAGAGGCTTCATCCGTTTTCAACTACAGGCTGAAATCCTTTTCGCCGTTGAAGACCGCGAGCGCATCTTCAACGCTGTAGTCTGCGAGCGTGATAGCGGAAATAGCCTTGGTGAGACGAACCGCTTCCTCGGTCGAACGCATATGGATGTTACGACCCGTTGCGTTACCGCACGCACCACCGACATGGATCTGATCGTAGAGATCGGACAGGAACACGGATGCGTCTTCCTTGGAACCGCCTGCGCATACCAAGCCCGTACGACCAGCAGCGGTCGACGCGATCTTGAGATTCTGAGCAGAGGTATGACCGTCGGTCGCCTTCGGAGGATTGACCTTCACGAAGTCTGCACCCAAGCACAGCGCAACGCCCGCTGCGCCAGCGATGAGATCGGGATCCTTCTCGTCAGGCACTGCCTTGCCGCGCGGATAGATCCACAGAACGACGAGCAGACCCTGAGCATGAGCCTCTGCGATGAGTTCGCCCGCTTCAGCCATCATGGTCGATTCGTATTCAGAACCTAGATAGATGGTGTAGCCCAAGCCGACGATGTTCACGCCAGCCTCGCGCATCGCGAGCACAGCCTCCAGATCGTAGAGCTGCGGCGAATACGGATCGTCCTGCGAGCCCTTCACGAGGTTGGTCTTGGAGTTCATCTTCACAAGATAGTTGATCTCGGGATAGTCGTTGGCATACTGAGCGATGAGACCACGCTGACCAGCGAGCACGCCGATGGTGCCCTGGCTGCCGATCTCGAAGAGATGCTCGGGTTCGAGGTCGGACGGATCGATGCCTTCACCATAGAAATCCTTGTTCAGATGCTCGATCTTCTGATCGCAAGCGAACAGCATCAAACGGCCCGTGCCGCGGGTCGCCTTCATGTAGTTCTCGATGTAGTTTTCACGTGCCTCAGGCATGACGTCTGCGGGGACGCGGACCTGATCGCGAGTAATGGTAGGCATGGTTCCCTCCTTATCAATGCACCCTTTCGTGCATCATTTCTCATTCGCTGCACGGCGCGCCCTCAAGATCTTGAGCGCCGCGCAAGATCGCAGCATATTATATCGTAAAAGACCCTCGGGCAGAACTTCCTAGAACCAGTTATGCGTTCCCTCCACATAGATCCTCTCGAATTCTTGCTGGGAAAGCGAGAAATAGTTCATCCCTTCCGCGAACGCGACCATCCAGATGGCGAGAATGCCCAGTCCAAACGATACGAGACCGAGCAAGATGGTGGCGAGCAAGAGGATGAAGCCTTGATCGTGATAACCCAGATAGAACTTGTGCATGCCGAATGCACCGAGCGCCATGGCGAGCACTCCAGCCACGCGGCGATCGCGGATCGAGATCTGACGCATCGACGTGAATACGGACCGCGCACGGTGGTCCTTCTCCATCTGCTCGTTCGATGCCCGCTGCTCTTCTTCGATGATGGAAGCCGTGCCGAAGTTCGAGCCTAAGGATTCTTCGAAAGCGGCTTCCTGCTCTTCGAAATCAGGTTCGGGGATCTCGGGGGCTATCTCGACATCATTCATCGTTCTTATCGCCTTCGAGCGCTTTCTTATATTCTTCTTTGAAATTCGAGAACATGCCGCGCGTCTTGGAAAGCTGCACGCCCAGATTGTAAGCGCCCTTGTTCACCGCGTCGCCCGCTTTCTGAGCAGCATCGTTGACCTTGGGTCTTACCGTCTCGTTCAGCTTTTCGGTAGCCTTGTTCTTGGCTTCGCCGACCTTATGAGCGGCTATCGCTGCGCCAGCGCCTGCTCTTTCAGCCATACCGCCCTCGCGTTCGAGCGCAAGGGCTTCGGGGCGTACGACGATGGCCCCACGGAAGAAATCGTCTTCCGACACCTTGGAAAGATTGTCGCCGATGCCGATCTTGAAGCCTTCGATGAGATTCGCGGGCAATTCTGAAGAACCGAGCAGAAAGTCGACCGAAGCACCCTTGTCGACCTTGAGCGATACCACTTCCCCCGTCTTCGCGTCGAACGAAACATCGCCCACGTATCCGAGGCGCTGCTCGTCTTCGGTCATGAGCGGAAGTCCCTGCCAGATGACGCATTCGTCCCACGAAACACCGAGACGCTTGCATGCTGCACGGCCTGTCGATTCGCTCTCGTCGTTGATCATGATGGCCCCCTCGACCACCTGATACCCATCGAGCGCGACGAAGATATCGGAACGATGGAACATGAGCGCCGCATCGGGACGCTTCACCGCGAATCCGATGACGCGCAGATCGTGCGGATGGAAGAGGAAATGGCGCACGCGACCGATCCGTTTGCCCGGCTTCTTCGCGTGCTCGACTCGAACACCCATCAATTCATGCGTTGTGTAGATATCTTCCATAGCCCTTGAACGTACGAATAAGGCACTCCGAGGAGTGCCTTACCCTAATGAACGACGATGACCGATCGGTCTCGTACGAATCTACTTCTTGGAGGTTGCGTCCTTAGCGGCGTTCGCTGCGCTCTTCGCCGTCTTCTTGGCGGTCTCCGCAACGCCCTTGGCCGCATCTGCTGCCGTCTTCGCAGCACCCTTCGCTGCTTCAGCAGCGCTCTGTGCGACATCCTTCGCTGCATCGGTAGCGCTCTGAGCGGCTTCCTTCACCGCAGTGCCCGCATTCTTAGCAGCATCGACCGCAGCTGGAACCTTATCGGCTGCAGTATCCTGAACGGCTTCTGCGTTCTTGGCCACCTGAGCCGCGATGCGTTCGCGAGCAGCGTCGATCTTGTCGCGCAGTTCGTCGTTCTTCTCGACGACCATAGGAGCAGTCTGCTGTGCGCGACTAGTCAAATCTTTTTTTACTTCAGCACCTTTGTCCCAAACCGTATTGATGACCTTGGTCGAAGTGGCTGCAGCAGCATCGACGACCTGGCTCGTGGTGTTGGTGACGGCCTTCATCGCCTCTGGATAGTTCTCGTTCAGCGAATCGGTGATCAAAGCGCGATTCTGAGCGCCCGTGCGTGGAGTTGCCAGCAAAGCGATGCCCGCGCCGATAGCGCCACCGAGAAGAAACGTAGCAAATCTTCCCATAGTGTCCCCCTTAAGAAGTAATGCTTGTAGTAATGCGTGAACCCCGTCCGAACGATCGATGAGAGTGCATCATCCGAAATGAGTTCAGGTTCTATTATAGCTACTTCTCCCACACGCAACGTCAAAAACAACCAAGGCCTCATCACTTGTTTACGTCACGTTATATCCTTCATCGTATCTTCGAATATCGGTGCTGCACAACGAAAGAGCAGCCGCGAAAAGCAGCTGCTCCAGGATTCTGAACGACGAGCGACACCTCGTCTGAGGATGTTCGCGTAAGAACTAGCGCGGGCGCGTGACCAGGCGATCGAGGACCGCCGGCAAGCTCAAGCCGGCTGCCTCGCAGGCCATCGGGAAGAGCGAATGCTCGGTCATACCCGGCGAAACGTTCACTTCGAGGATACGCGCCTGGGCGCCATCCCAGATCAAGTCGACACGACCCAGGTCCTGCACGTTGAACGCCTGATAGACCTCGATCGCGGCGCGCTCGATCTCGCTGCGGATCGACTGGGCGAGCGAGGGATCGGCATGGAGTGATTCGAGGCGCACGGGCGTGTAGTAATCGACCGCATCGTCGTTGAAGCGCTCTTCGGTGAGGAACAGGCCGCTGCGCGACACGATCTCGACCGGCGGCAATGCCGTCGCATCCCAGCCGTTACCCAGGATGGCGACCGAAAGCTCGACCCCATCGATCCACTGCTCGATGAGCACTTCGCTATCGAAGGTGAGCGCATCGAGGATGGCAGCGCCCAGATCTTCTTGGCATTCGACCTTATGAACGCCGTAGGCAGAACCTCCACGCGCAGGCTTCACGCACACGGGATAGCCGCCAGGAATACGCTCGCCCACCAGGTCGAGCGCGGTGGCTGCTCCCATATCCTTGAACACATCACCTGCCAAGCAGAAGCCCTGCGGCCACCAGCCAGGACCGGATTCGCCCGCATAGCGACGAAACTTCTGCACCGAAGCAGGCAGGAGCGCCTTGTTGAACGTATTGCGACACACCTCTGCCGGCGAGCCAACGTAGGGAATGTCGAGGAAATCGAGCAAGCTCTGGATGGTGCCATCTTCGCCATGCTTGCCGTGCAGCGCGATATAACAGATATCGGGACGTTCGCCACGAAGCGTGGGCACCAATTCCTTAGTGGTATCGAGCGGGACGACCTTGTGTCCTGCCTCTTCGAGCGCTTCGCATACGACCTTGCCGCTCGCCAGAGAGGTCTCGCGTTCGAACGACGCGCCCCCCATCAACACTGCAACTTTCATGCTCTCTCCTTGTTCTTACTGATAGAACTACGTTTCATCCGGTCAAGTTCAAGTGACTAGATCGCACCTGCATCCAAGAATGCACGGTACATCTCGAGTCGATCTTCGATCACGTTCGCAAGACGGCGGATCGCCTCACGGATGTTCTCGGGTGTTTCGAAGCAGAATGCGATGCGCATGGAATTCTTCCCGCGCACACCATCGGGATAGAACCCGCTGCCCGGAGTGTACGTGACGCCCTGTTCGAGCGCGACCGAGAGCATCGAATCGGTATCCACGTATTCGGGCAACGTGACCCACACGAAGAAGCCGCCCGCCGGATGCGTCCAGACCGCTTCCTCGGGAAAGAATTCCTCGAGCGCATCGAGCATCGCGTCGCGACGTTCTTTATACGTGGTGATGAAGCTTTGCAACACGGTCTGCCAAGGGGTGTCGTTGAAATAATGCTCGACGATGATCTGGTCCATGATGCTGCCCGACAGATCGGTACCCTGCTTGACCAGGTTCACCTTCGCAATGACATCGCGCGGCGCGATGATCCAGCCAACGCGCAGACCCGGCGCGAAGGTTTTGGAGACCGTGCCGAGATAGATGACCTTATCGGAGAGCGCGCGAAGCGGGATCATGTGACCGCCATCGTAGCGCAAACGTCCGTACGGATCGTCCTCGACCACCAGGAAGTCGTACTCTTCTGCCAATTCGAGCAAGCGATGGCGACGCTCCATGTTCATGGTCACGCCACCTGGGTTCTGGAAGTTCGGGATGGTATAGAGGAATTTGACCGCGCCTTTGCCCAATTCTTGCAACTTCTCTTCCAGCAAGTCCATGCGCATGCCCTCTTCGTCGAAGGGGATGCAGATGACATTGGGCTCGTAGGCCGAGAACGCCTGGAGCGCGCCAAGGTAGGTCGGGCCTTCGGCGATGATGATGTCGCCTGGGTCGATGAAGGTCTTCGCCAAGAGATCGAGCGCCTCTTGCGCACCGGACGTGATGAGCACGTCTTCGGCCTTGCAGCGGATCCCCAGATCGCGCACGAGCGCAGCCAGCGTTTCGCGAGTCTCCATGCGACCTGGCGTCGGCCCGTACTGCAACGCTATCGCGCGATCGTCGCCCAGCGCTGCCTTCGCAGCGGCCTGGAGCGCTTCTTGAGGGAGCAACGATACGTCGGGCATGCCACCCGACAACGAGATGATGTCGGAACGAGAAGCAGCAGCAAAAAGATCGCGCACCGCAGATGATCGCATCTTCTTCACGCGTGAGGCGACCTTGTCACCCGCAAAATCGAACTTCAGATGGGCTGATGGCATAGACACTCCTCACTTTCTTCTTGCTCGGGCCATGAAGCGGTCTGCCTCATAGACGGGATGGTGTCGTGTTCGCGCATGCTCGATCCGCAAGCGCGTGATTGATAAAGTGTAGCGCTTTTTTGAATGCGCCGAGCGCAATTAGGTCATCGAGGAACGAAACCCTCACAATGGCCACATCGGGATCATCCGCGCTCCACTGCGTCGTACCCGTGAATACCGCCTGTTCAACAGGGGTTTCTGGCATTTCGCTGTGAGCGTGCGCGTGCGTCTGGATATCGATGACGAGATGCTCGAGCAGATGCGGGACGGAGGTGCGCTCCATCACCGCGCCGAACGTCGGTCCAGCCTCGTTGCGACACGCATGATAAGCCACGGTTGGAAACTGCTGCAGCACCTGGTCGATGAGCGCCTTCGAGGTGGTGCGGGCCGTTGGATCGACGATGCGCACGAAAGCTTCCACGCGATCGGGCAGCACGGTCAATCGATCGAAGACGACCTTATCTTGCATGCGCGATCCTAATCCCCGCTCGAAGCGTCTCCGCTTCGTTCATTGCGCTCGGCCTGCTGGCCGCTCATCGAACCATCGACCACATCGGTGCCGAGCGTTTGAGCGTCGCTCGTGTCGTTATTATTGGCCGATTCGGGTTCGCCGACCGCCTGATTCGACACCTTCAGCAAGCGCATCGAGGAAGCGTTGTCGCCTCCTTCGGATTCGCCGGCTTCATCGGTGTTCATGTCGGTGAGCGTGAGCACGTCTCGCTCAGGCGAGAAGACGTAGGACCCAACTCCAGAGTAATTCGCGAACGTATAGGTGATGGTCTTATCGAAAGTGTTGAGCTCGTAGCCGAAGCTGACGCTGTCGGTCAAGCGGATCTCGGAATCCGTGATGACGATGGAGTTGTTCGAACCTTCTATC
This sequence comes from uncultured Eggerthella sp., assembly GCA_937998355.1. Taxonomy (GTDB): domain Bacteria; phylum Actinomycetota; class Coriobacteriia; order Coriobacteriales; family Eggerthellaceae; genus Anaerotardibacter. The sequence continues at coordinate 155,630 of CALLDI010000007.1, forward strand.
TTCCATTGGCCCTGGATGTCTTGAGCATCATCGTAGCGGAAGAGGTAATCCCAGGTGAGGAACGCTCCAGCACCGATGATGGCCACCAGCACGATGACGAGGACGACCTTCAGTGGACGCGGGACGCGGCTCTTCTTCTTGCGCTTCGCCGACCTCGATACGCGCGACGTCTCCCCCGTGCGCTGCGGCTGCGCACCTACCGTAGGAGGTGCTGCATGCTTAGCATGCTTTCCGCGGACGGGTTCGGTATGCGATCGCGTATCGGACATAGCGGAATTGCCTTATTCGGGCTTGATGTATTCGAGGCCGCCCATATAAGGAACGAGCACGTCGGGAACCTTGACCGAGCCATCTTCCTGCTGGTAGTTCTCGAGGATGGCAGCCATGGTACGGCCGACCGCGAGACCCGAACCATTCAGCGTATGCACAAGGCGGTTGCCCTTGAACTGACCCGCGTCCTTGTACTTGATGTTGGCGCGGCGCGCTTGGAAGTCCTCGCAATTCGAGCAGGACGAGATCTCCTTGTAAGCATCGTAGGAAGGCAGCCAGACTTCAAGATCGTAGGTCTTGGCAGCCGAGAAGCCTAGATCGCCCGTGCACAGGCTGATGACACGATAGGGCAGGCCGAGCAACTGCAGGATGTTCTCGGCGTCTTCAACCATCGCCTCCAGGTCGTCGTAGGATTCCTCGGGCTTGGCGTACTTCACCATCTCGACCTTGTCGAACTGATGCAGGCGGATGAGGCCGCGTGTATCGCGACCAGCGCTGCCCGCCTCTTCGCGGAAGCACGGCGTGAACGCACAGTACTTCAGCGGAAGCTGGTCTGCATCCAGCACCTCGTCGGAGTGGATGTTGGTCAGCTGCACTTCGGCGGTCGGGATGAGGTAGAGGCCTTCCGTGGTCTTGAACAGGTCTTCCTCGAATTTAGGGAGTTGACCCGTACCCGTGAGCGTCTTGGCGTTCGCCATGACCGGACACCACCATTCCTTGTAGCCGCGCGAGGTGTGCGTGTCGGCCATGAAGTTGATGAGCGCGCGCTCGAGCTTGGCGCCTTGGCCGCCCAGCAGTACGAAGCGTGATTCCGCGAGCTTCACCGCACGTTCGAAATCAAGGATCCCTAGATCGATGCCGAGATCCCAGTGCGCTTTGAACTCGAAGTCGAACGTGCGCGGAGTGCCCCAGCGACGGACTTCGGGGTTGTCGTCCTCGTCCTTGCCGACGGGCGTGGTGTCGGAAGGCATGTTCGGCACCGCGAGGATGAGCTCGTTCAGCGCGCTCTCCGCCTGATCGTGCAGGTCGGAATAGTACGCGATCTCTTCCTTGAGTTTCGCGACCTCCGCCTTAGCCGCCTCAGCCTCGTCCTTCTTGCCTTCACCCATCAGCTTGCCGATGCTCTTCGAGATGCTGTTGCGCTTCGCAAGAAGCTCCTCTTCATGAGCGATAGCGCTGCGACGATCTTCGTCGAGCTGCAGGAAACGCTGCGCATCCCACGTGAAATTGCGACTTTCCATCGCGCGATTCACTTTTTCGATGTTTTCACGGACGAATCGAATGTCGAGCATTGTTTCCCTTTCGTGAACAAGAGCGCGAATTCATGCGTCATTGTTCGTGATATCGTTAAGCTAGAGATATAGATTGAGTATACTTTACAACCGAACAGGATACCACCTGCGGTGCTTCGCCATCTTCGATGCTCTTGCGTCGGATAGCGGCGCCGAAGACGGCATCCACGCACTGCCATCTTGAGCGATTCACGAAAGGGCATCATGGATCTAGCGGAGCTTTATCATTTCCTCTTCGAGACCTACGCCGGTATCGGTTGCTTGGTCGGTGCGGGCATCGTCATCAGCATCATCGCTGCTGTCATCAGCGAGCGCAAGACGCGTAAGGTATACCGCGATCGTGGCGAGAAACCTCGCGACGATCAGGACGAATAGTTCGAAAACGAGATCGCTCGACGAAAGCCGGGCCCGAGATGAAAGAAGATGAGCTTCATGGGTTTGCAAAGCATGCCACTCTACGACCACTCCGATCGCCCCGATTATATCCCGCGCGTTGGTGCCGTCCATGACCTGTGCGGTTATGGCAAATGCTCGCTCGGCGTTGCGATCCCTGTCATCTCCGCAGCTGGCTGCGACGTGTGCCCCCTGCCTACAGGGCTGTTCTCCTCGCATACCGCATTTCCGGTCTGGCACATGCTCGACACCACGGACATGATGAAGCCGTATCTGGATGCATGGGAGAAGGTCGATATCGAGCTCGACGCCGTCTATTCGGGCTTCCTCGGCGCTGCCGAACAGGTCGAGAGCATCCAGCGCCTCTATCGCACGTTCCCCGAGGCGCTTCGCATCGTCGACCCCGTCATGGGCGATCATGGCAACATCTACCCTACCTACACCAAAGAGCTGTGCGACGCGATGGCTAACCTAGCCGATGGCGCAGATATCCTCACGCCGAACCTCACCGAGGTCTCCATCATCCTCGGTACGGAATACACGGGCCAGAACGTCACGACCGAAGAGGTCGAGAGCATGATCAACATGCTGCGCAACCGCGGCGCGAAGAACGTCATCATCAAGGGCGTCGATCGCGAGGACGGATTCCTGCGCAACTACGTAGCGGGTCGCAATACCCCGCTCACGGAGCTGATCGTGGAGAAGCTGCCCGTCATGCTGCATGGCACGGGCGATCTGTTCTGCTCGTGCGTCACGGCCGCCATCATGGCCGGAAAGGATCTGGTCACGGCCGTGGACTTCGCGGGCAAGTTCGTGCACGATGCGATGATCGTCACGCTCGAGCAGCCGAACTTCATGAGCCGCGGCATCAGCTTCGAGCCGCTTCTGGGCAAGGTCGCCGATCTGCTGAAATAAGCAGAGGGCTGCTAAATCCCCTTGGCGAGTTCGTCGCAGCAGGGTTCACAAGATTCCCCGCTTCCTTAATCAAAAAAGACCAGCTTGTCTGGTCTTTTTTTCATGCAATCATTGCTCTGAGTGATGGTCCGACATGATCTCGAATCGACCCGCTTCCCTGTTCGCGAATCAGCTACGCAGATTCGCTCATGCGTCGCTGCGCTGCTTCACTTTTTCAGATAAAAACAGAAGCAGCGAGTCGTTCTGCGATCATGCCGGACCATCACTCAGAGCAACAACGAGTTCTAGTCTCAGCTCTCTTGCGCGATCATGAATTCAGGAAGGCGACGTAGCCTTTGTAGGCCTCGTAGATGTCGGCTTTCGAGGTGACTTCCCAGGGCGAGTGCATCGAGAGCACCGGCACGCCTGAGTCGATGACGTTCATGCCATACTTCGCTGGGATGTAGGCGATGGTTCCGCCACCACCCGCATTCACGCGGCCAAGCTCGGCTGTCTGGTAGTTCACGCCTGCCTCATCCATGACCTTGCGCAACGCTGCCATGTATTCTGCATTCGCATCGTTCGAGCCCGACTTGCCGCCCGAACCCGTGTACTTATTGAACACGAGGCCACGGCCGCAATAGGCGGAGTTCTTCGTCTCGAAGACGGATGCGTAGGCTGGATCGTATGCGGCGCTCACGTCGGACGAGAGCATCGAGGAACGCGCGAGGCAGCGACGCAGCGCAAGATCGCCCTGCGCACCGAGCAATGCCAGGATCTCTGCCATGGTGTTCTCGAAGAACGCCGAGGTCATACCCGTAGCGCCAACGCTGCCGATCTCTTCCTTGTCGACCAAGATGCACACCGACGTACGTGCGGGGCCATCCACCGCCAACTGCGCTTCAAGGCTCGTGTAGGCGCACACGCGATCGTCTTGACCGTAGCCGATCACCATCGAACGATCCAAGCCGCAATCACGCGCGGGGCCCGCGGGAACGACCTCGATCTCGGCTGAGAGGAAATCCTCCTCTTCGATGCCGTATCGATCGAGAAGCAGCGAGAGCACGTTAGCGCGAACCGCTTCGCTCTCCGCGGTACGTTCGATGCGCTCCTGGTAAGTGAGCTCGTCTTCCTTGCGCTCGTCCTTCTTCGCTTCGACGATGAGCGGCTCGCTTCCGATGAGCACGTCGAGGTTCTCGCCCTCGACCACTGTGCGGCCGTCCTTCTTCATCTGCTCCGCGCCCAGGTGAGGCAGCAGGTCGGTGACGCAGAACACTGGATCATCAGGTCCGTCGCCGATCGAGATATCGACCACTTCACCGTCCTTCTTCACGACCACGCCCTTCAATGCGAGCGGAAGCGCGACCCACTGATAATTCTTGATGCCACCGTAGTAATGCGTATCGAGCAACACGAAATCTGACGTTTCGTAGAGAGGGTTCTGCTTGAGGTCGAGACGAGGCGAGTCGATATGCGCGCCCAGGATGTTCACGCCCTGCTCGATATCGTTCGTGCCGACCTGAACGAGCATGACCGCTTTGCCGTAATTGCTCGCCCACAGCTTGTCGCCTGGCTTCAATGCAGTACCCTTCGCGATCGCGTCTTCGAGCGACGCATAGCCTGCAGCCTGCGCCATCTCGATCGCGCGCGACGCGCATGCACGCTCGGTCTTGCATTCCGATAAGAAGGTTTTATAACGATCGCTCAGTGCGATCAGATCCTTACGGTCATCCTCGGTATAGGTCTTCCATGCGTTCTTGCGTTCCATGTTCATCTCTTTCACTTTGCTTCACGTGAGATTCAGTTAACCGTTTGTTGCCAAACGTTCGTTTCCTTGCATCAACAGAATGCACCTTGTAGAATTTTATATCAAGGACTGTGGGTCCTTTTCGCCGAAGAGAAGAGGGCGAAAAGGGGCACAGTTCTCTTACTTGCCTTACCAACCGATGTCGCTTTCGCGACCGAATAGGAGTGATGAACATGGCACAGCAAGTACGCGACGTAATGCCCACCCCCGACAATTCCAGCAACTTCAACATCGTTGCAGACAGCAAGACTCAGGTCGGCTCTACGCTCGACAACCTCAAGGCTGCAGTGAACGGCGAGACTGGCGCTTCTGCGAAGTACGAAGCATATGCTGCGGAAGCAGAGAAGCAGGGTCACAAGCAGCTCGCTTCCCTGTGGCGCGTGACCTCTGCTGCAGAGCAGATCCACATTGCCATGGAGTATAACCTGGTCACGGCTGAAGACGCTGATTGGCCTCGTCCAGAACTCACCGAAACGAAGGACACTCCGCTCGACCTGAATCTCATCGATTCCGCTAATGGCGAGATCTATGAAACCTCCGACATGTATCCTTCCTTCATCAAGAAGGCTCAGGAAGAAGGCAAGAACGCTGCTGTTCTCGTCTTCACCCGCGCAAAGCTGGCTGAAGGCTACCATGCTGCGAACTATCTCGATGCTTACAACAACATCGACTGCCCCGATAACGAGCACTACTATCTCTGCCCCGTCTGTGGCTACATCCACAAGGGTTCCGACTTCGAGAAGTGCCCGATCTGTTTCACTCCTGCGAGCAAGTTCGTCGAGTACGACTTCTAATCGAGCCTCTTCGATCCACAGGTGTCACCCGAACACGGTTCGCGAAAATCACCTGAATGACAAAAAGGGTGCTGGCATTTGCCGGCACCCTTTTTTCGTAATTCCCGATGAATGAAGCGTTCGCGCTAAGATGCTTAGTCCAGCATCTCGACGAATGCCTGGATACGCGTCGCCGCCTGTTCGTCGATACGACCCTGGTTCTCGGTCTCTAGGTAGAGCACGGGAATATCCGCTTCTTCGAAGTCCTTCTTGAGCACTGGATAGTCGAACTCTTCTTCTTCGCAGAACTTGATGATGCTGATGAGGATGCCATCTGCGTCGCGCTGGTTGTAAAGGTCGATCAACATCGGACCGCGCAGCTTTTGCGGATCGAAGAGCACCGAGCATCCCTCGATATGCGGCCAGATGCGCGCGAGCGATACGAACGGGTCGACGTGGTCGGGCGCATCGGTCTCGAAGCGCTTCGAATCGCCCACGATATCATCACCCACGATGGCGATACCCTCTTCTTCGAGCGTATCGAGCAGTTCGGTCGAATCCATCAAGATGCTCGTCGCGATGAGACGTGGACCATCGAAGGTGTAGACCGGGCGGCGCTCAAGCTCGTCGAGCAGTTCCGTGACCAACTCGACATGCTTCTCGACCGGCATCACACGTGCTGCCTTGTAAACATAGTGGCGCATCTTCGGCGTGAAGATATCAAGGTGATCGCATGCGACCTCGGAGAAGCGACGCATGAGCGCTTTCTGCTTGTTGTAGAGCTGGATGCTGTGGAACAGCTGCGTATCGGTGATAGGATGACCTGCGATCTCTTCTAGTTCATGCTGAATGCGATGCAGCTCGTTCACGTAATAATCCTCCGCAGCCTGGGTCTTGCGATTGACCGGTTGCGTCAGCGCGATGACGGGCATATCGGGCTTCGCGTACTTCCAATTCTCCTCGAGGTTACGCAAGCCATCGCATGTGGTCGGGATGATGATGCCCGAGAGGAAATCGTAATCGCCCTTCAGGCCGAACTCCAACAGGGAGAGCAGGATCGAGCAGTAGAACACCGGGTAGTAACGATGCGCCTCGCTAGGATCGATATTGCCGCCCCATAGCTCGACCGGATACATGCCTGCTGCATGCACGAGCTCGTACGGGCCGAAGTACGGCACGAGGCCGATCACCTTCTTGTTGTCCGTATTGCACGCCTCGATCGTGCGAAAGGGATGTTCTGACGCCTCTTCGAACTGGGCGAGTATTTCTTGAATGCGGTCCATTAGTGTCTCTCTTTCCTTCATGACCAGCAGAAGCAGCGCCTACGCGCGCTCCGCCATTCGTTCGTCCATTACTTCGGTGAGGCCTTGAACGCGCGTCTCGTACTGAGCCTTCGAGAAGACGCGCGGATCTGCCTGGTCGCCATCGAAGGTGGCGAACGGAATCCCCTTCTCCTTTTCGAGCTGTCGCGATGTCTCGAACATGATGCCCGCCCAGGGCTTGCAGCTTCGTGCGACATTGCACAGCGTACCATCACAATGATACTCGTCGATCATGGCGCGACGGCGCTGGAGCGCGAGATCGATGCCCTGCGAATTGTTCGTGCTCGCGTATCCGCGGCAATACCCATCCAGGTCATCGAAGGATGTGCCGAAGATGTTGCAATAGATCGAACCGACCGTGTTGATGCCCATGCTGGCCAGCGTCTCTGAATTGTGACGCAGATAGGGCCAACAAGCCATGCCCTCGTACATGAGGCGGTACTTCTCTTCTCCCTTGAAGTTGTAGTCACCCGTAGCCAGGCGTTCTTCCAGTTCCGCGATGTACGCTTCGAGGATCGCCGTGGTTTCGGGACGGCCCTTCGCCACGACCATGAGCGCCATGAAGTTGTAGCCGTCGAAGCCGTTCACGGGCGAAGGCTTGTTGTTGCCGATCAGGTCGAGCGCCTTGGTGAACAGCGCGCCGTTGATGCTCGAGATGCGCAGGATCTCGTGGAACTTCTCGTAGTCGAACTTCTTGCCCGTGATCTTCTCGAGCTCGTCGATGATGTACTGGAGCTGCCCCTTGATGTAGCTGATCTTATTCGGCGTGTAGTAGCCGTCCGTGTTGTAAGGGATGTCGAAGAGCAAGAACGGGATGTCGAGGTTATGCGCGAGATTCTCGTACCACTTGATGACCGTCGTGCAGATGTTGTTGCAGACGCACAGGAAGTCCGGTGCTGGCACGTCGAGGCCGAAGCCGAAATCCTCCTCGCGCTCGACGAAGCCGAGATTGATGCGTGCGTACGAGCACAGGTCCATGGAATAGCCGAGACCCTCTGCTTTCTCGCAGAACGGGATCGCTCCCTTCTTCGCGGCTACTGCCGCACTATGATTTTCGGGATACATGATCTTCAGATCGAAGGTCTGACAGATCTCTTTAGGGAAGTTCGAGGTGGACCACCCGATCACTTCCCCGTTCTCCTTCGCCTCGCGTATCTCGTCGTACGTCTTGGCGGTGAATTCTTGGAGCAATTGCTTGCTCGTTTTCTTCTCGGTCATGCTCGTCTCCTTAATCCTTAAGGGTGGTTCAGTGTCAGCACGAGGGCTCCCGAGGCGGCGTCGCTTCGGGCGAGCTAACTTCGCTCACGCGAAGTGGATCTCACCCTTGCTTTGGCCAAGCCTCGTTCGTCCCTCATACTGATCCTGAACCCTCCTTTGCATGTATGAATGATCAGCTCGCACAAGCTGAGCAGTCGGGGTCGGGTTGAGAGGCGCGGGTGTCCTCCACTGCGGTTGCGAACTTATCCGTTTCGGTCGCGCCATCTGCGCTCGCAGCCTGCTTCTTATTGCGCTTCTCCACCGCTTTCGCGCCATGCAACGCTGCGCCAAGCGCACCGATCAGCTGCACATGGGGCGGGATCGAGATCTTCACGCCAAGCTCTTCTTCGAGCGCACGGACCACGCCTGCGTTCTGCGCGACACCGCCGCTCATGACCACGGTCTCCTCGACGCCGAGCCTGCGGGCGAGACCCGCCGTTCGTTTCGCCACCGAGTCATGAATGCCCGCGATGATGTTCGGGATCTTCTCCTTGTTCGCGAGATGCGAGATGACCTCAGATTCAGCGAACACCGTACAGGTCGAGCTGATCTCGACTCGTGCATCGGACTGCGCATCGAGCGTGCCGAGCTGATCGGTCGTGGTCTCGAGCACGCCCGCCATCACATCCAGGAAACGCCCTGTACCCGCAGCGCATTTCTCGTTCATGATGAAGTTGTCCAGGCCACCGCGGTCGTTCAGGCGAAGCGCCTTCACGTCCTGACCTCCGATGTCGATGATGGTACGCGCTTCGGGGATCATGAAATACATGCCGCGTGCATGGCAACTCAACTCGCTGATCTGCTTATCGGCCTCGTCGAACCGAAGACGACCATAGCCTGTTGCAACGGTATAGTCGATATCATCCCAGGTAAGACCACTCTCTTTGAAGAGCTTCTCCAATGCCTGATCGGTTCCCGATGTGCCGGCACCGAAGCTGATGATGGCGCTCGCGACGATCTCTTCGCCATCTTTGAGCACCACCGCTTTCGTGGCGGTCGAGCCGATATCAATTCCTAAGGTGTACATCTTTCTCCCCCTCGAACGCCTACGATCGAGCATCGCTGGCGTACGTATTGCGTCACTCGTGTTGCGCCACGATGCCGCGCGCCTCCCAATCGTGAATCTGATCATCGCTGAATCCGTGTTCACGCAAGATCGCCTCGGTATCTGCGCCGATACCACGACTCGTGACGAGCGGCGCAGTGCCGATGGAATCGAATCTGGCAGGCGGATGGATGAGGATGGCCTCATCGCCCGTCGGATAGGTGACGCGCTCGGCGTATTCGTTGTCCCAAACCTCCGGATCGCGCAGAACGTCCTTCGATTCGTACATCGGGCCGAACGCCACATCAGCCTCCGTGAACACGCGCTCCCATTCTTCCATGGTCTTTTGCGCCAGCGCTTCTTCGATGATGTCGACGAATTCGTCATGATGATGCGCGCGCATGTAATCCATCTTGCAGTAGCGCGGATCGCCCTTCAGGTCCGCACGACCGATCGCCTCCATGAAGTGATCGAATTCCAGCTCAGGCGCAGAAACGCAGAGCTGGATCCACTTATCATCCTTGGTCTTGTATGTGGAGTTGAACGGATTCGTAACGCTTCGCCGCGACGTGGGCAGCGCATATTCACCGAACTGCGATGCCGTATGCGCGAGGCTCATCACGTACACGCCGACCGAATGCAGGCTCACGACCACACGATCACCGATACCCGTACGCTCAGCCGCCAGCAGTGCTGCCGCGATGCCGCCCGAAAGCGCGAGACCCGTCTGCAGATCGCCGAACGCGGGACCACCCACCATCGGTGCACCGCCTTTTTCGTAGAGCGAGCCACCTACGCCCGAGCGCGCATGATAGGCCGTATAATCGTAGCCAGGCATATCGCGCATCGCGCCTTGTTCGCCATAACCGCGCACATGTCCGTAGACGAGTTTGGGGTACTTCGCGTGCAGCGTCTCCCAGTCGCAGCCGAGCTTCTTCAACGCCTTCTCGCGCGCGCTCGTGACGAACACATCGGCATCTTCGAGCAGCTTGTAGAGGATCTCTCTTCCTTCATCGGTCTTCAGATCGAGCACCATGAAGCGCTTGTTCACGCCCACCACGTCAAAGCAAGGGTTGTACAGATCGCTCTCACCCGGCGTTTGATACACGTTCCAATTCGTTCGATACGCATCGCCCGCAGCAGCTTCGATCTTGATGATCTTCGCTCCCCAATCGCCCAAGATGCGCACCCCTGAAGGTGCGGCAACATAGGTCGCGAACTCGATGACCTTATAGCCTTCTAATGGTCCGCTCATCTCTCCCCCTCGTCCGATTGGATAGAACGTGTTTTAGAACGTGTTCATATTATGCTATCATTTCACCACGAACCGGATGATTCGTCAACAACCATTTACTTGACCGCTCGTCCCACCCTTATGAAAAGAAGCTAGGATTGAAGAGACCGTACTTTTACGGAAGATCACACGAAGGACGGTGACCCTTGGGTACGAAGAGGAAATACGTGTCCGTGCGCGAAAGCCGCGCCCAGGCCACACGCGAAAAACTGCTCGAAGCCGCTATCGAGCTCGTCAACCAATACGGCATGAAATACCTCACAGTGCGCAACATCTGCGAGGAGGCCGGGCTTTCCACGGGCAGCTTCTACAACCTGTTCGACAGCAAGGATGACCTTGTCTTCTATTACCTGCAGAATGTCTTCACCAGCTATAAGCAAAAAGCCGAGGAGGATGCTTCCACCTATTCCTCGCTCGAGAAGGTCGCGCTCATCTATCGCTTCTACATCCAGTGCGTTCTCGAGACGGGCCTCGAATTCATCACCGGCCTCTACGCTGCCAATACGAATCCGACGTTCAATTTCCTCGAGCGCGATCCCGAGAACGAGATGGTGCTCGACCGTGTCAAGGACTATCTGATCGAAGGCAAGGCTACTGGCGAAGTGCGCAGCGATGTGGATATCAACTCTGCGCTCTTGCGCATCGGCGTCATCATCACAGGCAACATCTATTATTGGTGCGTATTCGAAGGTCGCATCGATCTGGCGAGCCATACCGATGCCATGCTGCAGGATTACCTGAAGTCGCTCGCGACCGACAAGGACGTGCAGTTCACGCTCGAGCCGCTTCCTGCACAAGAAGGATCGCTCATCTAGGAGCACTACCAGTCGAACACTTCTCCTACGTTCATCGCAAGGCAATGGTCGGCCGTACGGTCGAGCGCGCTCGGGTCACGGTTGATCACGATCAAGTTATCGCCCTTGAAGAAATCCGTTAGTCCCGCCGCAGGGTAGACCACACGCGACGTACCTGCGATGATGAGCGTATTCGCTTGCGCTATGTCGCTGATGGCTTGCTGCATGACGCGCTGATCGAGCGGCTCTTCATAGAGCACGACATCGGGGCGGATGATGCCACCGCATGTGCAATGAGGTACGCCTGGTGCCTTCATGACCGCATCGAGCCCGTAGTGCTTCCCGCAGGTAAGGCAGTAGTTCCGATGGATGCTTCCGTGCAGTTCATGCACGCGTTTCGAGCCAGCCGCCTGGTGAAGGCCATCGACATTCTGCGTCACCACGCTGCGCACGATGCCGCGCGCCTCAAGCTCGGCAAGCTTCTTATGAGCCTGATTGGGCTTCGCGTCCGGGTGGACCATCTTCGCTTTATAGAATTCGTAGAATGCATCGGGGTGCGCCTCGAAGAAGGAATGGCTGACGATGACCTCGGGTGGATAGGGATACGCCTGGTTGAAAACGCCTTTCGCACTGCGGAAATCGGGAATGCCGCTTTCGGTCGAAACGCCCGCGCCTCCGAAGAAGACAACGCTGCCGGGCTCTGCACGATCGATGATGCCTCTTACTTCCTGCAGATCGTTCATTTCGTCCTCTCTCCCGCGAAGCGAACGATGCGAGGCTATCGTGTCGACTTCACGTATTCGTCTTCAAGACGCTCGAGCGTTCCATCCTCTTCCATCTCTTGCAGCGCGTCGTTGATCGCGTCCTTCAAATGGCTCGACTGCGTCGGGACGGCGATGCCGTACGCCTCACCTGTCATGATACGCTCGATGATGCGCATCCGTGTGAATTCGTTTTCGAGCAGATACGTTGCGACCGGCAGATCGAGCACGACCGCTTGCACTTCTTTCGCCTGAAGCGCCTCAAGGCACTTGCGCGCCGACGAGTATTCGACGACCAGCTTATCGTCCGTGAGGGAGCGCGCGGTATCGAGACAGGTGCTGCCCTTCACCACTGCGATGCGCGTCTTCTTGTGATCGAGCTCGGTCGTGCTCTGATAGGCGCCATCCAGCGTGACGACCGCCTGATTACCCACGTAATACCAACTGCTGAAGTCGACCTTGTCGTCACGTTGCGCTGTGATGGCCAATGCTGCGAGCGCGATATCACCCTGAGGAGCGACCTGCTCCCCCTCTTCTGCGGTCGACGACGGCTCGCATGCGAGCGTCGAGACGATATCCGCACGGGGAACCGAAACGAATTCGAGCGCGAGGTTCAACCGATTCGCGATCTCTTGCGCGACCGCGATATCGTAGCCCCAGGGCTCTTCAGTACTTCCCGCATCGAACGGCGGATAATCGAGCGCTGTGAGCACTTTGAGCGTGCCTTCATCCATCAACTCGGTCTTATATTCGAGATCGGGTCGTTCTTCTTGCTGCTCCTGCGCACAGCCGCTCAAACAGAAGCAAACGAGCAGAGACACCAAGAACAGGGTGATGCTTCGCAGCTTAGCGGTGTGCTGCATGCGGCCAAAAGGATCACGAATATGTTCGGTACCGAACGCCATGAAACTCCCTTACGCCGCACTTCCCTGCGGCTGCGGCTCTTCCTTCGCCACGACCGCGTCCGCGCTCTCCAGCTTCAGGTCGCCTTCCTTGATCCAGCCGCGCTTGCGGAAGAACCAGCCGAACGCATACGTAAGAAGCGCTGGCAGAACGAAACAGATGAGGATGAGGCCCGCCCAATCGAAGAGCGTGATCGCACTCATCGTACCTGCTTGGATATCTGCGAGCCATCCCGTATAGACACCGATCGGTCCGACCAGGCCGCACGTGCCCATGCCCGACGAAATAGCAGCGCCATCCATGCGCATTTGAAAGACGCAGGTAGCGATGGGGCCGGTGATCATAGCGGCGAGCGTCGGCGGGATCCAGATGCGAGGATTGCGAATGATGTTTCCCATCTGTAGCATCGAGGTGCCGATGCCCTGCGAGATCAGGCCACCCCAGCGATTCTCCTTGAAGCTCATGACCGCGAAACCGACCATCTGCGCACAACAACCCGCTACCGCAGCACCACCCGCAAGGCCGGTGAGGCCGAGTGCGGCGCAGATAGCGGCGGACGAGATGGGAAGCGTGAGGGCCATACCCACCAAGGCCGAAACGATGACACCCATGAAGAAGGGTTGGAGGTCGGTCGCCCACATGATGAGACTGCCGACCCACGAAGCTGCAGCTCCAATAGCAGGAGCCCACCAATAGGAGAGCAGGCATCCCACCATGATGACCACGAGCGGCGTGACCAGGATGTCGATCTTCGTCTCGTTCGCGACCAGCTTACCTGCCTCAGCCGCGAAGATCGCGATGATGAGAACCGCGAGCGGTCCGCCCGCACCACCGAGCGCATTCGAAGCATATCCCACTGCCACCAGGGAGAACAAGACGAGCGAGGGCGCTTTCAGCGCGAAACCGATCGCGACTGCCATAGCAGGACCAGCCGCGCTCTTCGCGAAATCACCGATCTCGACGAGCAGCGGAATGTTCGCCTGCTGACCGATGGTGGCCAAGATCGTGCCCATGAGCAATGAGGCGAAGAGGCCTTGTGCCATGGCGCTGAGCGCATCGATGAGATAGCGCTGAACGGAGACTTCGACATCCTTGCGCTTGAGAAACTCCTTCACCGCAGCCATCTAGCGATCATCATCCTCGTCCTCGCGCTCGAGCAGTTCAAGGGCGAGTTGATAGCCGCCTGTGCCATAGTTGAGCGCTTTGGAGACGCGCGCGATGGTGGTGGCAGATGCTCCCGTGGTCTTCTCGATCGAAGCGTAAGATTCGCCTTGACGCAGCAAGCGCGCGACCTCAAGACGCTGCGAAGTATCTTTGATCTCTCGGATCGTGAACAGATCCTCCAGAAGCGCGAAAACATCATCGGGGTCGGTCAGACCCGCCAGGACGCTCAGGAGATCCTCGACTTCTCGCGTACGCAACTCTGCCATTAAAATGCCCTTTCCATCTGGGGTGTCTCATAAAAAGAGCCCGGCTCGACACTGGGCTCTTTCACGTGGTTATGCACTCGTCCGCGCCTAGTACGCGATGCGCGTGATCCACTCTTCATACTCGGGGACCTTACCGTAGGCCACATCGAAATAACGCGCCTGGAGCGTCTTGGTGATGGGGCCAGGTTTACCGATAACACGATCGTCCACGCTTCCGATCGGCGTGAGCTCTGCAGCAGAGCCGGTCATGAACATCTCATCCGCCACGTACAGGTCGGAGCGGTTGAGCGTTTCTTCCAAAGCAGGGATATCCATATCGACCGCAAGGTTGAGCACCGTATCGCGCGTGATACCTTCGAGCAGGCCATCGCCCAGCGGTGGCGTCATGAGAATGCCATCGCGCACGATGAAGAGGTTCTCGCCCGTGCCTTCGCAGACATGGCCGACTTCGTTGAGCATGATGGCTTCCGCGTAGCCGTGATCCTTCGCCTCGAGCTTCGCCAGGATGGAATTCATGTACGATGCCGTGGATTTCACTGCAGGCGGAATGGCGTTGAACGAACGCTGGCGCCAAGAGGAAACGCCCACTGACACGCCATTCTCGAGCGCTTCTGCACCCAAATACGCATCCCATGGCCACACCGCGATGATGACCTCGACCGGCGCGCCCGTCGGATCCACGCCCATCTGACCATAGCCATAGTAAGCGAGCGGACGGATATAGCATGACTTGAGCTTGTTCGCCTTGATGATGTCGATGGTGGCCTGACAGAGTTCCTCGACCGAGTACGGCAGATCCATGCGCGCGATCTTCGCGCTATTGTGCAGGCGCTTCATATGATCTTCGAGACGGAAGATCACCGCTTCATCGGTGTCGGTATTGTGATAGCAGCGAATGCCTTCGAAGACACCCGATCCGTAGTGAAGTCCGTGAGAAAGAACGTGCGTGGTAGCTTGTTCCCAGGGTACGATCTCGCCATTCTTCCAGATATAGTCCACAGCGGTCAGATCTGCCATAGCCATTCCCTTCTCTCGGTCGGCATGCATCGCATTCGTGTTCGTTGCAACGATAAAAAACGGAAGACCACGATGCTTCATGGTCTTCCGCTATTCTACTCCATTTCGGTGGAGTGGTCAGGTCTAATTGTAAAAAAGGATGTCGTTGTACGTCGGTACGGGCCAGTAGTCGTTCTCGACGATGCACTCCAGCGTGTCGACCTCTGCACGCAACGCATCCATAGCAGGAATGACCTTATCAGCATAAGCGAACGCCTGCTGCTGATGGTCTTCGATCGCTTCTGCCGCGTCGTGTTCAGCGATGAGCGTGCGCACGCAGGAGGCGATGGCGTTGACGCCCTTCACCAGACGCGAGAGCAACTTCTCGTATTCGTCCATGTTAGAAGAAGGGACCGCGCCTTTCACGGAAGTGATGGTATCGGCGATGTCCTTCATGTACTTGCTGATGGCAGGCAGATAGGTGCGACGCGCCATGCGGATCATCACGCGCGCTTCGATATTCAGAAGCTTGGTGTATTTCTCGAGCTTCACTTCATAGCGGCTCCGGACCTCGGTCTCGGACAGAATGCCGAATTCGGCGAAGAGGTCGAAGGATTTCTGGGACACGAAGCACGGCAGCGCTTCAGCGGTGTTGCGATGGTTCGCAAGACCACGACGCTTCGCCTCTTCTTCCCAATCCTGCGAATAGCCATTGCCGTTGAAGATGATGCGCTGATGATCAGCCAGCAGCTGACGCACATAGGCGATAGCCGCCTTCTCGAACGCGGCGCCTTCCAGGCCTTCGCACGCATCCGCGAAATCTTTGAGGCTCTTCGCTACCGCCGTATTCAAGATCATGTTGCAATCCGACAAGTTGACGGCAGAACCCGGCATGCGGAACTCGAACTTGTTGCCCGTGAACGCGAAGGGGCTGGTGCGATTGCGATCGGTGTTGTCCTTCAAGAACTGCGGCAGGACCGCGACACCCAAGTCCATCGAAATAGCCTCGGCCGAGTGGTATTCGTCGCCCTTGATGAGCGCATCGACGATAGCGCCCAGTTCATCGCCCAAGAAGATGGAGATGATGGCGGGCGGTGCTTCGTTGGCGCCCAAGCGATGGTCGTTACCCGCGGACGCGACCGACATGCGCAGCAGTTCCTGGTATTCGTCGACCGCCTCGATGACGCATGCTAAGAAGACGAGGAAGCGCAGGTTCTCGATAGGGTCGTCGCCTGGATCGAGCAAGTTCACGTTGTCGTAGGAAAGCGACCAGTTGTTGTGCTTGCCCGAACCGTTGATGCCCTCGAAGGGCTTTTCATGCTGCAAGCAGGTAAGGCCGAAGTGCGACGCGTCCAGGCGCATCTTCTCCATGGTGAGCAGGTTCTCGTCCACTGCGCGATTCGCGTTCGTGAAGATGGGCGCGAGTTCGTGCTGCGCCGGCGCGACCTCGTTATGCTTGGTCTTCGCAGAAACGCCGAGCTTCCACAGGTCGTCGTCGAGCTCCTTCATGAATTCATTCACCGTCGGTCGGATGGCGCCGAAGTAGTGCTCGTCGAGTTCCTGACCCTTGCTGGGCGGAGCACCGAAGAGCGTGCGACCCGTCATCATCAGGTCCTGACGACGTTCGTAATCCTTCTCGGAGATGAGGAAGTATTCCTGTTCGGAGCCGACCGTCGCGATGACCTGGTGGCCATCTTCGCCGAAGAAGCGCAACACGCGCTGCGCCTGCGTATCGATGGCGCGCATGGAGCGCAGAAGCGGCGTCTTCTTATCGAGCGCTTCGCCCGTGTAGGAACAGAATGCGGTCGGGATGCAGAGCACCTCGTCCTTGATGAACGCGTGGCTGGTCGGGTCCCATGCGGTATAGCCGCGCGCTTCGAACGTAGCGCGCAGGCCGCCGTTAGGGAAGCTCGATGCGTCCGGTTCGCCCTGGATGAGCTCCTTGCCCGAGAAGGTCATGATGGCCGTACCATCGCCCACAGGGTTCAGGAAGCTGTCGTGCTTTTCCGAGGTGATACCAGAGAGCGGCTGGAACCAATGGGAATAGTGCGTGGCGCCATTCTCGATGGCCCACTCCTTCATGACGTGAGCGACCACGTTCGCCACGTCGAGATCGAGCGGCTTGCCTTCCTGGATGGTCTTAGCGAGGGTCTTGTACGTCTCGGATGGGAGACGCTCTTTCATGACATGATCGCTGAAAACGAGCGTTCCATAGATCTCTGAAACATTTGACATACTAGTTCTCCTCACGTGGATGTCTCACGAGTGGCCCGTATGCACTTGCTCGCACCAGCGATGCGCCGCGAGCGACCATGTCGGGCATTTGCTTATTATACCAGCACGCGAATGGCTTATCCGAACGCAGATGCCGAGCCGGTGCCGGCCGTGCCTGCGCTTTGTGCCGCAGTGCTTCCTCCTGGCATGAACGGGAACGAACCGCCGCTCAACACGACGATGAGGAAGATGACCGCTTGAACGGCGAAACCGCCCCACGTCCACATGACCGCCTGACGACGGCGCTTCGGCGAGAGCGTGGAGGTGGAGATCCATGCCATGAGCAAGCCGAGCATGCCACCGATAAGCCCCAGAACGAACCAGCCGATCTTGAACCCCCAGCTCATCGGAGCAGGGTCGTCGTCTGGGTCGGAGGGCGTAGCGAAGAAGGAGAACGCTCCATTCTCACGAAATGTCGGCTGCTGCTGGCCATTGCCCGGCTGTTGGGGCTGTTGGGCCTGCGGCTGCTGCGAAGGTTGCTGTTGAGGCTGTGCAGGCTGTGGCTGTTCAGCAGGCTGCGCCGGTTGCTGCACGGGCGCTGCTGGCTGAGCGGGCGCTGGCGATTGCGGCTGCACGACCGGTCCCGCAGTAGGAGCCGGAGGTGGCAGCGGCTGATCGGATGCCGGCGTTCGCTGTTGCGTGCCTTCTGGAGTCAAACCCGTCGGCGAGGCTTGTTGGTCTTGAGCTTGTCTATCGTTCTGTTCAGGCATAGGAACCCTTTTGTACGCGATCGGACGATTTCATCTGTCCATTATCCCCGATTCTATCCGATATGTGCGCATCTACCGACAATCGTCATGAGGTGGTAAGGAGCACAACAAAAAAGAACCGCTTCGTGATGAAGCGGTTCTTCGTAGACCCGAAGGTGATGTTCGATCCGACGGTTCGCTTAGCGCTTGCTGAACTGCGGGCGCTTACGAGCTTTCTTCAGACCGTACTTCTTGCGCTCGACCATACGAGCGTCACGCGTGAGATAACCAGCGCGCTTCAGCTCTGCGCGGTAATCGCCAGCCTCGAGAAGAGCGCGAGCGATGCCGTGGCGCAGCGCACCTGCCTGACCAGAGGTGCCGCCGCCATTACAACGAGCGATGACGTCGAACTGATTCATGGTATCGGTGACACCGAAGGGAGTGAGTGCATAATCGACCAATGCCTGACGACCGAAGAAATCGAGTCCGTCACGACCATTGACGGTCACTTTGCCCGTACCAGGGACGATACGAACACGAGCAACAGCGTTCTTGCGACGGCCAGTGCCGTAATATACTGCTTCGCCTGCCATTAGTTATCCTCCATCTTGATCTCGCGGGGAGCCTGAGCCATGTGCGGATGCTCTGCACCAGCATAGACCTTGAGCTTCTTAGCCATCGCACGACCGAGCGTGTTCTTGGGAAGCATGCCCTTGACCGCATGCTCGATGACGCGCTCTGGGTGCTTTGCCATAGCCTCTTCGAAGGTCTCGCACTTGAGTCCTCCGGGATAACCGCTGTGACGATAGTATTCCTTGTCCGTGAGCTTCTTGCCCGTCACACGGATCTTGTCGGCGTTCACGATGACGACGAAATCGCCGGTGTCGACGTGTGGGGTATAGGTTGGCTTATGCTTGCCACGAAGAATCTGAGCTGCCTTCGAAGCGACGCGACCGAGGACCTGATCCTCTGCGTCGATGAGAAGCCATTCGCGCTCGACTTCGCCTGGCTTTGCGTAATAAGTCTTCACTGCGTTCCTCCAATAAAGTAACAATGTTAGTTTTCAAAAGTTGCCTGCTTCTGCCTGAAACGCGAAGGATCCTACCCCCTCGCTCTCCTATCGACTGGTTCTGGACTACCATTCGAGAGGCTTCAGACCGCACAGCCACACGGGGCTTTTGAAAGCGAACCTTTGCATAATAATCCGTTTTGCATGCCGGAGTCAATCGGAATCGATCCTGAACGGCATACGAACACTGTGGGCGGAATTCGATCGCGAGAGCGAAGTCCTTAGAGGTCGGTGTTGTCGAGATCGTAGGGGGTCGCCTGGTAGACGTAGTAGTTCAGCCAGTTCGTGTAGAGCAGCTGAGCGGCGCTGCGCCAGTTCGAGAGCGGCTGACGCGCAGGATCATCGTTTGGGAAGTAGTGCTTGGGCAGCGCGGGGTCGATGCCCTTCTTCACGTCGCGAAAGTATTCTTCGGCCAGCGTATTCGTGTCGTATTCGGGGTGACCGAATACGAAGAAATGCCTGCTGTCGATGCTCTTCGCGATGAACACGCCCGCTTCGTCCGACACAGCGACGAGCTCGAGATCGGGATTCGCCTCGACGTCTTCCACATGAACTTCGGTGTTGCGCGAATGCGGCGCATAGAGCACGTCGTCGATGCCGCGCACGAGCGGACTTGAGGGCTTCACGATCTGATGGGCGAAGATGCCCGACATCTTCTCGTCCAGAATGAACTTGTCGATGCCGTAGTGATAATAGATGCCCGCCTGCGCTCCCCAACAAATATAGAGCGTCGAGAACACGTTGGTCTTGGCCCATTCGAAGATGTCGCAGAGTTCGGGCCAATAATCGACCGTCTCGAAATCGTAGAGCTCGACCGGAGCACCCGTGATGATCATGCCGTCGTAGCGCTTATGGCGCACATCATCGAGGCCGACATAGAAGGATTCGAGATGCTCTGCCGGAACATGGGTCGCGCGATGACTGACAGTCTGAAGGAGATCGACCTCAACCTGGAGCGGCGTGTTCGAGAGCTTGCGCAAGATCTGCGTTTCGGTCTCGATCTTCGTGGGCATGAGATTCAGGATGAGCACGCGCAACGGGCGAATATCCTGATGGATCGCGCGATGTTCGGTCATCACGAAGATGTTCTCGCCCTCGAGCACGCTGGTCGCGGGGAGGGCATCAGGGATTCTGATCGGCATGGTCTCGTCCTTTCGTAAGCGTACCCATGATAACAGCTTTCCAGGTCAGCAGGCTTTTGCATGCTTCGAAGCGGGTATCGGAGTTCCTGAGAGCTAGCTATCAGGAACCGCTATGACCTGAAAGCGAGAAGATCGGCGCTGCGGCTGGTTCGAATGCGATCGGGTGATACGATCGTTGAGAAACCTTCGTGGAGTTCGTTCGGGGTTGCAAGGCGCAGCGAGACTGAGCAAAAGCGAAGTTCGAAATCCACTTTGCGCGAGCAAAGTTAGTTCGAACGAGCGACGCTGTCTCGCGAGCCTTGCGAACCCGAACGAACTCGACGCATTTCTACACGAACATGTTAGGAGCATTCATGACCTCGCAGATCGGAACTACTTGTGTGCAAGGCGGCTACCATCCCGGAAACGCGGAGCCCCGTCAGATCCCCATCTACCAAAGCACTACCTGGAAGTACGATTCGAGCGAGTTCATGGGAAAGCTCTTCGACCTGGAAGAGGCGGGATATTTCTACACACGCCTGCAAAATCCCACGAACGACTATGTCGCAGCGAAGATCTGCGAGCTGGAGGGCGGAACGGCTGCGATGCTCACTTCTTCGGGGCAAGCTGCGAACTTCTTCGCCATCTTCAATATCGCAGGCTGCGGCGACCACGTGGTCTGCTCGACCTCGATCTACGGAGGAACGTACAACCTATTCGCTCACACCATGGCACGCATGGGCATCGAGTTCACGTTCGTCTCCCCCACTTGTTCGGATGAGGAACTCGAAGCAGCATTCAAACCGAACACCAAAGCGGTGTTCGGCGAGACCGTGGCGAACCCAGCGTTGACCGTGCTCGACATCGAGCGTTTCGCGAAAGCCGCACATGACCACGGCGTGCCGCTGATCGTCGACAACACCTTCCCCACCCCCGTCAATTGCCGCCCGATCGAATGGGGTGCCGACATCGTGACGCACTCGACCACGAAATATATGGATGGCCACGGGGCTGCTGTTGGTGGGTGCATCGTCGATTCGGGCAAGTTCGATTGGGACGCACACGCCGATAAGTTCCCCGGCCTCACCACGCCCGACGTAAGCTACCACGGCGTGACCTACACCAAGCAGTTCGGGCAAGAAGGCGCCTTCATCACGAAGGCGACCGCGCAGCTCATGCGCGATTTCGGTGCGATCCAATCGCCGCAGAACGCCTTCCTCTTGAACATGGGGCTCGAGAGCCTGCACCTGCGCATGGCGCAACACACGAAGAACGGTCTCGCGGTCGCACAATTCCTGAACGACCATCCGAAGGTCGCGTGGGTTCGCTATGCCGATCTGCCCGGCGACGAGAACTACGAGCTCGCCCAAAAGTACCTACCGAATGGATCGTGCGGCGTCGTGAGCTTCGGCGTTGCTGGCGGTCGAGAGGCGGCTGAGCGATTCATGTCAGCGCTCAAGATGGCGCAGATCGCGACCCATGTTGCTGATGCACGCACCTGCGTTCTGCATCCAGCTAACGCCACCCATCGCCAGATGAACGACGAGGAGCTCGAGGCGGCGGTCATCAGCGCGGACCTGATCCGCCTTTCATGCGGCATCGAAGACCCAACCGACCTCATCGCCGATCTCGAGCAGGCGCTCGCGGCGGTATAGATGTTCGCGGCAGCGCTCGCAACGGGGTAGACGTTCTGCTGCATATGCAGTCGCCTCAATAGAGAAAGCGACTCGCCGCGCTTATCTTCGCGTCTCGTTTTGCAGTCAAAACATGATTTTTTGCAGCAGTTTTGCGCTTGTACGCACAAAATAGGCCACTCGGGGACGCTCCCGAGCAAAGATCGCAGTGTTTGCTAGCCCTTATCACAAAAAGCCCAGGTCGGAGATCTTAATGTCTGTCGAGTTGTGCGTACGATCGAAAATATCTTGCAATAAATCGGGGAAACGGTGCAGGAATAAGTTCAGGGCGTACGGAAAAGCTTCGGAGCATCGCGCAGATGGAGGGCTCAGGGAGAAGGGTTCAGGGAGCATCGTACATGTGAAAGACCTTGAGGATACTGCATCTCGTGCACATGAAGGATCAAGGCGCCATATCATGCATATAGAAAGTCTTGAGAACGCACGAAAGCCCCGACGAATCGGGGCTTTCTTCTTAGCTATGAACTTCCGCGAAGGACCGACTCGCTGCGCTAATCCTGAACGCGGATGACCGAAGGATAGCCGCCCAGCACCGCATTCGGAAGCGCGAGCACTTCTTCGATGACCTTCGCGACGCTGTCTTCATGCGCAGTATGCGTGACGAAAACCAAGTTCACCGCGTCGCGCGCTTTCGTGCCGCGCTGCTGTACGGATTGCAGCGATACGTCGTACTTCGCGAAGATATCCGCGCATGCCGCCAGAACGCCCGCGCGGTCCTCGACCAGGAAGCGGATGTAGTATTTCGTCTGCAGCTCGTCCATGCTGATGACGGGCAGATGGTCGGTGCATGTGCAACCAACGATGGGCGCGATGCCCATCTGGATGTGGCGCGCGACCTCGAGCACATCGCCCATGACCGCGCTTGCGGCAGGGCCTGCACCTGCGCCTTCGCCGAAGAACATGGTCTCACCCACTGCGTCGCCGACCACGTAGATGGCGTTGAAGACGCCATTGACCTTCGCGAGCTGGTGGTCGAGCGGAATCATGGTGGGGTGCACGCGCACGCCGATACCGTGATCGGTACGGTGCGCATGAGCGATCAGCTTTACGGCGTAACCCATGTTGTTCGCGAGTGCGAGATCGATCGGCGAGATACGGCGGATGCCTTCGGTGTACACATCGTCCATGACCACACGAGAATTGAACGCGATAGATGCGAGGATGGCGATCTTCGCTGCTGCGTCATGACCGTCCACGTCCGCCGTAGGGTCAGCCTCGGCGAAACCCTTTTCCTGAGCTTCCGCGAGCGCTTCGTCGTAGCTCATGCCGTCTTCATCCATGCGCGTAAGCATG
This sequence comes from uncultured Eggerthella sp., assembly GCA_937998355.1. Classification (GTDB taxonomy): domain Bacteria; phylum Actinomycetota; class Coriobacteriia; order Coriobacteriales; family Eggerthellaceae; genus Anaerotardibacter. The sequence goes on from CALLDI010000007.1 coordinate 179,001, forward strand.
TAGTTGGTCGTGCCGTTCACGATGCCCATGACGGCAGAGATTTCGTTCGCGATGAGGGAGTGCTTCAACGGGCCGATGATGGGGATGCCGCCGCCAACGCTGGCCTCGAACGCGATCTCGACGCCCTTCGCTTCCGCGAGCGCCATGATCTCTTCGCCCGACGTGGCCATGAGCGCCTTGTTCGCGGTGACGACGTTCTTACCCGCCTCGAGCGCGCTCTTCACGACATCCTTCGCGACCGTCGTGCCGCCGATCAGCTCGATGACGATATCGATCTCGGGATCGTTGATGATGTCGGAGAAGTCGGTCGTGAACAGGTCCGCAACGCCATGCGCCTCTGCCTGTTCAGGGTTGCGCGAGCACACGCGCACCAACTCAAGATCGATGCCGTAATGACGCAGGAAATCTTCCTTGTGGTTGCGCAGAATATCGATGCAGCCGCCGCCAACGGTACCGGTTCCAATCAATCCGACTTTAACAGCCATACGATCCACTCCATTCATAATTCGTGTGCTAGAGATTATACCCACTGGAAAATGAATCGAGCGACCACAACACGGGCCGCTCGATAAGATAGCGATTTAGGTAGTCTTACGGTCGCGCTAATCCACGTCGCACGCCATGAGGTCGGCGTAAGTCTCGCGGCGCGTGACGAGCTTCGCTTCCCCGTCCTTCACGAACACGATGCCCGGACGCGGCTGTCCGTTGTAGTTGCTCGCCATGGAATGGCAGTAAGCGCCGGTGCCGAACACGCACAGGATGTCGCCCAGGTCGGGATGCTGCAGCGGACGATCGAGCGCGACCGCATCGCCGCTTTCGCAGTGTTTGCCACAGACCGTCACGATCTCGGTGCGCGGCTGGTCGGCCTTGTTCGCGATGACCGGTTCGTAGTCCGCGTGATAGAGCGCGGTACGGATGTTGTCGGACATGCCGCCATCGATCGCGACGTACTTGCGGATGCCCGGCAGCGTCTTCAGGATGCCGACCGTGTAGAGCGTAACGCCAGGGTTCGCGACCATCGAACGGCCTGGTTCGCACAGGAGGCGCGGCTCCTTGAAGTCGAACTGCGCGCAGTACTTCTTCATCGAGCTCGTGACCACCTCAGCGAATTCTTCGATCGAAGCGGGCTTCTCTTCCGTGACGTACGCGATACCGAGACCGCCACCCACGTCGATCTCGTCGACCTCGATGCCGTAATGGTCCTTCACGCGCGCCGCGAATTCCACGATGACCTTGATGGCCTCGTCGAAGGAGTGGAGCGCGAAGATCTGCGAACCGATGTGCATATGGAATCCGACCAGGTTGACGTTGGGGAGTTCGTAGATATCGCCCACGCAGGTGAACGCGAAATCCTCGCGCATGGTGAAGCCGAACTTCGAGTCCTCGCAGCCAGTGCGGATGTATTCATGAGTGTCCGCCTCGACGCCAGGAGTGATGCGCATGTAGATGTCTTGGGTCTTACCCAGTTCCGTCGCGATCTCGGAGACGCGATAGGCTTCGATGCGCGAATCGACCACGATGCGGCCCACGCCTGCGGAAATAGCCTCGCGCAATTCCTGTGGGGTCTTGTTGTTGCCGTGCACGAAGACACGCTCCATCGGGAAATCGACCGCTTGTGCGAGCGCGAGTTCGCCACCGCCCGATACGTCCAAACATAGACCGTGCTGCGCCACGAGTCGGCAGACCGCCTTGTTCAAGAACGCCTTCGACGCATAGATGACATCGGAATTCGGATAGCGCGACGCGAACGCATCGCGATACGTTTCCATGCGATTCTCCAGGTCTGCCTGGTCGTACACATAGAGCGCCGTGCCGAATTCTTTGGCGACGTCGACCATATCCACTCCACCGATATGAAGGTGCCCGTCGATGACCTCCGCCGTGAGCGGCAGGCAAGCGCCGAGCTCCATCGTGGTGAGATTATCGGGTTCTGCATCATGCTTTGGGGCTGGAAGCGACATGAGGTCCCTTTCTCAAAGTAGTGTCAGTGTTAACTCGCTCTATCTTACTCTCTGGCTGCATACGCGCTCAGGAGAATAAGGCGAAGAAACGAGATAGCAATGTTTCTTCTTCCTCTTCGACCGCTTCAGGTTCGGGGTCGGGCACATGAATGGCTTCGGTGGTCATGACGAACTGGACCAACTTCACGTTCGTATTGCGCGCATCGACGAAGCTCTGAGGTGTGAAATCACTCTTATCGTAATCGGACATGAGCGCGTCGATCTCTGCCTGGACCTTGTCAGGAATGCGCTGGCTCTCTTCATGGAGCTGAGTCGTGCCTTCGGCGAGCGCTGCCGTGCCATTCGCAAGCTGATCGGCGCCCTGCATCAAGCTATCCGTCGAACCCGCCAGCTCGCTCGCGCCCGCATCGAGTTCGCTCGAGCCAGCGACAAGACCCTCACCCTTTGCGGAAAGCTGTTCGAGTCCCGCAGAAAGCTGGGTGAGCGCGCCATCGATCTGCGCATATCCGCTCGGCAACTGCTCGACCCCTTCGGCATACTGCTTCAGGCCTGCGAGCTGAGTCGACATGCCTGCGATCTGCTGGATGAGCGCAGCTTTTTCCGCATCGGAAAGCCCGCTCGCCTGGATCTGAGCGACAAGACCCTGAATCTGCGACTCGGTCTGCGAGAGCGACTGCGTGATACCGGCGCTCGCGGTGGCGAGTTCTTGGAGCTTCGCAGCGAACGTCTTCGAGCCTTCTGCTGCCTGCGCGAGACCCTGGCTCACCTGCGCGACGCCCGCCACATAGGCAGCAACTCCAGCTGAGAGCTCTTCGGTTCCGCCCTTCAGCTGCGCGGCACCCTCATCGAGCTTCTGCACACCACTTGAGAGCGCATCCGAGCCTGTCTCGAGATCATTCGCGCCGCTCTTGAGCTTCTCGGAGCCCGCGATCAATTCATCGAATTGCGAGACGAGCGCAGCAGAATCGGGTAGGTCGAGCGCCATGGAGAACGGGATCGCGGCGATGCTGATGCCCTCCATCTCGAAATCCTTGACCTCTGCCGCAAGCGAGAACGAACCGTCCTTGCCCGGCATGCCCGTGAACGACACGGACGTATCGGAACCAGCCAGCGCGATAGCACCTTCTTCGGTCGCGACGTGCGTCGCATGATCGATCGGCAGCGTGCACGTGATCTGCAGCATGTAGTTATCGTAATAGGCCTGGTCGACCGCGGTGTTGCGATCGGTCTCGATAAGGATGCGCAACGACCCCGTCTTACCTGCAAGCTCTTCAGGAGAAACACGCTGGCCATCCAATTCATAGGCGATGCGGATGTTCCACGGCAAATCGGTCGAAGCGAGGTTACCTTGATAGGTGAATGACTCCTCCTCGATGACACATACCACGCTGTCAGCTTCAAGCCCGAGCGCCGCTTCGTCAGTGAGGTTGACCGCGTCGTCATACGCGCCGAAATCGCGCGCAAGAGCAGGAACGTCGGAGAAGATCTCGTTGACGACATAGAGGCTCTTCACCGCACCCGTTGCGGTCATGCTGGCGTAGACGACCTCTTCCTTCTCCGCGCTACCTTCGATGATATCGCCCTCGATCCGAGCGCTCGAGGCGGCTGCTTCTTCGGCGTATACCGGAGTGAACGTAGCGAGCTGCGGCGCGACGCCACCTGCTACCAACACCACGGCAAGCGCGCTTGCCATTGCAACGTTTCGGACCTTCATATCTTCACCCTTCATAGAAGCGAGCACCGAGCGTGGTCTTCTCGATGACCTTGTCGAATACGATGAACAACATCGGCAGGAGCAAGAACGTATTGAGCGCCGCGATGAACGCGCCACGCCCGATGAGCGTGCCCAACCCCGCGATGACCCCGTTGCTCGAGATGAGGCCGATGAACATGCCGCAGAGCGTGAGGATGGTAGCCGACGTGAGGATGGTGATGGCGCTGTGCGAGATGGCTTTGATGAGCGCGGGGCGCTTGGGCATCTCGCGACGTTTCTCCAGATAAGAACGCGATAGGATGATGGTATAGTCCACCGTCGCGCCCAGCATGATGGCGCTGATGATGAGATAGCCGATGTACTGGATGGTGTCGCCCGTGAAATACGGGATGGCCAGGTTGATCCAAATGGAAAGCTCGATCGTGAAGAGCAGGATGAGCGGGATCGACAGGCTGCGGAACATGATGAGCAACACCAGGCCGATCGCGACAACCGAAGCGATGAGCACGCGCAGCGAGTCGTCGTTCACGATGAGCGACATGTCGTAGCTGGTCACCATGCCGCCAACCAGTTCGTAGGCGTTCGGGTAATACTGCTGGCTGATATCGCGCACTTCCTGGATGAGATCGAACACCTCCTGGCCTTCGCTCGAGAGGTCGGTGCCGATGATGATGCGCGAGTATCCGTTCGAGATGAGCGCCGAGAGGCTCCCTTCGGGCACCACATCGGTCGGAATGCGCTCCGAGACCGTCGTAACGTACGACGTGACCGACGTGACATGCGGCAGGCCGTCGATGGCCTGCGTGAGCGCGCGTTCCTTGCCCCAGCTGCCTTCAGGCACGAGCAGCACCCATTGCCCTGATACGTTGAACGTGTCCTCGATGAGGTTCGTGTCGTCGTAGATCTCGCTACCCGGCTCGACGAAGCCGCTGGCGCCATACACGAATTCCGTCTGGCGCGAGCCGAGGAATGCGGGTGCGACCACCAGCGCTGCGATGATGGTGAACGGGATGCTCAGACGCACGCACCACTGCGCGAACTTGTTGAACGAGGGCAAGAGCTTGCGATGCGCCGTGCGCTGCAGGAGCTTTTCCGAGAGCAGCACCATAACCGGCAGCACGAAGAGCACAGACAGGAAGCTGAACACGATGCCTTTCGCGAGCACAAGACCCATGTCGGCACCGATCAAGAATGCCATGACGCACAGCGACAAGAAGCCGAAGAACGTGGTGGCCGCCGAGGACGCGATGACGCCCGATGCCTTGTGCATGCCCGCTACCGCAGCCTCATAGGAAGAAAGGCCCTCAGCCTTGAAATGGCGATATTCATGCAGCATGACGATGCCGTAGTCCATCGAGACCGCAAGCTGCAGGATAGCCGCGCACATCTGCGTGATGAACGAGATCTCGCCGAAGATGATGTTCGTGCCCAGGTTGTAGACGATCGAGATGCCGATGACCGAAAGGAAGAGCACTGGCTCGAACCAGGCTTCGCTCGTGAGCAATAGCAGCCCCAGGATGACCGCGACCGCCATGATGAGGATGATCTGGATCTCGATATCCGACGAGCCTTGCGCCACCGCCGTGTTCACCGCATCGCCCGACATCGCGACATCGGAGGCTCCCTTCGTAGCAGCGACCTCCTTCACTTCGTCGAGCGTGGCCACCGCTTTGGTCGAATCGAACGTGACCTGATAGAGATAGCCTTCGTCGCTCTTCCAGGCGTTCACCACGTTCTGGTCGTAAGTCTCGAGCGGGCGCGCGATATCGACCACATCACCTAGCCACAGCACATCCGAAAGGCCATCGAGCGCCTCGAATTCTTGCGCGAGCGTATCGGCCTGCATGAGCGAAACGCCTTGCACATAGACATATCCATTGGGAAGGTTGCCGCCGAACGAATCCTCCAGTACCTGGAGCGACCTGGTCGAAGCCGACTCTTCGGGAAGATAGTCGGCGAATTCATAGTTCACCTTTACGAGCGGGATGCACAGTGCGCATACGACGCACAATACGAGCGCCCACGCCAGCACGCCCTTGCGATGGTTCAGGGTCGCACGAAAGAGCTTGTCGACTGCTTGATGCACGGCCCTTCTTTCCTCTTCGTCGCCCGTGAAGATTTGCGCATGTTAGCGATCTATGGGTAGTATAAACAAACCTGAAAACAACTACGAACGCGGTAGGGATTCTCCATGCTAAAAATCACGGTCATCGCTGTTGGGAAGCTGAAAGAGCGTTTTTGGCGCGATGCGTGCGCTGAATACCTGAAGCGCTTGGAAGGCTACTGCAAGATCGTCGTACGCGAGATCCCTGACTCGAACATGGCCCAGGAAGCGAGCCTCATCACAGATGCGCTACCCGAAAAGGCACCCGTCATCGTGCTGGATATTCAAGGCAAGCCCACGTCGAGCGAACAGCTGGCGACCATGATCGAGACCTCAACCGTGGAAGGCGTTTCGCATATCGCATTCGTGATCGGCGGATCGGACGGGATCGCACCTGAAGTGAAAGCGCGCGCTGCCAAGCGCATGAGCTTCGGGCCGATAACGCTTCCGCACAACCTCGCGCGCGTCGTGCTGCTCGAGCAGATCTACCGCGCCTTCAAGATCATGCGCGGCGAACCGTATCACAAATAGGGATTACTTCCAGTCCGCGCCCACCACGACCAGATAGTCGGTCGTGAAGGAATAGACGCCGCCCGAATTCTTCTTGATCTGGCCAACGCCGAGCAGATCGGCGATCGCTTGCGCTTGCGCCTTATCGGAATCGTCTTCGTAGATGACGAGCGTGTTCTTGTACTTCGAATCGTCTGCGTTGCCCGTATCGGTTATAGCGCCCTTCGCGGAAAGCTTCGAAGCCGCATCCGCCGCGCATCCATTGATGCCCGAGCCATTGCGCACGGCGATCTTCACGCCGCTCAGATCATTGCTCGCCGAAGAAGAGGCCGATGAATTGCTGGTCGCAGCCGCCTTGCCGCCATCACCGACGACCGCGAGCGTGACGCCCGTGTTCGGATCGACCAGGTCCTCTTCAGTGGGAGGAAGACCCGCGTCGACACGACGCATCATCTCGCGCCAAGGTTCCTCATCAAGGATCGCCCACCAGATATCGTCCTCATAGAGTGGCGTGGTCGGCTCCATGGCCGAGTAGATGTCCTCTTCGACGTTGATGTCCTTGAAGGTGGTGGCGAAGCCCAGGATGCTCGACACCGAGAAATCGGTCGTGATGTAATTAGCCAGCGTGTTGACGGTGTTCGTCATGGTGGCAGGGTCGGAAGACATGATCTTCTTCAGAATGGCGGAGATGATCATGCGCTGATTCGCGGCGCGCATCAAGTCGCCATCGCCATATGCATCGTAGGCATGGCGCGAACGACAGAGCACGAGCGCTTGAGAGCCATTCAAGGTCTGGGGACCTGCTTCGAGCGGTTCGCCAGCCAAAGGATCGTTGATGGCCATCGGCACGTCGACCTCGACACCACCGAGCGCATTGACCACGTCTTCGAAACCGTTGAAGTCGATCTCTGCATAGTGATGGATCGGCACGCCCGCCAATTCAGAGACGGTCTTGACCGCCAAAGAAGGACCGCCGAAAGCATACGCGGCATTGATCTTCTGTTTGCCATAACCAGGAAGTTCGACCATCGTATCGCGATAGATCGAGACCATGGTGATCTTCGTGTTCTTAGGATCGACGCGCGTCAAGATCATGGAGTCGGTGCGATATGCACCCCCATAGATGTCGCTCTCTTCACGCTCGTCGGATTTATCCACGCCGATCAGGAGCATATAGAATGGCTCGCTCGGCGAATCCGATGCCGTGAGCGAGGCGAGCAGATCGTCGTCGAGGCCATCTTGAAGGTTTCGGTCGATGCCCGAGATGAATGCGAACGCAACGCCTGCACCCGCGAGGATGACCACCAAGAAGATCGCCGCGACCGTGAGACCTACGCGACGCTTGCGGCGCTTCTTCTGCTTATGGGCAGCGTTGTGATATTGTTCAGCATTTCCATGGCGAGAATACGCGCTCACGTCGTTCTGAGATGCGTACGACTGACGCGCATATGATGGATGATCATTGAACGAGGCGCTATGACGCCCTGCTTTTTTCTTCGATTTCATCATGCTTCCATAATGCGTAATTTCGATTCGTTACGCAATTGTAAATAGGGCTCCGAACGAGAATTACCCCAATTTAACGTGATTTCTTCAAAATTAAGAAGCGACCAGAACGCTCGCCCCGATCGGAATGCCGCTCAAACTTCTTTCGAGATCGTGAACTTCCACGCACAGCCGCACGTTGGGTCGACCACTTCGGGATAGCAGCTCAAGCACTCGACTTCGATGCGGCTATCGATGGTCTTTGCGAACGTGGTGTATTCGTTGATGCCGACCGGTTTGCACGGATGATACTCCATGCCTTTTCGGTTGCGTGCAGCCTGTACGCGACATACATCGATACGGAAGATGAGCGCGTCGTCTTCCCAATGCATGCTCGCCTCGTTGGCATGCACGTTGTAGTTGAGCGCGAGGGCCTGCTCAAGCCCCTGAAGACCAGGATGCTCGTCGAGTCCGAGGAACTTCTTGAGACGCGTCGCTTCGGAGATCGGATAGCGATTCCAGACTTCTGCGTCGATCTCCATCGCGCGATCCATGCCATCACGCTCTTCGAGCACCTGGAACCACACGCCATCCATGGCGACCAGGTTCTTCGACGCCATTTCAAGGAGCTCGATCAGCTGTTCTTTGGTCAGTCGCTGAAGGTTTTCTTTCAGATCGGACATCGGCGTACTCCTTCGTTCGATAGACGTCTCCCACAACTCCTCGTGAGGATCGCATCGATGTTCTCGGGTGATATTGTGACATATTCAGAACGAACGCGCGCATGCAGCATGCCTCCATCACCCATCGTGTAGAATTATCGCAAACAACGCTGAAACGACGCACCCTAAGGAGCACTCATGAGCCTTCGTAAAACCGGCGCACAACTCGCATCGTCGCTTTCCACGTGGGGGCTCAAGAAGCTCGCTCACAGACCGGGCGCGAACATGCCTGGCAAGATCGCGTTGAAGATCGACCCGAACATCATCGCAGAGGAGATGGACAAGGTGACCGAGGGCTCGATCGTAGTGGTGGGCACCAATGGCAAGACCACCGTCACCAACATGATCGCCGACATCCTGGAAGCTTCGGGTAAGACCGTGGCGTGCAATCGTACGGGCGCCAACATGGCCTATGGCGTGGCTGCCACGCTGTTGCAGACCAAGCCGGTCGAATGGGGCGTCTTCGAATCCGATGAACTCTGGCTCGCGCGCATCTTACCGCAGGTGAAAGCCACCTATGTGGTGCTACTCAATCTATTCCGCGATCAGCTCGACCGCTGCGGCGAGATCGACCGCGTGCAGGAGGCCATCATCTCCGGGCTCGAGCAGTCGCCCGAATCGACGCTCATTTACAATGCTGACGATCCACTCTGTGCCATCATCGCCGAGAAGGTCTCGAACAAGGCCATCGCGTTCGGCGTTGGCGAAGATATGCATCTTGCACAGAACACCATCGCGGATGCACAGATGTGCCAACGCTGTTCGGGTATGTTCACCTACGACTACCGCCAATACGGGCAGCTCGGCACGTACCGCTGCGAGAACTGCGGATTCGCGCGGCCCGAACTCGACGTTTCAGCGAACTACATCACGTTCGGCGCGGGCATCACCTATTCCATCACCGATGCGCTCGATGGCAGCGATGCGACGATCCGTCTCGATCAGTCGGGCCCCTACATGGTGTACAACACGCTCGCTGTGTGGACCGCGACCCACCTTGCAGGGATCTCGAACGAGATCATTCAGAAGGGCATCTCGGCATTCGACCCGCAGAATGGACGCCTCCAGCATCTTATGATCGAAGGACGACCTCTGCTGTTGAATCTCGCGAAGAATCCGACCGGTTTCAATCAGAACCTGAAGATCATCACCGCAGATGAAGGCAAGAAGGTCGTGGCGTTCTTCATCAACGATAACGAAGCGGATGGGCACGACATCTCTTGGATCTGGGATTGCGATTTCGAAGAACTCGCGAGCCAACCTGACCTGGTGGTCTATGCGGGCGGCACACGCAAGAACGATTTGCAGGTGCGCCTGAAATACGCTGGCATCCAAGCGCGCTTGCTGAATAGCGTGAACGATATGGTCGATACCGCGCTCGACATGCCCGCGGACTGGAACATGTACGCGATCGCGAACTACACCGCGCTGCCTGCGGTTCGCTCGGCGCTCATGGAGCGCGCAGACGCTGCTCCGGTCGAGGTACCGCGCGAGGGCTCGCTGCGCATGACCCCTGCGGTCACGACGAACGCCGTCCCCGCCATCCAACAGGAGCCGCTTCGCATCGTGCACCTCTACCCCGACCTGCTCAATCTGTATGGCGACGGTGGCAATTTGAAGGTGCTCCTGCAACGCTGCGCGTGGCGCGGCATCCCTGCCGAGCTCGTCGAGATCCATTATGGCGACGAGTTCGACCTGAGCGGAGCGGATCTCATCTTCATGGGCGGCGGTCCTGATCGCGAACAGCACCTCGCTTCCCAAGAGATCCTCAAGAACAAAGAACAGCTGGCTGAATACGTCGAAAGCGATGGCGTGCTGCTAGCGATCTGTGGTGGTTACCAGATCCTAGGCAAGAACTGGCTGATGGGAGACGAGAGCGTCGAAGGTCTTTCTATCATCGATGCCGAAACGCTGCGCGCAGGAAAAGGCTTCGATCGCTTGATCGAGAACATCGCGCTCGTTTCTCTCCTTGCATCACATCCGGTCATCGGATACGAGAATCATGCGGGCAGGACCCATCTTGGCGAGGGGCTCGAGCCATTCGGTCAGGTCGTCTCCACTACGGGCCACGGCAACGATGATAAGTCGGGCGCGGATGGCGTTCGCTATAAGAACGTGATCGGTACCTATCTGCATGGTCCGCTTCTGGGTAAGAATCCTGAAGTTGCCGATTGGCTGCTCGCTACCGCGCTCTCGCGCAAATTCGGCGAGAACGTGAAGCTCGAGCCGCTCGATGATAGCGTCGAGTTGAACGCTAATGAGTTCATGGCGAATCGCTTGATCAAGTAGCTCAGGGTCACACCTAAGCGTCGATATGACCCGCTTCCCTGTTCGCACCTTCGGTGCTCATGCGGTCGCTGCTCTGTAAACTTTATCATTTGAAATTAGTGTCAGAGAGTCAATCGGTCACTTAGGTGTGGCCCTGAGCCGCGTCGCCAAATGCGGCTGCGCAGGCGGATCGTACCTCTTATTTCCATAAAACTCGCGGGTCAGAGAGTCAATCGGTCACTTAGGTGTGGCCCTGAGCTATTTGGTCGAGGGCGGCAACAAAAGAAAAGGGCATCGCCGAAGCGATGCCCTTAACCGCAATAGCTTGAACCCGAATTACTTCGCAGCCTTGAGGCGTTCGTTCAGTTCGTCAGCAAGCTGATGACGCTTGACCTTGCCGCTTTCCGTGTGCGGGATCTCGTCGATGAACTCGATGTGTTCAGGCCACAGACGCTTCGCGACGCCCTTCGCGGTCAGATAATCCGCGAGCGAATCGAGCGTCGGGCGCTCTGCATTCGGATCCTCCAGCACGATGAAGGTGCAGATGCGTTCGCCCAGGCGATCGTCAGGCAGACCGATGGTGGCGTGGTCGCCCACGTTCGGCGCACCCATCAGATTCTCGTCCACCTCGTGCGCAGAGATGTTGATGCCGCCACGAATGAGGATCTCCTTCTTGCGACCGTTGATGCGCACGCGACCTTCGTCGTCCATGAAGCACAGGTCGCCCGAATAGAACCAGCCGTCGTCCTTGAGCTCCTTGGCAGTAGCTTCAGGATTCTTCAGATAGCCTGCGAACATGTGTGGACCACGAGAGATCTCTTCGCCCTGTTCGCCGTGAGGAACTTCTTTGCCGTTCTCGTCCACGACCATGACCTCGATGCCCTCTGGCGCAACGCCCGACCACGCACCGTTCCATTCGATCGCCTCGGCAGGCGGCACGAAGATGTGTGGACAGCTTTCGGTCGAACCATAGCACTCGCACAGAGTCAAACCATGTGCCGCTGCACGCTGCACCATCGAACCGGGCACGGGAGCACCGCCGCAGATGTAGAGCTTGATGGTCTCGAACTCGAGATCGGTCGTGTCGGCCTTGTTGAGCATGTCGAAGATGAACGGAGTAGCACCCATGGACCAAGTAACGCCTTCACGATTCATCTGATTGATGGCCTCTTCGGGGTCGAAGTGATGCGCGACGACCACACGGCCACCCAGCAGCAGCGGCGTGATGAGGCCATGGTTGAAGCCGGTCGCATGATTGAGCGGCGCTGGCATGAACATGACGTCGTCCTGCGTAAGGCCGAGACCCTTCGAGAACGCCGTTTCGGAGAAGTGCAGCGCGTTGTGCGTGATGAGCACCGCCTTCGGACGACCCGTCGTGCCCGAAGTGGAGAGGATCAGCACGACTTCATCGGACTTGCTGCCCGGCTCGCCCGTGTAGGGTTCGTACTTCTCGAAAATCTGATCGAGCGTGATAGCGGTCTTCGCGTCGACGGTCTTATCGTGTACTGCGATAGCCTCGATCGGAAGCGTAGGAACGCGTTCGACAATGGAATAGATGAGGTCTTCATGATTGGTCTTATGATGGAACGTCGGAGCGATGAATGCCTTCGAGCCGACCAGATTCATGGCGTAGACCAGGTCTTCACCGTTGAAGGTGACCGCGAGCGGATGAATGACCGCACCGACCTTCAGGCATGCAACGTAGAGGATCGCGAATTCGGACCAAGGCGGCATCTGGAAGGTGACCACGTCGCCGTTCTCGATACCCTGATCGCGCAACCAGGAAGCCAAACGACCCGCTTTATCGTCGATCTCGGCATAGGTAAGGCGCACGCCCATATCGTCAGAGATGTATTCGCGATCGGGAAACTTCGCCACACGATCGTTCCAAATATCGTTCAGAGTCTGGTCGGTCCAGTAGCCTTTTTCGTAATACTCTTTTTTGTTCTCTTCGTTGATCTTGAGATCGGTAATCATGGTCCCTCTTCCTTTTTTGCGAGGTTAGAACGTGTTCACGTAACACTCAAGGCAAAATTTTACCTTTTAACGGAATGCCCTTCAACCTCAAAACAGCGGCTTATCGCATTCGATCCATGCCAATTTACGATGAATCGTTTCAGTCCTCGCGTGGTTTAGGTTGTATCCTTATATGAACGCGTTTTTCAGTACGAACCCAAGGGGGATTTATGGATTGGGAACAGATCTACAAAGATCGCAGCATGGACGTTGAAACGATGCTCGATCGCTTCGTAGGAGACAACACGTCCGTGTTCGTGGGTACCTTCGAAGTTGCTGGCGGGCTCATTCGTCCCATGCTCAAGCGCATTCAGGACGGCGCGCTGCATGGCATCTCGATGTATGGCGGCATCACGAGCGAGGATTTGCATCTCGACGAACTGACCGTCGGCTTCGACGACTTCCACTATCACAACTACTTCACAGGCGGCAACGAGCGCAATGGCATCTCCGCTGGTCACACCGCATATGTGCCACTGCATCTCCATCGCACCAAGAATCTCGTGGAGAACGACGGTATCGATGTGGCGTTCATCGCTATGACTCCTCCCGACAAGCATGGCTATTGCAACATCGGACACGTTGGCTGTCGCCCCGAGGGCATCCGCAGCGCTAAGCACATCATCGCGCAGATCAACCCGAGCGTGCCGTGGGTGAATGGCCTCGAGCGCAACCTGCATGTTTCCCAGATCGATGCGTTCGTCGAGATCGATCAGCCCATGACCCAGATGCCCATCGCTGAGCCCAAGCCTGAAGAGAAGATCGTGGGCGACATCATCTGCGAGCTCATCCCCGATGGCTCCTGCATCCAGCTCGGATTCGGCTCGATCGCGAACGCCATCGCCGATGGCCTGAAGGCACGCAAGCACCTGGGCGTGCATTCCGAGATGTTCAACGATGCTATGGCTGAGCTACAAGAGATGGGTGTCATCGACAACAGCCGCAAGAGCTACTTGCCAGGCGTTTCGGTCGCAGGATTCGCATCTGGCCAGCAGTATCTCTACGATTTCATCGACCATAATCCAGGCATGTTCTTCACGCCTTATTCCCACGTGAACAACCCCGACTTCATCCGTTTGAACGACAATATGGTATCCGTGAACTCCGCTGTATCGGTCGACCTGACGGGCCAGGTGTGCGCCGAGAGCATCGGTACGCGCCAGTATTCGGGCACGGGCGGACAGGTCGACTTCATTCGTGGTGCGACCTTGGCGAAGAACGGCAAGGCTATCATCGCGATGACCTCCACCACGAAGACCAAGAACGGCGTCGTGTCGAAGATCGCGCCCATCCTCACGCCTGGTAGCGTCGTGACTTCCCTGCGCACTGACGTGCAGTATTTCGTGACCGAGTATGGTTGCGTGAACTTGATGTACTGCGACATCCCCGAGCGTACGCGTCGCCTGATCAGCATCGCGCATCCCGACTTCCGCGACGAACTGACCTTCGAAGCGAAGAAGCTGGGGTATCTGTACTAGATTCGGCTCCGTCTGCGAAAGGGGAGTGATTCCGTTCAGAAGCTCCGCAGCCTTCACTCCATCACTCCCCTTTCGCAACGAACGACTCAAGGACATCTACTGAAATGAAAAAAGAGCGCCGAGGCGCTCTTTTTTCATGATCGAGTTCATTCGAGAAAGCTCATCGCTTCATTAGAGAGCATCGCGCTCATCGAGATAGAGCAGCTGCGCCTTCACGCTGCGAAAAGCTGGGTCACGCAACTCTGGATCGAGCCCCACATAGACCGCATCCACGAGCGCATCCGCATCGCGCTCCACCCCGTTCGCGAGCGCATCCTCGATCTGCTGCAAGCGATCGAGTCGATGCTCGCGCGTGGCCTCGATCGCGACCAACGGGTCTTCGATCGGATAGCCATGCCCAGGATAGAACACGCGCACATCGTCTTCACGCGCGATCGCTTCGAGCGCGTCGAGCGACTGCATATAGTCGGTCAGGTCGCCATCAGGATAGTAGACCACGGTCGGACCATGCTTGAACACGACATCGCCTACGAACATCGAATGGTCCGCAGGATAGATGAGCCCCACCGAGTCGCTCGAATGACCAGGAAGCGGTACGACCTGCAGTTCAGGGCCGTTCTCGATCGGGCAGAATGGACCAGGCTGCAGAGTTCCGTCGAAGGGCGCATACACGCGCGTACCTGTCATATCAGCTAGCTCGACCGCGCCTTCCGTGTGGTCGGGATGCATGTGCGTGCAGACCACCGCACCCACGCGCAATCCTTGATTCACGCAAGCATCGATCACATCTTGCACATGCTGACCTGCAGGAGCAGGGTCGATGACGATGCATTCGGGACTTTCTGCCTCAGCCAAGATCCATGTATTCGTGCCGGTGTAAGTCATGGCAGAGGGATTATCCGCACGCACGCACGAGACGCGCTCGCTCACGCTTCCGCCAGGGAATGGTTCTTTGTCAACGATGAAGCCCACGATGGCCTCCTTCTTCATATCGTTTCATACGAACGGTCGATCCATCGCTCGGTCGCCACTAGGTCGAGTCCGCGCCCTGCGATGAACCTCGTGCGGTCAGTCAAGATCGGCATGCATCACGATGCTTCCATCAGGCTGCTCGATCGGGCGTTGAAGCACCTTCTTCACGACCTTTCGGTCAGCCACGAGCGCTGCAGCCGACTGCGCGCGAGCCACCTGCTCGAGATTGTACAGCGTCGGTTGAAAGAGCAGCCATCTTTCCTCATCCGCCTCGCGCACGACATAAGATGGCGTGACCCACCCTGCGACCTGTGCCTCCGACGTATTGCCATCTGCATGTCGTCCCTCAGGAACGAGTGCAGCGAAGAAATACGTATCGAAGCGCTTCGGCACGTACGCTGGCGTACACCAATTGGAAACGAGACCGAGCAGATCGGTGCGCACCACCAAGCCGCGCTCGATCAGTAAGTCGGCGAAGGCGATCTTATGCGCGACGAGCGCCTCGCGATTCGCGCGCCAGCTCGGGTCGGAGAGATCGGTGACGGTGGATGCTTCATCCGGACCTGCCAGCAGGACACCGCATTCCTCGAAGACTTCGCGTGCAGCAGCGACCACGATGCGACGTGCGTCGTCTTCTGAAACGCTCAGCCATCGCGCCCATTCTGCTGGCTTAGGACCGCACCAGGGCAGATCGGGGTTCGCATCACGTTCGTCGATACGACCACCCGGAAACGCCACTGCATCGGGAGCGAAATCCATGGTCTTCACGCGACGGATCATGAACACTTCGACGTTCTGGCTGTTCGGGAAATCGGGCGGAAAGTTGCCGTCTTCGATACGATACTTCGTATCGCCTGGCTTGGAATCGCGCACCAGCATGACCGTTGCAGCAAGCTTCGGCTGAACAGGGATAGCAGGAGGATGGTCCAGATCGTGTCGCTCGAGCGCGAGCATCCTTTCATCCAACGCGCCATCGACCGCATGCTCGGTTATCTTAAGACGTACGCTCATGGCCGTTCATCATCTCGCCTTCGCTCTCAACGCTAGATATCCGCGTGCAGCACGATGGTGCCGTCGTCCTTGCGGAGCGGCTTGAACATGATCTTCTTCACCTTCTTGCGGTTCGAAACGAACTCTTCCGCAGAAGGAGCCTCTGCGATGCGCGTGAGATTGAAGAGCGTCGGTGCTACGACGAGCCAGCGATTCTCGTCCGCTTCGCGCACGGCATAAGAGGGCGTGACCCAATCCGCGATCTGCGCTTCAGAGGTGTTATCGTCGGCGTACTGGCCTTCAGGCATGAGCGCCGAGAAGAAGAAGGTGTCGTAGCGCTTGGGTTCGAACGTAGGCGTGCAGAAGT
Source organism: uncultured Eggerthella sp. (assembly GCA_937998355.1). Lineage (GTDB taxonomy): Bacteria > Actinomycetota > Coriobacteriia > Coriobacteriales > Eggerthellaceae > Anaerotardibacter. Next base: position 195,588 of record CALLDI010000007.1, read on the forward strand.
TCGCGACCAGACCGAGCAGGTCGGTGCGCAAGATGAGGTCGCGTTCCACCAATAGGTCGGCGAAACCGATCTCGTGCGCAACGAGTGCCTCGCGATTCGCGCCCCAGCTCGGGTCGGAAAGATCGGTGACGGTGGACGTCTCGTCCGGGCCCGCCAACAATACGCCACATTCCTCGAAGACCTCGCGCGCAGCAGCGACCACGATACGACGCGCTTCGTCTTCAGAAACGCCCATCAGGTCCGCCCAGTCCTTCGGGCTCGGTCCGCACCAAGGCAGGTCGGGGTTCGAATCTCGCTCGTCCACGCGGCCACCAGGGAATACGACCGCATCGGGCACGAAATCCATGGTCTTCACGCGACGGAGCATGAACACTTCGACGTTCTGGCTGTTCGGGAAATCGGGCGGGAAGTTGCCGTCCTCGATACGATACTTCGTATCGCCTGGCTTGGAATCGCGCACCAGCATGACCGTTGCAGCAAGCTTCGGCGTGGGTGGGTTCGGAATCGGATTGTCGATGTGGTCGCCGATCGAGGCGAGCACTTTCTCGTTCGGGACCGTTTCGATAGCGCCGTTCGACATATCAATACGCATAGGGGCTCCTCTCGCAGTGAGCGCGCGATCGCGCGCGGGCTTTTCTCTCATTATATCGACTCGCTCCTGTACAAAAAGCTACAGTGTGACAACGAAATCGATCTGTAAAAGCGCCTTAGAGAGCGACCCGGTACCGGGGCGGAGCGCCCTACCAAGTCGCGCACTGGCGCTGTGAAGAGGGCTAAGAAGTCACTCTGCGTTATGACGCGCAGGAAAGAGCACGGCGATGGCCGCCATGATGATGCCCGAAGAGATGGTGAGCAAGATGTAGACCGGGTCGGGATCGTGGCCCAGGATGAACGTTGAGACGAGCGCGGGCAGAATGCACGTGATCGCCACCGCGCACACGCCGCCGAGGATGCTCGCGAGCGTGGAGCAGCGATCGAAGAGCAGCGATGCGAGCGGTGCGCTGATGAGCCAGGACACGATGATCGCCCAGGTCATGGGGTTCTGCAGTGTCGTGATGATGTTCGCGTTCACTTCGGTCCACATGTGAATGTTCCAAAATTGGAAGATATCCCACGACGTGATCGAAACCGAACCGAGCCCCGCCAGCACTACTGACAAGAATGCTGCATAGAGCGTGGTGAGGAAGGCTTGGCGCGGATGCAAGAAATACGCCGTGATGAGCGGCGTGAGGGATCCGAGTCCGATCGACGACCCCGCTGTCGAGAGTAGCGCCGCATTCGCTTGACGCGAGCCGTCGCGCCCGATGAAGAACCACCAGGCGAACGTTGCCGCCACCACAAGAATACCCACGAGCAGCGCGTTGTTGTTCACGAGCGCGAGACCGAGCAGCGAGAACGAAAGCAGCGCACCCACATGCGGCACCGCGAAAGCAGCGACCGCTACGAGAAGGAGCGCCCCCCACAGAGCGGGCGACTCCCAGCCTGGTAAGAGGCTGAAATTGGAGAATGCCACCGAACTGACCAGCACGCATCCGAGCAACGCAAGAATGCGCATCACCATCGGGAAGCGACTTCTGGCAGAGGCCGGATAAAAGCCATCGCCATAGTCGTCGAACGGCACGCTGACCGGCTGGCTCCTTTGCTGGCTCTTCTTTCGGTTGCGACGCGAATTCAGAGGATACGCGCCCGTTTCTTCGGCGTCATCCCCGATCGTATCGATCTCGTCTTCGTCGAAGACATCCGTATCGGTGAGGGTCGCATCGTCCTCGTCCGAACCGACCGCGAACGCCACCACCTTGGCGAGCTTCTTCACGCCCTGCTTCGCATTGCCGAGCGCTGGCTTCACGTCGCGCGCGAACGCATGCACCGACGGATAGCGCCCCTCCTTGTCGGGATCGAGCGCCTTGAAGATGGCATCGTCGAGCTGTTCGTCGACATCCTCCATGCACAGGGATGGAATGACGATCTCGGCATCATAGATGGTGTCGAGCGCCTCGTCGATGCTATTCGCGCGAAACGGGTTATCGCCCCGCGTGAGCATTTCGTAGGTAAGGCTCGCGAGCGCCCACTGGTCGCAGCGTTCGTCGAGCTCTTCGCGCTCCATCTGTTCAGGTGGCATGTAGCCGATGGTGCCGCCGGTCGCCACGCCGAAACCGAAGCCGTCAGCTAAACGCGCGAGACCGAAATCGACCACTTTCACCTGGCCTTGCGTGTTGATGAGCACGTTGTCGGGCTTGATATCGAGATGCAACACGTGGTTCTTGTGGGCCACTTCGAGCGCATGCGAGACCGCCTTGAAGACCGCGGCCACCACGTCAGCATCGATGGCTTCGGGAAAATACTGCATCAGGTCCGTGAGCGAGATGCCATCCACCAGCTCCATGATGATGTAAGCGGCATTGCCCTGGATCTCGAAGTCGTAGATCGAGGCGATGTTCGGGTCGTTCAGCAGCGCTGCCGTGCGCGCCTCTTCAAGACCGGGGATGGAGTTCTTCTCGGCGAAACCGGAATCGAGCATGATGCTGACCGATTCAGCATCCGCGTAAGGATTCTGCGGGTTGTTCAGCCCTGCATTGATCTGGTCAGCTGAAAGCGTGCGCGTGGATGCGTCTTCGAGCGGCAGGCATTTGATGGCGACCTCGCGTTGGATGCGCGTATCCCATGCAACGATGACCGTCGCGAATCCGCCCGAGCCCGCTTCGTAGGTCGGTTGATATCGATCGAGGATCAGCACTTACGCCACGAACTCCTGCACGTAGTACTTGATGATGGCGGCAGACGTGGGCGTACAGAGCTCGCCTTTCAAAAGTGGCGTCGCACGCGGAATGCCCTCGAGGATAGCAGCCGTAGCTGGAGCGGGGATATCCATGAGGCCATGGGCGCATTGGATCTTGCCCTCCCCCGTCTGAACACCCGTTGCCGTGATACGGGTCGGCTGCAACACGTAGAACGCAGCGCAGATCGCGAGCGCATTGCGGATGCCCGCCGCGTTGCCCACCTCGTGGAAATGCGTCTCTTCGACCGTGCACCCGTGCACCTTCGCTTCGGCAGCCGCAAGGATCGCGTACACACCGCGCAACTGGTCCTTCAGGGCATCGTCGATGGTCATCGCGTCGATCGAAGCGTTCACTTCCGCGATCGAATGATGATGCTTATCGGCGATGACCGTGTGGTTCAGGATGTAATCGAAACGCTCGCGCTGAGCGGGCGTCATGAGCGCGATGAGGCTGTCGAGCAACTGTATGCGCGTCGCGCTCTGGGTGAGGTCAAGATGGATCTCCATGTCGTATCGTTTCCTGTCGATCGAGTGCGAATGCTAGTCGCTCGCGCCGCTGGTCTGCAGATGATTGATGAGGTGCGCCTGAAAGCCCGCGCCGAACCCGTTGTCGATGTTCACGACGCTCACGCCGCTGGCACACGAGTTGAGCATGGCGAGCAGCGCCGCCACTCCCCCGAACGACGCGCCGTAACCCACGCTGGTGGGCACCGCGATGACCGGGCATGACACCATGCCGCCCACCACGCTGGCGAGCGCGCCTTCCATGCCCGCGACCGCCACGACCACTTGGGCCTCCATCAGCTCGTCCATGTGCGCAAGCAGCCGATGGATACCCGCGACGCCCACATCGTAGACACGATGGACTTCGTTGCCAAGCGCTTCGGCCGTGAGCGCGGCTTCTTCAGCGACCGCCATATCGCTCGTGCCTGCCGCAGCCACCACGATGGTGCCGTTGCCGCTGGGCTGAGGCATCGTGCCGACGATGGCGAGCTTCGGAATCTCGTGGTAGGTGAAGCCCGCATCCGCGAGATCCACGGCGAGCTTTGCAGCCGATTCTGCCGAAAGACGCGTGATGAGGATGCAGGTCTGCCCATGGTCGAGCAGCGACTGGCAGATGCCCTTTATCTGTTCGTAGGTCTTCGTCGCACCATACACCACTTCAGCCGCGCCTTGGCGCAGTTCACGATGGTGGTCCACCTTCGCATAGCCCAGATCGGAGAAGGGCTCTTTGCGCAACGAGAGCATCACCTGATCGACGCTGCTCCGTCCCGCTGCAAGCTCTTCGAGCATCGCGCGAATGTCTTGAGCGGTCATGGCCTTCCCTTTCTGATCGATGCTACATGGGTGCGTCCGCAAATCGCGTTGGATAGCGCCTCGCGGCCCGTTATGAACGTTCGCGTTTCATACGCGTTTACAGGGTATCACGATGCACGCCGTTTTCACGGCCGAGCCAGTCTTCCTGCACAAAGGATTCAAGCAGTTCAGGGGTTATCTGCTGGCCAGCTTCGACGCGCGTGGCCAAGCAAGAGTAGTTGGGTTTATCTGCGGTGAGCAGGCCCATCTTGCGCGAAAGATCGCGGATCTGGTCCTTGGTCAAGCCCGCATCGCGCAAGGGTGAGCGAACCCCGAACTCCTCGATCGCGCGAAAGCCAGGGCGTCGCGCAGGATCGTCGGTCGCATTCGTGCCGTCGATGACCGTATCGATGCCGAGTTCGCGCGCAGCATCGAAGAGCGCCTGGAAGATGACGCGCTTGCAGTGGTAGCAGCGATCGGGCGGATTCGCGATGACCTCGGGATGTGCGAAGATATCGAGTTCGATGGTCTCGGTCGCAGCACCGACCTGCGCAGCCGCCAAGCGCGCATCGTCCCCCTCGAAATCGTACTGGAACGCCGTGTCGATGGTGAACGGATGCACCTCCGCTCCGCACGCCCGCGCGCATGCCAGCAGAAAGACCGAGTCGCACCCACCCGAATAGGCAAGTGCGACTCGCGGATGTTCCTCGAAGAAGGCTTTGAGCGCAGACGGAACGAGCTTTTCGATCGCGACCAGGTCGATCGGCTGCATCATTCGCCCAGCAACATATCGATCTTGGGCATCCAAGAGCTGATGGCGATGTGTTGCGGGCAGATCTCCTCGCAGGAGCCGCAACTCGTGCAGTTCTCGGCCGTGCGACCGAACTTCGGCACCTCGACCTCGTAATACTCGCGCGCCATCTCCATGCTGTCGTAGAGGAAGCGCATATTGTAGGCCGTGATGTTATACGGAATGACGATCTTCTCCGGGCAGTATTCCACGCAGTAATTGCAGCCCGTGCAGGGAATGACGGAGAACTGACTGAAGCTCTCGCGCAGCTGCTCGATCACATTGTCCTCTTCAGTGGAGAGCATGCCAACTTTGGCCTTCTCTGCGAATGCGATATCTTCCTGCAGCATCTCCATGCTGGACATGCCGGAGAGCACCGTGCCCACTTCGGGCATGTTCCACAGCCAGTCGAACGCCAGTTCAACGGGCGATTTGTCGGTGTTCTTCTCGAGCACTTCCTGGACCTTCGGCGGAAGATCGACCAGGAAGCCACCACGCAGCGGCTCCATGACGATGACGCCGATGCCGCGTTCAGCCGCGAGCTTGAGGCCCTTCAGGCCCGCCTGGAATTCCTGATCGTAGTAATTCAGCTGGATCTGGCAGAAGTCCCAATCGGCGGCGTTCAATACTTCCTCGAAGAGCTCGAAGTCGTCGTGGAAGGAGAAGCCGATGTGGTTCACGCGGCCGTCTTCCTTCGCTTTGATGATGCTCTCGACCGCGCCTACCTTCTGGCAGCGCTTCCAGCTGCCGCCGTTCAGGGAGTGAAGCATGTAGAAGTCGATGTGATCGGTCTTCAGGCGATCGAGCTGCTTGGCGAGCAAGCTATCGAAGTCGTTCTCGGTCTTGTACATCCAGGTGGGAGACTTCGTTGCCAGGTAGACCTTGTCGCGGTAGCCGCCTTCCAGTGCCTGACCCACGATCTTCTCAGAGTTGCCGCCCACATAGTTGAACGCGGTGTCAATATAGTTGATGCCGTGATCGATGGCGTAATGCACCATCTCGATGGTCTTCTCGACATCCACGTCCTCGATGCTGGTGCCATTGCCGGCCTGGCCGCCCTCTTTCAGCGGAAGGCGCATCATACCGAAGCCGAGCGGGCTCACTTTGCAACCCGTCTTGCCGATCTCTCTATATTCCATGTTCAGGGGTCCTTTCGGGTCAACCTCTTCAAAACTTCTCGTCTCTAGTTTACTACGAGACTACGCGGAGTTGAAACCAGGGCCGCAGGGAAGCTGCGCGGAAAAGAAGAAGCGCACGGCCTTCTGACCATGCGCTTCGGATGAGCGTATGCGTTCGCGGAACCCAGCTTGCAAGCAGGCGACGGGTGCTACTCCTTGCCGTTCCAGCAGTAGGTGCACACCTTCGAAGGGTCGATGCCGATCGCCTCGATCATGCCCTCGAGCGACTGATAGCGCAGCGAGTCGAAGCCCATGTCGTCGCAGATGGCCTTCAGCATGCACTTGCCGCGCTCGGTAGTGGCATCGGCGTATTCCTCGAGGTGCTGCTGGCCTTCGTCGCCTTCCAGATCCTGGATGACGCGACGAGCGATCAGCTCCATCTCGGATTTGCTGGACGAGAAGTTCAGGTACTTGCAACCGAACATGATGGGCGGACAGGCCGAGCGCATGTGCACCGCCTTCGCGCCGTTGTTGTAGAGGAATTCCACGGTCTCGCGCAGCTGCGTGCCACGCACGATGGAGTCGTCGACGAAGAGCAGTTCCTTGTCCTTGATGAGCTCGGGGACCGAGATCTGCTTCAGCTTCGCGACCTTGTTGCGGATGTCCTGGTTCGCGGGCATGAACGAGCGCTGCCAGGTAGGCGTGTACTTGATGAACGGACGGCCGAACGGAACTTTCGATTCGGTCGAGTAGCCGATAGCGTGCGGGGTGCCGGAATCGGGAATGCCCGCCACGTAATCAAGGTCGGGGATACCGACCTGCTCGTCTTCGTCGCGCGCCATGATCTCGCCGTTGCGATAGCGCATGACCTCGACGTTCACGCCTTCGTAGGTGGAGGTGGGATAGCCGTAGTAGGTCCACAAAAAGGAGCAGATCTTCATTTCGTCGCCTGGCTCGGCCAAGGTCTCGTAGCCATCTGCCGTGATGTTCACGATCTCGCCCGGGCCCAGTTCGTAGACCGTTTCGTATTCGATCTTCTGGTAGGCGAACGATTCGAACGAAGCGCAATAACCCTCGTGGTTCTTTCCGACAAGGACCGGCAGACGGCCAAGCTTGTCGCGCGCAGCGAGGATGTTGCCGTTCTCGGTCATGACGAGCAACGTCATGGAACCTTCGATCTTGTCTTGCACGTTCCTGATGCCGGAGACGAAATCGTCCTTTTGGTTGATGAGCGCCGCGACCAGTTCGGTGTCGTTCACCTTGCCCGAGCTCATGGCCATGAACTGGTTACCATGGTCGGCGAAGTATTCGTCCACGAGCGCATCGGCATTGTTGATCATGCCGATCGTGGTGAGCGCGAACACGCCGAGGTGCGAACGAACGAGCAATGGTTGGGGGTCGCTATCGCTGATGCAGCCGATGCCGCTGGTGCCCTCGAAATCGTTGAGGTCCTTTTCGAATTTGGTACGGAAGGGGGTGTTCTCGATGTTGTGGATCTGACGCTGGAAGCCTTTTTCCTTGCTGAAGATGATCATACCTGCGCGCTTCGTTCCCAGATGAGAGTGGTAATCCACGCCGAAGAACACATCCAGGGTCACGTCTCTGTGAGATACTGCACCGAAAAAGCCGCCCACGCCAAACCTCCGCACGAACGAGAGTTGTATTTACATCTGAAGTATACGCTGCTTCAACGAACGCAAGGTTAACTAATTGTAAAAACAAGGTGAAGTGCAGTGAGGTCCACGACGTGAAGGCTGGCAAGGGGGAGGGATTCGCGCCTACAGCTGCTCGCTTACGGTTGACGAAGAGCAGCGACCAACCGCGGCTGCGCAAGCGGCGCAAACCCCTCCCCCTTGCCAGCCGACAGTCGTGACCCATCACAGCGTGGTATCATTACCGAGCACACTTTTAACACCAATAGCGAACGCACTTCAAGCGCTCGCTTCACGATCTAGAGGAGATGGGCTCGTGGCGCTTTCCATTGGCATCGTCGGACTTCCTAACGTCGGCAAATCAACCCTGTTCACCGCGCTCACCAACAAGGGCGGTCTGGCAGCGAACTATCCGTTCGCCACCATTGAACCGAACGTAGGCATCGTGCCCGTGCCCGATGCGCGCATGGACCGTCTCGCCGAGATCGACGACCCCGATCGCGTCGTGCCTGCCACCGTCGAATTCGTGGATATCGCAGGCCTGGTCGAGGGCGCTTCGCAGGGCGAAGGCCTGGGCAACCAGTTCCTTGCCAACATTCGCGAGACCGACGCGATCTGCGAGGTCGTACGCTTCTTCTCCGATCCTGATGTCACCCATGTCTCGGGCAAGGTCGACCCGACGAGCGACGTCGAGACCATCAAGACCGAGCTCGTGCTGGCAGACCTCGCTACCATCGAGAAGGCGAAGCCACGTCTGGAAAAGGAAGCGAAGCGCGGGGCTGACGCCAAGAAAAAGCTCGATGCTGTTCTGAAGGTGGAAGCGGGCCTGAACGAAGGCCATCGCGCCCGTACGCTCGATCTGACCGACGAAGAGCGCGATCTCATCTACGATCTACATCTGCTCACCATGAAGCCGATGCTCTACATCGCTAATGTCGACGAAGACGCGTTGAATGCCGACTTAGCCGAGATCGACGGCGTCACGCCCGTGCCTATCAGCGCGAAGATCGAAGCCGAGGTAGCTGAGCTTGCCGAGGTCGACCCCGAAGAAGCTGCGAGCTACTTGAGCGATCTCGGACTCGAGGAGTCTGGCCTGGCGCGCTTGGTGCGCGAGGCTTACAAGCTGCTGGGCCTGCAGAGCTTCTTCACCAGCGGCCCCATGGAAGTGCGCGCATGGACCATCCCGATCGGCGCGAAGGCTCCGCAAGCTGCGGGCACCATCCATACCGATTTCGAGCGCGGCTTCATCAAAGCAGAGACCGCCAGCTTCGAGGATTATTCCCAGTACAACGGCGAAAAGGGCTGCCGCGATGCAGGCCGCCTACGCCAAGAGGGCAAGGACTATGTTGTGCAAGACGGCGATGTCATGCACTTCAAGTTCAACGTGTAATTAGCGCTAATGTCGTAGACTCGAGCACCAACAGGCGTTGCTTGATCCGCTTCCCTGCCTATCCACTCATCCATCCTGAGATGATGGGCGCCCAGCCAGATACGAGCACGACGATGATGAGCACCGGAACGCCGACCTTCATCCAATAGTAGAGCGCTTTCGGAAAATGCAGACCGTTGCCCGTATTCGCCTCGCGCAGGAAGTTATCCCATCCCCACCCGCGTTTGCTGACGCAGAACATCGTGAACACGAGCGAGCCGATGATGAGCAGGTTGTTCGACACCAGGAAATCCTCGATAGCCTGGATGTTGCCGATGCCGGGAAGTTCGACGCCTGACCACACGTTGAATCCGAGCGCGCAGGGCAGCGAGAGCAGCGGGATCAGCACGACGTTCACTGCGACCGCTTTGTTGCGACTCAAGTTCCACTGGTCCATCCAAAAGCTGATGATGGCCTCGAACACCGCGATGAGCGTTGAGACGGCCGCGAAGCTCATGAATACGAAGAAGAGCGTGGCGAACAAGCCGCCCATCCACATTTGCGAGAAGACCGCTGGCAATGTGACGAACACGAGGCTGGGGCCCGAATCAGGTGCGACACCGAACGCGAAACATGCGGGAAAGATGATGAGGCCCGTCGCGAGCGCAACGAACGTGTCGAGGCCAGCGATACGCACCGCTTCGCCGGCGAGCGCGAAATCCTTATTGATGTAGCTGCCGAAGATCTCCATGGAACCCAGGCCGATCGAGAGCGTGAAGAACGCCTGCCCCAGCGCCGCGAACACCGCATCCGCGAAATGCGCGCCGTCACCGAAGAGCTTCGCGAAGTCGGGATACAGATAGAACGCGATGCCTTCAGCCGCGCCCTCGAGCGTGACCGCGCGCACGACGAGCACAGCAATGAGGATGAGCAAGCAAACCATCAGCACTTTCGTGACGCGTTCGATGCCCTTTTGAAGGCCGAGGTGGCACACGAACAGCGCGATCCCGCATGCGACCAACATCCACAACACGATCGCCACCGGATCAGCGAGCGTACTCGCGAATAGATCGCTCATGGCAGCGGTGTCCATGTTCGAAAGATCAGCCGTCGCCATCTTCGGGATATACGAGAGCATCCAGCCGGCCACCGTGGTGTAGAACATCATGAGCAGGTATGACCCTGCAAGACCGACCCACTTGAAGCGATGCCATTTCGAACCCTTGGGTTCGAGGCGGTCGAAAGCACGCGCGATCGAACGCTGGCTTGCACGGCCGACCGCTAGCTCGACGACCAGGATCGGAATGCCGAGGATCGCCAGGAAGAGCAAGTAGAGCAGCACGAACGCCGCACCGCCGTATTCGCCGACGATGTAGGGGAAACGCCACACGTTGCCCAGCCCCACCGCACAACCTGCGCTGATGAGGATGAACCCGAGTCGTGATCTGAACTGCTCGCGCGGCATGGCCTGTTCGTTTGTTTCCTTTCTCTTCAAGATTAATGTTAGACATCATTCCTCGCGCAGCTTTTGCCAAGCGCCGCTTGATACCTGATGGTTGTTTTTTTGCCTGTTTGTCGGTATACTTCAAAGCTGCTTCGAGGTTCTTCTTGGAACCATGAACGCGCCAACGTGGCTCAGCTGGTAGAGCAGCTCACTCGTAATGAGCAGGTCGCGGGTTCGAGTCCCGCCGTTGGCTCCATTCGATTGCGAGGTCAGATGTGTTTCGCGCACATCTGACCTTTCTCGTTTCAGTCCTCAAAACATTCTGTGTAAGCCCTTGCACCGAATACCTCGCACACGCTTGCGACTGCGTCTTACGTCTCCCTTACAAACGTGAAGATTTCGCGCGAAACGCCTGCCCTTTCCCTACTTTCGCTAGGATAGAAGCCTATGAGCAACTTCGCTTATGACATACAACTTGGGTTTCTCGCATTCCCCCTGGTGGCGATCATATTGGCGATGCCCTACGCGCTCTACCAGTACCGTCGATTCGGTGCTATCTCCGTTTGGAAGACCTTCGTCGTCTTCACCTTCATCTTGTATTGCATGTGCGCGGTCTCGCTGATCGTTTTCCCACTACCAAAGGATCCGAGTCACATCGTCGAGATAGCGCAAACGCCGCAGCTTCAGCCGTTCCATGTTCTCGAGCAAATCCGCGAAACGACCGATTTCAGCCTCGCCGACCGCAGCACCTGGGGGCCGACGCTCAAAGCGCAAGCTGTATATGAGGCGATCTTCAATGTCATGCTGACCATGCCCCTGGGCGCTTACCTCTGCTATCTTTTCCGCTGTCGCTGGTGGCAAACGCTGCTCATCGGCCTGGCTACAACGCTCATGTTCGAGACCTCACAGTTGACCGCGCTCTTCGGCATCTACGATCACCCTTATCGCCTCTTCGACGTAGACGACCTCATCCTCAACACCACGGGCACGATGCTCGGCTTCTGGCTGATGATCCCGCTTTCTTGGGCGCTCCCCAGCATGACCGAGGTGAACGAACGCTCGATCGAACGTGGGGCGAGTCGCGTTACCCTCACACGTCGACTGATCGCTGTCGTCGTAGACCTTACGATTCTCGTTGCGATCTTCGCGATCGCCTGGATCCTGCTCAGCCCGACCGATGCTCAGATCGCGAAGGCGCTCGCTATCGATCCGTCGCGCTCAGGCGCGAAAACGCTCGCCTTCCGCTTCGTCGGCGGCATCATGGCTGATCCCATGACCGCGATCCTGATCTTGCTCGGCATTGGCGCAATACTGTTCGCCGCTGTTCCCATGGCAACGAAGGGTCGCACGATCGGAAAAGCTATCGTCGGCATTCGCATCGTGAAGGCCAATGGCCAGGACGCACCTGCGCTCGCGTACTGGATGCGCTATCTCGCTTCTGCTCTGTTCTGCTTGATCCCTGTCGCGGTAGTTCTGCTCGCTCCTGAAGAGATCGAAGGAGCGAGCAGTGGCATTCTCTTCCAGATCGTGGGACTTGTTGTTGTGGTGTGGTTGCTCACGATAGTCGGCCGCGTGATCGGCTCGTTCTCGGGTTACCCTTATGTGTCGCTCGCCGAGGTCGTCTCGGGAACACGCTTAGCGCCGTCGAAACAGCCCGCCAACAGCGCTTCTCAGCAAGGCGCAGCCCGATCCGAACGCTCGACCAATCAGCGCGACGACCAGAATGGACAACAGGCGGACCGGCAGGCCGAAGATCTGCGGGCCGCTCTTGCCGACGATCAACCTGGCAATACCGTTCTCTTTGGGGAACAGGGAGGCCCATCGGCATCTCGTGAAGCGCGCAGCGCACAACCTGCCACCAACGTACGAGTTTCGCACACGCCCACAAATGATGATGACTATGGCAAGCAAGCCGCCCTCGATAGCCTGCTCGCAGTGAACTACGACGAGCAACACCCCGTCGGCAACGCATCGGCCGACCGCGCACCAACGCAGATCATCTCAAGCTCGGAAGCCCCTACACAAATGATCTCTGGTCAGTCAATGCAAGAAACACCAACCCAGCTGATCAGCGACAACGCCGTGGACAAAACTGAACTTATCTCGGATCCTGAATCGCAGCGCAAGATCCGTCGCGACCAACGTCCCGATGCCGGCGGCACTCGAGTCTTCAAGAAGCAATAGAGCCAGGAAACATTCTCGTATCGACCTCTCGTCACCTCGTATCAGACAGAATACATGCCTTACAATGGGAGCAACATGAAGGGGGATCATCATGGCAGTTAAAGTTCCACTGAAGGTTGGCGACAAGCAGTCGTTCACTAAGACCATTTCCGAATCGGATGTCTATCAATTCGCAGGGATCACGGGCGATTTCAGCCCGTTTCATATCAACGAGGAATACATGAAGGGTACGCAGTATGGCACGCGCATCGCTCATGGCGTGCTGACCTTTGCACTCTCGAGCACTGCGTCAACACTGATCCATCAGCCTTACGACGATGAATGTCCTGTTGCATCCTACGGCTACGATCACGTGCGCTTCACGGCACCCGTCTATTTCGGGGATACCATCACCTGCAATTATGAAGTGATCTCAGTCGACGAAGAAACTGGCAAGACCGTTGCCAAAGTTGAAATCGTCAAACAAGACAACACCGTCGTCTGTGTCGCAGAACATATCCTGAAATTCCTCAAATTTACCGAATAACAGCCCTGTAAACGATCGCCGAATTTCATACGCTTTTTCACTGGCATGATGCCCTGCAATAGGTCTGCTGCACTCATGGGACTTAACCCTGTTTCTGCGCGGTGCTATAATCGCTGCATGGAGACGACATGACGATGATGCAGCGTGCCGTGTACGCTCGTCGCTCTTGGAGCCAACATCGCCGAGCGAATGTGCTGCCGTAGCCATGCTGCGCTCGTGCGCCAGCTTCAACAGGCACCGCGAAGAAAAAGGGCGCGAGCCAACCTTGAGCTCAAGCGGACGCCGCACAAAGATGCCGTCTTCAACGATCACATATTGCAGCTAACAGCGCATTTCTCGATTTCAGGCCTACGTCGAAAGGAAGAGAAGTTGAAGACGACAGCTCGCTCTATCGCATCCCGCCATCCCCTCAATCTTTTCAGGTCGATCGTCGCCATCGCAGCCGCGATCGGGCTCGCGCTCCTCTTGAACAGCGCCTCTCTTTCCCCCGCATGGGCAGACAACAGTGACGACCAGTCCTCGAACACAACTACCTCCCTCGGCGCAGCCGCCGATTGGCAATCCGTCGGCACCTGCGAATGGATGATAGACGATCAGCGCCTCATCATTCGTCCAGCCAATGGCTCCTCCTCAGGTGAGCTGCCTAGCAGCAGCGCGTGGCCTTGGGCAGACCAAACGTTCACCGTCGCTGAATTCCAGGGAAGTATCAAGGCAGGAGAACGACTCGATTACCTATTCCGCGGCGCCACCAGTCTCACCAGCATCGAAGGTCTCACGAATCTTGACACCTCTGCAGTAAAAGACATGTCTTCCATGTTCGCGGACTGCAGCGGCCTGACCACGCTCGACCTTCCAAGCCTCAACACTTCCAACGTTACCGACATGTCCTCGATGTTCGCAGGATGCACGAGCCTCACCTCGCTCGATCTGTCGAACTTCAATACATCTCGCACCACCGACATGATGAATCTCTTCCATGATTGCAGCAGCTTGACCTCGCTCGATCTTTCCAACCTCGATACGAGCAACGTCCGAGATATGGCAGCGATGTTCGCAGGATGCAGCAGCTTGACCTCACTCGACGTCTCCCCTCTCAACACGAGCAGCACGACCGACATGACCGCACTGTTCGCGGGGTGTACGGGGCTGACATCACTCGATCTTTCCTCCCTGAATACATCAGCCGCGACCAACATGTCAGGCATGTTCTATAAGTGCACGGCTCTGAAGTCGGTGAATCTCGCGAACTTCGACACCGCCCACGTTACGGACATGTCCCTTATGTTCGCCAATTGCGAAGCACTCGTCGCGCTCGATCTTTCGAGCTTCGATACCTCGAACGTCACCATGATGGCGCTCATGTTCTGGGAGCCGACTGGCCTCGAAAAGATAACCGTCGGAACGAAGTTCACTTGCCAAAAGGAGCTTCCGAACGAAACGTGGTTCAACGATCGCAAACAGGCTTTCACCAACGAGAGCATTCCTACAGGCGTCGCCGCGACCTATGCGACCTCATTGAAACAGCTCGGAGTTTCTGCCATCTCCATCGATCAAGCAACAGCGAAGGTCGAGAAGCAGAAATACACGGGCAAAGCACTCACGCCTAAGCCCGTCATCACATACGGCTCCATCACCCTCGAAGAGGGAGCAGATTACACTCTTAGTTACAAGAACAACACGAATCCTGGCTATGCGACGATCACGATTCGCGGCATCGTTAATTTTAGCGGATCGCAAGAAATCAAGTTCCTTATCGAAAAAGCGGAGCAGACCAAACCAAGCACTCCAACGACCAGCACTCCCTCGACCGAGAGCAAACCCAACACCCCCTCGGGAACGATCACCAATAAACCTACCTCGACCAGCCCAGTCGTAGCGACGGGCACCTGGAAGAAGAGCAAGGGCAAATGGTGGTTCGCTTACGATTCGAAGACGAAGGCTGCGCAGAACGGGAAGTCCTACCCTGCTAACGAGTGGGTGAAGATCGGCGGCAAGCTCTATCATTTCGATAGTGCGGGCTGGATGAACGTGAACTGGCTGAAGCTCGATGGCAAATGGTATTGGCTCGGTTCCGATGGTGCGATGAAGACCGGCTGGAAGAAGGTCAAGAACACGTGGTACTACATGGCCAGCAATGGCGTGATGCAGACCGGCAAGAAGACCATCTCAGGTCAGACGTACTACCTCAACCCCACATCCGGAGCGATGAAGACCGGCTGGAATCGTGAATCGAACGGTTGGTATTACTACAAGTCCTCCGGCGCTATGGCGAAGGGTTGGCAGAAGGTGAAGGGCAAGTGGTATTACCTCAACCCGACCGATGGTGTCATGAAGACCGGTTTCTATGACGTGAGCGGCAAGCGCTACTATTCCAATGCTTCTGGTGCCATGAAGACCGGTTGGCAAAAAGTGAACAACAGATGGTATTACTTCGACAAGTCTGGCGCGATGCAACGCACCAAATGGGTAGGTAACTACTACGTTGGAGCTGATGGCGTGATGGCCACCAATACGTGGATCGGCAAATACCATGTCAATTCGAGTGGCAAATGGGACAGAACGAAAGCATAATTCTCTTTGGAATTCAGGCCGAACTTCCCTCTCAAAAAAAGATTTGCGCCTACTCGCCCTGATGTCGAATCAACACTTCGACATCAGGGTTCGTTTTAAGTACAGTTTCACCTTACTCATGCGAATTAAGCATATGATCTGCTTAATCTTTCATCCTGTTATCTACGAGAAGATGCTGTATATAGCTATTCCTAAAATGATCAATGCTAGAGCAAAAACTTTTTTAGCACTGATCTTTTCTTTAAAAATCGCGACACCAAATATGGTTACATAAACATAGCTTGTTGCGGCTAAAACAGGTCCTAAAGACAATGGAATGACTGTATATGCAATAACGGTCATGAGCGTAGAGATAACGAACAGCGTATACGCCAAAACAACAGAAACATTCAGATACTCAGCAACGACTGATCCATGCTTCTTCATTGCTTCTTTTTTCAGAAGAACCTGAGACACAGCAGCGATGAACGTGCCGAAAAGCATAATACCCGAGTACAGTAAGAGAGACTCATTCATGGGCCATGTCCTTTTCGGGCGCGCTGCCTAAAGAATCCGCGCTTTCGACTTTCTCGACGGGGTTTTCTTCATTAGACACGTTTGTTCGGTCTGCATGAGCAAACAGCACAACCCCCACAATAATGATAATCGCGCCTACGACCTTACCAGAAGTTACAGGCTCGGAGAAAAATACCAAACCCCAGACTATGCCCCAAACTATCGTTATCGCCCTATTGGAAAAAGCACTCGTTAAAGGCATCCGCTTGAGTATCTGCTGCCATCCCAGAGCATAGACCGCCATGATCGCAAGCATCCCAAAATACCACGCGATAAAAGCAAGGCTGAAAAAGGGCTGCTCAGCAGCAAATTTACTACAAACATTACCGAAAGAATAAAATAGAAGTAATATATGCAGAATCAATAAGTATTTAAAATGGGATCCCATGGCCTCCTTATAAGGTTGACTCACTCACTAGACAATACTAATGGCAGTTTCCTGATTGCCGAATAAACATGATTGTTTTCTACACAATCGATCGGCCTGAGCCTCTGACAGGCCCTAGCGCACAAACCCATCAATGCCCTATATGTTTATCAAGATCATCCTCAGTAAACCAAGGAACAAGCATGCTTGACCCATCTTCCCCCACAACGTCAAGAGCCCTTGTAATTCGAAGAATCTCTTCGCGCAATTGCTCCTTAGTATCCGCCATAAGATAAATACGAGATAAAGCCTGATTGAGCGTGCTTCCCCCATCAAGAACGTCTCCTTCTTCGCGCAACTGGAGAACACGAACCAAATAAGGAGAGTCCATCACCACATCCATCCCTTTGATACAAGAGATCGTTCCTTCGCTCAGCAAAGGAACCAGGACACAGGCGGGTTTTTCAAAACGCGGGTTGTCGTATTCTGCGATATCCCAAGGCCCAAAATCTTGACCTAATGAATACCTCAAATGCATCTCGAGTTGATCGATTTCATTTTCAGCTCGGATCAAAATAAACCCTGCTCCGCCAGTGGGCCTTAGCCCCATTTCGAAAAAGACAACTCTCCCATCAATCACAAAACCCTGCAGCATAAAACTTCCCTGTTCTATGCCGAGATCATCGATCATTCTTTGTACTGCATCATGCGCTTGATCGTAATAAAGGTCCACATACTTAGACGGAAACCAATAAAGCTGAGGCAGTGGCGCATGAGATTTCTCGACGTTTCCAAGAAACATCAATCTATCCGCAAGGGCAGACAAGCTAACCTTGCCATCTTGGACGGTAAAATACGCATAGATATCGTCACCTTCAAGATATTCTTCAATGATGACCTTGTTTGTAGCAGATACATCTCGAGCGTAATCGATAGCTTGCGGGAGGTCTTTTTCGTCAAAACAAACTGAAATGCCTTTTGAACTGTAGCTATCTACGGGCTTCACGATGAAAGGGCCTCGGAGATCAGCCTCTTCAAAGCTTCCGCTATCACAAGACCGAGCCACCAAAACGCCATTACGCAATGCGAGCTCTTTAAATCTGTCTTTATTTAGTGTCTCGGAAAATTGATCGCTATTCGCATAACAAGGCAATCCTAAACGCCGGCATAGCTCATAACCTGGAATAAGATTGTTGTCGGTCACGCCTAAAAAAACCGCGTCGGCTTTTATTTCTCTAGCTAAACCTTCGAGGGCATCTGGGTCCATGGTGCTAATATCATATGACTCATCGGCGAGATGTTTTGCAGGGGCATCTTTTATCCAGTCCGTGACTGCAACCGTTGCTCCCATTTCATGAGCTTTCTCTATTGCGAGCTCCATCCAAGGATAAGCGCCCAGCATAAGGATCTTTTTTCCTGTAAAATCCGGCATCGCGTCTCCTCACTCTTCAACTTCTCACCATTCAACTTCCTTTAGCGGCATTGAGCCTTTTGATGACAAGCTTTTATCTAGTCAAATAAGTACATACCTTATCATGAAAAGAAATATCTCTGTAAACTATGTCTACACGGTTGTGTGAAACGAGCCTTTATTAACCGACCCCATTAACACAACGGAAGTTATTCATGAATACGAAATTCCTCTCTCATCCTTATTTGTTCGCAGCTTTCCTTGTCGCATTGTTCATGGGAGCTGTTTATCTTCTTTTCGGAACCGTGTTCGATACCATAGATGACTATAACGTCATGATGACATTGGCGGGGGAAAAGACAGGTGAACCTTATTGGCAGCTAACCTTCTATAGCCCCTGTCTTTCTTGGGCTATCTCATTGCTTTACCAGCTAAACAACAGTGTTCAATGGTATTCATTGATCGAGATCGCAATGATCTACTCAAGCCTTGTGGTCATCTTTGCAAGATTATTCATCGCAGCGAAAAAAGTTACTATCCCCATCGCAGTATCCATTATATTGTCTGCTGTATTTTTCATTATTTTCTTTATGTACCCCGTACAACGCATGCAGTTTACCGCAACCTCGGCATTGCTTGGCACAGCCGCTGTCTCAATTATCTGCAGCATTGACCTAACCAGCAAAGACAGCAATAAAACCCTTACCAAACAATTAGCCTGGAGTGTATTCTTCATGTTCCTTTGCTTCGCGGAGCGTCTTTCAGCTGGATACTGCTTGCTTGTTTTCTGGACTATAGCGCTTGCATTCAAATGGTTTTCGAAAACTCCGCGACCGCAAAGAAGAAAAAAGAAGCGCAAGATTTTACTCGCTTTTGCTGCAGGGGTTGTACTTTGCGGCTCACTATATATCACCGACTTCACCATCCGACATACGGGTGATAATGCAAACTATATGGAATACAACGAATATAGAGCTGCTTTCCAAGACTATCCAAAACCTTCTTACGATCAGGCAAAAGAGCTTTATGATTCGATCGGCTGGGGAGAAGAGGTCTACGATCTCGCTGCGTCCGTATCCTATCTTGATGAATCAATAAACAAGGACAGCCTAAAAACCATTGCCGAATCAGAAGAGTATCAAGAGGTACAACCTGGACTATATGGAGCAATTAAGCTCGGTGTTCGCCTGTTAGTTACAAACAACGAAGCCAAGGGTATGTTCATTGCACTCGTTGGCTTACTGCTCGCGATTTTGTTCGTCATACGCTCAACTTGGAAGCGGAATAAAGCCGCAGCAAAACAAACGCTCCTTAAAACACTTGTTTTTCTTTTCCTATCGGTGATCCTAGCTTTCTATCTTTGTCTTGAAGGCCGCTTTCCGCTTCGCAGTTTTCAATGTATCTCGATTCCGCTAAGCACGATTTTGCTGATTTTGCTTTTAAACATTGCAAGTTCTCCTGAAATAAAGTCGCCGACTGAAGTGGTTTCGTCTGAAATCCAGATCAAAGACTCTGCGCGCGAATCTTCTCTAAAACTTCTTGCGTATACGATTCTGATCCTTTCACTTGGAGCTAGTTGCTATATTTGTCAAGCGTACGTAAAAGAGCTTCATGCTAAAAGAGATTCAGCTTCTCTATACAAAATGGCGCAGGTCGAATCGTATGCCATCTCAAACCCGGATAAAGTATTTGTCTATGATTTTTCCATTGCGAACAGCGCAAACGCCTACGACCCTTTCAGAATCCATCCCGAAGGGCTTACAAATCTGATCATATCCGGCGGAAGCTATACATATACTGGAGCCTTTTATGATCAACTTGAGGAAAACGGACTCTCTGACCTTTATGGTGAAAGCCTTCTTGACGACAATGTCTACTACATATCGAAGAACAATAGTTCGCATATGGCGAACGTTACGAACTATCTCGATTCGAGAGTCGCACACGTAAGCACAGAAAAAGTCGAGCCTCTCACAAAAAATATCTCAGTTTTTAAGTATTTGCCATATTCTTTTCAAGACGAATCAACACCGTCAGAAAACGCAGATGAAAATAATCTAGCCAGCGATGATGAAGTACAATAATAAAGACTGCAGCCGCATATAACTCGTTTTTGATTGCCCTGCAAAGAATCTGCAATTTAGAGGTGAACGAACTCGTGAAAAAAATCGCCATAATCGGTGCCTCCCATTTCCAGCAGCCATTGATTGAGGCGGCCAAAAAACGCGGTATCGAAACACACGTTTTTGCATGGAAGTGTGGCGATATCGGTGAAAAAACTAGCGATTTCTTTTATCCGATCAGCATTACTGAAAAAGAACAGATCGCACAAAAATGTGCTGAAATTGGCGTAGACGGAGTCTGCACCATAGCATCTGATCTTGGCAATATCACGGTCTCCTATGTCGCCGACAAGCTAGGTCTCGTAAGCAACAGCGTGAACACGGTGGATCGCACAACGAATAAAGCGAAGATGCGTAAGTCCTTTGCGAAAAACGGAGACCCCTCTCCGAAGAGTGTTGCCTATCATTCTGGAAGCGAAATTGATATTTCAGGCCTTCGTTTCCCCTTGATAGTAAAACCAGCCGACCGTTCGGGAAGCCGAGGAGTTACAAAGGTAAAAAACGAATCAGAGCTCTTGGAGGCGATAAAGCTTGCTCTTGATGAATCCTTTGGAAACACGGTGATGATAGAAGAATTCGCAGAAGGCGATGAATACAGCGTTGAATTCATTTCATGGGAAGGAAAGCACTATCCACTAGCTATTACGAAAAAATATACTACAGGCGCACCGGACTTCATTGAAACTGCTCATACTATTCCGGGCGACCTCGATCAATCTCTTGAGAAGAAAGTGCTTGACGTTGTTAAACAAGCACTGGACCATTTAGGCGTAGAATACGGTGCCTCGCATTCTGAACTAAAAATAGACAGAGCCAATGATAACCGCATAAACATCATCGAGATCGGAAGCCGCATGGGAGGAGACTGTATAGGGAGTCATCTAGTCAAACTGGCAACTGATTATGATTTTGTAGATGCAGTCATCGATATTTCTTTAGGAATAAAACCTCCTTTGCCGTGTGAAGAAGGATGCCAAAAGACACTCGAATCAAAGCGATGCTCCGGAATCAGATTTCTTTTCGACGAGGCCGACCTCGATGTTCTTAAAAGGATAGAGGCGGACGACCGTATAACTATAGAATATGAAAGCCCTGTGGAGTCTATAGGCGACAAGGTTCGAGACAGTTCAACACGCCATGGATACTGCATATTTACCGCTCCCTCGTTTGAGACAGCGTCGCTTTACGCCAGATAGCCTTTGTTGAAAGTTTGCACAAGGAAAGAAAAATGACCATCAAACCTCTCATCAGTTTCGTCATCCCTTGCTATAGAAGCCAAAACACCGTAGGTTTCGTTATTTCAGAGATCGACTCTGTAATGCTAGACCGGGCAAGCAAATATGAGTATGAGATCATCGCAGTCGTTGATGGCTCTCCTGATGATGTGTTCTCTGTTCTTAAAAATATCGCCGAAACCAACAAGCACGTAAAGGTTATAAATTTTGCACGCAACTTCGGCCAAACCAATGCTCGTATGGCTGGCTACAATTTCGCAAAAGGTGATTATATCGTTACGCTTGATGACGATGGTCAGTGCCCCACAGCTGAAGTTGACTTGCTACTTGAACCTCTTCAATCAGGAAAAGACCTCGCAGTAGCAAAGTACCCGCATAAAACTCAAAGCTGGTTCAAAAACTTTGGGAGCAAATTGAATGGCATGATGGGCGAAAAAGTAATTGGGATGCCTAAGGGATTTGAAATGTCAAATTTCTTTGCCTTTAATAAATTTCTAAGAGACGAGATCATAAAATACGATAATCCGTACCCCTACTTAGGTGGCTTGTTTTTTAGAAGCACGAACGCTGCTGTCAATGTACCAATGGAAGAACGAGAGAGAGTCGACGGCGAATCAACTTATTCATTCTCGAAGATGCTCCGTGTCTGGATGAATGGGTTTACAAGCTTTTCCCTTAAGCCATTACGACTCTGCTACACTGCAGCAATCGTCTTTTTTGTTTTCTGTGTTATCTCGGCCGTTCTTGGCTTTGTCTTCAATAATGGGTTTTGGCTCATCGCCTCATGCATTACTTTTGTTGGAGCATCAATAACGGCTCTTATGGGCGTGCAGGGCGAATATCTCGGTAGATTGTTTATCGGCGACAACAAATCTCCGCAATTTGTCGTACATGATGCTGTCAACCTCGAAGAATAGTTCTGCATAGCGAGTTATCGATCGTTTGCTTCTTAACCCTCAGGTAAAACTCGCCTTGGTCTTCTCTACCGAATTAAGAGATGAGTGCTATTGCGCGTTGTTTTTCACGATATCGCAGATCCGATCGACATCCTCAAGGGCTAGATCAGCATACATGGGCAACGTTAGAACACGATCTGCAGCATCTCTCGCAATAGGGGTATTAAAGGAATCGTAATCGCCTCTATAGCAATCAGCGTCAGTAACAAGTGGATAAAAATACTTGCGCGCTACGATATCGCGATCGAACAGCGCTTGAGCAACCATATCTCTTGAGGTGCCGAACTCGTCTTCAAAGACGATCGGCATATAGATATAATTGTGCTCTTCATCAGCGTTGGGACGAATGATACGTAAGCCTTTAACTCCGTCCAAGTTGTCGAAATACCGCTCAGCTATAGTCTTGCGTTTGGAGATCTCCTCATCCACATGGCGCAAATTGCAAATGCCCATAGAAGCGGTAAATTCATTCATCTTTGCATTGCCACCAGGGTAAACGACCCTTTCCGCACTCGCGATCCCAAAATTACGCCATTGAGAAAGCGCTTTAGAAAGTTGGTCGGAGTTATGTGCTATAGCTCCGCCTTCAATAGAATTAAAAACCTTCGATGCATGAAAGCTGAACATGCTTGCGTCCCCGAAATTCCCTACGGAAATTCCGTTCTTCTTCGTTCCGAACGCATGCGCCGCATCATATATGACCTTTAGATCATACTTGTCGGCAATTTGCTGGATCTCTTCGACATCGCAAATATTTCCGTATACATGAACAGGAAGAATAGCACAAGTCTTATCAGTAATAAGAGCTTCGATCTTCGACGGATCCATAGTAAAGTCGTCGGACTTGATATCGACAAAAACAGGCTTATAGCCCCTGCGCACTATAGCATTAGTTGTCGATACGAACGTATAAGGCGTCGTGATTATCTCATTGCGCCCGTCAGCCTTAAGATCCAAAGCATCTAATAGGCATTCAAGAGCAGAATGGCCATTCACGAAAAGCTGTATCGCGGGCACGTCTAAATACTGCTCTAATGCTTCGGTAAATTGTTGATGCTTTGCGCCGCCATTCGAGAGCATGTGTGTTTCCCATAATGGCCTGATCTCTTCACAATACTCTTCAAATGAAGGCATCGAAGACCTTGTCACCATTATCTTCTTATCGCTCATCAGACAGAGACTCTTCCTCTTAACACGCAAACATCGCTCAACAAAACGAACTATTGCTGTCAACAGCCGATCACAACCCATGTCGGCCATGCTGCGGTTTGATTATACCAGCACCCTTCCCTTGCACGAACAAGAAAGAACCGGGGCCCATCAGTCACGCCTGAAAAGATCGCGAGTGAACACCTTGTCTGCTACATCATCGAGTTCTTCATCCCAGCGATTAGCGATGATGAGCGCACACTTATTCTTGAATTCTTGCAGATCCTGGACGACTTTCGACTCGTGCAATTCCGCACTATCTAGCGTTGGTTCATATACGACAACTGTGATTCCTTTTGCCTTGATACGCTTCATGATTCCCTGAATCGAACTTGCGCGGAAGTTATCGGAGCCTGTCTTCATCGTAAGGCGGTAAATCCCCACTATGGGCTTTTCAGCTCCTTCGCGAGCAAGCCTTTCAATCCTATCGGCAACTTCATCGGCAATATAGTCCTTGCGCGTACGATTGCTCTCCACAATAGCCCCTATGAGATTCTGAGGAACATCCTGATAATTCGCAAGAAGCTGTTTAGTGTCTTTGGGGAGACAGTAACCCCCGTAGCCAAAGGAAGGATTATTGTAATGGGATCCGATTCGCGGATCGAGTCCTACACCCTCGATGATAGAAGCGGCATCAAGGCCCCTCACGCTCGCATATGTGTCAAGCTCATTGAAGAATGCGACTCTGAGTGCCAAATAGGTGTTCGCAAACAGCTTAACCGCTTCTGCTTCAGTTGCGCGAATGATGAGTGTTGGAATGTCTTTTTTGAGCGCGCCTTCTTTGAGCAACTCCGCAAAAAGTTCTGCCTTTTTCAAAAGCTCGCTATGATATCCAGATTCGCTCGGCACGCCGACGATAATGCGCGAAGGATACAAATTGTCATAGAGAGCATGGCCCTCTCGCAGAAACTCGGGGCTGAACAGAATCTTCGCTCGCGGATATTTTTCCAGCAATACTTTCGTATATCCGACTGGCACCGTAGATTTTATTATCATCGTTGCATCTTCATTTTGTGCCAGCACGGACTCGATAACACTCTCGACGAGCGCGGTATTGAAGAAATTCTTGTCTGGGTCGTAATTTGTCGGGGTAGCGATCACAACTAGGTCTGCATCACGATAAGCTGAATCAAGATCCGTCGTCGCTTTGAGATCGAGATTCGCATTTGCAAGGTATTCTTCTATCTCTGGGTCCTTTATGGGAGATATGCCTGCATTGATGTTCGCAACTTTGTCCTCAAGCACATCAGTAGCAATAACGCTATTATTCTGGGCAAGCAAAACAGCAATGGACAGACCAACATATCCTGTTCCTGCAACAACGATATTCACATGAGCTCCGTTCAGTAAATGACTCATATACCAATATAGGACAACAAGCTCGGGCGTGCCCGATAAGATGCGAATAACTATCTACAGCACAGCAAAGCCAAATAAAAGCCTTATGCCTTGCTCTTGTTCTTTGAAAAGAACGTCGTCCGGAAACGCTTCGTCCACCCAAAGCACAGACATATGAGCGCGACCGATTCGACAACCGAAGCGACACATGCAGCAATGAAGACCGGCCAGCTCGTAACCTGAATGAAGCTCATAGTGAAATACAAAACTCCCGATATCACGATCGCGGCAACAAGATAGATCGCATGATCAGCGTAATAATATCTTGATCTCTTAAGGCCAAAATAGTGCTTGAACAGAAGATGCGACCCGTAGCAGAAGTTCACGAAAAACAGGCTCAGGATCGTGCCTAGGATCACACCAGCCAGTCCGATCACATTAACGAGGATCAAACTTAGAGCGATATTGGTCAGCGATTCGAAAATACAACGCCCGATCTGCACCCACCAAAGCCCCGTAGCATCAACATATACAGCTCGCACATCGCCCATAGTGCGAATATAAAAATACAAGCAGACGAGCAACGGGATAACCCCTGGAAGCGTCATCTCCTCGCCCATCCACAGTCGCATGAAAGGCTGAAACATCGCGAACATACAAGCAACTGCAGCAATAGAGACCAAAGCATAAGAGAACACCGTTTTGCGAAGATTAGCCATGTTCGTCTGTTTCGTTTCTTCAACTACTGCATTTCCAACAACGGCCGTTATTGAAGGAACAACTGAACTTACGATTCCATACACAGCAGTAAAAATGCAGAAATAGTTGCCATAAGCTGCAACGGTCACCAGTCCCAAGAAAGCAGAGACGATGATGCTATCGAATGAGTCGCGCGTTACATGACAAAGCTTATTCACCATAAGTCCTGTTACGCGTTTCCTCATCTTGCGCTGTTCGGTTTTCGTTATCTTGAACTTTTGAGTTTCAAGCGCTCTGTACTCTGGAAATATCTTATTGCTGACAACGTAGATGATCGCATTATTGATGCAGGTCATAACGACCGTACACGCTATGAAAAGATAGAAGTTATGCAGTACAACGAGCATCATCGCCTGAAGCACGTATTGGATCATCTGAGAAACGCTAAAAACCTTATTGTAGATATCACCACGCTGATAGGCCGTCATCAATGCCTGTCGATAAGCGAACAAAAGATAGGTAAGAGATGCGTTGATGAGGTAGATCAAGAAACAAATCTGAATATTGATCGCTTCTGGGCGTGGACCATCGATCAGATGATCCAAAAACGGCAAGATGCAAATCCCGGCAACAAAAATGATCCCGCCAACAAGCCGATAGATCTTCTTGAAGTAGTTGAGCAAGGCACTCACTTTTTTATGATCATCTTTAGCGATCGGCTCATACATGCTGAAGATGATCGCTGAACTGAATCCGAGTTCAGCAAGGTTCAGCACCTGCAGAATGGACGTATACAAACTATTGAGACCGAGGTATTCAGCGCCTAGACAATAGACCAGCAAAGTCCTGATTAGAAAAGCGCCCGTGATGGTCACTACTTTTCCAAAGAGCGCCCAGACCATGTTTCGTTTGGCGTTGCGCGTTCTGTCAAACTTCATTCATACCCCGATGCGCATTTAAGAATGCATTCCATTAAAATACAGTACACTAATAATCGCCTACTTATTCAACATTATAAACAAGGTATCGGTTGTAGATCATCAACGCAAAACGAACATATTCATTAGAGAGCATCGAGGAAGCATTCAAAGATGGTCGCAATACCTTATTCTATATAGGCTGTTTTCTGGTCCTCTTCCCTTACTGTCTATCGCTAAGTGCCTTTGGGGAGTCAGATGTTGCCCGGGACGTTTTTCAATACATTAGATACATCGGTTATGCGGTTCTTGCTATTGCAGTTATTTTTTCGATCAAAAACTGGTCTGGACTTTACGCAATATTGCTCCTGTGCGCTGCAACCATCACATTGACCACCTTTTTTTTCTGCAATTCATTAAGTCTATTTTTGCTCATCATCTTTTGCGCATCAGCGATGGAATTGGAATTCAAAGATGTATGCAAAGCTGTTGGTGCCTCTCTTACGATCGGCATACTTTTCGTTGTGTTTCTCTGCCTGATCGGCGTCATTGACGGACGAGTCATTCAAGCGACCAATGCGCTAACAGGAGAAAAAGTAACGAGGAACGCTCTTGGCTTCCGTCACCAAAACTATTTAGGAAAGCTTGTCCTGGCCGCTTTCATCGCGTATTGGTTCTTACGCTTCGAGAAACTCAACAAATACGATCTCCTCTTAGCGGTCGCACTCTTTCTTGTCCTCTATTTTGTGGTGAATACGAAAACAGCGGCTTTCGTAGTGCTTCTTTCGCTCCTCTTCACGTTCGTGCTGAAGCGAAAGAACAGCATCCAATGGAGATATGTCCTTCTCGGAGCCTTCGTGCTCATTCAGATCGCAGAGGTAGTTGCGGTCATCGTTTACGATCCGTCGAATGAGGTTCTGAAAACCATCAATGGACTGATGTCGACACGACTATCAGCAGCGCATTCTATGCTTGAGAATTATGCGATAACGCCTTTTGGGCAAGATGTTGAGATCATCTCCTCTATCGACGCGCTTGAAGCCGGAATAAGCTCCGCAACATTAGACATTGGAATATTCAACATTCTTTTGATCAATGGGGTGTTCCCTACTGCCCTTTTCGTAGCAGGATGGATATATTTGGTCAAAGCTTCTCTTGCCGAAAAGTCCGCTGCATTCTTCACTGCGCTTATCATGGTGCTCATCGCTGGCTTATTCGAAAATTGGTGCTTCTCTCTGCCTACCTGCTTCTTGCTTGCGATGATTCCGATCCTGATTCGCAAACGCCAACTTGGCTCTCTGGCATAATACGCTCATACACATCGAGCACATTATCAACGTACGCATTTTCGGAGCAGTTCTCTCGCACGAAATCGTACGCTTTATTTATAGTCGCATTCCAATAGTCTTTATCCGCGTATAAAACCCGCTTCATATTATCCTTCAGATCATCGATCGAGTGTGGGTCGTAGAGAAGCCCTCTGCCTTCTTGGAGCAGATCGATCGTTCCTCCAGAATTTGCTCCGATCACAAGGATCGAATTTGCCATATACTCTGCAGTAACCCGACCAAAAGCTTCATTCGTCGAGCACATCAACCCTATATCAGTACTCGCCCATATTTCTTCGAGATCATCCGTATGGTCGAAGAATTCAACTTTATCTTCGATACCGAAGGAATTTATCACTCTCTGTATTTGTCCCCGATAATCCTTGTCGACGCTTTGTCCTACGATTTGTAATCGGAGAGGCATATCGACTTCGTTCTGAAGCTCGGCAAATGCTTTTACCGCATCAAGCTGTCCCTTTGCAGGGAAAACACGACCTACGATGGAGAAAGTGGTCGCGACGCTCTTGTTACTACGCGTTCTTTTCGCTGGTGGCACATCGACCCCGTTATAGACAACGACGCTCTTCTTAAGAGCAAAGCGCTCCTTAACATATTCATCCACCGCTTTAGAAACAGCGATGCCCGCGGCTGCACTCGAAATACGAGAATAAGCCTCCTTCGGCTTCATATATTTGAAGCCCAGATCCTTCTCAAGAAATTCTCGGAAATGGATAACGAACGGAACTTGCGTTGCGAGCGCAGAACGGGCTCCGATATAGGTCGTAGCGCCATTAATATGGACAAGGTCTACGCCCTTATCTTTTATCAATGCTTCGATCCTTTTTTCTGCTTTACGGTTAACGAGGGACTTTACTATATCCTTGGCAAAGTTCTTTTTTTGGTAGGTATTATGAAAAAAAGGAACGACTACGCACTCGATGCCTTCTTCTTCAAACTTCTTTTGAGCCGTACCCTGAGAAGAAAAAACAACCAAAGGATCGATTCCTCTCGCCTTAACGCCTTTCACTAAAGCCAACAAAGAATGGGAAGCTCCGCTCACGAGCGTTGTCGAGCTTGAAATGTACAGTATTTTTTTTGGGTACATATGCCTGCCATTCTCTAGCGATGCGAATGCGTTTTGGTGGTCTGTTATATTGTATAGTTCTTATATCGTTTCTGTTTGAGACAGACCGAACGAACTTTATGAGGAAGTATGAGAGTTTCTTTTCTTGGCGATACCCTGTGCGAACCACTTTTGTTGACACGCTCTAAAACAAAAAATGGCGAGTACGATTTCAAGAAGACCTTCTCTCGCTTGAATAAGCTGTTCGCAAAGAGCGATTACGTGGTCTGCAACCTTGAGACCCCTCTCGCTGGACCTCAGGCCGGCTATACAGATAGCCTGTTTTGCTTTAATGCGCCACTTGAATTTGCTGAGGCGCTCAAAGGCAGCGGCATCGACCTCGTGCTAACAGCCAACAATCACTGTCTTGATCGCGGGGAAACTGGCGCCTTAGAAACGATCAAAGAACTCGACAGCATCGGATTGAGCCATACAGGAACTTTCCTTAAGGATTCAAAGCGAAACTACCATATCACGGAGATCGGCGGCAGGAAGATCGCCTTCATTTCATTTACGTACGGCACTAATTTTGCCCAGAATCATCAAGTTCTGTCACCTAATAGCCCTATCAAGATAAATATGCTCGCAAATATCACTGCACCGCCTGGCAAAAAGCCCGCCCCATCCTCAAGTAGCATCATCAAAAAGGCCCTGATGAAGCTGACTTCTCAGGAAACAAGGATCAAGATCAAGAAAAAACTCGGAATGAGCTATTATCAAGCCTACCGCGATGATCATTTTAACCAGGAATCTATTGCAGAATCAGTTGCTCAATTGATAACCGCGATCGAAGCTGCAAAAGCAGAAGCAGACTATGTTGTTCTCTGTCCTCATATGGGCGGTCAGTTCAATAGCGAGCCAGGAGCGTTCAGTAAAATGATCATGGATCTTGCCGTTGAGCACGGATGCGACGCCGTCATCGCCTCGCATCCGCACGTCGTTCAAAAAGCACTCTTCAAAAACGGAGTGCCGTGTTTCTTTTCTTTGGGCAACTTCGCTATGTCCCCTAACTCGGCCTACCTTCTTCCTGACAACCTACCTGAATATGGAATCGTCGCTCATCTTGATTTTCCAGATCAGCCTAAACACACTGAAGGAAATTTGGCCAAGGAAGACATCAAAGTATCGTTCTCGATCATCCGATCCATAGAAAAAGACAGCGAACAACTGGTGGTCTGGCCTCTTGTCGATCTTTTCCAAAATTCCGACACTGTATTGAAGCAGCGCCTTCTATCTGACGCACGCAAGATCGTCAAAGCAGTTTCTTGCAAAGACGACTTGATCGATACAATTGTCGATGAGTATGTACTGGAGATGAACAATGCCTAAGGTATCGTTCATCGTTCCCGCTTATAATGCAGAACGCACATTGTCGCGATGCGTCCAGAGCATCGCGAATCAGTCATATGACCATATCGAGATCATCATCGTTGATGATGGTAGTGTTGACGGAACGCTTTCCTGCGCAAAGAGTTTAGCCGATAGTGATAAGCGCATATCATTCATCCATCAGAATAATGCAGGTGTCTCTGCTGCACGCAATGCTGGATTAGAAATTGCGACTGGGCAGTATGTGTTTTTTTGCGACTCTGATGACTGGGTCGACCCAGATGCACTGCAGAAGACCATGCCGAAACTCCTCGCCTCGAACGCAGACTTAGCTATTCTTGATCATTACCGCGACACTGAACTATCACAAAACAGGAAAAGGCTCTTTCCTGCGAATTTCTTCACGAATGATCGAGCAACTATCGATGTTTTACAGAGCCTGGTGCTCTGCATCCAGCCCGTGCGAATCAAAACAAGCGCATTCGATCGATGCAATGGGCTGGGCGGAGCCGCATGGCATCACCTGATAAAACGCTCTCTCATCGAGGCGCATGACATCCGGTTCGACTCTTATCTTGATGGGCTGCTCGAGGACGGTTACTTCATGATGAACGTACTCGAGAAAGCGGATTCGGTCGCATATTTTGCAGTTCCCTTTTACCACTACGACCCAAAAGACAACTCCTCGACCCATGGCTATCATCCCGATTTTGACGAACGCTGCCGTCGCGCATACGAGCGCTTTTTTTCTTTTGGAAAAGAGCATGGCAAGGACAGCCGTTATTATCAGGGGCTTTATGCTCGCGTTGCATATTTCGTCAAAGGACTATTCGATGTGGATTTCTTCAATACCTTGAATCCGTATCCTGAATCTGATCGGTTTCGATCATTCGTTGACACTATGCGATCGGAGCCGTTCTATTCAAGTATCGAACAGCTCGACACCTCATGCCTTCTGTCAAAGAAAGAAAAGATGCAGATTCGGTTGCTGAAAAATGGATTCTATAAACCGTACTGGAAATTGAAAAAGAAACTAAATCACTGAAAACCGTCTCGATCGTAGATGCGGTTATAAGCGCCCTAATGTTTTCTGGATAATAGGACCGATCCCTTTCGGCTGTGGCATCTGCTGGCCGATAAAAGCGCCGCCTGAATTTCCTTCGACCATAAGCCAGCCCTTCGTCGCAGAATAGGCTAGATCCCACCCTACGTATTTCTGCCCCGGAAGAACTTGAACCAACTCGGCAACCAAAGCTAGCAGCTCATTCCAGTCAGGAATTTGGAACCCTTTTATCTGAACATTCGTGTCAGGATGCGTCGAGTAGAACTTGCCATCTTCTGTGCGTCCACAGGAAGACACAACGCCTGAGCGTTCATCTATGGTTGCAAGAATACCCCCCAAAGCTCCATTGTCGACGATGGCAGATCCTTGCCCGATTTTCAAGAACGGCTGAATCGCAGTGCACTCGCCACGATCATAATACGTGGTGAATCGTACCGTATTGACGCTTGCAGGATGCAGTGTCGCCATCTTCGTATCCTGGTCGATCAGCTCCTCTAATACGAGAGGGGCTTCATTTAAATAGTCGCGAAAGACCGTTTCTAACTGTCGATCAGAGGGGGCTGTTTCTATTCTGATGCCATGTCCGCCATCGCCTCGTGTCGGCTTCAGAATGTATTTATCATGCCTCTCGACAAAAGAGGCGAACGTATCCCTATCTGCTGCCGAAGCTATCTCGATCAGATCTCTTTTCATGAACTTAGCGAAATGTTCGAACGTTTTCGCCTTGCTAGCAAAGACCTTCGCCTGCTCACTGCTGTTGTACAATCGTCCCAAGATAACAGATCGCTCCATATCGCCCACGAATTCCCTTTTCGCCTCTTCCGACAGTGAAGCAAAGTTGAAAAGAAAATACTCCTCTGGAGTTATCCAATGGCGATAAAGATCTCTGATGATCGCCTTTTTTAGACTCCTTCTTTCAGGAGAAGTGAGCGGCGTCTCTGCAAAAGCATCAATAGCCCTATCTATCTCTTCTTGTTTCATAAGCTTGTTCGCGAACATCAGCATCCGAACTATCGGCGTTGGCCAATCGTAAATACTTTGCTTGATGTTTCGAATTGTCGACATAGAATGATGCTCTTTTTTCTTGCGCTCGAAAGCTTATTGGCGATCAGATGCTTTCGGCCTGATCACAGTCTTCCAAAGGTTTTCTCGATAAGCGATCCAATACCTTTGCCCATCGAAATTTGAGGCCCTACGAACTGGCCGCCGCTATTCCCCTCGACCAACACCCATCCTTCTGATTTTGTATGAGCCAGATCCCATCCGACATATTTCTGTTCAGGAAGCACGCCAACCAAACGATCGATCAATTCCAACAGCTCATCCCAAGCGGGTATCTGGTAACCCTGTATGGCGACACCAGTATCTGGATGCACCTCGAATACTTCTCCAAATTCCGTTCTTCCAGGAGTGGTCACGATTCCTGTTCTTTCGTCTACCGCAGCAAGGAAGCCCCCGGCACCGCCATTATCCACTATGCTCGATCCTCGACCGACCTTCACAAAACAGGCGATCGTTGTCATCTTTCCTTCATCAACGAACGTCGCGTAACGAATCGTATTAACGCTTTCGGGATGGAGTGCGGCCATTTCATCACTTTGATCGATGACCTCCTCAATAACTGAGCGACCTGACTCAAGCAACATCTGAAACGCGGCCCTCTTTTCTTCATCGGAAGAGGGCGCTGTCTCGATCTTGATACCTTTGCCCCTTGATGCGGCCGAGGGCTTGACCACATATTTATGATGCTTATCTACGAAAGTAGAGAATGCTTCAAAATCAGCTTCCGAGGTCACTCCTATAAGGTCTCGCTTGAAGAAATGAGAGAAGTGATCATAGGTGTCCAGCTTATCCATATAAACAAGACCTGCAGGATTAGAATTGTACATACGCGCACAGAGTACCGTTCGCTCCATATCACCGACGAATTCGCTTTTTTCTTCTACAGTCTTCGAGGCAAAATCATAGAGAAAGTACTCATCGGGCGTAATAAGATGATCGCGCATGTCTTTGCGAATCGCTTTTTCAAGCGCGCTCCGTTCTGAAGCCGTTATGGGCTTCTCGACAAACGTATCGATGCATTCATCGATTTCGTTTGGATGAGACCGCAAACGTCGCACATACATGAGCGAACGCATAGGCGCGCCCTGCAACTTCAAAACAACTCGTTTGATCATGTTCTGTCTCGTATAGCCCATTTTCTCATCATCACAAAATTATGCCATGCTCAGCTGCGAAATATCGAAGACACTAAATGTGTTGCTCTGCAAGTTCTGGCCCAGACCAAGCTCATTGCATTTGTCCATCAGGAATGCGGATACGTATATATCAGTAAACGCTAAGCCGATCGAGTTGAAATAAATAAATTCCGAAAGGCTTTCGCGTCCAGGCTTAGCTCCCTGAGAAAGTTCGGCAAGTTCGGCATAGATCGATTCATCCGTAAGTAGCCCTTCTTGATACATATGAGCTATCGTTGGAGACCCGCGATGCTTCAAGTCTTCCCAAGAATCGCAAACGATTTTGTCCGCCTTTAGGGCAACCTCGTATTCGTCCTCTATGCCACCAACATGACAATAGAATGCCCCCGGTTCGATCCAATCCGCCTTCAGTATCGGAGACTGGCCACTGATCGCCGTAACGATGATGTCAGAATGCTCTGAAGCCGCTTTGTAGTCGGACCCACAGCACCTCACTCCCACGCATGGCACGAACTCTGAAGCTGCGATGCGAAAACGCTGTTCGCTGCTTTCTGAGCGCGATGCGACCTTGCATTCACGCAAAGTAGGAAACAGCTTAGCCATGACCACCATGTGCATGAAAGCCTCTTCACCAGCTCCGAGCAACCCGATCGTGCGGGGTTCATCTACTGCTAAGTACCGAGCTGCCAAACCCCCAACAAGAGCCGTCCTAAGCGCAGTGATGAATCCTGCGTCAAAAACAGCTATGGGAGATCCATCTTCGGCACTCAACAATAGAATCAAGCCCGAAACATTCGATTTTCCTTGCAAAACGTTGTTCGGGAAAACTGAAACTAGTTTTACACCTGAGTAACCCAGAGCTAGAACCGTGCAAGGCATGCAGTTGATTCGCGATTGCGTTAGGTCATCAAGTATTTGGGACGATTTTTCTGGAAGAATTACCTTGCCCTGACCATAAGCCCTGAATCCAGCCTCAAGACAATTTATAAGAGCATCAAAATCTGAAGAAAAAGCAGCCTTCGCAAGCTGCTCATTATTGTAATATCTCAGGGATGACATGGGATGCTCCTAATTCGATCGTCGTGCCGCTAAATCCCCTGAAGAAAACTTGGATAAGCGTCTTCTTTACGAGGATCGAAAAGCGAAAAGAGTAGATTATTCCCTCGAGAATCGAGTACTTTTACACGATCGAGCACCTCGCGCATAAGCATCAGCAAATCCGCTAAACATGAGCCTTTCAAATGCAAGTAGGCGAAAACCTGCTTTGCAGAGCCCCAATCCTCGATTTCCTCGCCTTGGAAATGCACCTGCGCCAAAGCAACAAATTCATCTCGCGCGCGCAACCACTCAAGCCCTTCAATAGACGATATTTTACCTGCTTTCAGATGCAAAGGCCATATCACGTATTTCTCGTCGACTATCTGCCCTTCATAATCGAGCTCGCTGCTTGCTCCTGTCGCATGATCGACAACCAACTGAAGCTGATCGATTCCATAAAGCTCACGAACCAAATAATACGTGAGCGATCCCCCAAACCTAAAACCAGCCTCATTTACAAGAAATTTACCACCCTGATAGAACAACTCGATCCATATAGGGCCATTTACGATATCCAAGGAGGCGAGCATGGCTCGCATTTTCTCGTCGACTTTATCGAGATATTCTTGAATATGTATCGATGGAGCAGTCTGAAGGGCCATGATAGGGGCGCCTTCAGCGCCTATTTTCTTCGAGTATTTATCGGTCAGTCCACTAAAGAACAACTCGCCTTCGTGCGCCGTATACTGAACGATGAGCGCATCGGAATCGATAAAATCCTCTATGAGTGCCTCACCGCATGATGAGCTATTTTCAGCAAGTTCAATAGCTTTTGGTAGTTCTGCTGGATGTAGGCATTTTGAGAAACCCCTGCTCCCGCTTCCATCACGAGGTTTTACGGCAAGCGGATAGTAAGAGGCATCGAGTTGAGATGCTTCTTTTTTCGAGTATTCTCGTGAAACCTCTAGCCCAAAATCCTTGCAGCGCTTTTTAAATGCACTCTTATCTTCGCAGACGGACAATTGCTCCTCTGTGCAATAACACGGTAAACCAAGAGCTTCGGAAAGAGCTGCCATCTTCCGAAGATTGAACTCATGGACCCCTGCGAGCACTCCGTCGATTCCCTCCTTTGATGCGAGCTCTTTAAGGGCCTCGATATCACTCGTGCTTACGTCCCAGGTCTTGTCTGCGATTCTCTTTGCAGGAGAGTCTTTCTCTTCGAGATAATCCGCTACGACCACATAGCAGCCTAACTCCTTTGCTTTTTCAACAAGCTCACACGAACCTATCGGTTTTCCGCCAAGAACTAGCAGCTTGCGATCATTCATGCTCTTGATCCTTTTCATCTGCTTTTGCCCAGACAACATACTCTTCGGGTATTTCAGCATCATTGATTGCTCGACCATCAAGATCGTAACCCATGAAGCTACCCCTCTTCGCAACAGCGCGCGCATTTGCACTCTTCGAGTCAAATGCGAATTTGAACAGATTGACCATCATTTTAAAATCAGTCTTTAGCGAGAGGTTCTCTACGTACCATATATCATTTTCAAATTGATCGTTCCAAGTCCAAACGCCCTTTGAAACATCCTGGGGAGGACACTCTAGGCCAGGACGAACATCCAATCGATGCATGTGTCGCCTGCTATATCGTTGCAAGTAAACCTCTGGGAGCGGCCTTGGTCCTATCAAACTCATATCACCCTTGAAAATACTCCAGAAATTTAGAAGCTCATCAAGAGATGTTTTACGAAAGAACTTTCCCCACTTGGTCACACGTTGTTCCGGTGGAAGCAGGTCGCCTTGAGCATTCCGCTCCTCGGTCATATTGCGAAACTTTATGATCTTAAAACGCTTGCCATTCTTTCCAACACGCGTTTGACGGAAAAAAAGCGGTCTTCCTAGGTCTTTCATCGTCGCAATAGCAATCACCACATTGACCGGAAATGTGACAACAAGCGCTACCGATGCAAAAACCACATCTAGTACCCGCTTGCCATACTTCGAATAAAGATTTGATGAGATTGCTACATGCGCCTGCAGTTCGTCCACTTGCCCAAGTCTGTCGCTGGCGAGCTTCCTTCCAATACGTTCGATTTGGTCACGAGTCAGGTCTGGTTGATAAGTGCTCAAGATCTACCACCTAAGCCTCATCGAACAAGAATTCGCATCGAAGCACTGGGATTCCGGAGAAAGGCCTTGAGTTCCTCTTCGGTATCGAACTTCAAAATGATCGATCCGAAAGCGTTGTTTGCGCCGTTCAAGGGATCGATAGAGGTGCCCTTTTCGATCCATACTTGCTCCTCGACAACATGAGCGCTTCTAAAACCGTGAGCGTATTCTATTCCCTCAAAGGTGCCCACTCTCTCAGAATGAAGCATTTGTTGATACCAAAATCCCTCATAAACGGGTTCGGCAACATTATGTATGACCATACCGAGCGCCGCCTCTACCGACGCACGTACGAGATCGACTTTCCCTCCAGTTGCATACTTGAGTAGCTCAGAAAGCCTATTGCCGCCACCACGAGGGGATACTTCCATGATATATGGCTTACCATCCTCAGCAACACGAGTCTCGATATTGTAGATGCCATTGCCAAGCTCTAACAAATCAGCGAGCCTTTGTAATTCACTCTTCAACTCTGTTTGATAAGCTGCTGGCATCGAAGCAGGAACCGTATAAGCAATAGGAGCATAGGGATTCGGCGCGCTCTCGTCAAAAAGTTGCGAGGTGAAAGCAACGCACTCGAACTTACCATCGACGATGAACGCGTCTGCGCCTGAACTGTCTCCCCGTTTTTCAAGAAATTGCTCAACTATACAACGCCTATCGCGAGAAAACTGAAGAGCATATTCGGTAGCGCGTTTAAGATCAACAGCATTGTCAACGCGAGTACAGCCCTTCGATCCAGCAGAATCAACTGGCTTTACTATGACAGGGTATTCGATCATTTCCGATCGCTCATCAGCATCTTCGACAGAATGCAGGATGCACGAGCGAGGACAGTTGAAGTCATGTTCTTGCAAAAAAGCTCGGAAAAGCTCTTTGTCTTGCAAAATCGAAGCCACTTCATATGAAGCTTGAAAAGGAAGACCGAGTTTTTCCGCCGCAAAAGCCGCTGCCAGAACACCCGGATCCGCCGCAAATGCCATAATGCCGTCAGCATGAACGGTCTCAGCAACCTTGAGAATAGCTTCATTCTCAATGATGCTCGCATTCACATAGCCATCGGAATATGCATGAGCGAAGTTGTCGGGAAGATAATCGCAGGTGACCACATGAACGCCAAGATCATGCGCAGCTTCGATCACTGGCAGAGCATACCGTGCACCACCGAGAAGGAGCAGCGTTTTACTCATTCATCTTCTCCTAGCATTTGAACCCAATGAACAAATGCGTTCTCGCTCATAGCTCTTGGCGAACAACGGCACTATCTTATACTACTGACCTGCAGCCCTGTAGTTCGCCTCGGTAGCTTCTTTGGAAGAAAGCCACCACTCGACATTGTCTTTGTACCATTGTATCGTCTCATCAAGACCCTTGGCGAAATCAACATGTTTTGGTTCCCAGCCAAGTTCCGTTCGAAGCTTAGTAGAATCAATGGCATATCTGCGATCGTGCCCAGGGCGATCTTTAACCCACTCAAAATCATCTTCTGGCAAATCGAACGCTTTCAGAATGGCGCGGAGAACATCGATGTTGCTTTTTTCTCCGTCCGCACCAATGAGGTAGGTTTCTCCAAGCTTGCCCTTGGTCAAGATCGTCCAAACCGCAGAACTATGATCCTCAACGTTGATCCAGTCTCGCACATTCAAGCCATCACCATAAAGCTTCGGCTTCATGTCACATAGAATATTCGTGATCTGACGTGGAATGAATTTCTCGATATGCTGAAAGGAGCCATAGTTATTCGAGCAATTGCTAATGGTAATCGGGACTCCGTAGGTACGGCTCCACGCGCGCACCAAAAGATCAGAAGCAGCCTTAGTCGAACTGTAAGGAGAACTCGGCTTATATGGCGTTCCTTCAGTAAAACGCGCTGGGTCGTCTAGCGCAAGATCGCCATAAACCTCATCAGTGCTCACATGATGAAATCGTTTACCATGCTTTCTGCAAGCTTCGAGCAATGTATAGGTACCCTCAACGTTCGTACGCAAAAAAACGCTTGGATTCGCAATCGAATTATCGTTGTGTGACTCGGCTGCGAAGTGCACCACTGCATCGACTTCGGGAACTATCTTCTCAAGCAGCTCGGCATCGCAAATATCACCGACTACGAGCTTAACGCGATCCGCAGGAAGTCCCGCGATATTCTCTTCGTTGCCGGCATAAGTAAGCTTGTCGAGCACGACAACATCACAATCCGTGTTTCGGATCACCCAATGGACAAAATTGCTACCAATGAAGCCACAGCCTCCCGTAACGATAATGCATTTAGGTTCAAAAGGCATGCTCGATCACAGCCCTTATAAGAGATTTGAGCTGTTGCTGACACGCCCAGCCGCAACCATTTTTAGATACTGACCGTAAGGAGATTTGCCATACTTTTCCGCGGCGCTAAGAAGCATGTCGTAAGAGATCCAGCCGTTGTTGTAAGCGATCTCTTCAAGAGATCCAACCTGAATACCTTGGTTCTCTTCAATAACGCGTATATATTCGGAAGCGTTAGACAAACTTTGAATAGTGCCCGCATCAAACCAAGCGCTGCCACGATGAAGTAGCTGAACTGATAGCGAGCCATCCTCGAGATATCTCTGGTTGATCGAGGTGATCTCCAACTCCCCACGAGCTGAAGGCTCAACTTCTTTCGCCCATTCAACAACGCGATTATCATAGAAATAGAGACCCGTTACCGCATAGCTGCTCTTTGGCTTTTCAGGTTTTTCCTCGAGCGAAATAGCTTTTCCGTGCTTGTCGAACTCAACCACACCAAAACGCTTCGGCTCAGAAACGTAATATCCAAATACTGTTGCGCCCTTTTCTTTTGATGCGGCCTGCTTCAAGCGATGGGTGAGTCCACCGCCATAAAAAATGTTGTCACCAAGAATCAGAGCAACAGAATCATCCCCGATGAAATCTTCACCGATGATGAATGCTTGCGCCAATCCGTCCGGATTCGGCTGCAACTCATAAGAGAAATTCACACCGAACTGTCTTCCATCGCCGAAGAGGTGTTGGAAGTTCGGCAGGTCTTGCGGGGTAGAGATGATCAAGATGTCTCGAATGCCTGCCAGCATGAGGATCGATATCGGATAATAGATCATTGGCTTATCGTAAACCGGGAGCAGCTGTTTAGAGGTGACGGTAGTAAGAGGGTAAAGCCTCGTACCGCTCCCTCCCGCAAGAATAATGCCCTTCAAAAACTACACCTCCGAGCAAAATACGAACATCGCATGCCCTATCAAATCAGTCAGCATAGGCCAAAAGTTCAGGTACTTCATTTTAACCTATGTCCTACTAGTATAGAATGCCGTACACTTTTTTACAGAATACGACTTTCCATACTAACAGGAGAGCATCGCCCGATAATCGCCCTCTTAATATAGGCAGATGAGCGGCTCGATTTTAGCTGAAAAATGCACTACGGTTCGCGAATTGCTTTTGCTCTACCCAAGCATGCCTCAACCAGTCGCGACTGAACAAGAATCTCATTTCGCTGGCTTTGGGCAAGATCTCTAGAGTTTATACACTCGAGAAAATGAGCGATAGATTTTGCAAAACTATCATCTGGGCGAAGGGTGATCTTTTCAACTTCGCCATTTCTACGAATTTCAAACGTTGGGGAAAAGCCACAAGGCGCGGTGAGAATTCTACCGCTATATAAGGTCGCCTCACTGCCCCAAACATCAACATCGCAGCGATAGTCGTTATCCATTCCGAAAGAGACCTGCGCAACAAGACCTTGGTCATTCTCTAATGTGGCACTACCGAATAGATCAACTTCCAAACCTCTACCATAGCTTAATGATGAGGTTTCCAGCTCTGCCGTAGGGCCTAGAAGCATCGATGCAAGTTTGAGCGCGTATCCCCCGCAATCAAGAAGCGAGCCTCCTCCGAGCGCAGCCGAGTAACGAAAATCATTTGCCCCACGAAAAGGAAAACCAAAATCGATACGGATCAATCGCAGATCGCCAAGCGATCCATCACTCATCTTCTCGCATAAATACTCAATTTGAGAATGAAATGCGAACATATAGTTCTCATGTACCGCAAGATTCCGATCCTCGGAAATACTCACCAGTTTTTCTGCATCAGAAAAACTGGTCGTAAACGGTTTTTCCATCATCACATGCTTGCCAGCGCATAGTGCTTTTTCTGCCCAATAAGCATGAAGCGCAGGCGGGAGTGGAATATATACAGCATCGACCTCTGGAGACTCGATCAGGTCTTGAAAACTCTCCCATATCGTTCCGCCAAATTCTGCCTGAGTCTGCACGGCCAAATCTCGTTGGCGATCGACGCGATCTTGAAGAGCCTGATCATCTCCAGCATTTTCAACCTTCCGCTCTTCTTTCGTTGCAACACCGATTCCGGCATAACGTACGCCAGGAACCGACGAAAGAGCTGGCAGAAAACGCCTTCGAGCTATTTCTGAAGGACAAAGAACTGCAATAGAAATATCTTGTGGGCCCACTTTATTTCCTATCTTCTGGTCGATCCCAGGGGTCTAAAAGCGAGAGCAAATTGCGCAACTGGACATTGAGCACGTTATTTGCCTGATTGAGCTGACATAGCGTTGCAAAATCAAGCCAGAGATAGCTTTTTCTGAGCATCTCATCGGAGAAAAACCCTGAAGCCTCTTGCGGAGACAACTCGATCAGCACATTTCTGTTTTCCTCGCAATAAAAACGGCCTCCCTCTTCAGAAAGCAGGACATCGATCTTGATGCCCTTTCCTTCGCTTAGCAGAGCGAGAGTAGCAACCTCGATAGCATCGGGCTCTTGAGTCGACGCA
The DNA here is from genome assembly GCA_937998355.1 of uncultured Eggerthella sp. Lineage (GTDB taxonomy): Bacteria > Actinomycetota > Coriobacteriia > Coriobacteriales > Eggerthellaceae > Anaerotardibacter. The sequence continues at coordinate 237,160 of CALLDI010000007.1, forward strand.
GCTTCCCGCTGCACTGTCGGCCCTAGTTCTGCAACGTCGAAACAACCAGCCTCTTCTTTGATATGAACCAGAAAACGCATACGATCATCGTCGCGCCTGCAAAGAAGCACGAATGTGGCCACGCCTTTGGCTTCGAACAAGGGTTGATTCCATCGAGCGACTTCTCGTCCGTCAATCGCAATATCGAAAAACCCTACCTCGAACGGGAATCGTTCTTCGCAACGAAAAGCCGTTTCATCATCGGAAAATGACCATTGCTGCAGATCGTCAAGTGGCACGATCTTTCGCGTACCGTTGCTGAACATTTTCCTGTTGCTCAGGGATTCGTTGACGCGGTTCATGCCCTTCAAGGACGGATGACTTAAGATCGAACTTAAAAGCGACGAGTCTGAGGCATCCTCGATAATCCGCTTCGAGGGTTCAGCCCACAAAGACCATGGGATACAAGAGAAAACGGTTCGCGTATCCATATTCACAAGATTGGGATATCGCATAAGCCGCTTTATTTGCCCGACGGTCATCCACCGATGGCTAGGAAGCACTTCAACTTCTTCATCGGTAACGACCACAACATTTCGATTTCGTTTGCCAAAGAACCGTGAAGATTGCTCTGATTGTACCTGATCAACAATGGTTTTTACTTTTCTGCTTGACGAAGACCCATTTCTCAGAAAATACTCGAGATACGCAGGTCTCTTTCCTCCATGCAGTTGCAGGAAATTGGATCTGGTTGCTTGAATCGTTGGCGAAATTTGAACTTTATTCACGTTTCCTGGCTCGATTTTTGCCTGCATTAGAAAATGCATCACGCCATCGAATTCCTTGGCCATGATCCCAAGGTAGCCAATTTCTTTCTGAAGGATAATGGGCTGCTGGCTTACACAATGGACATCTCCACTCAATAAGCTCTTTTGCTCACTGGAAAGACCCGCAATCTGAAAAAAAGACTCATTATGATTGCGGATGAACCCAGTTGCTTGATCTTTGAACCACGGAGTGCATGCACTCAACGCGATTCTTTCGATGCTCACATTGCAAGTAGCATTTCGATCGGCGATCCATTCTAGAAGATCATGAAACGAATTCACTCCAGCATCGTCATGCCAAGAGCGCCAAAATGCGTCTACTGTTGTTTGCTTTTCGGTCATAAAAACTAACTAAGGATATCGAAAACGCCTGTCAACACTTTATCGATATCATTGTCGGTCATGTCGGCATAGAGCGGAAGCCTCAACGTGCGAACGCCTAGATCCTCTGTAACAGGACAAGATTCGGGGCTATTGCCGAGCTCTAATCCCTTTGGCGATGAATGCAAAGGAACATAACAAATATAGGCCATGATGTCGCGCTCTTTTAAGCCATCAACAAGTTCGGTCCTAATCTTCTCGGTCGGAAGCACGATATTATACATGTGGGCATTATGCTGAACATCCTCTGGAACAACAAGACGTCGAAGCTTCCCGTCTTTTTCAAGCGAGGCGAGCTCGTTCTGATAGGAGTTCCATACATGCATACGCTTGGCAAGAATTTCATCGTATCGATCCATCTGGGCAGCAAGCAACGCAGCCAACAAATCAGATGGAAGGAAAGATGATCCTATATCATGCCATGTATATTTATCGGTCCACCCACGAAGCACGTGACGACGATTCGTCCCCTTCTCGCGAATGATCTCGGCTCTGTCCAAGTACTTCTCTTCATTAAGAACAATAGCGCCGCCCTCGCCCATCACATAGTTTTTCGTCTCATGAAAACTATAACAACCAAACTCAGATAGCGTTCCTGCATACCGGCCTTTATAAGTTGAGCCGACCGCCTGAGCCGCGTCTTCAATAACAAAAAGCCCATTCTTATTTGCGATCTGATTGATGGTGTCCATCTCTGCGGGTATTCCCGCGTAATCGATCGCATAGATAGCACGTGTTTTATCAGTGATCAATTGCTCGATAAGAGATTCGTCCATATTGAGCGTGTCTGGACGAATATCACAAAATACAGGAATCGCACCGCGAAGAAGAAAAGCATTCACCGTTGAAGAGAACGTAAAAGAAGGAACGATCACTTCATCGCCCGGCTGCAGATCAATCAAAATAGAAGCCATCTCAAGCGCCGTAGTGCCTGATGTGGTAAGCAGCATCTTATCGATACCAAACCGCTCCCGAAACTGGTCATATACCTTGAATGTATATTTCCCATCCCCTGAAGACTTACTGGTACGAAGCGCATCAATAAGGTATTCTTCTTCGAGATCAGCGACAGATGCTTTATTAAAAGGAATCATGTTATTCCTTTCATCCATTCAATCAATCGTAAAGCCTACTCGGCTCAGTCATTCTACCACACACCCAAGTAAACACATATTTTCCCTGCCGCATGGGCAGCCGAAACAAACTATTTCAGCTGAAGCTAAATGCTCAACATGCATTTGAGGTCATATACGCTCTTTTATATCCATATAGACCTATGCATCATAAGGTGTTCTGTTTTTTGCTATTTTGCCGAGAGATAGACCAAACCAGCGATATTGCACTGAGCAAATCGAAGTTCTTCAACGACGTTTGAAAGAGCTTTGCGAGAATCGAGCCACTCGCGCACACAAAGAATGGTGACATCGGCCTCTTTTGCAACGTAGACTGCGCCCATGCCTTCAGAAATCGGGGAACACTCGATTATCGAGATGATGCCCGGCAAAGGAATCTCATTGAAGCCCTCCGCATGAGGGTTTCCTTTGATTCGACGTACAGCTGTACCTGAATGCTCGAATGCGCTTGCCAGCTCTGCACAGGTGATCGTCGCGCCCGTCAGACCCGTAGGAACGATCGCGATGGTCGACGGTGGCTCATCGGATAAGAATCGAACGTTAGCCAACAGACGTTCGCCTCTATCGCGATTAGGTATATCTCCGATGATCGGAATATCTAAAAGCCTCTCGACGTCGTTCTTAGACTTGACCGGAGTTTTAACCGAATCGACGACACCCACGATGCAGATCGCTATAAAAAGGCCGCAAATAAATGCGATCAGCGCCGTTTTCAAAATGTTCGGAGAAACATTTTCGGCATACGAAGCTTCATTAGTACTGATGGCGGCAGTTTTGTTCGTTTTTCGTGCATCATCTGCCACTGCTAGAACCGTGGCGTTCGCCGCTGCGATAGTTCCGCCATAATCCTCGCCTTTTGCAGTAATCGTAATTGTCCGATATGCGGTATCCGTTTTCGAAGAAACAGTAATGCCGTTTTGAGAGAAGACCCCTGCTTCGCTTTGAGCAAAACCACCTGTAAGCGCAATATCGCCATCTGTCAAAAGGGTAGCTCTTGCCTCGTAGGTTTGCGGTCCTACGATGATGACCAAGGCAGCGATCACCGCGCACGCAACTGGCAGCGCGATGATCACCTTCAGGAAATGACGGATCAGCTTCCACAGATCAGAAAGGCTCATACTCTTCAATCCCTCACATACAATAGGATGCTCTTTTGCAACAGCCCGCTATCATGCCTTGTCTATCTAGCTATTCCTAAATGGTCATGAAACCGAGGAACTGCGCCAAGAACGAGATGAAGACGATCGCGATGAGAATAGGCGCGATGTACTTGATCATGATGCGCCATGCAGCACGCCACCTGAATGGCGAGGAGACCATGATCTCGTCCTCGATGATCTTGGGCTTGATGCACCAACCCACGAAGATGCAGGTAAGGAACGCCACGATCGGCATCATGATGGTGTTCGAGACGAAGTCGAAGAAGTCGAGCAGCGAGCTGCCTTCGCCCAGCGGTTCGATGAACGACAGACCGTTGTAGCCCAAGTTCACGAACACGGCCGCCAGACCGATGATGATGAACGTGAGCAACGTCGCCTTCTTACGCGAGCACTTCGCACCGTCATGCATGATGGAAACACAGGTCTCGGTGAGTGAGATGGCCGACGTGAGCGCCGCGAAGATGACGAGCAGGAAGAACAGCACGCCGATGATGGGTGCGAAATCGCCGAAGCTCGCGAACATCTGCGGCAACACGATGAACATGAGGCCCGGACCAGAGTTCTCCGTGACAGACTCAGGCGAACCGAGCGCAACGAACGCAGCCGGCACGATCATGAGGCCAGCCAGGAAGGACACGCCGATATCGAAACCTGCAACGCGGATCGCGCTGGAGGTGAGCGAATCGCGCTGCTTCATGTAGGAACCGTAGGTGACCATGATGCCCATCGCAATGGAAAGCGAGAAGAACATCTGCCCCAACGCCGCGACCACGAGCTCGACCGAGAACGCCGAGAAATCGGGAACCAAGTAATAGGCAGCACCGTCGAGCGCGCCAGGCTGGCAGAGCGTATACACGACCAAAATGATGGTCATGATGATGAGCGCAGGCATCATGACGAGGTTCGCCTTCTCGATACCGCCCTTGATGCCGCGGGACACGACGAAGAAGACGATGAACATGAAGATGAACAGCCAAATGTAGGACTCGAAATTGCTGGTGATGAAGCCCGAGAAGTAATCGCCACCATCGCCGATCGCAGTAGGAGCGTCGAAGAAATAGGCGCCCAGGTACTTCGCGACCCAGCCACCGATCACGCAATAATACGGCGTGATGATGAAGGGAACGAGCGAAGCCAAGATGCCGATGAAAGCGTATTTCTTGCCGAACATCTTGAACGCGCCGATGGTCGACTGACGCGTCTTACGACCGAGCGCGATCTCGACCAGCAGAAGCGACAAGCCAAAGGTGAATACGAGCACCAGATACGTGAGCAAGAACATGCCGCCGCCATATTTCGCAGCGAGGTACGGGAAACGCCAGAGGTTGCCCAGACCGACCGCAGAAGCTGCAGCAGCGAGGATGAATGCCCACTTGCTCGACCAAGTGTCACGAGCAGCATGTGCAAGTTGTGCCATAGATCCCCCATTCAGGTAATTTTGCTTCTACCTAAAATAGCAAAAGAACCTCGAAATCTTCACAGGAACGACCTATGGGGAGCGAACGGCTGAAAGTGATAGAAGGATGTCGATATGGGGGCGTTGGCACGCGGGAACACGACCGAGCATGCGGGCATCTAGTTAGCTGACTGACCACCCTGTGCACGGGCACGTCGACGGGCGCGGGCGCTCGCAGCCGAGAGCACGGTCGCGTTCGGCGTTTCCGCGCTCGCCTCTGGAGCGCTCGATACCTCGGGCTCCTGCACTTCGATGATGGGCAGCTTGCCTGTATCGGCTTCTGAAGGCTGGATCTCGGGCACCGCGTAGAGCGAAGCGTACGCTGGCGTGGGTGGCTCTTGGGCGATGCGAAGCGGAGAAGGATCCTCTCGCAATATCGGATCTCGATTCGCCGCCGCAAACCCTTCCTCCGAGACCGCATGCATCTCGCCCGTGTCCGCAATATCGAGGTTCGGGCCGCGCGGGATGACGAACTCGCGCTCCTTCTCTTTGTCCTGGCGCCATTTCGCCCAAGGCGCTCCGCCAGAGGTAGCAGACCCTTTGCCCGCCTTCTTCGTCTTCTTCTTTTTCTTGCCCTCACCCTGCGATGTCTTCTTTTCAGGCTTCGCTGGTGCGTCATCTTCGAGCGTATCGAGCGGCACTTCATCGATCGCTTGAGAGAGATGGTTCTCGACCTCAAGTTCGCCCAACAACTGGTGTGGTCGCGGATCGTAATAATAATGCTGCTCTTCGTAGTTCACATGCCAGAGCACGAGGCCTTCTGCTGGAGCATTCTGCCCCGCCGTCTGACGATTACGCGCCTGCAACACTTCATGCACCCACTCAGGAGGACGTTTTCCAAGACCAACCAATGCGAGGGTACCGACCATGGTACGCACCATCGAATGGAGGAATGCATTGCCGATCACGGTCATGACGACGAAATTCGAGTTCCAGATCTGTTCCTGGCGGAAATTGATCTCAGCCACGTAGCGATGCGTCGGCTTACCCTTCGCGGACACCGCCATGCAAAAGCTCTTGAAATCATGCTCGCCCAACAAGAAGCGGGAAGCTTCCTTCATCGCCTCGAGATCGAGCGGCTTGCCCAGATGCCAACTGAACTTCTCCATGAGCAAGGGAGCTGCGGCATCGGTGCAGATGTAATAGCGATATTCACGCGACACGGCCGAGAAGCGTGCCGAGAAATCTTCTGGCATCGGGCGCACGCTGCGAAATGAGATCGCCTCGTGCGTGAGCGCATTGAGAGATTTCAGCAGGCTTTCGGGCTTACGGCGCAGCCATTCGTCATCCAGCAGATCGAAGGAGACGACCTGGCACAGTGCATGCACGCCCGCGTCCGTGCGGCCCGCACACGTGGTCTCGATGGGTCTACGAAACAGCAGTTCGAGCGCTTCTTCGATGCTACCCTGCACCGTGAGCTGCGCGTTCTGTCGCGCGAAGCCCGAGAACGGCTCGCCGTTGTATGAAAGCCATGCCGCGATCTTCATGGGGCTACGACGCCTTCCAAATCTCGCGGCCGAACAAGTCGTGCAAATTCGCCTTCAGGCTGTTGTTGCGTGCATCGATGGTCATCGGCAGTTCCGCGCGCATGCGATTGCCGTCGGTCTGCGTGACGAAGAGTACGATGGGATCGTTGCCCGGATGGCCATTCAGGATCTCGAACAGGCGCGAAGATGCTACGGGGTTCAGCTCGTTCGACTGGACCTGCAGCTCAAGACAGACGGGCTTGGCATTCTTCTGTTCTTCGGTCAGCTCGAGCTTCTCGATCTCGTAGACGATGAGCTGGCTTCCGCGGTCGCCCACTTCAAACTTGCCGCGCGCCGCGATGACCGCATCTTCGACGAGCACATCGGAGAACTTCTCGTAGTCGAAGCAGATACATTCGATGCTCGCTGCCAGGTCTTCGAGCAGGAACGTTGCCATGAGCGTACCGCGCTTGGTGCGCTTGGTGTTCACTTCCGAGACCATGCCTGCGCACTTGATGTTCTTCAGGCCGTCCTGTCGTTCGTTCAGCTGCGTCATGGTGTATTTGTTCGTTTGTGAAAGGTACCCCTCGTACGGGCCCAAAGGATGGGCCGATACGTACATCTTCAGGATCTCCTTTTCGAATGCGAGCTTGGTGCGATCGTCCCATTCCACACCATTCGGCTCGGGGATGTCTTGCACGAAACCAGCATCCGGATCATCCGCGAACATGTCGAACATGCTCACCTGACCAGCAGATTTATCTTTTTGACGCTTGGCCGCTTCGTCGAGCAGCGGCGTTTCATCGATGAAGTACATGAGCTGCTTGCGCGTGTAGTTCGTCGAATCAAACGCACCCGATTTCACCAGCGCTTCGAGCGTCTTGCGGTTGTAACAAGTAGCATCGACGCGGTTCACGAAATCATGCAGCGAGGTGAAGGAGCCGTTCTCTTCGCGCTCGTCGATGATGGCTTGAACGACCTTCGCTCCCACACCACGCACGCCCGCTAGACCGAAGCGAATGCCGCCATCGACCGGGGTGAACTCCATGCTGGAGGAGTTGATGTCGGGCGGGAGCACAGGGGTGCCGTTATGGTTCGCGCTGGCGATGTAGCGAATGAGCTTGTCGTTGCTGCCCATGTAGCTGGTGAGCACCGCCGCCATGAATTCGTTAGGGTAATGCGCCTTCAGGTACGCCGTGCGCATGACCAGGATGGCATACGCCGCCGAATGCGACTTATTGAACGCGTACTTCGCGAACTTCAGCGCGTCTTGCCAGATCTGCTGTGCCACTTCGAGCGAGAAGCCATTCTCGACCGCACCGGAATCCCAGTCGGCCTGCAGTTGGTTCATGACCTCGATGTTCTTCTTGCCCATCGCCTTACGCAGTTTGTCGGACTTACCGCGCGAAAAGCCGCACATATCGATCGAGATCTGCATGATCTGCTCCTGGTAGACCATGGTTCCGAAGGTCTCTTCAAGGATAGGGCGCAGGCGGTCGTCGTAATAATGCACCGCGCCGGGGTCCTTCGCAGCTTTGATGTAGTCTTCGACCATGCCGGACTCGAGCGGACCGGGGCGATTGAGCGCGATGGACGCGACGACATCGGAGAATTGCCTCGGAGGCAGGCGCTTGAAGAGACTCACATAGAGCGCGCCTTCCACCTGGAAGAGGCCATCCATGTTGCCCGATTGCATGAGTTCGAAGGCTTTTTCGTCGTCGGTCGGGATCTCTTCGGGCACGATCTTGGTGCCGTAACGTTTCTCGATGTTCTTACATGCGATCGAGAGCACGTCGAGCGTTCGAAGACCCAAGAAGTCCATCTTGAGCAAGCCCAGGTCAGGCGTATAGTGGCCGTCGTACTGGGTGATGATGCCGCCACCCTTAGTGTCACGCTTCATGGGTACATGATCGCTCATGGGGTCGCGACAGATGATGGTGGCGCAGGCGTGCACGCCTTCGCCACGCACGTGACCTTCGATCGACTTCGCCGCATCGATGACCTGGCGCACGTCAGTCTCTTCCTGGTACGCCTTCGCGAGGTCGGGATTCTTTTCGAGCGCTTCGTCGATGGTGATGCCGAGCTCGTTGCCGATCATCTTGCAGATGCGGTCGCCCGTACTGTAAGGATAGTCGAGCACGCGGGCAGCATCGCGCACAGCATTCTTCGCCTGCAGCGTGCCGAACGTGATGACCTGCGAAACGTGGTCTTCGCCGTACACATCTTTGATATGGTTGATGACCTCTTCGCGTCTGCCCTGCTCAAAGTCGACGTCGATATCGGGCATCTCCACACGTTCGGGCGAAAGGAAACGTTCGAACATGAGACCGTTGGGCAACGGATCAAGGTCGGTGATCTCCATCGCGTATGCCACGATCGCGCCTGCCGCAGAGCCACGGCCCGGACCGACGCCGATGCCTTGGCTGCGTGCCCACTCGATGTATTCCTGCACGATGAGGAAGTAAGCCGGGAAGCCCTGGTCGATGATGACCTGCATCTCGTAGTCCGCCTGCTTCTGCACATGCTCGGGCACGGGGTCGCCATAGCGTTTCACCAGGCCTTCTTGCACGCGCTTGCGGAAGTAGGATTCCTCGGTCTCGCCTTCGGGCAGCGGGAACTTCGGCAGAATAGGGTCACGTTCCAGCTCAACGTTACACTTCTCTGCGATCTCGATGGTGTTATCGCACGCCTCGGGGAAATCGCGCAGCGCTTCGCGCATCTCCTCTTCGGTCTTCATGTAGAACTGGTCGTTCGGAAATTTGAAGCGCTTCTCTTGATTGATGGTCTGGTTGGTGCCGATGCACAGCATGACATCTTGCGCTTGCGCGTCTTCCTGCGTGAGGTAGTGGAAGTCGTTCGTGGCGATGGTCTTCAGCCCTAGGTGATTCGCGATCTCCGTGAGCTTCTGATTCATCTCGCGCTGAGTCTTGCCTGCGTTGGTAAGAATGCCCTGGTCCTGCAGTTCGATGTAGAAATCGCCCGGCTCGTAGAGCGCCGAGAGCTTCTTGGCCCACTCGACCGCCTCGTCCATCTGGTCGGCATCGATGCAGCGCGGGATGATGCCCGCGATACAGGCGCTAGTAGCGATGACGCCTTCGGAATACTTCTCGAGCATTTCGAAGGTGGTGCGCGGACGATAATAGAAGTTGTCGACGTGCGATTCGCTGACCAGCTTCACGATGTTGTGGTAACCCGTGTTGTTCTTCGCTAGCAGGATCATGTGATGAAGCTTCTGCTTCTCTTTTTTAAGAGATGAATCGGTGGTGAAGTAGATCTCGCAACCAAAAATGGGCTTGACCCATACGTCCATCTCTTTCTTCACCTTATCGCACGCATCCGCGAGCTCTGGCACGCCCGACATGACGCCATGGTCGGTGATCGCCACTGCCGGCATGCCCAATTCAGCGGCGCGCTTGACCATGTCGTAGATCTTGGTGGCGCCATCGAGCAGCGAGTATTCCGTATGGTTGTGAAGATGAACGAAGGCCATGAGCAATTTCCTTAATATGCTGAGAACGTACGGTCGTTTGCTTGCTGAAACGCGCGCGAAAAGGTCGATCGCAGAGAGTCGAAACGCCGATTCGCACACGTGAGATTTCAGGGTTTCATTGTGCCACCTTCGAAGGTGAGTTTCTAGGGCTTGACAGCTTGTTTCCCAAACTCGCCATGAACGGTTCGTGTTACGTATCGGAAAGAATCTTTCTATAAGATGCGCAAAACCCCTGTTCGCCATGAACACAATATATTGTGGCACGAAGGTAATAATGGGGATTTCTTGCACAAAATATAGGTTTTTTCGGTTTACACCTCGATCTCGATGAGGTAGCATGAATGCAGTAAGGTAATTGCTACTACTTTTGTAGCAATTACAGGATTCGCACCGCAGCCCAGAAGGGCTCCGAGAGATAGATAGGGGCATCATGACAACGCTTGAAGCACCAGCATTCGCAGCACAAAACACAGTATTGGATGCTAAAGCAAACACCAACCACGAAGCAGCTTGCACGCATGACCACGCTCACGCGCATGCTCATAAGCCGGCAGCTTCCACCGAGCATAAACTTGTGCAGAATATCTCGGTTTCCATCTCCTATTCCACCCCGGACGACATCCGTATGACCGACGAAGAGATCGCTCAGTACATCGCACGCGGTCGCGCTCTCGAGCAGAGCAAGGATCTTGCCTGGATCGATCTCGCGGTCGAGGCTGAAGATGTGGCGATCCACTACGGTTACCACGCACAGCCTTTCGAGCGCATTCGCCGCATCACGGGCTATCTGGTAGGCACGCTCGATCGTTTCAACGATGCGAAGCGCGCAGAGGAATCCCAGCGCGTGAAGCACGATCTTCCGTGCGCTTGCCGCTAGGAGTCGTATCGTCCGTTTCCGCTAGTTCAGCGATTCTGGCAGCGCTCCCGCGCTCCATTCAGTTGACTTGAAGTTCTTGAGCGGTCTTTTTCAAACGCGCGTGAATCATCCACGAGCGTTCAGGAACTTCTTGTTTTAGCAAAAGAAGCCCCTCTCGTGATTCGCTCCGAGAGGGGCTTTTAAATTAGGCTTTGACGATACGGGCGCCCTGGGGCGTGTCCTCGATGCGGAAGCCGAGCTCGGAAAGTCCGTCGCGGATCGCGTCGGCCACGGCGAAGTTCTTGTTCGCACGAGCGTTCGCGCGCGCGTCGAGCAACGCCGCCATCGCTGCTTTCACGGTAGCGGGATCGTTGCCATCCCCTGGCGCGAAGCCTGCGAACTCCATGGCGAGCACCATCACTTCAGCAGCGCTTTCTTCATCGTCGAGCACCGTTGCCGCGGCATCGGAAGCATCGCTCGCTTCGATCGAGATGCCGAGCACGTCCATGAGCTCCACGACCTCGTTCGCCGCCCCCGTGAGCGCTTCAGCATCAGCCGCTGTTGGCTGCACATCGTTCAGAAGCGTGTTGACCTCGCCCACGAAGTTGAAGATCGCGCCGAGCGCGCCAGCCGTATTGAAGTCGTCGTCCATCGATTCCGTGAACGATGCACGCATTTGCTCGGCCAGCCATGCGATGCGATCAGCGAGCGGCTTGCCATCAGCCAGCACTGCTGCTTCCGCGCTGCCAGGGTTCTTCGCCAGCCAGAGCGCGTTCGTGACGAAATTCTCCAGGCGCTCGAGCGCTGATGCGGATTCCTTCAGACGCGCGTCCGAAAAATCGAGCGGACTGCGATAGTGCGTCTGCAGCATGAGCATGCGAAGCACCGCGGGATCCGTAGTCTCGAGGATATCGCGCAGCAGCAGGAAATTGCCAAGCGACTTGCTCATCTTCTCGGAATTGATCTGCAGCATACCGCCGTGCATCCAGTAGTTCGCGAACGTGGTGTCGAACGCTGCCTCAGACTGCGCACGTTCGTTCTCGTGATGCGGGAAGCAGAGGTCTGCGCCGCCGCCGTGAATGTCGAACGGGAGGTGCAGGTACTTCTCGGACATGGCCGAGCACTCGATGTGCCAACCAGGCCTTCCCTGCCCCCAGGGAGAATCCCAGCTAGGCTCGCCCGGCTTCGCTGCCTTCCAGAGGGCGAAATCGAGCGGATCGCGCTTGCGATCTTCCAGCCCTTGGCCATCGGCACGCAGTTCGCGATGACCCGACTCCATCTCGTCCACGTTGCGATTCGAAAGTTCGCCATAGGCGGAATACGAACGCACCGCGAAGTACACATCGCCATCGACCGCGTAGGCGTGCCCCTTATCGATGAGGCGTTGGACCAGGTCGATCATCGTGCCGATCTCTTCGGTGGCCTTGGGGCGAATATCGGGATCCTGCACGCCTGCCGCATGCATATCGGCGATGAACGCGTCGGTGAATTCCTTCGCGACCTCGTCCGCTGTACGGCCTTCTTCGTTCGCTTTGTTGATGATCTTGTCGTCCACGTCGGTGACGTTCTGCACGAACGTGACCTCGTAACCGCGCCACGTAAGGTAGCGGCGGATCGTGTCGAAGGAGATGAACGTGCGCGCGTTGCCGATATGGATGTAGTTGTAGACCGTTGGGCCGCAGACGTACATGCCTACCTTGCCAGGCTCGACGGGCACGAATTCGCGCTTGCTGCGCGTTTTGGTATCGTAGATCTTGATCATGGTCTTCCTTGTTCCTTGGATCGAGTGTTCGATAGTCTAGTTGTCGAGTCTTCGAGCGGCACTTCTATTGGCCGTTCTGCTGGATCGCGTCATCTTGCGCCTGATCGGCAGCAGCTGCTTCGAGCTGCGCATCAGAAGAGACGGAGCGCTGTTCGTGCTTGTCGATCGCTTGCTGCTGAACGGCGAACGCTTCCAGCTCTGACACACGCTTGTACAGATTGCGGATCGCGCGCTCTACCGGGTCAGGCAGATCTTCCACACGACCTCCTGGCTGGACGACACCATCTTCGAGGAAATAGTCTTTGTGGTTCGCGCGAATGGGCGGCACCGCCGCTTCGCGCTGCGCATCCGCCGATCCTGTCGAGAGCGATGTGGCATCTTGCCCCTGCGCAGGCTGTTGCGCAGCAACGGCTGGCGCGTCGATCTTCGCTGCCGCCACTTTCTCGAGTTCAGCCGCCTTTTCTTTGGCAGCTTTCTTCGCCGTGGAGACACCGTCTTGCACCACGATATGCCCGGGCACACCCACCACAGTGCAGTTCGGTGGGACATCCTTCACGACCACCGAACCGCCGCCGATCTTCGAGTTGTCGCCGATGGTGATGGAGCCGAGCACTGCCGCGCCCACGCCCACCATGACGTTGTTGCCCAAGGTCGGGTGGCGCTTGCCGCTCTCCTTGCCCGTGCCGCCTAGCGTTACGTTCTGATAAAGCACGCAATCGTCGCCGATGATGGTGGTCTCGCCGATGATGACGCCCATCGCATGGTCGATGAAGAAGCGGCGTCCGATCTGGGCACCCGGATGGATCTCGACGCCCGTCCAGAAGCGCGCGCACTGGGAAAGATAGCGCGCCAGACCACGCAGGCCCTTCTTCCAGAGCCAATGGTTGATGACGTGCGCCCACCTGGCCTGAAGACCGGGATAGGTGAGCCAGATGAGAAATTTCGAGGGGGCAGCAGGGTCGGTCGCTTGTACGGTGCGAATGTCCTCTGCCATTATGGAGAATATATTCATGGGTTCAGTTCCTTCTTGTCTTGCGAAATAGTACCACGTTTGTTGCGAGCGCCCCTATTTTGAAAGACGCCTGCAACCATTGCATGAGCGCGACCGTGCGCGCTCGATCGAGGGCACTAACAACATCGACAGACAAGAGCGACAGCCTGAGCCGAGATTCCTTCTTCGCGGCCTTCGAAACCGAGGTGTTCGGTGGTAGTGGCTTTCACGCCCACGTTATCCAGCGCAACACCACACGCGCGCGCGATGTTGGCGCGCATCGCATCGCGATAAGGCGAGAGCTTCGGTGCCTGGGCTGCAATGACGCAATCGACATCGAGGATCTTGAAACCCGCTTCGCGCACACGGTCCGCCACTGCTTCGAGCAGCTTGAGCGAATCGGCGCCTTCATAAGCTGGATCGGTGTCGGGGAACAGCTTGCCGATGTCTCCCAAGCGCGTGGCGCCGAGCAGTGCATCGGAGATCGCGTGCAGGAGCACATCCGCATCCGAATGACCATCGAGACCCTGGTGATGCGGGATATCCACGCCGCCCAAGATGAGCTTGCGGCCTTCAGCGAACGCATGCACGTCGTAGCCGAGGCCAACGCGCAGCGCAGAAAGTTCGTTCATGTTCGAAGGCGCTGGCATCATTCGACTCCTTCGCGGAGCGCTTGTGCGATGGCCGCCGAGATGATGAGGTAGTCTTCGGGAACCGTGAGCTTGATGTTGTCGCGCTTGCCCTTGACCACCATCACGCGACCGCCCAGGCGTTCGATGAGCGCTGAGTCGTCCGTGCCGACGAAGCCATCGGAGAGCGCCGCAGCATGTGCGCGGCGATAGATGCCCGCACGGAAGACCTGCGGAGTCTGTGCGTTCCAGAAGACCGAGCGATCGGGCGTTCCTTGGATGATGCCGTTCTCGACGATCTTCAACGTGTCGATGGAAGGATGACCCACCACCGCGCCGTCGCAATCGATGTTGCCCTTCAGCACGCTGATGGTGTGCTCGACCAAGTCACGCGAGATGAGCGGGCGGGCGCCGTCGTGCAGCATGACGTATTCGAAGTTGTCGGGCACGAGCTCGAGACCGGAGAATGCGGACTCTTGGCGAATGGAGCCCGAGGGTGCCATGACGATGGGCGTTGCGAACGGGAAGGGGTCGATGGCTTTACGCAGGTATTCATCGGTGCGCTCTTCGGGGCACACGACAACGATGAGGCCGACGTCTCCCACGCTGTCGAACACTTCCGCCGAACGCGTGAGGATCGGCTTGCCTGCGATCTCGACCAGCTGCTTGCCGCCTTCGCGGCCGAAGCGCTCACCACTGCCGCCCGCTAAGATGATGACAGCAGTCTGGGCGTTCTCGTTCACCTTGCCTTGCAGCTGGAGCTGTTCGCGCAGTGCATCGAACGTATCGCCCTCGCGCATCTTGCTGAGCACGCTGTCGAGAGCGGAAGGAGCGAAGATGGGATCGATGGTTTGCGGAGACATGGTGGACCTCTTATCATCACAGCTGCTGATAGCAGCGAAATATCAACCTCTCTAGTTTACTTCAATGCGTCGTGTCGTGAAAGAAGGCGCTGTAGTAGAATGACGCTTTATGGCGAACACGACTGACATACAAGAGAATGATGCTCCAAACTCTCACAAGGAAATGAATTGGGCGGGATCGCTGTCGGGGCTTTCGCCTCTACGGCGTTGGTCCACCTATGCGCTGCTCGTGCTGTTGGGCTTCTCGCTCGGTTGTTCCGAGTTCGTGGTGATCGGTATCGAGCCAGAACTTGCGGAGGCCTTCGGATGCTCGCTCGCGCAGGCAGGCGATCTGATCAGCTTCTTCGCGCTCGCTTACGCGATCGCCACTCCCCTGCTCGCCATCTTCACGAGTCAATTTCGTCGCTCGCGCCTGTTCACCATCTACCTGGTGATCTTCGTCGTTTGCAACTTGGCCTCCATGATAGCGAGCACGTTCGGCGTGTTGCTCGCCTCTCGCGTCATCATGGGTGCTGTTTCAGGTGCGCTGCTCGCGGTCGCTACGACCTACATCCCTGAACTGCTCGATCCAAAGCATTCTTCGATGGGCATCTCGGTGATCTATGCTGCGTTCTCGATCGCACTGGTGCTGGCCACCAGCGTCGGTCGCTTCATCGTCGAGTATCTCACCTGGCATTTCGCTATGGAAGGCGCATTCGTGTTCGCGCTCATCTCCGCTATCCTGCTGATCATCGCCATCCCCAAGAGCCCTCAGACGAAAGGCGTGAAAACCTCTCCGAAAAAGCAGGTAGAACTGCTGAAGGAATCCGCCCTTCTGTTCGGGGTCGGCATCTTCACGTTCGGCGTTGGGGCGGTCTATACGTTCTATGGTTATGTCGCGCCCTACCTCGAGACCGTGCTCGGATTGACCACGGTCGAGTCTGGCCTCGTGCTGCTGGTGTTCGGCTGCATCTGTTTCGTATCCGACCTGCTCTCCGGCTTGTTCGATCTGCGTTTCGGCATGAAGTCGCTGCCGCCCATCTTCATCGGCATGGCGATCGCGCTCTTCGTGCTGTGGATAGCCGGACCGCAGGCAACCATCGCTGTCGGCGCGACGTTCATCATCGCGCTGCTCATGTATTCGTTCTCGATCCAGTGCATCAGCATGTTCATGGATCTTGCACGGCGGAAGCACCCCGATGCCCTCGTGCTCGCTGCCTCGATCGAGCCCACGTCGTTCAACATCGGCATCGCCTTCGGTACTGCTGTAGGGGGTGTCGTCGTGAGCAGCATCGGACTTGCCGCAGTCGGACTGGTCGGTGCGGCGCTCGCGCTCTGCGCGCTGGGCTGCTCGCTCGCCGCGATCCATTTCTGGAAGCGCTCACGCTAGATCGAAGGCTAAATCGAAAGCTAGATCGAAGCTCACTTTGCGCGAACAAATGCGCGCGGCGAAGAAGGTCGCAAATCGCAAGCTCGCCCTTTGCTCTTATTCTCCTTTACTCTTGTATGGTGAATCTTGCAGCGAAATCTCTTTTTTCTGCAGCGAATTTGCGATTGTACGCACACTCGAATCTGCTTCGAAGATTCTGACCTGGCCTTATGTTGGATATGCTTTTTGAAGAAGCATCGTTCGTTTCAAAATCAGCTCGAAATACACAGTTTTGTACATACAACCGCAAATTTGCTGCAAAAAATAGAGACTTTCGTGCAAATCTTTTCTTTTGGGAGCGAAACAAGAGCGTACCGAAACAAGAGCATGCGAGTCTTCAAAGGGCGGACAGGGACACAAAGAAAAAGCGCTAACGCATGACGTTAGCGCTTTTTTGTTCTTGCAAAATGTCCTTACACAAGCATGTGCAGAGGTTTTACGGAGCTTCATACATGACGAGCTTACCGAACTTGTAAACTCATGCTTGCCGAGCTTGCGAACTCAGGCGTGATCGACCTGATCGGTCATGTATGAATGCCGATACATCCCAAAGCCGACCCTAGCTCGCAGCAGAATCGCCTGAGGTGCCGCGGCCGCCTGAGCCGGAACCCCGCGAGAGTCCCGCGCGGCCGAGGTCGTAGCTGCCCAAGATGAGCTCCGCCTCCTTCGCGATGGTGTCGCGCTTGCGCGGGGCTGGGATCGAGCCTGTTCCCTGTTTGAAGACGAGCTTCTTCTTCGCGTCGTCGGCGAGGACCGCATCGGTTGCTTCTTCGCCGGTCACCTCTTCCACATCCACATCGATGACCGAACCACTGGTCCACTTGCCTTCCAGGATCTGCTCGGAGATAGGATCCTCGAGCAAGCGCTGGATCGCACGGCGCAGCGGACGCGCACCGAAGGAAAGATCGGTGCCTTCCTTGGCGATATAGCGATTCGCGGCATCTGACATGTTGATGGTCATGTTCTGCTCGATCAGGCGATCGCGCAGGTCCGCCACCATAAGATCGACGATCTCGACGATCTCGTCTTCCGTGAGCGACTTGAACACGATGATCTCGTCGATACGGTTGAGGAATTCGGGGCGGAAGAGGCGCTTGACCTCGCTCATCACGCGCGTCTTGATCTCTTCATCGTTCAGACCCGTCGCTCCACCCGAAGAGAATCCGAGCGGCGCGGTGGTGGTGATCTCACGCGCACCGACGTTGGAGGTCATGATGATGACCGTATTGCGGAAGTCCACCATGCGACCTTGCGCATCGGTGAGCCTGCCCTCTTCCAGGATCTGCAACAAGATGTTGAACACATCGGGATGCGCCTTTTCGATCTCGTCGAACAAGACGACCGAGTAGGGACGCTGGCGCACCGCAGTGGTGAGCTGGCCACCCTCGTCGTAGCCGACGTAGCCCGGAGGCGAACCGATCAAACGCGATACCGTGTGCTTCTCCATGTACTCCGACATATCGAAGGAGATGAGCGCATCTTGCGAATTGAACAGGAATTCAGCGAGCGTCTTGGAAAGCTCGGTCTTGCCAACGCCCGAGGGGCCAAGGAAGATGAATGAGCCTGCGGGGCGCTTCGGGTCCTTGAGGCCTGAACGGCTGCGGCGGATCGCCTTCGAGAGCGCAGTGACCGCTTCGTCCTGGCCGATGACGCGCTCGTGCAACACGGATTCCATGCGCAGCAGCTTCTCGGTCTCGGCCTCGGTGAGATTGGAGACGGGAACGCCCGTGGTCATAGAGACCACGTCGGCGATGTCTTCCACGCCGATCTCGTTGATGACTTTCTGCGTCTTCTCTTCCCAATCGGCCTGCGCCTTCTTGCGCTCTTCGCGCACCTTCGCCTCGCGGTCGCGCACCTCAGCAGCACGCTCGAAATCTTGGTCTGCAATGGCGGTATCCTTTTCAGCGCGCAGCTGACGGAGCTTGTCGTCGAGCTCTTGGATCTCGTCGGGCAACACCATGTTGCGGATGCGCATGCGCGCGCCCGCTTCGTCGAGCACATCGATCGCCTTGTCGGGCAGGAAGCGATCCTGGATGTAACGGTCGGAAAGCGACACGGCAGCCTGCAGCGCGTCGTCCGAGAAGTGCACGTGATGGTGCTCCTCATACTTGTCGCGCAAGCCTTCCATGATGCGAACCGCCTGTTCTTCATTCGGCTCTTTGATGACGACCGTCTGGAACCTGCGCTCGAATGCCGAGTCCTTCTCCAGGTGCTTGCGGTATTCGTCGAGCGTGGTCGCGCCGATGATCTGGATCTCGCCACGAGACAGCGGCGGCTTCAGAATGGATGCGGCGTCCATCGAACCTTCAGCCGCACCTGCGCCGATGAGCGTGTGCAGTTCGTCGATGAACAGGATGATGTCGTTTGATTGCTCGACCTCTTTGATGCATTTCTTCAGGCGCTCTTCGAATTCGCCACGGTACTTTGAGCCTGCCACCAAGGCAGAAACGTCGAGCGTGACGAGCCGCATGTTGCGCAGGATATCGGGCACCTGATCGGCCACGATCAGCTGCGCGAGGCCTTCGACCACCGCGGTCTTGCCGACGCCCGGCTCGCCCAGAAGCAACGGGTTGTTCTTCTGGCGGCGACACAGGATCTGCATGACGCGCTCGATCTCACCCGCGCGCCCGATAACGGGGTCGAGCTTGCCTTCAGCGGCCTTCTTCGTCAGGTCGACGCTGAATTCCTTGAGCACGCTATCCGACGCCGCAGCTTGCGGATCGAACTGCTGGCCCGCGAACACCGAAGACTGACCGACCAGGTCGTTCAGCGCTGCACGCAGATCGTCGCCCGAGACACCCATGCGCTCGAGCACTTCGATGGCCGTGCCTTCGTTCTCGCGGATGATGCCGAGCAGCAAATGCTCGGTAGAGATGTAGCTTTGCCCCATCTGCATGGCTTCGCGCAGAGAATTCTCCAGCACGCGCTTCACGCGGGGGGTGAAGCTCAAGTGCCCCGACACATCGGTCGATTCGTCGATCGTGACGATGCGACGGATGGCCGCGACGGTCGCTTCGTAGTGCACCCCGAGGCGTTCCAGGGCCTGAGCTGCCAGGCCATCTTCTTCTTTCAACAGAGCCAAGAGCACGTGCTCGGTTCCGACGTAGGGCTGATGAAGCCCGCGAGCTTCCTCCTGCGCCAGGACCAGGACCTTGCGTGCCTTGTCAGTGAACTTGTCGAACGACATACGCCACCTCCTCTTTACTTGGCTTCGTCGCGCATATGAGGGAATAGCAGCACATCGCGGATGGTGGGTGAATCCGTAAGGAGCATGGTCAATCGATCTATGCCGATGCCGACACCGCCGGCAGGGGGCATTCCGTATTCCAAAGCGCGCACGTAGTCATCGTCGAATCCCATCGCCTCATCGTCGCCCATATCCTTCGCAGCGAGCTGCGCACGGAATCGCTCCGCTTGATCGACAGGATCATTAAGTTCATTAAAAGCATTAGCATATTCGTGGCCGGAAATAAACAATTCGAAGCGGTCGGCCACTTCATCTTCACCAATTTTCCTTTTTGCGAGGGGTGAGACCTCGATCGGATGATCGACCACGAAAGTGGGCTGGATGAGGGTCGGCTCGACGAATTCCTCGAAGAGCTCCGCGATGATCTTGCCCTTGCCCCAGGCGTCGTCGACGTGAACGCCACGCGCTTCAGCGATGGCGGCCACCTCTTCGCGCGTCATATCGAAGCTGACGTTCTCGCCTGTGGCCTCGTTCACCAACTCGACCATGGTGGCACGGCGCCACTCGCCGCCCAGGTCGATGATCGTGCCCTGGTATTCCACCTCGAGCGTGCCGCACGCCGCCATGGCAGCCGCCTGCACGAAGCCCTGCGTGAGCTCCATCATGCCTTCGAGGTCGGAGAATGCCTGGTAGGCCTCCATCGTGGTGAATTCGGGATTATGGTAGGGGTCCATGCCTTCGTTGCGGAACTGACGACCGATCTCGAAGACCTTCTCGAAACCACCCACCAACAGGCGCTTCAGCGGCAGTTCGGTAGCGATACGCAAGAAATAATCGCGATCGAGCGCGTTGAAATGCGTGGTGAAGGGCTTGGCGTTCGCACCGCCCATGATGGAATGCAGAAACGGCGTCTCGACTTCGTAGAAGCCCTGATCCTCCATGTAATGGCGGATAGCAGAGATGATCTTCGAGCGCTTCACGAACGTCTCGTGCACTTCAGGGTTCACGATGAGATCGACGTAGCGCTGGCGGTAGCGCAGTTCCTTATCGGCAAGGCCATGGAACTTCTCTGGCAACGGACGCAGTGACTTGGAGAGCAGCTCGTAAGAATCGACCGCGACGGAAAGCTGGCCACGACGCGTGCGCATCATGCAACCCGAAACGCCGATCCAGTCGCCCACATCGAGATCCTTCATCGCAGCGAACGCCTCTTCACCGAGCGCATTGATGCGGCAGAACAACTGGATGTTGCCCGTCGAATCGCGCAGCTCCATGAAGATGATCTTGCCCTGATCGCGCTTTGCCATGACACGGCCCGCGATCTCCACGCGGTCTTCCGTGTTCTCGCCATCTTCAAGACCTGCGTACTTGTTATCCAGGTCGATGATGTGGTGCGAATAGGAGAACGCATGACCATAGGGATTCTGGCCTGCAGCGATGAGCGCCTCGCGCTTTGCATGACGCACCAGGATGGGATCGTCCTCTGGTGCTTCCGGTGTTGCGTTCAAAGGTGTTTCTTCGGTCATGAAAAGCCTTTCGAATGTGGTTCTATAAACAACGCCGGTGCCTAGAGCACCAGCGTTGCGACGGGTTACTTGTGCAATTGTAGTGAAAGAAGCGCCAGCGCGCAGCCGAGATGCACTTCTTAATGCTCGATCTTCAGAACGGTCATGTGGATGTCGCGACCGGTCGGACCCTGCAGATCGATCTCGTCACCCTTCTTGCTACCCAGAAGCGCAGCGCCAACGGGAGATTCGTTGGAGATCTTACCTTCAGCAGAGTTGCTTTCTGCAGCACCGACGATGGTGAAAGCGCGTTCCTTGCCGCCCATGTCCACCGTGACCTTGCTGCCGATGTTCACCTTGGAAGAGCGCTTCGGCGTATCGACGACGGTAGCCTCGCCCAAGATGCGAGTGATCTCGGCGATGCGGCCTTCCATCATGGCCTGCTCGTTCTTCGCGTCATCGTATTCGGAATTCTCCGAGATGTCGCCGAATTCACGCGCGACACGGATGCGCTCGCCGATCTCGGCGCGCTTCTCGGTCTCGAGGTAGTGCAGCTCTTCTTCGAGCTTCGCTTTGCCTTCTTGAGTGAGGATGTAATCTTTTTCCATGGGACCCCCGTAGTCGATCTCTATGTGTCGTTCGTTCGAGCGAAAGCGCCCGAGCATAAGAAACGCGCTTTGGTGATTCGCGCGCTTCTTGGGATTCTTATTCTGCCTTGTCCTTCTCTGGTTCGGTCTCTTCAGTGACCGCATCGGAAGTGCTGAAATCCGATTCAGCAGTGGCCTGCGCGGCAGCAGCCTTCTTGCCAGGCTCCGGCTTATCGATGACCTCGAGCTCTTCGGGCTCTGCAGCCTGCTTGGCCTCTTCTTCAGCTTTCTTCTTCTTGCCGCCACCAAGACCTTCGCGTAGGTTCTTCACGGTCTTGCCGATAGCAGTTCCGAGCTTGGGAAGGTTCTTCGGGCCGAAGATGATCAAGATGACCACCAGGATGATTATGATCTCGACGATGCCGAGCGGTCCTATCTTCATGTTTCATGCACCTCCGCTGGGATTGCATACGCTGGTGCGCCCAGCGCTTCAAAAGATTCGCTTACAGTATGAATCAACGTATATTCAAGCCGTAGTAATATGCGCAAGAATTTTACCAAAAAACATACGCTGCGCTTGTGCAATCCCTTTAAGCGGTTCATGTTCATGCCTTTTGTCCCACCTGGCTCGTTGTGGGGGTGATCTTCGTCTGAGAATCGCCCACGACGAGCGTGTAGGTCTGGCCCTCCACGAAGTCGGGCGAACTTACGATGATCGTCTCGAAGTCCGCCTTCGGCGCGTAGGAGATGAGCGTATCGCCCGCTTGGTCCTTGACCGTCACTGTCTGATTTGCCTTGCCGTTCACCTGGGTGAACGCGAAAGGCTGCGTGCCTTCGGAGAAATTCTGCGCCATGCGCGAAGGCCCTGCGATGAGGATCGTTCCGCCATCGCAAGCCGCATCGAGCGCGTAATCGAGCGCGCCGTCGCCGCCGCTCGTAGGACCTGTCACGTAAACCGTGCCCCCATTCACTTGAAGCGAGCCATTGCTGTCGATCGCGTCGCCCTTCGCTTCGAGCGTGATGGTGCCCCCATTGATGATGATCTGGCAGCTTTCGTTGCCTTCATCCATGCCGCCGCCGAATCCGCCCTTCTGGCCCTCCATGCCCTCAGGCAGGTCCGTCAGATCGTCGAAGCCTTCGAATCCACCAAGATCATCCGCGAAGTCTTCAGGAAGATCGCCTTCTGGCACGCGCTGATCGAACGAGTCATCCTGCTCGCCCGTAGCATCATCCTGCATGTGACCCTTGAACGAACGCTCACCATTCTGGGATGCATCTTCCGCATCGAGTGCAGGGCGCTCGCCCTTCATGCCCTCTGGTTTCTGAAAGGACTTCTCGTCATCGGTCTGATCGTTCGCGTCGAGGCTCATCTCGCCTCCCATCTCGCCTCGATCACCCTTGAGGCCACGCTCACCTGTCTCGATGCCGTCGACCGGCGCGCTTTCCGCATCCGCTTGCGCATCGCTCGATGCAGACGGTGCAGCAGCGTTGATCGCATCATCCTGCGCGACCACATCGATGTCGCCACCGTCCACCTGCACCACCATAGCCTCGAGGCCTTCGACGCACGTCGGAATGTCGATAGCTCCGCCTTTTACGAGCAGGTAGGTCTCGCCATGGATCGCATCATCGCCCGCGTTCAGCGTGAACGTACCGCCATCGATCACCACGAAACCGCGTGTAGGATCATCGTCGCGACTCGCTTTCAGGCAGTCTTCGCCAGCCTCGACCGCGAAGGTTCCATCGAGGATCTTGAGGCTATCCTTGCCACGCAACCCATCCTTCACCGCTGAAACATCGAAGGTACCTCCCGTTATGACCAGGTCGTCCTTCGAATAGATCGCGTGTTCGTAGTTACCCGTCACGCTCAGCTCGCCCGTACCGTTGATGGTCAGGTCATCCTTGCTGAACAACGTGGCATTCGGCTCATCCTCGCCTTCTGCGAAAGCATATTCAGCGCTGTCAGCAAGCTCATTCTTCGTGCCGGCTGCGAGCGTGATGAAGCATTTATCCGCTTGCTCGACGAAGAGCGCTGCGCTGCTCTCATTCTTGATCGTTGCACCAGCGAGAACGATCTGCACCTTCTCGGTGTCGCCCACGTTCACGCGCAACTGCCCGTTATCGAGCGCACCAGATACAACGTAGGTGCCCTCCGATTCGATGCTCACGTTCGAGCCATCGACGCGCACGCCTTCGCCTTCAACGCTGGCAGAATCTCCCGTCAAAGCGATCTTGGTGGCGCTGGCTTCATCGTATGTGTCGCGCTTGTCTCGGTCGGTGTACTCAAGATCCATGTTCTCGATATCAGCGTAGGTCGCAATTTCTTCGTTCGTCTGATCAGCGCCTTCGCCTGTGCAACCATACAGAGCGCTCGCGCACACGAGCGCTATGCCGATAGCCGCAGCCGCACGTGCGAAACGATGCGCCCCTCTCCCTTGAAATATATTCATGATCGTATCCTCTCTTCTTGCAGGCAGGGCGCGAAAGCCCTAACCCCCACGCACGCGTACCGATTGCGGTACCTCCGTGCGAACCATTACAAAACATCACGTGCAGCGACGATACGGCCGCACGACACTTTCAGATTGCCATTGCGACAGCGAATGCCATCGATGAGCGCCTTCTCGTCCATCGCATCCTTCAGGTTGATCTGGTAGTCGAGCTGAAAGAGACTGCCCATGTTCGTCGTGCGTACCTCGACCAACTCATGCGAGGTGGTGTAGCGCTCGAACAGATCGTCGAAGATGCCGGTGTAGTCGAGGTCCTCAGGGATCGTCACCTTCAACAGCTTGCCAGGCTCCTTCTTCTTCCCGAATGGCGAGAGCACATAAGCGATGTTCGCGATGCCCACGATGAGCGTGAACAGCGCCGCCAACACGAGGTATCCCATACCCGTCGCAAGGCCGATCGCCATCGCGAAGAAGACGCTGCCGATATCCTTCGCGCTTCCCGGGATCGAACGAAATCTGACCAGATTGAACACGCCCATCACCGCGATGCCAGCACCGATATTGCCATTCACGAGCGTGATGACCATTTGCACGATGAGCGGCATGAGCGCGAGCGTGACCACGAAGTTCTTCGAGTAATCGTGTTTGAACATGTAAGTGAGCGCGCAGAGGCACCCGAGCACGAGCGAGGCAACGCAACAGACGAGGAAGTCGCCCGAGGTCACACCTCCTGTCAGTTCGCTGCTGGTTTGAAATACCGAGGTGAATACTGAATCAAGCACTTCTTTCATCCTTTCGAAGACTCATATATGCATGGCCGCATTTCGAGAACGACCGAGGACGAGCCTGCGCTTCGTTGAGCGCGCGCACCAACCAAAAGGGCAACGGTCCCGCATTCTTCACTTCCATGACGGAATACCCAGGATCGAGCAGGGGGATCGCATCGTATTTGGCGAGCAGGTCGCTCACGCCCATCGCGAAGGCGAGATCGGCATCGAACGTGATGCGCAGCTCTTCATCTTCTGGGTCGGCATACGCTATGCGATCGCAGCTGGTCAGCAGGGTCGGCTCGAGGTTGCCATAGCGAGCGATCATGAATTCGATCTCATGGCCGATCTGCAATGATCGAGCCGAGAGCGACTGACGGTGCGCTTCATGATCGATGAGCGGAAATGCGCAGCATGCTGCCTCGTAAGGCATTCCCTCGAGGAACACGCGCGCTGCAGCCAGCGAAAGCGACACACGACGCTTGTATACCACCCCATCGAACTTCTTCTTCAGTTCGACGAACGCTGGACCAAGCGGACTCGGCGAGCCATACACGCGCAAACGCAACTTCTCTTTGTAGAGCGGTTTGTCGAGCGAACGCTCGATGAGCGCGAAGTCGGGCGTGTCGTAATACAAGCTCTTGATGTTCGATTCCCCGAATTCACCCAGCAGCATCCTTTGCGCGATGACCCTCTCGATCATGCGACGCTGATCCGACGAAAGAAGATACTTCATCTCCGTGCGCTTGAATACGTCCGCATACGATGCCATATAGCCCTTTCCCTCAGTTCGGTCTCGTTCGAGAGCGATCATACGATCTCGTGCTTAAATAAACCTGAATCACCCGATGCGAGTTCAGGTAAAGTTAAGGTCGCTCGCTATAGTGTTAGTGGGGAGGAGGATGACATGACGCACCTACTGATCGTGGAAGATGACCAGCGACTTGCGAGCGCCCTCACGGAGATCTTGCGCGAAAACGGCTACGCGGTCGATGCCGTGCACGATGGGCGAACCGGGCTCGACTATGGGCTAACAGGCCACTATGACGTGATCATCCTCGATGTCATGCTCCCTCATATGAATGGATTCGAAGTGGTCGCCGAACTGCGCCGTAAGAAGATCTCGACGCCCGTGTTGATCCTGACCGCGAAGGATGCCATTCCAGAGAAGGTGCAAGGCTACGATAGCGGCGCGGACGACTATATGACCAAGCCGTTCTCCCCCACCGAACTGCTCGCGCATCTCCGCGCTCTCACACGACGCAAAGGCGAAGTGCTCTTCGAGACGCTCGATCTCGCGGATCTATCGCTCAATCTCGAGACCAACGACCTTTCATGCGGAGCCGAATCGATCCATCTGCGCATGAAAGAGTTCTTGATCCTGCAGGCGCTGATGGAGCATCCGGGGCGCATCATCTCTAAAGATGCACTGCTCGAACGAGCCTGGGGCCTCGAATCTGCCGCGGAGGCGAACAACGTCGAGGCACATATCTCCTTCTTGCGCAAGAAGCTGCGCTTCCTCGGCTCATGCACGCGCATCGAGACGGTTCCGAAGCTGGGCTATCGTCTCGTCGGCGACATCGAGAGCAAAGGCGGTGCTCGTGGATAAAGCGCTCAAGAAGCTTCGCATCAAATTCGTCGCTATCATCATGGCCGTCGTCACGGTCATCCTCGCTGTCGTGTTCACCGCTATCGTTTCGATCAGCTATACCACCAGCGTCGATGAGGTTTCGCTCGCGCTCGAAGAAGCGGTCGACCATGCGCGCATCGCCCAAGAAACGCTCCCCTTCGATAAGGCTCCGCGCGAAGATGAATTCGCCTTCGACAAAGGCGCACCCCACTTCGAGATCGGCGGGCGGGCACCTGAAAGGTCGCTCGTTCCCGTCGCGGTCTACAAGATCGACGAGGATGGGTCTCTTGTGCTCATATCCAGCGCCGCGTCCGGCGCGATGGCGGAATCCGTGGTCAACGATGCTGGTCAGGAAGCAGTGAAGCTCGCAGATGGCGAAGGCTTCCTTGATTCTTTAGGTGTCTATTACTTGAAGGAATCGCAGAGCGGTAGTGCGATCATCGCTTTCGCTGACGAGCAATCCGTTTCCGCCTGGAAATCCCTCGCGCTCCTTCTTTCAGGTATCGGGCTCGTCACGCTCGCGCTCTTCTTCGTGCTGAGCCTCATCTTCTCGAAATGGGCGCTGCGGCCGGTCGAACGATCTTGGCGCGCCCAACAGCGATTCATCGCGGATGCTTCCCATGAATTGAAGACCCCGCTCACGGTCATCGCTGCCGATGTGGCCATTCTGAAGCGTCACCCCGAGCGAACCATCGCAAGCCAAAGCCAGTGGATCGAATCGATCGAAGCCGAAAGCTCGCAGATGCATGAGCTCGTGGGAGATATGCTCCTGCTCGCGAGCGCCGATGCGCAGGAAAGCGCCACGACAGCGATGAAGAAGGAGCTGGTCGACTTGAGCAAGCTGCTGAATGCAGACATCTTGCAATTCGAGCCGCTCGCCTACGAGCGCGAGATCGAACTCTCTGCGAACATCGCTGAAAAGGTGGTCGTTTCGGGCGACAAGGACAAGCTGCAACGCCTCGTGAGCGTACTGCTCGACAATGCGTTCAAATATGTGAACGAACACGGCACCATCACGGTCAAGCTCGCTCTGTACGGAAATGTCGCGAAGCTTTCAGTGAACAATACCGGCACGCCCATCCCTGACGAAGATCTACCCCACCTCTTCGATCGTTTCTATCGTGCCGACAAGGCTCGCACGCGCAACGACGAGCAGAGCTACGGGCTCGGCTTGAGCATCGCCTCCGAGATCGCCCGCGTGCACGACGGCTCGATCACGGTCACCAGTTCGGAGCATGCTGGCACCACCTTCACGGTCACGCTCCCCCTCGCACAGTAACTCTTTGCTCGGCGACTGCTCTTGCGACAGGCGAGGTTGGCGAAGCGACCCGCTTCCCTGTTCGCGCCTTCGGCGCTCATGCGGTCGCTGCTCTGTATGCCTATTACGATGAAGATGGTGTCAGAGAGTCGCTCTGCAACCTCGCCTGTCGCAAGAGCGGTCTACGGACAAAAGAAAACAGGTCCGATGGCTTCACCATCAGACCTGTACCGTTCATGGTCGGGATGACAGGATTTGAACCTGCGACCTCTTCGTCCCGAACGAAGCGCGCTACCAAACTGCGCCACATCCCGATTATGTTCGCTCGCTTTCGCAACGAGCATCGCCCATTATAACCGCTGAATCAGCGCTCGACAAGAATGACGGGGCTGATTCCTGGAAGATCGGACTTAGTAGCGGACGTACCACATATCCGAATGAACGCCACTGATCGAGACGACCGCGCCCGTGTATGGTGCATGGATCATCTGACCGCCACCGATGTAGATGCCCGTGTGGTGGCTGTTGATGCAGATATCGCCCGGCTGCGGGTTGCTGACACGCGTCCAACCAGCGATGGTGCCCGTAGTGCACCAGTGGTTGCCCATATTGCCCGTCAGGCAATAGCCGACCAGACCAGAGCAGTCGAAGCTGTTCGGGCCCGCAGCGCCCCACTTGTAGGGCTTGCCGAGCTGAGCATACGCGCGGTCGACGACCGTGTTGCCCGTTACGGTTTGAGGCTTGGAGTTGTTAGCGGGCTTGGAGCTGCCTGCAGAAGAGGAGCCCGCATTGCCCGAAGAGATGGCCTGCTGTGCTGCAGCTGCTGCTGCCGCGCTGCGTGCTTCTTCTTCCTGGCGCATGAGTTCTTGTGCTTCAGCGTTCAGATTGTCGTAGACAGCCTGCATCTCTGCAGTGGTCGCCTCAGCTTCGTCTTTGATCTGCTTGGCTTCAGCCGCTTTATCGGCAGCGACCTGTTCCTGCTGTTCGTATTCGACCTTAGCGGCTTCGACCTTCTCGCGCGATTCCTTGGTCTTGGAGACCAGTTCCGCATCCTTCTCGTTCATGGTCTCGAGGATATTCCAGTTGGTCGCGAATTCTTCGAAGGTGGAAGCACCCAGGATGACATCCAAGAACGTATTGCCACCCGTGCGGTACATACTACGAGCGCGGGTTCCCAGTTCTTCCTGATAACCCTTGATCTTCTCGGTTTCTTCCTGGATCTGTTGTTCAGCCTCTACGACCTTCTGTTCGGCTGCTTCACGCTCCGCCTCGGCTTCGTAATAATTGTTCGAAGCTTCGTCGAGCGTTGCTTGCATGCTATTGAGCTGATCGAGAGCTGCTTGCGCCTCGGCTTTTTTCGAGGCTGAAGAGGGCACTGCAGATGCAAGTGAGACGGGCATCATGAGCCCTACGGCCAAGATGGCCGATAAAAATGCAATGAGCAGCGTACGCTTCGGTGCTACGTTTGTATGCTTCATACTGTTTGAAAACCTCCCAATAAATGGCATAGTGTTCGTTTCTAAGTGTAAGCTGTGTTTCATACTAGCAGAAATCGTACAGGGGAAACAATGCTTGCGACCCCCTATCTCTGCATACTCTCCATAGTTAAGACTCATCTATGCATGGAAAAGCGCCGAAACCCCTTGCTCACGGGCGATTCGGCGCTTGAAGTGCGCATTTGTGAAGAATGTGAGGTTTCTTCAGCAGCAGGGGCTCATCGGTCCGTATTTCGCATCGCGGCGCGGTCGCTCTCTTCTGGTACGGCACGGTGCGGCGAGACCGTGCGCGGGTTGTTCTCCGCCCCTTCGGGAGCATGAAGCTCTGCATCGTGCTTACGACGTTTCACCTCATGAGCACCATGCGCCTGCAGGTTCGCATGGTCGGGAATGCGCTCTTCGTAGGTGATGCCTCTGCGCATCGCGATATTGGCCTGGAACAGCAGGAAGGCGAAGCCGATGATGCCTGCGAGCAGCGATGCCGAAAGAACGGCGACCTTCGCGACCAAGATCTCGTTCGGATCGACGTAGGCGAGGTTCGCGACGAAGATGGCCATGGTGAAGCCGACACCACCCAGGAGCGCCGCACCGAAGATGTGCGCCCAGTTCACGTTGCTGGGCAACGACGAGATCTTCAACTTCACGATGAGGAAGCTGAACAAGAAGATGCCGATGGGCTTACCGAGCAGCAAGCCTGTGAAGACGCCGAGGAAGACCGGGTCGGAAACGA
Organism: uncultured Eggerthella sp.; assembly: GCA_937998355.1. GTDB lineage: Bacteria > Actinomycetota > Coriobacteriia > Coriobacteriales > Eggerthellaceae > Anaerotardibacter. The sequence continues at coordinate 267,171 of CALLDI010000007.1, forward strand.
CCCCACCGATGCTCATGCCGCCGAGCGCAACATCCGCGTTCGTAAGGGCGAAGAGCGGCAAGATCGCGAAGTATACCCACGGGTAGAGCATGCGCTCGAGACGCGTTGCGGGAGGCACGACCTCCTTCGCGACGCGCGCAAGGCGCGAGACCTCGTCCAGATAGTCCGACTGACCGAGCACCGGAGCATCGGGCTGGAAATTCTTGCGGATCTCTTTGAGCTGCTTGTTCGACCAACGCCCGAACGAGAGCAGATCGACGCGCGAGCCTGAGGGGATAGCGAACGCCAGCAGCACGCCCGCGATGGTGGAATGAACGCCTGACATGAACACGCAGTACCAGAGCACCACACCGAGCAGCACATAGGGCCACAGCGAATAGAAATGCAGGCGATTGAGCGCCATGAGCGCGATGAGCACCACGAGCGCGCCCACCAGCCACAAGACCGAGGGTGCGTGCCCGTAGAACACCGCGATGACCACGATGGCGATGATGTCGTCGGCGACGGCGAGCGTCGAGAGGAAGACGCGCACGCCCGCAGGCACGCGCGACCCGAGCAGCGCCAAGATACCGAGCGCGAACGCGATGTCGGTCGCAGTGGGAACGCCCCAGCCACTCAACGTTTCGGGGCTTGCCTGGTTGCACACCACGTAGAAGATGATGGGCACTGCCACGCCGCCGACCGCAGCCCCGACGGGCAAGATGGCCTGACGAACGTTCGTGAGCTCGCCGACCGTCATCTCGTACTTGATCTCGAGGCCGACCAGCAAGAAGAACAGGCACATGAACACATCGTTGATGATGTGCGCGAGCGACATCGATGCGGTAGTGACACCGAACCCAAGCGAGACTTCCGTATGCCAGAACTCCAGGAATGGCCCGTAGGCAGGTGAGTTCGCGACGATGAGCGAAAGGATCGCGCCGAGCAGCATGAAGCCCGCGGCCTTAGTGGTGGAGTGCGTGAATTCGAGCAGCTTCAGCCAGCGTCTCTGATGTCCCGACACCTCTTTGATGAAGGGCGACTTATGACCGTGAGGATTCTCGACGACGCACGAAGCGCCTTGAGCATCGGTAGCATCGTCTGTCTGGAGGGACGCGGCACCCTGCTGTTCTACTTCCGAAGCGGGCATGTTCTCCGCCTCGTTCGCACGACCAGCGCTCGAGCGTTCTTTCTGCTCGCTATCGACCATCGTCTCTCCTTCTTTTCTCGTGCTCATCCGATATATCCGTACCCAATTGTAAACCACCTAACAGCACGTCAACTTTTCGGTTGGGTTTCAATAATCATTCCCACAAGCCTTGAAAGATGCGTTAGACTAGCTAGTTGAAAAAGCGCATTTGAAACGGCGCTCTTAGTAATGAAGGGAAAAGGCTATGGATATCACCGTCACCGGTCGCCGCATGAACGTCTCCGATTCATTGCGCGATTATGCGGAAGAGAAGATCGGCAACTCCATGAAGGCAATGGACATCGCTCCGCTTTCCGCTGAAGTTGTTTTACAAGTTGAAAAGAACCCTGCGAATCCGACCCCTTGCACCTGCGAGGTCACGATGCATGCTAAGGGTCACATCATTCGCGTCGAAGAGAACGAAGAGAGCCTCTTCGCTGCGATCGACGTTGCAGCCGCGAAGGTTCTGCGCCAGCTGCGCAAGTACAAGACGCGCGTTCTGAACAAGCGTATCGCTAACGAGCCCGTCAAGCAGGCGACCGAGGTCGACTACGATGCTCTGATGCAGGAGCTTGCGAGCGAAGACGAAGAGATCGTACGCGTGAAGGAACTCGAGCTGCTTCCCCTCACGGAAGAAGAGGCGCTCATCGAGATCGACCTTCTGGGTCACGACTTCTTCGCCTATGTCGACCGCGATACCAGCGCGATCCATATCCTGTATCGTCGCTCCAATGGCGGCTATGGCCTGTTAAAGCACATCAACTAGCCTGCGCGAAATAAACACCAGCGCTTCCAAGCGGCTCGAGCGATCGGGCCGCTTTTTCGTTGTCGATATCTTCGTGAGGGCGATCTCTTGTGCCAAGGATCGCTAGTCGGTGACGCCTTCGTTCTGATAGCGCGAGAGGAATGCCTTGGTGCGGTTGTGCTGCGGAGCGTTGATCACTTCATCGGGCGTGCCCTCTTCCACGATCACACCGCCGTCCATGAAGATGATCTTGTCGGAAACATCACGCGCGAATGCCATCTCGTGCGTGACGATGACCATGGTCATGTGCTCTTCAGCGAGCGCACGAATGACCTTCAGAACCTCTTGGGTGAGCTCGGGGTCGAGCGCAGAGGTGGGCTCGTCGAAGAAGAGGATGTCGGGCTGCAAACACAATGCGCGCGCGATGGCGACACGCTGCTGCTGACCACCGGAAAGCTCACAAGGATATGCATCTTCCCTGCCTTCCAGGCCCATCTGCTTCAGGAGCGTACGCGCCAGCTGCTCGGTCTTGGTCTTGTCCTTCTTCTGGACGACGAGCGGGGCTTCCATCACGTTGCGCAGCACCGAATAATGTGGGAAGAGGTTGAAATTCTGGAACACCAGGCCGAAGCGCTCGCGCGCCTGCTTCTCGACCTCTTTGCCACTGTAGCGCGCCTTGCCCGACGCATCGTTTTCGGCAACGGTCAGATCGCCATAACGAAGCGCGCCCGATTCGAAGGTCTCGAGCAGCGTGCAGCAACGCAGCAGCGTCGATTTGCCCGAGCCAGAAGGCCCGATGATGGAGATGACCTCGCCGGGATGAACGTCGAAGGAGATGTCCTTGAGCACCATCGTATCGCCGAAGCTCTTCTCGAGATGGTCGACCGAGAGCACTGTCGTACCCGCCGAGGCTTCTGCCTGAGTCGGGGCTTCTGCCTGAATATCTTGCTGTTCGTCGTTCATCGTCAGATCCTGATCCGCCATCTTCTTCTCGATCCTTCCTTCGCTTTCCCGACCCATTCAGGAGGCGGTTCGCTAGTCGTGATAATAAGCCAGTCGCTTCTCGATGCGCGAGATCGCGAATTCCACCACGAAGGTGAACACCCAGTAGAACACCGCTGCGACGACGAATGCCGTGAGCGTGCCCTGCGAGGAGACGATCGCACGGGCCGTGGTGAACATCTCCGCAACGCCGATGGTGAACGCCAGCGACGTGTCCTTCACCAGCACGATGACCTCGTTGCCGAGCGCGGGCACGATGCGTTTGAACACCTGCGGGAAGATGATGCGCACGAACGTTTGAACCTTGCTGTAGCCCAGTATCTCGGCAGCTTCGTACTGACCGCGCGGGATGGACTGGATACCGCTTCGATAGATCTCCGCGAAGTAAGCAGAATAGTTCATGATGAACGCGACCGCGCACGCGCCGAACTTCCATTCCATGGAAAGCTGCACGCCGAAGATGTAGTAGGGCGCGAAGAAGATGAACATGAGCTGCAGCATGAGCGGCGTGCCACGCATGATGGAGATGTACAAGCGAAAGAGATATGAGACGGGGCGGAAACGGCACATACGACCGACCGCGACCAGCACACCGAGCGGTAATGCGCCGATGAGCGTGACGAAGAAGAGCTGCAGCGTGACCAAGAAGCCTTCGCCGAGCATTGCGAGCATTGTGGTGAATTCCATAGTCTGACCTTCGAGAAAGAGACGACGAAAGCCCTGGAGCTTCGAGGGATCGTGCTGGCACGATGCCCCTCGCTAGTTCCAGGGCTTTGCGTTATGCATGAGGCTTACTGCCGCAGGCGCGGCAAGCTTACTTGAGCACCCACTTGTCGATGGAGATCTCTTCGGGGTAGTGAGAAGCGATCTCTTCGATGGTGCCATCGTTGTAGAGTTCGATGAGCGCGGACTGGATCTGCTCGACCAGTTCGGTGTTGCCCTTCTTGGCGCCAACGCCATAGTTCTCAGAAGAGACGACCTCGTCGAGGATCACATAGCCATCCTTGCCAGCGATGAGAGACTGGGCGGTCGGGTAGTCGATCGCAACAGCGTCGCATGCGCCACTTTCGAGCTGCATGAGAGCGGTCTGATATTCAGGAGCGGTCTCGAGCGCACCGAGCGTGGAACCGAGAGAATCGTAATAGTCGCCACCTTCAGCCAGGTTATCGTAGGCAGGAGAGTTGACCTGTGCGACCACGGTCTTGCCTGCAAGATCGGAGAGGCTGTTGATGTTGGAGCCTTCACGAACCAGGATGACCTGATCGTTCAGATAGTAAGGATCGGTGAATTCGTAAGCGTCTTCACGACCTTCGATGGTGAAGCCGTTCCAGATGACATCGATGGTGCCAGAATCGATCTGAGCATCCTTCGTGTCCCAATCGATCGGGGAAAGTTCGATCTCCCAGCCATTCTTATCGGCAACAGCCTGAGCGAGCTCGAGGTCGAAACCGGTGTACTCGCCGTTATCGTCCTTGTAGCCGAAAGGCTTGAAGGTCTCGTCGAAACCGACGACGAACTTGCCGTCTTCACCCAGATATTCAGGTGCTTCAGAAGAAGACTTGGACTCGCTCGAAGAGCAGCCCGTGAGCGCGACCGCAGAAAGGCAGACAGCGCAAGCCACACCGACGATCATCAGTAATAGCTTTTTCATGTTTACCGCTTTGCTCATATTTACCTCTTTGCTATAGGTTTTCTACACTTTAGCCATAACAGCGCCGTGCGAAGCGGCGCGGTCCATTGGCCTTACCACTTTAGCACTATGGAGCGTTAAAGCATGAATACTATAGCACGTAACGACGAAAGCGCCATAAGAATTCGCCTGGCGACCCCGCAGGATGCGGCTGCTATCTGCGATATCTACACCCCGTACGTGCTGACGACCGCGGTCACGTTCGATATCACGCCGCCCACCGTGGAAGAGATGGCCACCAAGATCGCGACGATCCTCGAAATGCGGCCGTTCCTCGTCGCTGAAGAGAATGGGGTGATCCTCGGTTTCTCTTATGCCTCAGCCTTCCGACCGCGCGAGGCGTACGTGCATGCGATCGAGACCTCGGTCTACATTCGTCAGGATCACAAGGCCAAGGGGCTCGGACGCAGGCTCTATACCGCCCTCGAAGACATCCTGCGCCTGCAGCACGTCTTCACCGCGAACGCCTGCATCTCGTATATCGATCCCGTGGACGAGTACTCCCCTGCGACGAGCCGTTTGTTCCACGAGCGCATGGGCTACGAACAGTGCGCGCATTTCCCTAACTGCGGGCGCAAGTTCGATCGTTGGTATGGCGTCATCTGGATGCAGAAGAAGCTCTCGCCCATCCCCGAAACGCCTGAAGATTTCATCCCATTGCCTTCACTGGATCAGGCCGTTGTACAGGATATCCTGAACAACGCGTAGCCGATTCTAGCGAACGCGCGCGAGTACGGTGATGAACAGCAGAAACGCGAAAAGGCCTGAGAAGCCGAGCGCCAGCTGAAAACCGAGCGTGGGCGAGCCGAGGAACTGAGAGCCGAGCGTGATGAGCAAGACCATGAACGCCGTTCCCATCGAGGCCACTGCCTGACGAACCGCCGTGCTGAACGATGAGGCATCGGTCATCAGCTCTCCTGGCAGGTCCTCCATGCTCCACGACGTGAGCGGGCTGATGAGTCCTGACACGCCACAAGCACGAATTCCCTGCAGCAATAAGATGACCCAGAACGCCGTCGTTACGTCGATGAACGCCATCGCGATCGAGCCTATGGCCAAGCACGCACCGAAGAACAACACCACGGGACGCGCATGGAGCTTGTCGGTCAAATAGCCCGCGAGCGGGTTGATGAAGAGCGCGGCGATGGTACCCGGTAGAAGCGCGAGACCCGCCTCGAGCGCGCTGCCGCCCCAGACATTCTCGACGAAGAGCGGGATGATGAGCGTGATGCCCATGAAGCTGGTGTAGAGGAAGTTCGACGCCCAGAAACCGACCGTGAATTTCTTCGAACGGAAGATGTCCATGCTGATGAGCGGATCGTCGATGCGCTTCTGGCGCCTGATGAAGAGCACGAGCGCGATCGCACCGACCATGAGCGGAACCCAGATGGTGACGATCGTAGAGCCCGTATCCGACGCGTTCGAGAATCCGAGCAGCAAGAACCCAAAGCCGATAGCAGAGAGCACGAGCGAGAGCACATCGAGGGAGGCGCGACGTTCGATACGCGGACCAGGCTTGATGCTCACGCATGCGAAGACGATGAGCAAGGCCATGATGACGCCTAAGATGACGAAGAGGCTGCGCCAGCCCGAGGCGGTGATGAGATAACCACCGACGGTCGGTCCGATGTTAGGCGCGAAGCCGAGCGCGATGCCCGCGATGCCCATGACCGTCGCGCGCCTGTTCGGCGGAAACGAGGTCATGATGACGCTCATCATCATGGGCATGAGGATGCCTGACGATATTGCCTGGAGCACACGGCCGGCTAAGAGGACGATGAACGCGGTCGCGAAGATGTCGATGATGCAGCCTGCTAAGAAGAGGCCGAGCGAGAAGACGATGAGCCCTTTGAGCGAGAAGCGACGCATCAGGAACGTGACCACCGGCACCGTGATGCCGAGCACGAGCATGTAGAGCGTGGTGACCCACTGCCCGAGCGCCATATCGACCTTGAAATCGGTCGCGATACCGCCGAACATCGCATTCATGGCGGTTTGCGAAAGGTTGCCGAGCGCAGAACCGAGAATGATGATGACGACCGGGATGATGATGTACGAACCGACGCGATCGCTGCGCGAAGCGTCTTTGCGTGGCGTCATCTCGTCTCCTCTCGTCCGCCCTCTCATCTTCTAGCTTCTCATCTTAGCGCATCTTGCATACGTCCTGTTCAATACGGCATTGAGGCGTTCATGAACTGACATCGTTGCAGTTCAAAGGGCATCTTTGGCGATCAAAGCTTACAAACGCATGACAAAATGTCGGTCGTTCTAGCCAAACTGGGCAAAAAACCCTAAACTGGGCATCTCTGACCATTAGAACGGGAGCCTGGATGAGCGACCCCTCCTTCACGCTCATGTCTCCCTTAGAAAGCGAAAGTCGAGTACATGCTCTACCGCGAGCGCATGCGTCAAGCTAATAGAGAAGCGAAGGTCACCGTTGCTGGCGCGGCCGTCGTCGTCATATGCTGGCTCATCTTCGGCTTCGGTCTCTATGGTATCGATATCGCCATCTTCTCGACCCCGCTCTGGATCATCATGGGCTGTCTCGGCACATGGGTCGTGGCGCTGGTGGTCAGCATCGTGCTCGCCACGAAAGTGATCGAGGACTGCCCGCTCGACGAGGATGATTTCGGGCGGAAATATCAGAAGGAAGATGCCACGCCCGTCGAAGTGTCCCCGATGATGATCGACCACGACATCATGAGGAAGGCCGAGAAGACATCCGTTCACCCGCGCAAACCCGTCAGCAATACCGCACGTCGCGTTCCCCGCAGCTCTAACAAGAAGGATGAACGTTGATGAGTTCGGTGACCCTGATCCCGCTGCTCGGGTTCCTCTTCGTCTGCCTGATCGTGGCATTCCTCATCAGGAAGCGCACGCCGCACAAGAACTTCGAGCGCGAATACTTCGTCGGCGGCCGAAGGCTCGGTCCGTTCGTCTTGGTCATGACCACCATCGCCACATTCGGATCGATCACCGCTTTCGTCGGCATGCCGGGCCAGGCGTGGGATTATGGCTTCGGATGGGTCTATCTCTCCTGTGCGCAGGTCGTCTCGCTCATCCTGCTCTTCGGCGTGGTCGGCAAGAAGCTCGCGCTCATCAGTCGTCGCATCCATGCGGTCTCGCTGATCGACATCATCAATGCGCGCTATAAGTCCAACGTGCTCACGCTCATCATGTCGTGCGCGCTCATCTTCTTCTTCACCGCGCTCATCGTCGCGCAGCTGGTCGGCGCTGCGAAGATCCTTGAAGCCGCAACGGGCTACTATTACACGCTCTGGCTGATCATCATCGCCATCACCACGGCGATATTCACCGCGATCGGCGGATTCCGTGGCGTTGCGATCACTGACGCTATCAGTGGCATCGCCATGATCGTGAGCGCGATCGTGCTCGGCGCGGCGATCCTGACCGTGGGTGGCGGCTACGAGAACATCATGCAGTCCATCAGCACCGATAAGCCCGAGATGCTCGACATCTTCGCTGGCGGCAAGATGTCGGTCGGTCTTTTCGTGACGCAATGGCTCATCTTAGGGCTGCTCGTCTTCGCGATGCCGCAGGTAGCCGTTCGCTGCATCAGCTATAAGGACACGCGCAGCCTGCGCCACGCGCTCTGGATCGGCACGCTCGTCATCGGCTTCCTCTTCGTAGGCCTGACCGCGCTCGGTGCGCTCTCGTATGGCGTATTTCCCGACACGCTCAACGAATACGGCAGCAATATCGACGATGTCATTCCGCTCATGATCGCGCAGCTCTTCCCGTCCTGGCTGATCGACATCGTCATCCTCGGCCCTGTCGCTGCTGCGGTCTCGACCGTCTCTTCGTTGCTCATCAGCGCATCGGTCAACGTCATCCAGGGCATGTACGCCAACTCGGCGCTTCATCGTCATAAGCCGGTCGAGCGTTGGCGCATCCGCTTCAGCGCGCAGATGGCCACGCTCCTGCTCGCCCTCATCGCGCTGGCAGTGGCGCTCACGCCTCCCGATCTTATCTGGCGTTTGAGCATGTTCATCTTCGGCGGCATCGAGGTGGCCGCTTGCTGGATCATCCTCTTCGGGCTGTTCTGGCATCGTGCGAACAAGATCGGCGCGGTACTCTCGCTCGTTTCGGGGCTTCTCACCTATTTCATCGCATTCTCCATGGACCTCGGTCCCTTGGGAGATTTCGGCGAGGTGATCATCGCTCTGGCTGTCTCGCTCGTGTTCATGGTAGGTGGGTCGCTCTTCTTCCACACGAAGCGCGACACGCACATGGAAGAAGTGTTCTTCCCCGACCGCGCGCCGTCCACCACCGCAGCGATCTACGAATTCGAGCAGGGCAGCTACTCTCGTGTGAGCGATTCACCCATCACGCGCAGGCGAAGCAGGGACAACGACCTTACGAACTCGTAAGAGCACCCCTCTCGTACCTGCCAGAATGCTAAGCTATACCCATCATGACCGACGCTCCCGAACATATCGGCGCTTCTCGTTCTCCCGCAACGGACGTGTGCGCGAAGAAGCCTTCGCGTGCATTCCTCGTCGCTAGCTGGGCTTTCGTCGCGCTCATGCTCGCTCTCATCTTCTTCATGAGCTCGAGATCGGGCGAGATGCTCAACACGGGATCGGGCATCATCTCGATCGTGCGCGATATGCTCATCGCGGCCTCGACGGCGCTGCTCGGACACCCCGTGGATGTCTCTCCGATCGGCCATTTCACTGAATTCTTCTTGCTCGGCCTGGCACTGGCTAACGCGCTGCGGCTCTCTCTTCCTTCGCGCAGAGCGATGGTGTGTGCGATCTTGATCGCGAGCGCATACGGCGTGACCGATGAATTGCATCAGATCTTCGTACCAGGGCGCACATGCGATCCGATGGACTGGATCGTCGACACTATAGCAGCCGCTCTCGCAGTGACGCTCTTCGCGTTCATCGTCCGTTTGAAACGAAAGCGTAGGAATTCGCACGCGTAGTCTGCGCAGCCTTTCCCTATAATGGAAGAGTACGCGGAACAGGGTCTATCCCTTCCGGCTTATCATCTCGACCGAGGAGCAGCCATGGCTTACGAATGCATCGTCGTCCCGTTCGATGGGTCCGATCACGCACAGAGCGCGCTTCATGCCGCTAGTGAAATCGCAAAGGGACACGACACTGAAGTGCACGTCGTGAACGTGGTGCCCATCAATATCTTCCCAGAAGTCGCCACTACCGACCCTGCCGCGGTCATCAGCCCATCGTATGTGACGCAGAAGACCTATTCAGAGCTCTTCGACGATACGTTGCTCGAGATCCATGCTGAAATGGTCGATGCGATCGGTGATGCGCTCGCAGATCTGAACGAAGACCAGGTCACGTATGAGGTCATCGCGCACCCTTCGGCGGTCGATGGCATCATCGACTACGCCAGCGATCATGATTGCGATCTTATCGTGATGGGTCGTCGTGGCCTTGGTGCGATCCGTGGCCTTTTGGGCAGCGTCAGTTACGGCGTCATCCGCGCTACCACCACTCCGGTCCTTACGGTGAAATAAGTCTAGCGATTCGCTTTCAATCGTGCGAAGAGATTCGTCGAGCGCTGCTTGACGAATGAGATGAACTGGCTTTCCCACATGGTCAGCGTCACGTTCTGCATGCGATAAGGGATGAAGAGCACCTTCATCATGAACGTGCCTGGCACGGTCTTCTTGAGCGCGTCGCGCGCTTGCGGGGTCGAGATCATCTTCGCGATCTCGGTGCGCTTCTCCGCTCGCGAGAGCGTGCAGTTCTTGTTCGTCACATTCTCCACGCAGCCGACCAGGCGTTCAGCGTATCTACGTGCGAGAAATTCCTGAACCTGCGGCGTATCGATACCCCATGCCTGATACAAGTCCTGCAGCCACTGATGCTCTTCTTCGCGCTTGTCGTACATGTCGGCGCGATAGCGCGTATTCTCGCTTTCGGCGCGTGCGCGCAAGAAATGGTAGTAATGCCCATCGAGCGTGCCCACGCGCTCTACTTCACGCATCACCTCGAGGTTGAAGGGCAGATCGTCCCAGAACGTCTCAGGGAACAGAATCCCTTTCTCCTTGAGATAGGAGCGGCGATAGAGCTTGTTCCAAGGGGCATAGAGCAACTGTGCATCAAAAAGTTGGTGCGCTGACGCACGAAAAGCATCCTGTGTTTCGAAGATGCGATCGGGAGCGTTGCGCTTCTCCCGATAGAACTTGTCATCATCGTAGTACGTCTCGATATAGAAACCCGTCACCAGAAGATCGAGGTCGTGGGCTTTCGCCACGCGGTACATGTCCGCGAGCATGGTAGCATCGCAGTGATCGTCGCCGTCCATGAAGTAGAGATATTCGCCCCGCGCGCGCACGATCGCCGTGTTGCGCGCAGCGGCCGCGCCTGCGTTCTGCTGGTGGATGACGTGGATGCGAGCGTCTTGTTCTGCAAGCTGGTCGCAGAGCTTCCCGCTTCCATCGGTGCTCCCATCGTCGACCAAGAAGAGTTCGAAATCCGTGAACGTTTGCGCCTGAAGCGATGCGACAGCACGCGCGAGCCAGCGCTCAACATTGAAAACAGGGATGATGATGCTGATGGCCGGCTGCTCGTCTTGCAACGGATCTCGATCCGAAGACGAAGATGTCTGTTCAGGCGATGTGTCCATAAAAACTCTCTGCGGATCTTCCCTGCTGTTGTTCACGCTGTTTTTCAGCACGCCGTCCGCGAAGATTCATTATAGCAGGATGCCTTTAGCGCTAAGGTTTTATAATGGATGGTTGCAAGTGAAGCCCTGCGGCATCATCGTCGGTCGGCTTTCATCCAAAGTCCGAACCGCGCGAAAAGGAGCGCCCCGAAGAGTGAATTGGCTCGAATGCATAATCCTCTTTCTTGTTGCGCTCGTCGCTACGATCGCCCTCACTCCGGTCGCCCGTCGTCTTGCCATCGCCCTTGATGCCATCGACTACCCCAGCGCTCGTCGCGTGAACATGCAGCCCATCCCCCGCATGGGAGGCGTCGCGATCTTCGGAGGCCTTGCTATCGCGGTCGCGGTCGCTCTTATCGGAATGTACTGGTGGGGATGGGAGTCTCCTCTACAAGGCGGCCTGGGCAATAACGTGAACTACATCGGCGTCGCGGTCGGCGTCGTCATCATGTTCGGCGTCGGCGTCGTCGACGATATCTATAACCTGAAACCGAAGGCCAAGCTGCTCGGCCAGATCGTCGCTGCCTGCGTCGTAGCAGGCTCCGGCCTTCTCTTCTCGAGCATCCACAATTTCATCAACGATGGGTATTTCGAATTCGGGTTGCTCTCCTACCCCATCACCGTGTTCTATCTGGTCGCATTCGCCAACATCATCAACCTGATCGACGGACTCGACGGTCTCGCTGCGGGCATCACCGCCATCACGGCTGCTACCATCGGCATCTTGGCCGCGCTCACCGGACGTCCGGCAGCCGCCATCATGAGCCTCATCATCGTGGGCGCATGCCTTGGTTTCCTGAAATCGAACATCCATCCCGCCAGCATCTTCATGGGCGACTCAGGCGCGCTGCTGCTCGGGTTCGCGCTCGGCATCGTCTCCTTGATGGCGGTCGCCCGTTCTGCGTTCTTCGTGTCGCTGCTCGTGCCGATCATCGCAGCCGGCGTTCCCATCCTCGATACCGCCATCGCGATCATCCGCCGCAAGCGCGCCCACCAACCGATCGACGAAGCGGACAGCGGACACATCCATCACCGTCTCATGCAGGCAGGATACTCGCAACGCGCGACCGTCTTCATCATGTGGGCATGGACTGCACTGCTCTCCGCAGGCGCGATCGTCGTGAGCGCCATCGACGGACCACCACGCTATATCGTGTTCGCCATCCTCGCCATCATCACGGGCATCATCGTCTTCAAGCTTCGTTTGCTCGAGCCCGTGCTGCTCCATCATTACAACCCCCGTAAAGAAACACGCAAGAGCAGATCGAGCAGGGCTGACCAGATCGACCAGCTCGACCAAGAGAGCGCTTCTGCGCCGATCGAGCGATCGAAACCAGCAGATGCTCCCTCCCGCCCAAGCGCTCGCCCGACCGCTAAGCAACCCCATAAGCGCAAGAAATAGAATGTGAAGCTCGATGTCGAAAAAGCACGAGAAGAAGACCAATGCTATGCGCGAGCTCGATAACATCGGCGCAGCCTATGACGTGCGCACATGGGATTGTGCTGAAGCGATGAGCGGGGTCGAGGTCGCGAATCTTCTGGGACTCGAGGTCGAACGCGTCTTCAAGACGCTCGTAACCGTGGGCAGATCGGGCGAGCATTACGTCTTCATGGTGCCCGTAGCCCAGGAACTCGATCTGAAGCGCGCTGCTACAGCGGTCGGTGAAAAATCCGTTCATATGATCAAGTCAAAAGAGCTCTTGCCGCTCACAGGATATATCCATGGTGGTTGTTCGCCCTTGGGCATGAAGAAACGCTTCACCACCACCATCGATGAATCGGCGCGCGGCCTTGCATCCATCACGTTCTCTGGTGGTAAACTGGGCTGCCAGATCGACACGAGCGTCGATGCGCTCGCACAGGCAATCCCACTGAATTTCGCGGATATAACCATTGAACCTCACGAGTGATCTCTCAGGATCGCAAAGCTTCGTTCGACCCGCTTCCCTGTTCGCGAATCAGCTGCGCAGATTCGCTCATGCGTCGCTGCGCCGCTTCACTTTTGATCATGAAATTAGAAGCAGCGAGTCTCTCTTAGCTTCGTGATCCCGAGGGATCATACGAGAGCAGAAAACCTATGCGCGAAGATCGGTGCCGAGTTCGGCTTTCACGAGATCGAACGCAGCGTCGATGGCCTTGTCCATGTCGTAGTACTTGTAGCCGCCCAAGCGACCCGCGAACACCACGTTGCCTTCGTCTTCTGCGAGCTTGCGATACTGCTCGTAGAGCGCCGTATTGCGATCGTCGTTGATGGGATAGTAGGGCTCGTCGCCCGGTTCCCACGATGCAGGATATTCGCGCGTGATGACCGACGTGGGCTGATCGCCGAACTCGAAGTGCTTGTGCTCGATGATGCGCGTGTACGGGATCTCACGTTCGGTATAGTTCACCACTGCATTGCCCTGCCAGTTCGCAGAATCGACCGATTCGGTCTCGAAGCGCAAGGAGCGGTATTCCAGATTGCCTAAGCGATAATCGAAGTATTCATCGATCGGGCCGCAGTAGATGATGCGATCGGCGATGTTGGGGTTCGCCTCGATGAACTGGCGATATTCCGTGTTCAGCAAGATCTCCGTATCGCCGAACATCTTCTCGACCATGGCGGTATAGCCGCCCATCGGGATGCCCTGATAGCGATCGTTGAAGTAGTTGTTGTCGTAGGTGAAACGGACGGGCAGACGCGTGATGATGGAAGCGGGCAGATCCTTGCAATCGCGCCCCCACTGCTTTTCGGTGTATCCCTTCACCAACTTCTCGAAGATGTCGCGCCCGACGAGCGAGAGTGCCTGCTCTTCCAAATTCTGCGGATCGGTGATGCCTTCCGCCGCCTTCTGCTGCTCGATCTTCTCGCATGCTTCATCAGGCGTGCGGATGCCCCACATCTTGGAGAAGGTGTTCATGTTGAACGGCATGTTATAGAGCTCATCCTTGTAGACCGCGACGGGCGAATTCACATAGTGATTGAATTCCGCGAACTGGTTGACGTAGTTCCAGACAGGCTTGAGAGATGTGTGGAAGATGTGCGCGCCGTACTTGTGCACATTGATGCCGTCGATCTCTTCCGTGTAGATATTGCCTGCGATATGATCGCGCTTGTCGATGACCAGGCATGTCTTGCCAACCTTCTCTGCCTCATGCGCGAAAACAGCGCTCGAGAGGCCTGCACCGACGATAAGATAATCATAATGTGCGCGTGATGGCGATGCGACAACGGTCATGGAAGCGATCCTTTCTTCACCGAACGGCTCGCGACGAACGAGCCTTTAGGTCTCATGATAAGGCATCGCGCCATCGTGACAGGGCACATGATGGTTCGAGGGTCGTTTTTCATCTGCTCCGCATATTCGTACACGAGCGATCGTGCGCACGGACGATGCAGTACTATGAAGAAGGTTGAAAGCGCCTGATGCGAATCAGTGCGCTGAAGATGAAGCAGAAAGCGTGCTCGTATGAGAAACACTCGACTCGACAACGTCATCGCTCTTGCTGGGCGAAAAGGATCCGAGAAGACCACGATGATGCGCCAGCTCCTCGATGAGCTCTCCGCACGCGGCATCTTGGTCTCTTCCGTCGAAGAATGCGGCACGAGCGATCTTGAGATCGAGGTTCGTGGCACCACCTCTTCCCAGCATCACGAGACAGGCACGATCGCCAGTGCCTTCACGAGCGCCGAACGCTGCGCCCTGCTCGAGAAGATCGCACCGCCCGAAGAGGAAGAGGTCGATCTGACCGATGTCGATGCGCTTCTCCGAAGACCAGACGATCGAAGGAACGTGCGGCAACGCTGCCTTCGAGCCATCAGCATGCTCCCTGCTTCCAATCTGGTCTTGGTCGATGGCTTCGTCGATGCTGACCTCGCAACGATCGAACTGTTCTGCGAAGCGAACGGGCGCGACAGGGATGCAGCTCCACGCTTCATCGAGCAACTGAACGCTCATGCCATGACCGGCACGATGTCCTCCGAACACGCAAGTTCGCTCCCTGCCGCAGTGGTGACAGATATGCCTGAAGTCGCGAGCGCCGCGCTGACGGTCGGGCTTCCATGCTTCGGGCTCTACGACATCGCGCAGATCGCAACGTGGCTCATCGACACATTCGTCAAGCCCTTGCTCACGGTGGCGATATCGTGCGATAGCGAATCGCGGCGCATCAGCGGTTCGAAAGCGCTCGTTCCGTTCCATGGCAAACCGCTCATCGAGCATATGCTCGCACGGTTCGCTCCGATCGCTGCCGACATGGTCGTGGTCACCAACGAACCGGATGAGCTGACATATCTTCAAATTCGCTATCCCGGCTTGCGCATCACCTCCAACAAGTTCAAGAAGCGCGGTGGACTGCCCGATTTCATCACCGCTCTTGAAGAGGCGCGGTGCCCAGCGGTCGCGATGATCGCTTGCGATCTTGCTGATGCGTCCACCGAACTCATCGAACATGAAGCCGAGCTGCTCGCGACATCGCAGCGCACCGAGCTGTTCCTTCCTTTCGACGCGGTCGTACCGATGGACGTTCACGGGTTCGAAGCGTTCTGCGGCGTATACCAAAAGGACCGTTGCCTCGATGCCGCGCGCGCCTGTTTCGGCAGGGGCAAGGTCCAGATGAAGCTCATGCTCGACGATCTGAACGTGAGGATCATCGACATGAACGACGAATCGCTCTGTCCCCACGGTTGTTTCGCACGCGTCGAATCCCCTGATGGATCGAAGTAGCGAAGCGGTCGGCATAACCGCTAGAATAGACAAGATGCGAATCGGCCGTTGAATGAAAAGAGCATTATGAGCGCAGACATGAAGCTGACCCACCTCACCGAGCAAGGCAATGCCCATATGGCCGATATCTCCGAGAACCCCGAGATGAAGCACACTGCCATCGGTGAAGGGTTCATCGTCATGCAAGCACCGACGCTGGCGACCATCCTCTCGCATCGCGCTAAGAAGGGCGACGTTATCTCGAGCGCACGCATCGCTGGCATCATGGCTGCGAAGAAGACCAGCGATCTCATCCCGCTCACGCATCCTCTCACGCTCACCAATATCACGATCGACCTGTTGCCCATCTGGGGCGACGACACTCCGAGCACCGAAGCTACCCCGCGCCACTCGAAAGGCGAACACCCGTGCGGCATCCATGTGGTCTCGCGCGTTTCGCATGTGGGCAGGACCGATGTGGAGATGGAAGCATTGACCGCAGCGACTGTCGCCTGCTTGACCGTTTATGACATGTGTCGCTCGATCGATCGCAGCTTGGAGATCGGCGATATCCGTCTCGTGCGCAAGGAACCCAGCTAGAGCGGGCCTGGCAACAGCGAATTCAACCGATTGTATACCGTTTGAAAAGCACCCTCGTTCATGGGCTTTTCTGTTATATCCTCGTAGCATGAGAATCCGGCAGAAGGGCCTTAAGATGAGAAAGATCATTCTTGATTGCGACCCAGGTCACGATGACGCAGTTGCGATCCTCCTTGCATTGGGAAATCCCGAGATCGACCTTCTTGGCATCACGACGGTCGGCGGCAACCAAAGCCTCGACAAGGTCACTTACAATGCACGCGCCGTTCTTGAGATGGCGCACGCTCAGGATGTGCCCGTCCATGCCGGATGCGGTCGTCCTTTGGTGCGCCCACAGGAAGTCGCCGAATCGATCCATGGCGAGAGCGGCCTGGATGGAGTAGAACTCCCTGTACCCACCGTTCCGCTGGGCGAGATGCATGCAGTCGACTACATCATCAAGACCGTCATGGAATCCGAACCGGGCACGATCACGCTCGTACCGACCGGTCCGCTCACCAATATCGCGCTCGCATGTCGTTTAGAACCGCGCATCGTGGACCGCGTGGAAGAAGTCGTGCTCATGGGCGGCGGTTTCCACGAGGGAAATTGGAGCGCGGTCGCTGAATTCAACATCATCGTCGACCCCGATGCAGCGCACATCGTGTTCAACGAATCTTGGCCGGTCACGATGGTCGGTCTCGATCTGACGCACCAAGCGCTCTGCACCCCCGCGGTACAAACGCGTATCGACGAGATCGGCACGCCGCTCGCTCACTTCGTGAGCGGCTTGATGGATTTCTTCCGCAAGACCTACCAAGACAATCAGGATTTCGAGGATCCGCCCGTGCACGACCCCTGCACGGTCGCTTATCTCATCGATCCCGCGGTGGTACGCACGCGTCGCTGCCCGGTCGATGTTGAACTTCGCGGCGAACTGACGCTGGGCATGACCGTAGCCGACCTGCGCGGACCCGAACCTTCATCAGACGAATGCCACACTCAAGTAGCCACCGAACTTGATTTCGACAAGTTCTGGGATCTTGTTACCGATGCGATCGAGAGGATCGGTTGATAGCTCATGACACGAACGAACCAAAAGATGCTCGACGAAGGCGGTAAGTCGATCGTCGTCTTGATGACGGCGTTGTTGGTCGCCATCTTCGCTTTCCAGCTCAATGCATCGATGCTGTCGCCTGCGCTCACTACGATGCAGCTCGAACTGAACACCACCGCGGTGGAGATCGGCAACACGCAGACCGTGTTCTTCACGGCAGCGGCACTATTCTCGCTGTTCCTTCCTCGTTTGGCTGACCTCGTCGGCCGCAAGAAGGTGCTGTGCAGCATGCTCGCCATCACCGCGCTCGGCTGCGTGGTCAGCGCGATCGCACCTAATGTCGAAGTGCTGATGATCGGCCGCGTCATGCAGGGTGTCGCCGGCCCGGTCGTTCCGCTCTGCTTGATCATGCTGCATGCGCAAGTGACCGAAGACGGACGGTATACCCGCTTGATGGCCATCCTCACCTCGGTCAATGGTGGCATCGCAGGTGTTGATGCGATCTTGGGTGGCTGGCTCGCTGGCACCTTCGGCTTCAGGTCGGTGTTCGTCACCATGGCGGTGGTCGCTGCTTTCGCTGTTCTGCTGATCGCCTTCTTCACGAAAGAGAGCACCGCAGAGCGAACGCCGAAGATGGACTGGGCGGGCGCTGCCACGCTCGGTGTAGCATTCTTGGCCGCCTATCTGGCGATCAACGAGATCCAGAAGCTCGCTGATGCGAACTGGCTGCTCGTGATCGTATTGGTGATCGTGACCGCCGTCTTCTTCGTGATCTTCTGGAAGATCGAAAAGAAGAAGAAGGACCCGATGGTCTCGACGCGCTATCTGCGCCAACGCAGAACCTGGGGCTTGTTGCTGACGACCCTGTTGACCATGACCGGCGTGTTCGCTGTCATGAACGGGATCGTTCCCGCTATCGCGCAAGACCCCGCCATGGGCATCGATATGGGCGCCGACGTCGTATCGTTCGCAACCTTGACCCCCTATGCGCTGCTGGGCCTCTGCTTCGGTCCGATCGCTGGCATCCTCGCGAGCAAGTATGGCTATCATAAGGTGCTTCGTGCGGGCTTGGTGGTCAGCCTCGCTGCCGCGCTCTTCGGCATCTTCATCGCGAATTCGCCGAGCGTCGTTGGCCTGGTCGTCATCTCCGTCGTATTCGGTCTTGCTTACGCAGGCACTGCGAACATCATGCTGAACGGCTTGGGCATCGTGCTCTCGCCTAAGGATAATCCTGGATACTTGCCTGGCATGAATGCCGGCGCATTCAATCTGGGTGCAGGATTGAGCTACGCTGTGCTGTACGCTGCTATGAACGCTTTCATGGTGAGCAGTGGTGCGTCGGCAGGATATGCAGCATCCATGGTGGCAGCTGCGGTCCTCTTGGCCCTCGCGCTGCTCGCATCGATGCTCATCCCTAAAGAAGCTGATGCGGACAACAGCTAGTTCGCAATAGCGCGCGTTCGTTTGGAGAACACCATGAGCAAAGTGATCGTGTTCGGCAGTATGAATATGGATCTTTCGATCGAAAGCGACCGCATGCCGTCGTTAGGAGAGACCGTTCTCGGTCGTGGCTTCATCACCAACCCCGGCGGCAAAGGCGGCAATCAGGCGGTCGCTGCTGCGAAATTGGGCGCCTCGGTGATCATGCTCGGTGCGGTCGGACAGGACATGTTCGGCGATCAGATGATCGCCTCGCTCGCAGAGCAAGGCGTCCAATGCGACCGCATCGAACGAGCGGGCGAAGCACCAACGGGCGTCGCGATCATCACGCGCGTGCAGGGCGATAACTTCATCACCGTCGACCCGGGCGCGAACTCCACTACCACCATCGAAAGCGTGCGCACTTCCTTAGACGATGTCGCCGAAGGTGGCGATGTGTTCCTCTGTCAGCTGGAGTGCGATTTCGATACCACCATGCTCGCCCTGAAGGACGCTCATGACCGCGGCTTGCACACCGTCATCAACCCAGCTCCTGCGCGAAGCTTGCCCGATTGGGTCATGTCATCTTTGGATATGGTGGTGGTCAATGAGAGCGAATGCGAATTGCTCACGGGCATCTATCCCGAAGACGAAACATCGACGCGCGCGGCGATGGATGTGCTCATCGAAAAAGGAGTGGGTGCGGTCGCGGTAACGCTCGGTGAACGCGGCTCCATGGTCCTATCGAACGGGACGTTCTATTGCTCGGTCCCTCCCGAGACCGAAGCTATCGACACTACCTGCGCAGGCGATACCTACATCGGAGCACTGGTAGCAGGCTACGCTCGCGGACTTACGATGGAGGCTTCTCTTGAGATAGCCACCATAGCCTCTGCGCACGCTACCACGATAGTCGGAGCCCACCAGTCGATCCCTCTTCTCGAAGAGTGCGAACTGCATTGTCGGTGATGCTCGGGCGCTCCCTGTGCGCTAGAGCGTGTGATCCTGCGCTTTGATGTAGGTTTGCATCGAATAGAGCGTCACATCGCTGCGATTCACCACGCCCACGATCTTGCCCTTATCGAGCACCGGCACTTTCTTCAAATGATTGTCGCCGAGCACGCGACATACCTCGGGCAGCTTCGCGTACAGGCTCACGCCGATGACTCCCTTGGTCGCCACATCCATCACGTTCATGCGCATGAGCGCAGCGAGCTTTTCGTCGAAGCTGGTGTCGTCATGCGATGCCTGCATGATCATGACGACCGGATCGGTATAGAGATGGCTGCGCTTCGAGAGGAAGCGCATGATGTCGCCGTCGGAAACGAATCCGACCGCACGTCCTTCTTCGTCGACCACAGGAGCGGCGCTGATCTTCTTCTCCACGAGCACGCGCATGACATCGAGCACCGATGAGTTCGATGGCACCGTGAATACATCGGTCTTCATGATCGATTCGAGCACGCTGCGATCGTGGCGCGAAAGATCGACATTCGTTTCAGCACGACCGTCTTTCACAAAGATGAGCACAAGGACGAAGCCGATGAAGCAGAGGACCGCTGAAACACCGAACGCCACATCGACGCCATGCACGCCCGCGAGCGTTGGCCCTTCAGAAGGAATGAGCGCAACCGATACCATAGCGAACACCGAGGTGAGGATGGCTGTACCGAGCGAACCGGCCACCTGGCGAAACGTATTGTTCACTGAGGTTCCATGATTGATGAGATCGTCCGAGAGCGCATTCATGGCCCACGTGGTGAGCGTCATGTTGATGAGCGACATGCCAAACAAGCGGATGGCCATGACCACCGCGACATAGATAAGGCTGACCTCAGGGCCCAAGAAGGCGAGCATGATCGTGCCCACCGTGAGCAAGAGCGTGCCAGTGATGGCGAGCACGCGCGGGCCATGACGATCGAACCACCGCCCGGCGATAGGACCCATGATGCCCATGATCAGCGCGCCGGGAAGAATGATCAGGCCGGATTCGGTCGCACTGTAGCCGAGCAACGACTGCAGATAGATGGGCAGCAGGATACCGACCGAAAGGAGCGCTGCCTGCACTACCATACCGATGATAGTGCCGATGAGGAACGTGCGATTCTTGAGCACGCGCACACGTAACATCGGCTGCTTCATCTTGAGCTGGCGCCTGAAGAAGAGCACCACGACCACAGCGCCGACCACGAACGAGATGAAGAATTCCAGCCCGAAACCGCTATTACCGATGGCTGAGAAGCTATAGAGCAGCGAACCGAAACCGATGGTGGAGAGGATGACCGATGGGACATCGATCTTCGCATCGGGGTTCTTCGGTTCGACGCGGTCCATCGTGAAGGGCGTGATGATGGCAACTGCAGCAGCCGCAGCCGTGACCACGTAGAACATGATGTGCCAATCCGCCACATCGATGACGATACCGGCAGCCGTCGGACCGACCGCAGGGCCGCATGCCATGACGATACCGAAGAGACCCATCGCGAAACCGCGCTTCTCGATCGGGAACGTGAGCATGAGCACGGTCATGACCATGGGCATGAGCACGCCCGCACCGACCGCTTACACGATACGACCCGCGAACAGCACGGGGAAGTTCGGGCCCCATGCCGCGCAGAGCGAACCGAGCGCGAAGACGCTCATGGAGAACAGGAACAAGTTGCGAATGGGAAAACGATCGATCAAGAACGCGGTGACCGGGATCATGATGGCGTTCACGAGCGTGAAGCCCGTGGTGAGCCACTGGCCCGTGGCCGCATTGATGTTCATGTCGTTCATGATGGAGGGCAGTGCGGGCGCGACCACCGTCTGATTGAGCACCGTGATGAACGTGCCTACGAGCAGCAGCACGATCATGACCGTTTGCCTGTGGGTTATGCCAAGGCGGTTGACCTTCGTATTCGTCACTTCCGCCGACATGAGCTATTCCTCTTCGCCCTCTTCTTCAGGCTCGGGCTTGAACTCCACACCGATCTTGTCGATGCGCAGATCGTCCATGACGTCGACCCTGAGCGTGATGATGCGGCGTTCGTGATGCAGTTCGACCGATTCACCCTCGGTGGGGATCTTATCGAGCAGGTCGAGCATGAGACCGCCTGCCGTCTCGTAATCGTAGATGGGCACCGGTTCATAGCCGATCAGCTCGACGAACTTGTCGACCGGCAAGGAGCCATCGACCACGTACGTATCTTCGCCCGTCTTCAGGATCTCGTCCTGATCGTCATGCAGATATTCATCTTCGACGCTACCGATGATCTGCGCGATGACATCCGACATGGTGACGATGCCCGCCGTACCACCATGCTCGTCGATGACCACAGCGATCTTGGTGTGCTTATCCTGCATCATCTGCATGAGCTTATCGATGGCAAGGCTTTCGGGCACAGGGTTGATGGTGCGGATGATCAGATCGTCCTTCGTCGCGTCCGCTGGCAAACGATAGGCATCCTTGATGTGGATGAAGCCGATGATGTTGTCCTTGTTATCCTTGAAGACCGGGTAGCGAGTGTACTTGTTCTTACCCATGATGTCCAAGATGGTGTCGAGATCGTCGTCGATGTCGATCGCCACGAGTTCGGTACGCGGCGTCATGATGGCCTTCGCATCCTTGTCATCCAGATCGAAGATGTTGTCGATGATCTCGTACTGCTCGGTATCCAGCTCTCCACTCTCGGATGATTCCTCGAGCAGGATCTTGATCTCCTCTTCAGTGTAGGCCTGGTGTTCACTGGTCACATCGTGCCCGGTCAGGCGCATGATCCCGTTCGTAGTGGTGTTGAACAGCCACATGATGGGATAGGTGATGCGGTAGAACCAATACAGCGGTGTCGCCGAGAACAATGCGTAGCGTTCCGTATTCAGGATCGCGAGCGATTTAGGTACGAGTTCGCCGATGACGACATGCAATGCAGTGATGACGATGAAGCCGATCGCCACCGCGATGGCGGACACTGCCGCATCGGGGATGCCGATGCTAGCGAGCGGACCATGGATGACGCTCGAGACCGCTGGCTCACCCAACCAACCTATGGCCAACGATGCGAGCGTGATGCCCAATTGGCAGGCCGAAAGATAGGCGTTCACATTCTCAGAAATGATCTTGGCGCGCTTCGCACCCCGCACGCCCTCTTCCATCATGAGTTCGATCTGGGATTTCCTGATACGCACGAGCGAGAATTCTGCCACGACGAAAAAGGCGTTCATCAGCAGAAAGAAGACAACGAGAACAATACTTATGACAGCGGTCATGATGTTTTCTACTCCTTAAAGTCCTGCATATCATTCTCTCGTATGCTTCTGCGATTGCAGATAATAACGAAAAATATACATCAAAACGTAACTAATATAGGCAACACGAAAACCTCTTGTCCGATTATTCTAGAGTTTCATCTGTTTTACCGTACGAATCTCGCACGCACGCGAATGAGAAATGAGTAAAATTCAGAGCATGTCGACATTCTTCGAAAAGCTGTTCGCCGTGATTCGAACTGCCGCTCACTATCTCTGGATCGCCCTTAAAGCACTGGGGCGCGGCCTCTTATGGCTCGGTTCGACGATCTTGCACCTCTTGAGCAACCTCATCACGTGGGCGCGCTACAATCTTTCCCCTCGCGTACAGATGATCCTCATCGCTATCATCGTGGCGCTCATGATCGTAGGTGTCGCGCTCGTGTTCACGGGGCACGGATGCTCGGCGAGTACGGACGCCGAGCAAGCAGCCACCGAAGAACAGGCGCCTCCTGAGGTCAGCTACACCCCTAACGAACTGGACGTGCAAGAACTTGCCTACACCCCCAACACCATCGAATCATTCTCGCTCGTAGAGAGCGGCGCCCAGATGTTCGCTACGCTCTCCGAAGATGACAATCGCGAAATAACCAACGCGCTCTCCTGGCTTCAGGCCGACAACGAGGACGTGGGCTTCCTGATCATGAACCTGAACACGGGAAGCGGATTCTGCTACAACATCGACACGAAGATCTATGGTGCGAGCACCTACAAAGCTCCGATGAGCGTCTTCTTGTGCGAAGAGTACATCGACGGCGGCACGCTGCAGAAGTCAGCCGTGAGCACGCGCATCGAGAGCGCCATCATCTGGTCGGACAACCAATCCTACCGCTCGCTCAAGCACAGCTTCGACGGCTCGAATCATAACGCATGGCTCCAATCGATGGGCATCGATCCTTCCAGCTATATGTCCACCTTCCCCACGTATTCCGTACGCGATTCCGCGACCATTTGGATGCACACCTGGGATTACCTGAATTCGGGCAGCTCGACCGCAGAATGGCTGGGCGACCTGCTCTCACGCACCGAGACCTCTTTCTTGCGTAATGGAGCCGAGCAGGTGGGCATGAACAACGCTACTGTCTACAACAAAGCCGGCTGGTGCGTCTCCAGTAGCGGGGTCGAAGATGCGGTGAGCGATGCGGGCATCGTCGTGGAAGGTGACAATGTCTATCTCGTGGTCGCTTTCACCAGCAGGCCTGATAACCCTACTGCAGAAGCGAATCTTTCGAATCTGTTCGAAACGCTGCTCTCCGTGCGCCATTCGCTCGATGCTTCGAGCGCGACCTGGGATAACGTTGAGATCGTCGAAGCTCCTGCTGAAGGCGAGGGCGAAGAGGGCCAAGTCTTGATCGAATCTGCCGATGGACAAGAACAGTACGAGATCGCGATCGCGCCTTCCGACGATGCGAATTCTGGCAACACCCAGATGGCACAGAGCGCCGAAGGCATCGAGTACGTGATCGCCGCTCCCTCAGGCGAGCATTCCATCAGCAGCGAAACGCTGCTCGTGACCAAGGCATCTTGATGAGCACCGACACGGCGTGCACGCTCGAAGCGAACGAAAAACGATCCGAAGCATCGAGCTCCAAACCAGACCATGGTTCGACGCTTCTCATGCTCACCTGGGTCTTCACGCTCATGTCCATCGCCGGGCTCTTGCTCGAGACCTTCCAACACTTCTTCGCGTTCGATGGCGAATGGGAAAGTCGTGCTGGGCTGATCTGGGGACCTTTCTCCCCCATCTACGGATCGGCAGCGGGACTGCTCACGCTGCTCGCACTGAAGCTCGACAAGGAAGATATCCGCTCGAATCTCGCCATCTTCTGCATCGCAGCTGTGGTGGGCGGTGCGCTCGAATACTTCGCCAGTTGGGCGATGGAAACCTTCTGGGGCATCGTCGCATGGAGCTATCTTGAAGCGCCGCTCAATTTCAACGGACGTACTGACATCTTCCATATGATCATCTGGGGGTTGCTCGGTCTCGCTTGGGTGAAGCTTGGCTGGCCGTTCGTCAAGAGAACGCTCGCACGCGTGAACACCACAGGGCTCGCTTACCGCATCATCACGTGGGCGCTCTTCGTATTCATCATCTGCGATGCCGCCATGACCATCGCGGTGATGCTACGTGCCGATGCGCGCACGCATGGCGTGGAAGCCACGACGCCTATCGAGCAGATGCTGGACGAATACTACCCCAATGAAGTGCTGCAATCGCGCTTCGAGAACATGGGCGGCATCGGACGCGCTGATTAGCGATCGCCTTGGACGGGCCCGCTCGCTCAAAAGAAAAGGCCCGCGCTATCGCACGAGCCTTTCGTTGTTCTTGCTTGGGCGTTTTCAGGGATCAAGCCTTCGCACCATATTGTGCGTAATACTGATCGATCGCAGCTTTCAGCGCATCGTCGATGATGACCTTGCCCTGCACTTCCTTGTTGAAGAGATACTCGACCACTTCATCCATGGTGACGATAGCCGCTGTTGGGAAGCCATAACGCTCGGAAACTTCGTCGAGCGCGCATTTCGAGCCGCTCTTGCCCACTTCCTGGCGATTGAGCGAGACCATAAGACCGACCACCTCGACATCAGCTTGGCTGGTGATGATGGGATAGGTTTCCTCGATGGACTTACCTGACGTCGTGACGTCTTCCACCATCAACACGCGATCGCCATCCTTCAAATCGCTACCGAGCAAGATGCCCGTGTCGCCGTGATCCTTCACTTCTTTACGATTCGAGCAGTAGCGCACCTGCTTGCCATACAGTTCGTTGATGGCCATGGCCGTGACGACCGACAACGGAATGCCCTTATAAGCTGGACCGAACACCACATCGAAGTCGAGTCCGAAGTTCTCGTTGATAGCGCGCGCATAATAGAGGCCGAGACGATGAAGCTGGTCGCCGGTCACGTAGGCGCCCGCGTTCATGAAGAATGGCGACTTGCGACCGCTCTTGAGCGTGAACTCGCCGAACTTGAGCACGTCGCTCTCCACCATGAATTCGATGAATTCCTGTTTGTATGCTTCCATCGAAGCTCCCTTCGGAATGTTGCGTTTCGATCCGTCGTGTCTATCTTAGCGGATGCGAAGCGGTTTCTTGCCCCAATAGAAGAAGACGAAGATGTTATGCAGCCGTTTGACCTTACCGATCTTGTCGAGCGTAGCGAGCGCGACGCTGCGAGCAGAGTCAGGCTTGCGCAGATCCTTGCCGCCCTCGATCATGCGCTGCAGTTCTTCGGGATGGGCCTGCAAGCGCTTCAGCTCGTCGAGCAATTCGGACGCAGTGAGCACCTGATGAGCAGCACCGGCACGCGTGACCGTAGTAGTGTTCGCGCGTTCCTGACCGAACGAACGCCCCACGATGATGAGCGGCAGACGAGCACACAAGCACTCCGTGACCGCAAGTCCGCCCGACTTCGCGATGGCCAGATCGCATGCGTTCATGAGTTCGGAGATATTCTCGACGTAATCGAACACCGACACGTTCTCGAGATGGTCCTGCATGCATTCTTCGCGCAGATGGGCAGCGTATTGTTCATCGCTTCCTGACAGGAAGGAGAAATGCATGTCTTGAAACTGCGGGAGTTCGGTCATGATCTCGTCCATGACCTCACGGAAGAGCACGTAGGGCTGACGCAAGCGCGCACCTGCGATGACGAGCACGTTGGTCTTGTCGGTCGGCAGGCCATATTTCTTCAGCACTTCATCGCGGTCGTATTCTCGATCGAAGCTCGGCTTGACCGGGATGCCCGTTACCACGATATCTTCGGGCTTGACCTTGCGCGGATAGAGCTCTTCTTTCATCAGGTCGTCCGCGACGCAGAACAGATCGCTATAGCGATGAGGCCAAAAGCCTTCCACGCCATAGTCGGTCGGCACGCACACGACCGGAAATTCCTGCTTGGTGATCATGCGCGCCGCCACTGCCGCATTCGCAGCCACGATGTGGGTCGCCACAATGGCCAGGGGCTTGCGCTTGCGCACATAGCGCGTGAAAGGAGCATACATGAAATACGACCACGCGCTGCCGCCACCCCACAAGATGCGGCCAGTGAGCACGTAATACCAGGTGATATCGTAGATGTAGCGCGTTGGACCCGTGAAGAGCGTCGTGGTCTTCTCGCCGTCGAACTTCATGCGTCCGAAATCGAGGATGTCGAGCAGTTCGATCTCGGCGTTCTCGGGAACGAGCGGATGCTTGCCGCGCAACTGAGCGAACGCATCGGCCGTGGAGGCAGCCGCGCTGCGATGGCCTGACCCTACGGAAGAATAGAGCGCGATGATGAGCGGGCGTTCAGAGTCTGGGTCGGGCACCGTGCTGACCGAAAAGAGGCTCGAGGCGCCTTCCATGCCTTGCTCGGGAAGAGTTTCGTGGGCTGTTTCATCATGCGAAGCCCCTGCCTGCCCGTCTGTTCGCGGAGTGATCATGCGCCTCCTTCCGCCTGCTCGCAAATCTTCTCAATAGTACTGAGCATATCAGCATAAGTGAAGGATTCTCGCTAATCTCGACAGTAAATGCAAAGGTCAGCACTTCATAGGGGATGGACGGCGCGATGCTGCGATGAAAATGCCCATCCTGCTGGCATCACCGAGCAAGATGGGCGTTCGAGATCGATATGGGCACGCGCAGTGCGTAGTGTACGCTACTCGCGTTGCGCTTTGCGCTCCGCGTCCTTTTCAGCCATGGCCTTGATGGTGACGATGTTGGCCATGGTCGAACGAATGACATCGGCCCGCGAGAGCGAACCGACCAGCACCCCGTCTTCGATGACCGGCACCTTCTTGATGCGCTTCTCGGAGAGCAAGCGGCATGCATCCTCGAGCGATGATTCGGCCTTCACTGCGATGACGCTCTTCGTAGCGATCTTCATCACATTCATGTCGATCAGTTCGCTCACGCGCTGCGGGAACGTTTGCGGGTCGGGAACCTGATAGAGCATATAGGTCGAGTCGAGGATTCCATCGTTGCGACCGATGTACTTCATGATGTCGCCATCGGAGATGAAGCCGACCGCCTTATGATCGTCGTCGACGATGGTGACACCACCCGACTTGTTCGCGACCATGATCTGCGCGACCTCGCGAATGGTGGCATCGCTGGTGACGAAGTAGGGATCACGATTCATCGCGCGACTGACCGGGATCTTGTCCGCGCTCTCGGTCGGATCGAATTCCTGCATCTGCTTCGGCGCAAGATGATCGGACTTGAGCTTCTTATCGCGCACGAAGGTCATGACGATGATGAACGCGATGCACGCCAAGACCGCCGTCGCGACGAACGCCAGATGATCACCTTCGTAGAGCTGCACTTCCGCGCTCGCGCCCGGCGCAACGACGTGACCGAGCGCCGAGATCGAAACGATGAGCGCGGTCATGAATGCAGCGGACACCTGGTTCAAGGTGTTGGTGACCGCGTTGGCATGTTGGATGACGCTATTGTCGAGCGAGTTGATGCCCCACGTGTTCATCGGCGTGGTAAGGAACTGGATACCCAGCGCGACGACCGTATAGATGGCACAGATGAACAGCAGGTCGGTATTCAAGTCGAAGAGCAGGAAGCCGAGCGTGCCCAAGAAGAAGATGGTGACACCGGGCACGACGCACTTGCGCACGCCCCAACGATCGAACAGACGGCCTGAGAAGTAGCCGATGAACGCACCGATGAGCGCACCTGGCAACATGGTGAGACCAGTTTCGAGCGCGGTGAATCCGCGTAAGGTCTGCAGATAGAGCGGCAGGATGGTGCCAAGACCGATCAGCACGCCGAAGTTGATGATGGCGACGATGATGGCGATGCGGTAGTTGCGCGTCTTCAGGACCGTGACCTTCAACAGCGGATTATCGAGCTTGAGCTGGCGACGCACGAAGATCGCGATGACCACGATGCCAACGATGATGAAAGCAGCGGTGAGCGCATAGTTGGTGGACGAAGAGAACGTCGAGAGACCATAGAGCAAACTGACCAGACCGATGGTGGAGAGCACGACCGAGATCTTATCGAACGTCGTGCGCTCGAAATCGCCATAGTTCTTCAAGAACTTAGCAGCTGAAAGCACCAGGAGCACGCCCGCTACCGTGACCACGATGAAGAGCATGCGCCAACCGATGCTGTCGACCAGCACGCCGGAGAGCGTCGGGCCGACCGCAGGTGCGAAGCCGATGACGAGCGAGACGAGACCCATGGCAGAGCCGCGCTTCTCGCGCGGGAAGATGAGCAGCAGCACGGTGAAGATCATGGGCATGAAGATACCTGCAGCGATCGCCTGGCAGACGCGACCGAGCAAAAGGAACGCGAAGCTGGGCGAGAGACCGCACAGCAAACTGCCCGCCGTGAAGATGATCAAGCCCGTGATGAAGAGCTGGCGCGTGCTGAAGCGCCCGATCAGGAATGCCGAAAGCGGGATGACCACTGCTTCAACCAATGAATAGATGGACATGACCCACTGCACCGTAGGCGCATCGATCTGCAGGTCGCGCATGATGGACGCGAGCGCTGGCGAGAGCAAGGTTTGATTGAGCACGACCACGAACGTGCCGATGAGGAGCACGGCGACGTTGACCGCTTGTTCACGTGTAAGACCCATGAAGAACGTTCCTTTCCAAAAGAGATATGCTGATATGACGTGAAAAAAGGACGGGGTAGACCGTCCTTTCATGCGAAGCCTTCTTGAGCGAGAGCGCCCGGCTGTTACGCGTACCTTTTATCGTAGTTCTTCGCCGATGCTTAGACAATCAAAGCTTCAATCGGCGCAACTTCTCCATAGTTTCCGCGCGAATTCAGCGGTCAACGGTCGTTGGCGATGCCGTATAGCCTTTCGGCGATGCTGATCCTCTGCAGAGAGCTATCGATTCTCGATGGGCACGTAGTCCTGCGGTTTGACCGCCGTCTTGTAGGCAGGGCGGATGATGCGCTTGCCAGAAACGAGCTCCTCCATACGATGCGCCGCCCAACCGGACATACGCGAACACGCGAAGAGCGGCGTGATGAGATCGGCCGGGATGCCCATCATGGAATAGACGAAGCCCGAATACATGTCGACGTTAGCGCACATGTCCTTATCGGTGCCCTTTTCACGCAGGATGACCTCAGGCGCCAGGCGTTCGATGGACTTCAGGAGGTTCAGCTCTGCTTCGTATTCGGTGCCTTCCGCAAGACGCGTTGCGAATTCCTTGCAGATGATGGCACGCGGATCGGAGAGCGTGTAGACCGCATGGCCCATGCCGTAGATGAGGCCGGTCTTGTCGTAGGCCTGCTTGTTCACGATCTTCGCGATGTAGGATGCGACCTCGTCCTCGTTGCTCCAATCCTTCACGTTCTCCTTGATCTCTGCCTGCATGGCGAGCACCTGATGATTCGCGCCACCGTGCTTGGAGCCCTTCAAGGATCCGATCGCACCCGCGTAGGCGGAATAGGGATCGGTGTCGGAAGATGAGAGCACGCGGCAAGTGAAGGTGGAGTTGTTGCCACCACCGTGTTCGGCGTGCAAGCACATCATGATGTCGAGCATGCGCGCCTCTTCGGGCGTGAACTCGCGATCGGGGCGCAACATGGAGAGGATGGTCTCCGAAGAGCTCTGACCAGGGATGAAGCGATGCATGATCATCGAGTCACCGTTGAAGAACGCCTGCTTGGCGTAATAGGCCAGGACCATGATGCGCGGCAGACGCGAGATGAGCGAGATGGCGGTCTTGAGCTCGTGTTCGTAAGAGCGATCTTCCGCAGCATCGTCGTCAGCATAGAGCGACAGAACGGAACGCGAGAGCACGTTCATGAGATTCGAGGATGGATGACGCATGATGCGATCAGCCGTGAAGCCGTCGGGCAGTTCACGCTCTTCATCGATAGCAGCGACGAACTGGTCGAGCTGATCTTGCGTGGGCAAGCTGCCGAGCATGAGCAGGTAGGCGACCTCTTCGAAGCCGAAACGCTTTTCAGGACTCGCATCGCTGAGCAGATCGTAGATGTTGTAGCCACGGAACGTGAGCTGGCCTTCCACTGGCACTTTGTCGCCTTCGTTCATCATGTAGCCATGCACGTTCGAGATGTTGGTGATGCCCGCGATGACGCCAGAGCCGTCGTTATTGCGCAGGCCGCGCTTCACGGGATACATATCATAAAGAGCTGGATCGATGGAATTAACCGCTACAATATCACTATACAGAGCACTGCTTTTTTCTTCGCTCATACTGCATCCTTTCAAAACGGTGAACTTGTATTGTAGCGCGAATCGAAGCAGGGACTCACGGGACTCGCTACTGAACCAGACGACAGGGGCGCCTCATGGCTGAAAAGACCACTCCACCGATCGAGCGCGAGCTCGAACGCGCCGATGCACGCATCGAGGATCGCATCGAACCAGGGCTGCCCCCGCTGAATGCGACGCAGTTCCTCAAGAACGCATGGCATCATCTTGGCACGGTCTCGCTGCACAAGTGGCTCGTCTTCGAACTGTGCGTGCGTTGTGGCATCCCTCTGCAGGGGCTGGTGCACGATCTTTCCAAGTTCTCGCCCGATGAATTCCTCGTGGGCATCCACTATTACCAAGGGAATCGTTCGCCCAATGCAGCGGAGCGCCATGACAAGGGTCTTTCACGTGCATGGATCCATCACAAAGGTCGCAACAAGCATCACTACGAATACTGGACCGACATGCGCGAAGGCGGAGATGGCACGCTGTATGGCAACCTCATCCCGACGCGCTATGTGGTCGAGATGTTCTGCGATCGCGTTGCGGCATCGAAGGTCTACTCGAAGGACGCTTATCGCGATTCATCGCCGCTCGAGTACTTCCAGCGTGAACTTTCTGCAGGAAACCTGCCCTTTCACCCCGATTCGGCTGCGTTTCTCTACGTGCTGCTCGAGCATCTGGCCGAATACGGCGAAAATGAGACTCTCGACTATATTCGCACGACCATCATCGATGCGCGCTTCATCTATGCACCGGGCGCGACCTTTGATTGATCGGACGAGCGACGCAAGGGGGATGCGGTCGGCCACGCGTTCGGCACGGCGCGATCGTACACGCGTGAAACGAAGATAGGGAAATCGCATGGAAGGCTTCGTCTTACTAGATACAGGAGCATGGTCGCTCGTTCCGCCACTGTTGGCGCTCGCGCTCGCGCTCCTCACCAAAGAAGTGTACTCTTCGCTCATCATCGGTATCGTGGCGGGATTGCTCATCTACCAGTTCAATCTTGCAGGCGTCGGCGTCGAGCAGACCATCGAAGGCCTGAGCTTGCTACCGAGTCTGTTCATCGAGCAGATATCGTCGAATGCGGGGCTCATCTTATTCCTTGCGTTATTGGGCGCGCTCACGATGCTCATCACGAAAGCGGGCGGATCGCTGGCCTATGCGAAGTGGGCCGTGAAGCGCATCAAGAATCCGCGCGTGGCGCAGGTCGCGACCGCGGTGCTGGGCGTGATCATCTTCGTGGACGACTACTTCAACTGCCTCACCGTCGGTAGCGTGATGCGACCGGTCACGGACCGCTTCAAGATCTGCCGTGAGAAGCTCGCGTGGATCATCGACTCGACCGCAGCCCCCATCTGCATCATCGTGCCCGTCTCTTCCTGGGCCGTTGCTGTGGGCGGTTACCTGGGCGAAGACGGCTTCAACACATTCGTCGCCTCCATCCCGTTCAATTTCTATGCGCTGCTCACCATCGTGTTCGTGTTCGCGATGTGCGCGATCGGACGCGACTGGGGTCCGATGAAGCGCGCTCAGCAAGCGTTCGAGACGCGCTTCACGCATCCGCGCAAGGGCATCAAGCATGCCGCTGAAGAGTCGCTCGCTCCCACCTCGGAAGCCGTGCGCGAGGACATCGATGAGACGCTCGAAGAGAACGTGCGCCTGCAGGATATGGCAGGAGACGCGCTCAAGTCCTACGACGAACTGCACATCGCGCGCAATGGTCGCGTCTACGACCTGATCGTGCCGATCCTCATCCTCATCATCTTCTCGATCTTGGGCATGATGTACGTTGGTGGCTTCTTCCACGGCGTCGATTTCGCCACTGCGATGGGCGAAGACCCCATCACCGGATTATGCATCGGTTCGATCGTTGCGTTGGTAGTGGCGGCGTTGCTCTACCTGCCGCGCAAGCTGCTGAATCTCTCGAGCTTCATCACCGGCGCCTCCGAGGGCATGCGTTCGATGGTGGAGGCCATCATGATCTTGGTACTGGCCTGGTCGCTTGGCGGTTGCTGCCGTTACATGCTGGGCACGGGAACGTTCATCGCGGGCTGCCTCGATTCGGCTGGC
The DNA here is from genome assembly GCA_937998355.1 of uncultured Eggerthella sp. Taxonomy (GTDB): domain Bacteria; phylum Actinomycetota; class Coriobacteriia; order Coriobacteriales; family Eggerthellaceae; genus Anaerotardibacter. The sequence continues at coordinate 300,726 of CALLDI010000007.1, forward strand.
TTTGCGCTGCAGTTCTTGCCCGCGGTCATCTTCATCGCGTCGGCGTTCATCGGTTTCGCGATGGGAACTTCTTGGGGCACGATCGCGCTGGTCATTCCCATCGTGATCGGGGTCTTCGCACCCAGCGATCCGCTGTTCCTGCTGACCATCGGCGCGACGCTGGCAGGCGCGGTGTATGGCGATCATATCTCGCCCATATCGGATACGACCATCCTCTCGTCCGCCGGCGCGAGCTGCAACCACTTGGCGCACGTCACCACGCAGTTGCCCTACGCGAGCCTCGTCGCTGCTATTTGCCTAGTCGGCTATCTTGCGGCGGGCATGACCGCATCGCCTTGGCCTTCGCTGCTAGGCGGTCTCGTGGTGCTCGCCATCTTCTTCGTCGCGCTCGTCTTGAAGAGCAAGCCTGATGTGGACTGAACGTAAGTCTGATCGATATAGGTAACGAAGCGAGTTACAGGGATCCTAGGATGGATCGCTAGGGTTCTCGAGGATCCCCTCTTCGAGCATCTTCTCCGTGAGCAGAAGATACGATTCAGCGCCGATGGTGATGTAGTCCTGGATCTCTTCGTCAGTCAGTTCCCGGATCAGCTCGACTGGGTGGCCGTAGGCCATCCAGCGGTCGGGGATCACCTTGTCTTCCGTGACGAGCGATCCCGCTCCGATCAGGCAATTATTCCCGATCACCGCATTGTTCATGATGCAACTGTTCATGCCGATGAGCGTGTTGTCGCCGATCGTGCAGCCATGCAACATGCAGTGATGTCCGATGGTGGTGTGCTCGCCGATGTTGACGGGGTGTCCTTTCCCTCCGTGGATCACCACGCCATCTTCGATGACCGAATCGTCTGCGATGATGATGGGCTCAAAATCGGCACGCAAGAGCGCACCTGCCAATACTGCCGTGCGCGCACCGATGTGGATCGAGCCGATAAGGTTGCAAAGCGGAGAGATGCGTGCGGTCGGGTCGAGCTGTACGTTGTCGTAACGCGCTTTGTCGATGGCCGCGCGCAAGCTTTCGCGAAACTGCGGATCCACGTGATAGGTCTTTCCTAGATTGCTCATGCGCTCCCCTTCGCCACATGTCGTTCAACCGACATTGTAGCCTAAAGCGAATCTGTGAAGGTCGCCTGAGGAAAAGAGGCGAGCATCCGTAAAGAGGCCCTTCGAGCACGCACATCGGGCTCTTCTTCGTGGCAGCGCCGTGGTTCATCTTATCGGCATCACGCGCGTTCTTCGATCATGCGCAAAAAGAGCTGATAAATGGCATCGTCCGCGTCGAGTTCAGGATGAAACGTGATGCCCAGTTGGTTGCCGAATCGAACGGCCACCACTGCTTCGTCGACCTTCGCGAGCACCTGCACTCCTTCTCCCACCTCGACGATCTGCGGAGCGCGAATGAAGGTCATAGGGATGAGCGGGGCTTCGTCCAACATGGTCGTATCGCTCACCTTGAACGGCGCTTCTGCATGGAAGCTCGCGAGTTGCCTGCCGTAGGCGTTGCGACGCACCAGCACGGGCATGGTGGCGATGGTTCCTGGAGCGCTCTCCACACGGGCCGTATCGCCTTGTTCGCCATTGGCATGCTCGACCTCTTGTGCCAACAGCACGAGTCCCGCGCAAGTCGCGAACACTGGGATGCCCCTTTCGATCATCTGCCGGATTGGCTCGAGCATCGCGAATTCTTCGAGCAGCGCCGCCTGCACCGTCGATTCGCCGCCCGGTAAGACGAGCGCATCGAGCGTATCATCCAGGTCAGCCGCGCTGCGGAGCTCGACCGTTTCACAGGCGAGCTCGCGCAAGCGCTGCGCATGCTCTTCGAAGTCGCCCTGCAACGCCAGCACGCCGATCTTCGTCATCACTGACCACGCTCTTCCATGATGATGGCGATCTCATTCTCGTTCACGCCGACCATCGCTTCGCCCAGGTCCTCGGAGAGCGCTGCCACCAGTTCTGCGTCTTCGTAGTTCGCCACGCTGCGAACGATAGCAGCCGCGCGCTTCGCAGGATCGCCGGACTTGAAGATGCCCGAGCCGACGAACACGCCTTCGGCACCCAGCTGCATCATGAGCGAGGCGTCCGCAGGTGTTGCGATGCCGCCCGCTGCAAAATTGACGACGGGCAGACGACCTGTGTCGTGCACTTCGAGCAGCAGTTCGTAGGGCACCGCGAGCTCCTTCGCAGCTTCGAACAATTCGTCCTCGCGCATGGAAGCGACGCGGCGGATCTCGGCGTTCACCTTGCGCATATGACGCACCGCTTGCACCACGTCACCCGTGCCTGGCTCGCCCTTCGTGCGGATCATGGCCGCGCCTTCCGCGATGCGACGGAGCGCTTCGCCCAAGTCGCGTGCGCCGCACACGAACGGTGCGCTGAACTTCGTCTTGTCGATGTGATAGGTATCATCCGCAGGTGAGAGCACTTCCGATTCGTCGATGTAGTCGATGTCGATAGCCTGGAGAATCTGCGCCTCGGCGAAGTGACCGATGCGGCATTTCGCCATGACAGGAATACTGACGGCATCTTGGATGCCCTTGATCATCTTCGGGTCGCTCATGCGCGAGATGCCACCTGCCAGCCTGATGTCAGCAGGAATGCGCTCGAGCGCCATGACCGCGCACGCACCCGCCTCTTCTGCGATGCGCGCCTGTTCAGGCGTGGTCACGTCCATGATGACGCCGCCTTTCAGCATCTGCGCTAGTTGTTTGTTGAGCTTCGCGCGCTCTTCGGCGTTCTCCACTTCGTGCGCTTCTTTGGTCTTCGTCTTGTCGCTCACGATCGAGCTCCCTTCGGTCTTGCGCGATCATCTTCGATCGCATTTGAGCTTTTTCGTCATGGTATGCTTGATATGGTCATATCAAAATGACCAGAAACGATGTTTTTAATAAGACCAGTTGAATCGATCCGCACTTTGCTCACGTACGACCTCCATACCCACGACCGCCACAGCCTGTACGAACAGCTCTATCTCGGCATCCGAAACGACATCGAGCACGACCAGCTGCACGCGGGCGATAGGCTCCCTTCGAAACGAACGCTCGCGCAGCATCTGGGCGTCAGCGTCATCACCGTCGAAAACGCGTATCGCCAGCTCATCGCAGAGGGATACATCGAGGCGCATGAGAGACGGGGCTACTTCGTGAGCGAGCTACCTTCCCTGCCGCGAAGGCACGATACGCCGCAACACCACGAGAAAGACGATGAAGCGACCGAAACCAAGACCGGCGAAGCCACCCCACTGCTGGCGGACTTTTCCGGTACGCATCGCTCAGGCAACCTGTTCCCTTTCTCCATCTGGTCGAAGACGGTTCGGCAGACCTTGAGCGAAGCATCGAAGGGGCGTCTGCTGCGTACCTCGTACGATACCTTCGGCGCCGAAGAATTGCGGCGCGCCATCGCGCAGCACCTTGCCGATCTTCGTGGGATCGATGTTGCGGCCGAGCGCATCGTGATCGGTGCGGGCGCGCAAGACCTCTACGGGGTGCTGGTGCAATTGCTCGGGCGAGATCGCACGTTCGCGGTCGAAGACCCGGGCTACCCTGCGCTGCGCATCCACTACGAGTTGAGCGGCGCGACCGTTCGACCCATCCCGGTCGACGAAAAGGGCATGGTGGTGTCCGAGCTTCGCAAGACCCCGGCGAGCATCGCCCATTGCACGCCTGCGCACCAATTCCCTACCGGAAGCGTATTGAGCGCCGATAGACGACGCGAGCTGTTGGCATGGGCGAACGAAGGTGATAAGCAACAAAAACGCTACATCATCGAGGATGATTACGATAGCGAATTTCGCATGCGGGGCCGCCCGATCCCGCCGCTGTACGCGCACGATGTTCATGAGTCGGTGATCTACCTGAATACCTTCACGCGCAGCTTAGGGAGCGTTTTTCGTATCGCTTACATGGTGCTGCCAACACACCTCGTCCCCCTTTTCAGGGAACGGTTCGCAGCGCGATCCTGCACGGTCGGTGCACTCGAGCAGCTCGAGCTCGCGCGCTTCATCGAGTCAGGGAATTACGAGCGACATGTGAACCGTCAGCGCACTGTCTATCGTCGCTTGCAAGATGACCTCATGGCGCTCCTAGCTGCGAGCGATGCAGGGGCCTATCTCCGCTTTCGCGGAGTTGATGCGGGATTGCATTTCCTGATGGATGTGGATCTTTCCCCGTTGCAAAAGAGCGAAGCTGGGGGCTTATGTCCCCATACGCATGAGCGCGATGAACAGAGCCCCTACGAAACGCTCGAACAGCGCGCTTTGGAAGCAGGGATTCGGCTCGTGCGCGTCGATGACTATCGCTCCACGCCTCTAACGCAAGAAAGTTCTTCACCTGAAAGAAAGAAGAGTTCTCATGAGCGTATGACGTATGTGATGAATCTTTCAGGCCTTGATGCGAAACGCGCTGATGAGATCGGCCGATCGCTCGCGCGCGTGATCGAGTCGCTGCGCTCCATTTGAAACAATACGCACACGCGCTCGGCCATCAGATGAAGCAGCGCTATACCTTCATCTTGGCGTTCAATGCCAGCTTCAGGTCCGCCATTAGTTCACCATCCAGTCCCAGCTTTATTTTCAACCTTGGTATTCAATAAATAAGGGTCCTCTTGCTCGAAAGAGTTTAGGAGATAATTTTTGCAGCGAGAATTCGATTTTCTGCAAGAAATTTACGCTCGTACGCACACTGAAGCGGCCGCAAAGAACTCCGACCTGGGATTTTGCGTTATTTCAGAATGGGGCGCGCGCTAAAATGCACCGAGATCACCCCAAATCACATGATTTCGTGCGTACAAGCGTAGATCTGTTGCAAAAATCAGCGTTCTTGCTGCAAATCGGACGCTTGCGGCCAGTTGATCCGCCCAAACGGCTTAGCAGCCACACGGACACGAGCCGATGATGCGGTCGAATAATGCGTTAGCGCTCTTTTCGCTTTTGGTTCTCCTTGAAACGAGCCTGTAGCGTTGCGTCGCTAAAAAAGAAAAAGCCAGAGCGGAATGCTCTGACCTGGGGTTTCAAGTGGTGCGCCGTGAGGGATTCGAACCCCCGACGTACTGATTCGTAGTCAGTCCCTCTATCCAGCTGAGGTAACGGCGCACGTCTATGTGCTTTGCAGCATTGGTTATTTTCTCAAGAGATGCTACTCGTGTCAACAACTAAAACAAGCGCGGCTGTTCGACGGTCGTCTGCGGCGTATAGAGCGGCCGCGCAGCGAGCGCGATATCGTTCGTGTGCGGCACGCTCTGCCAATCCCCTTCCAACCACTCATGAACATGGTCCACGGAAAGGACGAGCGGCATGCGATCGTGCACTGCAGCAACGCTCTCATTCGGCGCAGTCGTGACGATGGAGAAACGGTCGCTCTTCCAAATACCTGCCAACAGCAAGAGATCCTCATGCGCGGTGAATCGATATGACTGCTTCGCCGTTCTGCCCGTGCGCGGATTCACTGCTTGCTCGGTCGCGTGCGTCTCATAGAACGCCTGAACAGGAACGATGCAGCGACGCTGTTCGATCGAATCCTTCCACAAGGGGCGCTCTTGCGCTGATTCGATACGCGTATTGAACATGACCTGCGTGCGATCGGCAGACTCGAACCCCCAACGTTTTCGCGTTGGAGCGAGTCGCGCAGAAGAGAAAAAGGATGCGCCGCCAAGAGCCTCTTCATTCCAAATGCGCTCCTCTTCTTCTAAGGCCTCATCAGCTGCGTTCGCAGAAACGAGCAGGGGTACGAGGTCGTTCGGGAATGCGTCAGTACGCTGAACAGGCCAATCAGGCTTCATATTCAAGGGCGAGCGATATTCGATCGCGCGCACGATACCGAGCAGATCGTCATATTCGAAGATGGTGATGCGCCGACACATTTCGCTGCCTTATCTTGCTGCCCTATCGTCTTACTGGCTTATCGCCTTGCCGCCTTGGCTATCTTGCCTACGCTGCTGCGCTGCTTGACTAGCCGCATTCGCCAGCTATTCGGCGGCCTTCGCCTGATCCCACAGCGCTTGCATATCATCCATGGGAAGGTCTTCGAGCTTGACGCCTTGCTGATACGCCGCCTCTTCCATACAAGCCCAACGCTTGCGGAACTTCATGCAAGTAGCACGCAGCGCACCTTCAGCATCGATGCCCATTTTGCGCGCAACATTGACGAGCGAGAAGAGCACATCACCCATTTCGAGTTCCGCCTCGGCGTATTCGGGCGTGTTCTTCAGCATCTTGCCATTCTCTGATTTCGGTGCCTTCGCGTATGCAGCCTGCAGTTCTTGCGCTTCTTCGTGAACCTTCTCCCATACATGCGCGACCGAATCCCATTCGAATCCAGCGGAGACCGCCTTGCGCGATATCTTCTGAGCTTGCAGGAGCGCCGGGAATGAGACGGGCACGCTCTCAAGGATGCTCTCCGGCTTCTCTTGCGCATCGGCTTCAGCTGCAGCCTGATCGCGCTCTGCCAGCTTGATCTGGTCCCACATATCAAGAACGCTGTTCGCGTCTCCCGCTTTCGCTTCGCCGAACACATGCGGATGGCGACGAATGATCTTCGCGTCCACTTCACGACAGACATCATCGATGGTGAATTCGCCCGCATCGGCCGCGATCTGGCTCTGCAGCACGACCTGCAGAAGCACATCGCCGAGCTCCTCGCGCATATGCGTGATATCGTTCTTCTCGATGGTGTCGACCGCCTCATAAGCCTCTTCGAGCATATTCGAAGCGATAGAGGCATGTGTCTGTTCACGATCCCACGGACAACCGTCGGGACGGCGGAGCGCTGCAATGGTATCGATGAAATCCGCGAACGACTTCGCGGCGGCTTCTGAATGCGAAACGCCCATTTCGATGGGCGTTTCGTTGGTGTTATTTGCGTTCATCATCATCCTGATCGGGATCTTCCGCAGCATCCTGCGCTGCGTCCTGTTCTTCCTGGCTCGCATCAACTGAAGCCTCAGCTTCGGACTCGGCCGTTTCTTCGCCCTCGTCCTCGTCGTCTTCCCAATCCTCGTCATCCTCGTCTGGATCACGGAAATCGCCCGGAATGAAAGCCTTGTACTCTTCGGGAGCCTCTTTCGCTGGCTCTGGCTTCTCCATCTCCTTGACCTTTTCGCTGTTGAGCGTGAGCAGTTCAGCGATAGCAGAGATCTCTTCTGGAGTGAGACATTCCTCATCGTGCCATTTCTCGATGAAGGGAATGACACCGGTGACCAGGCCGACGAAGGCCGTATCGGTGGGATTCTGCAGTTCGATCTCGGCGACCGTCGGGAACGCGACCATGGGGTAGCATTTCAGACCCGGCTTATCACCGATCAGTTCCTGGATACAATGCAGATGGATCTTCGACTGATAGAGCGGACTCGTGAACGGCTTGCCTTTGATGCCTGGTGCGAACGTCCAACGGCTGATCTCTTCGTCAGCACGAATGTAGACGTAGAACTGGCGATATTCGAGCGCGAAGATGCCATAAGGGCACAGGATGACGAAGTCGGCGCGCGAACGTCCGACCTTCGTGAGCAGGTACACGTCGGTAAGGACCGTGTAGCCTGCGGGAAGCTTGGTTCGAAGATTCTCGGTCAGTTCGACCTCTTCGCGCTGCGCCGTCTTCAGACGATTGCGCTTCTTGCGCACATCCCAGAACAGCGTACCGGCGATGACCACCAAGACCGCGATGAAGAGAATGTTGATGACCGTCTCTTGCATATTGCCTGTATCCACTTCGTCCCCTATCTCGATGCGCTGCCTCGTCGTGCAACGCCCTTTCTTCCTTCAGTGTGGACGATCCGCTGCGAACGCCCCGTACGGTATCCGTTTAGATCTTATACATGAACTGGAACAGATCTTCACGCTGCAAGATGATCTGCACGCCAAGATCCTCAGCCACTGCATCGAGCGCCGTTTGCACCGTGTTGAAATCGGCGACGTTCGTGTCGAGGCGCACGAGCATGGTCATCGAGAAGATATCGTCCAAGATGGTCTGGCTGATATCGTCGATGTTAGCGCCTTTTTCCGCGAGCACGCCCGATACCGCCGCGACGATTCCGGAACGATCCTTGCCAAGAACAGATATTACACAGCGCATAGCGCATCCTTTCGATGGTTCCCTGTTGCGCTTCCTCGCGCAACTATAGGTATAGTACCGTATGACCTTCGCTCAAGCTTCCGCGCTTTCGCTTCTGCAGAACTTGAGCACCTTCATCATCGCCCCATGAGCGCGAGCGCATCGGCGCACGCGTCCTTATCTTCCTTGAACAGCCCGCGCACTGCACGCGTGACCGTCTTCGAGCCAGGCTTCTTCACCCCGCGCATGTTCATGCACATATGCTCTGCCTCGATGACGACCACCACGCCTTGCGGGTTCAGTTCCTTCATGAGCGTATCGGCGATCTGCGAGGTCAAACGCTCTTGCACCTGAGGACGACGCGCGAACACCTCGACCAAGCGCGCGAGCTTGGAAAGGCCGCAGATACGGCCATCGGCTGCAGGGATGTAGGCGATGTTCGCCTTCCCATAGAAAGGCGCGAGATGATGTTCGCACATGGAGAAGAACGGGATATCGCGCAGGATGATGAGCTCTTGAGAATGCTCGTCGAACGTGGTCTCGAAATGTTGAGCCGGATCCTCTTCGAGGCCAGCAAAACATTCGGCATACATGCGCGCGACGCGTTCGGGCGTTTTGACCAGACCTTCGCGATCGGGGTCTTCGCCGATGCCTTCGAGGATGAGACGAACGCCTTCTTCAACCTTTTCCAGATCCATTGCCATGATGTTCTTCCTTGTATCCTTCTCTTCGATGAACAGGTGCTTCGCGTGCACCCTACATATCTTCGGTATCGAGCTCGATCGAGACCGGACAGTGATCGCTTCCCATGATCTCGGGCCAGATGTGAGCCATGACCACCTTGTCGCGAATGGACTCGCTGACGATGAAATAGTCGATGCGCCATCCTGCATTGTTGGCACGCGCGTTGAAGCGGTAGCTCCACCAGCTATACGCACCTTCGGTGGTGGGATGCAAACTGCGGTACGTATCGACGAATCCCGCGTCGAGCAGTTCAGTGAACTTGCCGCGCTCTTCATCGGAAAAGCCAGGATTGCCCACGTTCGTACGTGGATTCTTCAAGTCGATCGGCTGATGCGCGACGTTGAAATCGCCACACGAGACCACTGGCTTGGCATTGCCCTTCGAGCCATCGGGCAGCACGCCCTGCTCGAGTCCTACGCACATCTCGCGAAAGACATCGTCCCAATGCATGCGATGATCGATGCGCGCGAGCTCGTTCTGCGCATTCGGCGTATAGACGTTCACGAACCAGAACTTCTCGAACTCGCAGATGACCACACGACCTTCCGTGTCGAGTTCGGGCACGCCTACCTCGTGGATGACCTGGAGCGGCTCTTCTTTCGAGAAGACCGCCGTACCTGAATAGCCCTTCCGCTCGGCATAGCTCCAATTCTGCGTATAGCCTGGCAGGTCGAGTTCGATCTGCCCCTCTTGAAGCTTGGTCTCTTGCAGGGCGAACACATCCGCGTTCAGCTCGGTGAACACATCGAGAAAGCCCTTCTTCATGATGGCACGCAGGCCATTCACGTTCCATGAAACGAGACGCATGGGATCTAGGAACGCTTTCGGGATGCTTTTTTAGCAGCCTTCGCTTCTTCCTTAGCGATGGCTTCTTTCTTCGCTTGCTTGCGAGCAGCCGTAGCCTCTTTGGAGCGATCTTCCTTGATGCTGCCGCCGCGGGCTGCCTTACGTAAAGGACGGATCTTGATCGCGTCGACCGCGACCGCTGCGATGAGGAACGCATAGCCCAGACCGAAGAAGATCATGGACATGGTGGCATCGTCGACGAAGAGCTCTGGCGCGAGCACAGGAGGAATGAGCGAACAAATGCCCAGGCCGATGACGATCCACCAGATGGTGCGCCATTTCTTATATTCTTTCGTGCCTGGATTGAGGTATTTCTGGCGAGCAGCTTTCTTCGTCTCTTCAGAAAGGCCTTCCGTGGAGTCCATGGCTTCGGAGCCTTCCATGTCGTTGAGCGTCCACTTGCCCTTCTTCTTGCCCTGCTGATCAGCCGCCTCAGCTGCCTCGGCAGCCTTCCTCTGCTGCGACTTGCTCATCTTCACGGGCTCTTCCTTCTTCTTGAAACGGTCCATGAAGCTCTTCTTGGGCTTCGCGTTCGGATCGGCGATATAGACGGTGGAAGCTGCCTTCGTAGCCGGCTTCGCTGATGCAGCGGACTTGCGGGTCTTGCCGCCTTCACGCTGCTGGTAACGCTCGTTCAAGGGATTGCGCTGTGACATGCCTTATGGTCTCCTTCAGTGATTCTTGTCTTCGCTGGCGATCGAGTATCGTTTTCGATCTACTGGGCGACGAAGGTCTTGCCCGTGATCTTCTCGTAGGCCTGGATGTATTTTTCGCTGGTAGCTTGGATGACGTCCTTCGGAAGGTGCGGAGGTTCGCCCGTACGGTCCCAGTTCGCGTTGAGCCAATTGCGCACGAATTGCTTGTCAAAGCTGGGCTGCTCGACACCTTCGATGTAGGTGTCCACTGCCCAGAAACGCGACGAGTCAGGCGTGAGCACTTCGTCACCCAGGATGATAGTGTCGCCCACCTTGCCGAACTCGAGCTTCGTGTCGGCGATGATGATGCCGCGTTCGCGAGCATGCTCGGCCGCGCGATCATAGATGGACAGCGTGAGGTTCTTGATGGCTTCTGCGTCGTCGAAACCGATCAGATCGACGGTCTGATCGAAGCTGATGTTCTCGTCGTGGTCGCCGATCTCCGCCTTCGTGGAAGGCGTGAAGATGGGGTTGGGCAGACGCGATGAATTGATGAGCCCTTCAGGAAGCTCGATACCGCAGACCGCACCCGTTGCCTGATAGTCTTTCAGGCCCGAACCCGTAAGATAACCACGCACGATGCATTCGACCGAGAACATGTCGGCTTTCTTCACCAACATGAAACGACCCGCCAGATAATCCGCATACGGCTTGAACTGTTCGGGAAGATCGGCCACATCAGCCGAGATGAGATGATTCTCCACCACATCCGAGAGCAGATCGAACCAGAAGCAAGAAAGCTGCGTGAGCACTTGGCCCTTGTAAGGGATGTCGTCTTTCAGGATGTAGTCGAATGCAGAAATACGGTCGGTCGCGACAAGAAGCAGCTTGTCTCCCAGATCATACAGATCGCGAACTTTGCCCTGTGCATCGGGCTTGATATCGATTCCTGACATATCGGTCCTTTCTGACCCACGCTTCGCCTTCGGCTTCCTCGTATGAAGAAGCATTTTTTCAGTAAGCCTCTATTATGAAACATTTCGTGCGCGAGCGGGCGTGAAAGGAGGATTTTCTCATACTTAATCTTAATTGCTGATGCCGAGGCGCTTCGACTTGCCTTTGCGCAGCACGGTCCTGCTGTAGAGCGGAATGTAGATGGTGAAGCGAGCGCCTTCGTTCGGGCGGCCTTCAGCACGCACCCAGCCATTATGGCGATCGGCGATCTCCTTCACGACCGACAGGCCGATGCCGAGGCCACCCGATTCGCGCGTGCGCCCTGCATCCGCTCGCCAGAAACGCGAGAAGACGTTCTTGGCTTCCTCAGCGGCGAAGCCGATGCCCGTGTCCTGCACCGTGATCTTGCCCATCAGGTCGCCCTGCGTGACCGAGACCTTGATCGATCCGCCTTCGGGCGTGTAGCGCACCGCATTCGAGATGAGATTCGCCGTAGCTTGGCGCAACATGTCCGCATTGCCGAACACGAAGACATGCGGATCGTGGTGGTAGGTGAACGACAGCCCCGACTCTTCCACGTAGGCCTGGTGCGCGGTGACCACCGTGTCCACCATCTCGACCAGATCGACCTTCGCGAACTCGACCGGATTCGCACGATTCTCCAGGCGAGAGAGTTTGAGCAGCGCGTCGACCAAGCGGCTGAGACGACGCACCTCGGAATTGAGCGTTTCGAGGCGTTCTTCATCCGCTTCGAAAACGCCGTCTATCATCGCCTCGACCGTGGATTGGATAGCCATGAGCGGCGTGCGCAATTCGTGCGCGACGTCGGTGACCAGACGACGTTCCATATCGCGATTCGCTTCGACCGCATCGGCCATCTGGTCGAAGGTCTTGCCCAGACGCGCGATCTCGTCGTCGCCTGCCATGTTCGTACGCGCCGAGTAGTTGCCTTCCTTCAGCGCGCGAGCCGCATTGGTGATGCTGTTGATAGGACGCGAGAGCAGGCGCGCCAGGATGAATCCTGCGAGCACTGCGACCAGCACCGAGAAGAGCGACGCGAAGATCATGGCCTGATAGGATTTGTTCCTGAAGTCTTGATCCGCCTGCGTGAGCAGCGTTTCCGATCCGAACACGCGCACGTAGACCGTGCCGACCTGCTTATCGTCCACGACGATGGGAGCAGAGGCGGTGTTGCGCTCGTTCTCAGGAAGCGAGGGGCCAAGATTGGAATGGATGCCGCTGTTGTAGACGACCGATCCATCGGAAGAGACGATCTGGATGCTGACAGTGTCGTAGAGCGCGGCCGCGGAGTTCGCCGCAGCGAGCGCGCCGCTGTACCAGTCGTTCGGAGCGGTCTCGAAGCTCTGCGCGACCGAATCCGCTACCGATTCCGCCAGATTCTCCATGTTCTCTCGCGTATAGCTTTGGAAATACTGTTCCCACACGAACGAGAGCATGCCGACCGCTACCAACGCGGTCATGAGCGCGATGGCCGCGAACGACACGGTGATGCGCGCAGTGAAGGTGAAGCCCCGTTTGGACTTTCCTTCGCTCTCTTCGTCGTATTCCACGTCCTCTTCGACCATACGTCCAATCCTGAAGGGAACTTACGTGCGAGACGGACGCGTTATTGGTTCGCTTTGGTGGGATCTTCGAAGCGGTAGCCCACGCCGTGAACGGTGTGCAGCCACTTCGGATTGCGTGGATTGTCGCCGATCTTGGCGCGCAGATTCTTCACGTGTGAGTCGATGGTGCGCTCATAGCCCTCGAAATCGTAGCCGAGCACCTTCTCGACCAGCTCCATGCGCGAATACACGCGGCCCGGATAGCGGCACAATGTGGTGAGCAGCTTGAATTCGCTGGCGGTGAGATCGACCACTTCATCGTTCACGAGGATCTTATGACCCGAGATGTCGATGGTGAGTTCGCCGAACTCGAGCACTTCGCGCTGCGGTTCGGAGTCGGAATGAACGCGGCGCAACAGCGCACGAACGCGCGCGACCAGCTCACGCGGGCTGAAGGGCTTCACCAGATAGTCGTCCGCGCCGAGCTCGAGACCGATGATTCGATCTTCGACCTCGCCTTTCGCGGTAAGCATGATGATGGGCGTGTCGGAATTATCGCGAATGACGCGGCACACGCGCTCGCCCGGAACGCGTGGAAGCATGAGGTCGAGGATGACCAGATCGAAATGGTGGCGCGAAAATTCTTCGAGCGCTTCCTGACCATCGCCCACGGCGACGACCTGATAGTTCTCACGCTGCAAATATGCTGCGACCGCATCGCGGATCGCCTTTTCATCTTCGACCAAAAGAATACGTCGGGTATCGTTGCTCATAGTTAGCTCCTTACACAAAGGATATGTTCGAAATCTCACAAAGAACCACTAAGGTGATCTGCGAGTGCACTAGTCTGTGTTTGGGTTTATTGTAGCAATTAGCATCTCATCTCGATGCTTTGACACTCAAATGTCACAATAACCCTGCGTATTCACACAGCCTTCACGAGCTCGTGGGAAACGCCCTACAGGCAACAGAAAGAAGCACCGTGCCGCAGAAACGCACTTCAAAGACCCCCGCGACGAAAGCACGCCCGACCAAGCGCAATGGCAAAGCGAGCCATGCGCGTACGTCCTCCTCTTCGTTCACGCGCGTACGTCCTCCTCGCACAGGAAGGCACAGTGCGTTCGGCTCGCAAGGTCGTGCTGGTTCAGCGGCGAATTCCAGCGCGAACGCCACGGGTGCTGCGGGGCCTTTCTCTCCTGAAGTGCTCCTGACGCGCCGAAACCTGCTCATCGGTGCGGGTGTGGTGGGCGGTCTTGTCGCGGTCGGCGGCATCAGCAGCGCCGCTTCGAGCGCATTCTCGGCGGGAGACAGCATCGAGACCCTTTCGGTACCTGCGGATTCCGTGACCGAACTGGCTGATCTGAACGAGATCCCTTACGGCGACTACGTCAAGCTGTCGATCTCGAAGACGTTGCCTTTCGGCAGTCTGGTCTGGGCCGATAACGACACCGTGGCAGCATGTCTCTGCCCCACCGAACAAGCTCGGCCGCTGAACACCATTCGTCTGTTCTATTTCGCGTCAGCCAATCTCGTCGAGGTGATGAAGGAACCGCAAGGTATGGACGAGGGCTTCGATGTCTACGATGTGCGTTGCAGCACTGAAGGTGTCGTCTGGACCGAGTGCAACATCTACGAGAATTCATGGCGCATCTATACCGCTCAGCTCGATAACGCGCAGCTGGAGAACATCCAGCTGGTGGACGAAGGTGACACGAACTGGATCACCCCATCCATCGCAGCCTCTGGCAATGCTGCGTTCTGGCAAGTGGCCCCTGAACCGAATGGGCAGTTCGCCAAAGAGAAGGCGGAATTGCGTGCCGTGCATTTCGGGGAGAGCTCCTATCAGCAGGTCTGTGAAGCGCTTCAGTCCTTCGCCTGCCGCATCGTCGCAACGAATGATGGCGTCGTGGCTGCTCCGCGCCTGAACTCCTCGACGCGCTACTATCAGCTGACCAAGTTCCTCGCCTCCGATTTCAGCGTGGCCGATGAACTCGTACTGCCTCATGGCATGACGCCTTGCAACATCGGATACGGCAAGAGCGGCTTCTCGTTCGCATTCGACAACATCTATAACTATGGAGATGGCATCTCGAATCTGGGAACCTACACGCCCATGAAGGCGGTCACGCCCTACGAATACGACGGACTTCCCTGGTTCAGGTTCGGGCGCACGCCCTCGGCAACGCCTGGTTGGTGCGACGAATGGTACGTCGTGAAATCCACGCGCGCGATCTGCGGTGTTCACTTCGCCAGCAAGAACTTCTTCATGATCGATATCCCTAACGACACCGATTCGTACGGGGAATATCTCGTCTCTTCGGGATCATGCAACAATATCGTCGGATTGTGCCAGATCACCAGCACGACCGAAGATGTTGAAGACCATGCGCTCCTGCGTGTCTTCGTGCCGACCTCCAAGAGCCTCGGCGACCCATTCGTTCAATAACTGCTGTTCAGGGAGATAAGATCGAGACCCGCTTCCCTGTTCGCGAATCAGCTACGCAGATTCGCTCATGCGTCGCTACGCTGTCCGGGTCTTAGTAATAAGAATTCAGCCGACAGCGAGTCTCGCTCTTATCTCCCTGAACAGTTACTGAGCGAATGCTTGACTTCTGCGCTTGGTTGGAGGACGCAGGTGACTTGGCCAAAGCGAGGGAGAAATCCACTTCGCGCACGCGAAGTTAGTTCGACCGAAGCGACGCCGGAACCTGCGCTTTCAGCCAAGCGCAGAAGCAAGTTGTGATCTGTTTTGAATCTAGAACGTGAGGTCTTCGAGGCGTTCGAAGACGATGTCCTTGCGCGTGAGGAAATCCCATGGATCGAAGATCTCGTCGAGCACTTCCTTCGTAAGATGCGCATCGGGGTCCGCCTCGAGGCGTTCACGATACGTGGGGCCATCGACCGCGTTCTGAATGTCTTCCCATACCTTCATGGCGTTGCGCTGCACGATGACGTACGCATCTTCGCGTGAAATGCCCGTATCGACCAGTGCGAGGAGTACCTTCGAGGAGAAGATGAGCCCCTTCGTGCGCCACAGGTTATGCTCCATCTTGGCGGGATAGGTCTGCAGGCCATCGAGCATCCATTGCATCTTGCCGAACATGTAGTCGAGCGCGATGAAGCTATCTGCCAGCGCGACGCGCTCTGCACCCGAATGCGAGATATCGCGTTCGTACCACAGAGCCACATCGTCGTAGGCGACCTGAGCGTTCGCTTTCACGACGCGCGCGAGACCGCATACCCGCTCTGCAGTGATGGGGTTGCGCTTATGTGGCATGGCTGACGAACCCTTCTGGCCCTTCGTGAACGGCTCTTCAGCCTCGATCACATCGGACTGCTGCAGCAAGCGAACCTGCATCGCGATGGACTCGAGCGTAGAGGCCGTTACCGCGAGCGCGGACATGACCTGCGCATGACGATCGCGTGCGAGCACTTGGGTCGAAAGCGGATCGGGCGTGAGGCCGAGCTTCTCGCAGACGTATTCCTCTACGAAGGGGTCGATGCTCGAATACGTTCCGACCGCGCCTGAAATAGCGCCCGTCGCTGCAACTTCGCGCGCCTGCTCCATGCGAACAAGCGCGCGCTTGAGCGCCCAAGCCCAGCTGCCGAACTTCATGCCGAAGGTCATCGGTTCCGCATGGATACCGTGCGTGCGGCCGACGCAGAGCACGTTCTGGAATTCGAACGCGCGACGCTTGCACGTCTCGCCCAGCTGCTTGATATCTTCGATGATGATGTCGCATGCTTGCACGATCTGGTAGGAAAGCGCCGTGTCGCCCAGGTCGGACGAGGTCATGCCATAGTGGACCCAGCGCGAAGGAGGCTCACTGCCCTCAGGGATATCGGCGTCGATGTATTCTGCCATGCACGTGGTGAACGCGATGACGTCGTGATTGGTCACCTTTTCGATCTCGTCGATGCGGTCGACCGTGAAATCCGCATGATCGCGGATCCACTGCGCTTCTTCTTTGGTGATGCCGGACTTGCCGAGCTGCGCCTGAGCTTCACAGGCCAGCACCTCGATCTCTTTCCAGATGGCGAATTTGTTCTCAAGTTCCCAGATCTTGCCCATTTCTGGACGAGTGTAGCGACCGATCATCGGAAGTCCTTTCGAGTGTCGCGCTTCGAAGCGCCTCTGATCAATATCGCTATTTTACCCGATGCACAGGCGCACCGTGGCGTTCATTGAAGGGTTCATCAAGATTTAAAGGGACGACGGCAGACTGGTCACGAAACCGCTCAGAGCGAGCGGATGACGCGACGCGCTTCGTCAATAAGATCGGTATCGGCGGCCACGATGACCTGGTCGCCAGGATAGATGCGCGTGCTGCTGCGCACGACCTGAATATCGTCGTTATGGGAGACCGCTACCATGCGGATGCCATCGCTGAATTCGATATCGAGCGCACGAACGCCCTCTTCAGCGCTGTGGTTCTTCATAGGAGGCACCGTGATGTCGATGAGGCCGACCTGGTCGTTGGTGAGGGTGACCGCGACCGACATCGAGCCGAGCATCGCTTCTTCCTGGATCATGCGGGCGATGAGCGCCGTGGACGAGATGCTCTCGATGCCGAGACGGCGGAAGATGCGCAGGTTCTTCGGGTCGTTCACGCGCGCGAGAGCACGGGAGATGCCGAACACGCGGCTTGCGATCTCGCACGCAGCCAAGTTGTCTTCATCCTGGCCAGCGGTGGCGACGAAGATATCCGCCTGCGGAACGCCCGCGTCCTCTTGACGCGCGACCTCGCAGCCATCGCCCTGGATGACGAGCACCGGGCCTTCCAACGTCTCTGAAAGATACGTGGCGGTCTGGGAATCCTCTTCGATGATAGCGACCTCGTTGCCTTCGCTGAGCAACGTGCGTGCCAGGTATTCACCGATCTTTCCTCCACCAACGATCACGCAATACATAACGACTCCTAATTCTGCATGTACTTCGAGATCTCGGAGATCATGCCATGGCGCAGCGCCACGAGAACGGTATCTCCGTGATAGAGGACGCTACTGGGCGTAGGAATGGAGCTGACCACGCCATCAGCACGCTCGAAGGCGCACACGCGGATCTTGTGGCGTTTTTCCAAGTCGCTGACCTTGATGTAATCCGAGCGATGCTGCGATAGGTCGAGCGCGAACTGCACGACCTCGCAATCGCCGAGCGTGGTGATGTGATCGCCCAGGCCAGAGGTGATCTTCGAGAAGATCTCTTCCGCAACGAGCGCCGTGCCGCACACGTAATCAATACCGAGCTGCAGATAGGCGCGTTCATGGCCCGTGTTGTAGAGACGCGCGACCGCGTTGGGCACGTCGTAGAGGCGCCTGGCGATCTCGACCACCATGAGGTTCACGTTGTCGCTCTGGGTGACCGCTGCAAGAAAGTCGCACTCTTCGATGCCGGCTTTCACGAGCAATTCCTCATCGTAACCAGCGCCCGCATAGGTGGCGCCATTGAAATCGCGCCCGAGCGTAGCGAACGCACGCGGGTCTTTATCGATCACGCAGACGTTGTTATCGTAGTTGGAGAGCATGAGCGCAAGACGCGAACCAACGCGGCCACAGCCGACGACGATGATATTGCTCATACGCGGTCTTGCCCCCTTCTCATACCAGTTTATACAGCATATGAATCATACAACAGAAAACGCCCGGAGCGGGCGTTCGTCTGAAATTGGCAGTGAGTCGATCTTAGAGGAAACGATAGTGGATCGTGCGCGTTCCCCAGTCGCTAGGAGAGTCGGCACCGAGCGCGTGATAGACGCCGGGAGCCAAGTCAAGGCAGCGACCGTATTTGCCGAATCCGCCCGTATCAGTGACGGTGGCGACGACCACCTTATCGCCATAGCAGATCTCGACGACACGACCGAGCAGGTAGGACTGGCTCGACGGAACAGCGACCGTGACGCTTCCTTCGTTGATGCCACGACCAGAAGCCGTGGTGGACACGCCGAAAGTGCCATTGCCGTTATCGTTCGTAGCGACATTGTAGGCGGATGCGACACCGGAGGACCAAGTGCCGTCAGAGAAATCGGGAATGAGGCGCGGCGCCGTAGGCAGCGGATCGATAGTGCAGACCTGCTTGGCCTTCTCGACCGCTTCAGGATTGGAATAGTCGACCGCAACTGCTGCAATGACCGGGTCGGGGTCCTTCACCGTGATGGAACGCTGAGCGCCGTCGGAAGGATCGAGCGCTTCAGAAGGAGTAGCATCGTCGTTCGTCTGCTGCGACACCACGCCCAAGCGAGCCTTCGGGTCGATAGCGGTGGATGCGTTCGAAGACTGGGCCTCTCCGATACCGATCGTAGAGGAATCGACCTCTCCATAACCTTGCGCCTGAGTGGCTGCAAAGAAAGAAATAATGCCGGCAACTGCGAGCATTATCAAACCGAAAAGGACGAAACGGGAAAGCGCATTCCCATTCCTTCTATGTGTTTTGGCTGCTGCCAAAAAGCCTCCAATGGACACAACAGGTCCTTAACCTGCAGGAGCGCGAACGCTTGCAAGAAACCCGTTTACCTATGCAGTTGAATGGGATTGGAGTGCGATTACTGCATCAACGCTTAAGAGCGTAGATGAATTATACCTTGAGCGTCCCCAAAGAACAACTTCGGGGCACGGGTGAACGGTCGTAGGACCACGAACCATGTACGGCTTCCAGGCATGATGCGAAAACGAAAAAACCGTGAAGAATCATCAGGAAGCAACGTTCGAATGACCCATCATCGCGCCGAAGAACCCAAAATCGTTGAATAGGAAGACGATCGCCAGGAAGACGAGAAGGGTCGCGATGCAATAGCATGTAGAGTTTTCGAAGATGAGCGCAGCAACCAGGACGACGAAGGCTACCATCCAGATCAAAAAGGTCGTGGCCTGCTGAAACGCCATACTCTCGTAATTCACGACACCCATAGTGAACGGAAGCAGCACCGCGCACGCCTCGAAACAAAGGATCATGATGCAGCCACGGATCACAGCCGAGTGGGCGGAACTCAACACCATGGCCAAGAACACACCGAGCGGAATGAGGTAGAGCGGAAGGAATGACACGAAACTGTTACTTTTCATGACACCTGCCGACACCATGCCGATCGGCGTGACGAAGATGCACAGCGCAATGAAGATCACGAACGGAAAACGAAGCGCGGAAAGATCTTGTTTCGGCCTGCGTGAGCGCGGCTCGAAGAGCGGCTCGTTCTGTTCGGCCTCATCGTCAGCATGTTCGACCTTCAGCATGTCGTCCTGCAATGTGACAACCTTGTCGAAACGCTCCGATCGAACGCGGCTCGGTTCGATATCGATGAAGCCTCCTTGGGCGACCTTGATGGGAAGGATAGTCCAAAGCACGAGGTAAACGAGCGAGATGATACCGAACGACATCACGAATGCGACGATGGCGGCAACGCGCACGAGGAGCGCATCGACATCGAGTCGTTCAGCTATGCCAGCGCATACGCCCCCTATGATCGCGTGCTTCGGATCGCGGTAGAGGGTCTTCTTGTATGCTTCATTCGCCATAGGTGGAACCGTTGAATACGAGAGTCGAATACGTGTCTGAGAATGCGCGCTAGAGGATGAAGAGATATATCGAGAAGAATTGGAACACCGAACCGGCCAACACCCACAGATGGAAGACCGAGTGCATGAACTTCTTCTTTTTCGTGAAGATATAGAACACCGCGCCGACCGTGTAGCAAAGGCCGCCCACCACGAGCAGCCAGAAACCCACGGGATCGAGCAACGTCCACAATGCGGGGAGGCATACGACGACCGCCCATCCTTGCAGAAGATAGAGGACCGCGGAGATCCACCGCGGGCGTTCGACCCAGAACGCTTCGGCCACTACGCCCGCGAGCGCCACCGCCCACACGAAGATGCACAGGGGGATGCCGCTGTTATCGATGAGCGTTACCAGGCAGAAGGGCGTGTAGGTGCCCGCGA
Source organism: uncultured Eggerthella sp. (assembly GCA_937998355.1). GTDB lineage: Bacteria > Actinomycetota > Coriobacteriia > Coriobacteriales > Eggerthellaceae > Anaerotardibacter. The sequence goes on from CALLDI010000007.1 coordinate 321,441, forward strand.
TATAAAGGTAGATGCCGCAGTGATCGAGGACTTTGAAGACCTTCTTCGCGCGCGGAGCCGCGAGCGCATGATAGAGCGTGGACATAAGATATTCGACCACCATCGTGATCGAGTAGATGAGCGCTGCAGCTAACAGCATGCCTGCGCCATCGCAGACCGAGCGCACGACGCAAAGCGGGATCGCCGCGATGGCGAGCAACGCACCCACGCCGTGAGTGACCGCGTTGAATATCTCCTCACCGAGCGTGTAATCCTTCTTCGGTTTGACGGAAACGGGGTTCATCACTGCGCTAGCCATGAGCGTTCCTCATTTCGGGGATCAGTAGACAGAAAAGAGCGCGAACGGCGATGGAGCACCGTCGCATTCGCTCATCTCATTCTACTGTATCGCGCGCTCTTGCGCGGGAAGCGTTTTGTTGCCGCCTGGGTGGCACCAGTCGAACCACGCCTTCGCCGCGTCCTGCTCGACATCGATGAGCTTGAGCGTGGACGAACCAACACCGGCTGCCGTGAGCGCGATGATGGTGGTGAGCTGACGATGGCGCTGAAGGGGATTGGTCTGCAGCGTGGCGAGCTGCACCTTCACGCGTGGAGTGACGGTGCGATTCGTACTGAATCCGCTGTTCGTGATAGTGATGTACGTACGATCGTAGCCGAAGCCCGAGCCGCGCTGCCACAGCACCGCACCAACGATATCGAGGACGAACAGGAGCAATGCGATGACATAGAGCACGCGAGAGATGATGTCGGAAACGAGGTAGAAGGCTAGATAATCCGAGAACTCCGAGGACGAGAGCAGGTCGAACTGGATCGGCATCGCGATGAAGAACATCGTTACGAACGTGATGATGGCGAGCCATACGCCGCCGCCTTGCAGGATCGCACGGCGCGTGATGGCGCGGCGAAGCGCACGCTTCGGAAGCTTCTTGTCGGCGGGCGGCAGTTCCCCCCATTCGGGCAAGAGGTCCTTGAGGATGGCATCGACCTGATCGAGCTTGACGAACGGGTGAATGACGAGCTTGGCTTGCGCGGCGTTCTTCGCATCCGAAGAGGATTCTTGCGCAGCGCTAGCCACGCGCGCGAGCGAGAGCGTGCACGACTTCAGGATGCGCTGGAAGAACGACTGGCTGATCTCGACCGACTGGATGCGATCGATGTCGATGCCGTTAAAATTATGGCTGATGATGCCGTATTCGGTCTCGATGCGCGCACCGCGACGGCGCGTGCGAAAACCACCATAGGAGATGCACGTGCTGACGACCATGACCGCCCAAACGACGACCATGATGACGAGCACGAATCCGACCACGCTGGCGATAGCACCGACGATCCAGGAAGAAGGAATGAGGTTGATCAGACTCGAGAGCGTGTCGAAGATCGCATCTTCAGAGGTACCGAACACGAATGCGACGCTGGAGATGAGAGAAGCGGCCGCCATGACAACCGAGAAGAACACCATGGTGAACGAAGATTTGCCCGTGATGGCCGCGAGCGCGAGCTGCTTGTTCGAGAGCCCGTACTCGTACGTGACGGTGCCCGTATCGATCGCTTCCCCGCCGAACACGCCACGAAAATCGTTCGCAACCTGCGCGGGCATGTCGAGCGCATTACCGCCTGCAACGGGCGTTGCTTGCACCGAGGGATTCGCAGGAGCAGGAATGCTCGTTACGGGAGCACCCGTAGGCGAAGCGATGGTCTCGCTGGATGCAGTAGGAGCCGAGATGCCCGCCTCTTTCATCTGCGCGAGCTGCTTGCGTTCGAAGAGCTCGCGACGCAAGGCCTCCGCAGCCGACTTCTCGACATAAGGCAGGATGACCGCCTTGTTCTCAGCGCCACCCGCGGTCTCGATGCTGACCGTGCAGACGCCTGCGATGCGCTGGAACAAGCTCGCCTTCTGATTGATGGATTGGATGCGCTGGTAGGGAATGTGCACGCGCTTCTTCGAGATGATGCCCGAATAGTAGCTGAATTCGTCTCCTGCGTATTCGTACCAGATATAGCGATAGCTGACGAAACGCACGAGCATGACGATGCCCGTGATGAGCAAGATGATGACGAGAAACGCCAAGATAGCGATGAAGCCCAAACCGCTCGATGATGAATCGAGGGCGAGCTCCACGATAAGATCGGTCGATGAGGCGAATGCCGCCACGATGACGATCGGCAAGATACGCAGTGCGCCGAGCCAGATGTAGCTATGGTTGAGCTTGTGCTTCACCGGATCTGAAGCGGATGCGAGGTCAGCTCGAGATTGTGAAACGACCGAGGACGCGTCTGGCGCGACCGGGATAACGGGCTCGCCAGCGGGCGCTGCGGGCTGTTCGTTCGGGATGTGCTGCTCCATCGCCTACACATCCTCTTTGGCGATACGCGCGAATTCAGCGGCCTGATCGCGCAGCGTTTCCGCCTCTGCAGCCGGAAGACCTGGGATCTCCATCGAGCCTGCGGCGGTCGATACTGTAACGGACGCGAGCCCCATCATGCGCAGCAGTGGCCCTTGGCGCGTATCGGTGTTCTGCACGCGGATGAAGGGCACGACCGTGTGCTTATGAACGATGATGCCACGCGAGATATTGAGGAAGTCCTGCGAGAGTTCGTAGCGCCAACGGATGTAACGAAGCGGCGTGATGACGAACCAGAAGAGCAACAGCAGCACGATGAAGACGATCGTCGTGATGAGACAATACGGTTCTGCCCACCATGCAGTATCTTCATCGATCAGTAGCGCGATGCCACCAACGGCGATCACGCACAGGAACACGAGCACGAGCGCGATCGTGTCGCTAAAGCGCCAAACGTTCTTCATGCGGGGATCGAGCTTTTGTCCTTGCAGTGCTTCCATACGGGCCTCCGTGGCTGATCGGTATTTTGCCGTATCGATCGTAGCAGATTGATCGTGGACTGAGTAGCAAGAACGGTTGACGAACGAGGCGCTGCTTTGCGTGGTCTAAGCGCTCCCGCGAGCGACGACACCACCACGCATGCTCAAAATCGCCTGAACGGGAAGTGTTTAATAGTAGCGATAGTAGGCAGCGCACGAGCCTTCGGAAGAGACCATGCAGGGCCCGACCGGATTCTCGGGCGTGCAGACCGTGCGGAAAAGTGGGCACTGATCGGGAGCCATGATGCCACGCAGCACGTCACCACAGCGGCAGCCTTTCGGGTTCTGCGTCGGTTCGACCTGCGGGTCGAAGCGCTTCACTGCATCGAACTGCTCGAATTCCTTACGGATGGCATAGCCCGAACCAGGGATGACGCCCAGACCACGCCAGGTAGCATCGACCGTATCGAACACTTCATCGATAGCAGCGAGCGCGACCGGATTGCCTTCGCGCATGACGCCACGCGAATAGGCGATCTCGATCTCGGCGCGACCTTCATGCAGCTGGCGCATGATCATCGCCACGCCCTGCAGCACGTCGACCGGCTCGAACCCGGTCACGACACCAGGGATGCCGTACTTCTCGGCCAGGAATTCGTAGGGCTTCGTGCCGATGATGGTGCTGACATGACCCGGCAGGATGAGCGCGTCGATCTTCAGTTCAGGATCGGAGACGATCACGTCGAGCGCGTTGGGCATGTTCTTATGCGCGACGAACACGGAGAAATTGGTGAGGCCCATCTCCTTCGCGCGTTTGATAGCCATGGCCACCAGCGGCGTGGTGGTCTCGAAGCCAACGCCCACGAACACGACCTCTTTGTCGGGATTTTCCTGCGCGAGCTTGAGCGCGTCGAGCGGCGAATAGACGATGTTGATGGAGCGGCCTTCCGCCTGTTCCTTGAGCAGGCTCGACGTGGAGCCAGGCACGCGCGTCATATCGCCGAACGTGGCGATCATGACGTTAGGGATGCGCGAGAGCGCGATGACCGTATCGATGTCTTCATTGGCAGTGACGCATACCGGACACCCGGGTCCCGAGACGAGTTGGGTATCGCCCGGCATCATGGAGCGTAGACCGTTGCGCGCGATGGCGACCGTGTGCGTGCCGCACACTTCCATGAGCGTGGCCTTCTCGGGTGCCCATGCCTCGATGGAGTGGACGAGGCCTTTGGCGAGCGCCGGGTCTTTGAAAGCCGACAGATCCATGAGCTAGACCGCTTCGAGATCGGCCAGTTCGGGGAATTGCTTGATAAGATCGAGGGTCTCCTGAGCGAACTGCTCGTCCACCACTTCGATGGCGAAGCCCGCGTGCACCAGCACGAAGCTACCCTCCTGCGCCTGCGGGGTCAGGTCGAGAGAGATCTCGCGCGTGACACCGAGGATATCGACGGTCGCAAGCTTGTTATCGTTGATCGTTCTTACTTGAGCGGGAATAGCTAAGCACATATCACTGACCCTCCTCATTCGAGTGCAATCCTATCACAGCCTGGCCGTAGGAGACCGAAGCATCGTTAGGCGGCAGCTCTCGGTTGAGGGCAATGGTAAACCCGGTTCCCTGCAATTCACATAAAACACGCTCCATAAGGTAGCGGTTCATGAAAACTCCACCTGAAAGCGTGACGATGGCGATGTCGTAGAGCGCCCGAACGGTCTCGGCGAGCGTGAGGATGGCTGACGAGACCGCCTCATGGAACCGACGCGCAATGGTCGGCTTTTCCACGCCTGCCTCAAGATCGTCGAGCAGCGCCTCGAACACGGGCGCGGGATCGAGCAAGAGCACCGAGGTGTCCTGCGCCGTGCTCTGTTCGGTGGCGGTGTTCTTGAGCAGCCCGAACTGATAGCGCTCGAGCTGTTGCAGTTCATCGGCAAGATCGTCCGCGGAAGCGGCGCTCGCACGCGCCGCGCCCATCTGGACTGCCGCATTCGGTCCGAAGCCCTTCGCGATCTCGGCCTCGAGCAGGATCGCACCTTCGCCCTCGTAGCGCGGTTCGCTGCAGATGCCTAAGAGCGCGGAAGCCGCGTCGAAGAGCCTTCCCATCGAGGAGGTGAATGGCGTATTGATGCCTCCTTCGATCATCTTGTTCATGAGCTCGACCTCTTGCGCCTTGTCCTCGAAGAATCGCTGTACGAAGGGGTGATCGAGCAGGTCGAATGACCAAAGCACGCCGTACGCGCAACGGTCGGTATGATGGATCGCCTGCGTGCCTCCTGGTAGCGGGAAATAGGCGACGTTCGCGAAGCGCTCGAACGCGCTGAGGTTCGAGAGCAGCACTTCGCCACCCCAGATCGCACCATCAACGCCATAGCCCGTGCCGTCGAAGGCGATACCGCAAACCGGGCCTTCGAGCTCGTTCTCTGCCATGGCGGCCACCACGTGCGCATGGTGGTGCTGCACTTCCACGCGCGGCAGATCCTGCGCGCGCGCCCACTTGCTGAGCACATATTCGGGGTGCAAGTCGCACGCGAGCTTCTCAGGAGCGAGATGGAAGAGCTTTTCGTAGAGATCCTTCGTCTCGAGCCACGTGTCGAACGAGGCCACATGCTCCATATCGCCCAAATGCTGCGAGACGAACGCCTCGTCCGCGCGCGTAATAGTGAAGGTGTTCTTGAGCTCGGAGCCGACCGCGAGCAATTGCGGCGCTTCTTCGCCCAGATCGTGCACGAGCGCTGGAAGTTTGAGCGGAGACGGAGCGAACCCACGTGCACGACGAATGACCTGCACGACGGGTTCGACATCGAGGGGTTCGAGCACGCGCACGACCGAATCGTCGAAACGCTCGACGATGGTACGGTTGTTCACCAGGAACGCATCCGCGATGCCTGCGAGCTTCTGGAACGCTTCATGCTCCTCGATGACGATAGGGTCGTCGTGAACGTTGCCTGATGTCATGACGAGCAGGCCCCCGAACGCGCGCGCGAGCAGATGTTGGAGGGGTGTTGCGGGAAGCATGATGCCCACCTCGGGAAGATCGTCCGCAAGACCGAGCGGCAGTTCGACGCCTGGCTTCTTGCGCAAGAGCACGATAGGACGTGCGCTCGACTCGAGCTGCTTGACCTCTGCGTCGCTCGCTTCTGCGTATTCACGCGCCTGGTCGACCGAAGCCGCCATGACCGCGAACGCCTTGCCGTAGCGATGCTTGCGTTCGCGCAGGGTGGCGAGCGCAGTAGGGTTCAGCGCATCGCATACGAGGTGATAGCCTCCCAGGCCCTTCACTGCCACGATCTTGCCCGCCTTCAGCAGAGCGACGCACGCGTCGATGAATTCGTCGGAATCGGCCGAGGTGAACGCCCACTCGACATCGTCCATCGTCAACGCTTCGACCTCGTTAGGGAGCATGCCTTCCACGTCGATCCACCCCAAACGCGGACCACAATCGAAGCACGCATTGGGCTGGGCATGGAAACGGCGATCCGTCGGGTCGTCGTATTCAGTTTGGCAGGGTTCATCCATGGTGAACTCCTTCATCGAGGTGTTAGCGCGATCGTAGGGCAGATCGTCGATGATGGTGAAGCGCGGGCCGCAGTTCGTACAGTTGATGAATGGGTAATGATAGCGACGATCGCTGGGGTCGAAGAGTTCGCGCACGCACGCATCGCAGGTAGCGAGGTCGGGCGAAACGAGCGTGGTCTGGTTCGCTTCTGCATCATCCGAAAAGCGGATCTCGAACGTATCGAAGCCCTCGACCGGCGCCTCGTGCAGCTCGAGTTCTTTCACGTTCGCCGCCTCGGGCGCATCCTCGACCAGCTTGATCGCGAACAGGTCGAGCGCCCGCTCGGTACCCTCCACATGGATGGTCACGCCATCGATAGCGTTCAACACCCAGCCGGTCAGTCCGAATTCTTGGGCGCAACGATAGACAAAGGGTCGAAAGCCGACCCCTTGCACAACTCCTTTTACCTGTATGTCGAGCGCTTCGCGCTTCTCGTCATGTTCCATTTACGTTACTCCGCAACTCGTTCGACCACGTGACGCAGGCCCTTCGAGAGCAGACGCAGCGTTACTGAGGAATTATCGGGCAGATGGATGTGCACGCAGCGTCTTCCGCGTGCCGACAGGATGGCGAAATCGCCCATAGCCTGCGCTTTTTCAAGTTCGCCGAGGCTTTGTGCCTTGGCGTTGTCGACCTCGATATCGCGCGGCTCGTTCGCGGAGAGGATGAGGAAGACGCCATTGTTCTGACCACCCTTGTGCAGCTGACCGGTGGAATGCAGATAACGCGGTCCGATCTCCAAACACGACGGCACGCCATACTTTTCGGCGACGCAATGGCGGATCTCTTCGAGCGCTTCACGACGGCCCTCGCCCGTAAATGGCAAGAACGCATTGAGCGAGAAGTAATCGCCCGGCTCGATGCTACGACACAGCACGCTGAGCGCGCCCGCCACCGTTTCGTCGAGCAACTCTTCAGTGAGCGCTTCCGAAACGTAGACTTCGATCTCGCCGATCGGCACGCCCGCAAGCCCATTCTGCACGAAGCTGGGGGTCTCGCCGCCCTCTTTCAGAATACGCAGCACCTCGGTCTTCGCGACCTGAACGTCGGGCTGGTCGAACGGGCAGATCTTCATGAGATGACCCACCATGGCGATGGCGTATTCCCACATGACGAAATGACCCGCAAGATCGATGACGTTCTCGACCTTGAAGGTGATCTTGGGGATGTCTTGGCTCAGGTATTCGAGCGACTGGAAGTAATTGACGCGCTCGTCCCAAAGGTCTGTCTTGGTCTCGTACACCACGACCGTGCGATCCTTGGCATCTTCGGAGAGCGTAAGCGAGTCGGTCTCGATGTTAGGAAGGATGCCTTCGCCTTCTTTGCCCAGGCTTTCCGCGACCAGCTGCTCGATCCACAAGCCCAGAACACGGCCGCGCTTGGGCGAGAGGAATGAGAATTTATTGCGTCCATCGAGGTAATTATCGTAGAGGAACGATGCGAGCACGAGCGCTGGATTGTCGATGCTGTCGGTGCTGCAGAGCGCTTCTGCCTGTGCAGCGCTCTTCATGAGCGCGTTGAGATTGATGCCCGCCAGCGCCGCCGGCAGCAGGCCGAACACGGAGAGCGCCGAATAACGGCCGCCTACGCTCGGTTCGCCAGAGAAGACGCGCAGCCAACCTTCTTCCTTGGCGCGCTTCTCAAGATCGGAGCCGGGATCGGTGATGGCCACGAGGTGGTTGTAGACCTCCTCTTCCGAAAGCTGCTCGCGCATGATGTCGAGCACCGCTTGCATGATGGTATGCGGTTCGATGGTTCCACCCGACTTGGAAGAATGGATGATGAGCGTGGTGCGCGGATCGCATTCCGACATGATGGCGCGCACGCGCACGGGCGAGACCGAGTCGATGGTCTTGAACGAAATGAGCGACGAGTCCGCCTTGTTGTACTTCGTCATGGTCATGGGAGCCTGGGTCGAGCCACCCTGGCCGACCAGCACGACCGTCTTGAGACCCCGCGCGATGAGCGCGTCGGCGAAATTCTGGATCTCCATAAGGGGCAGCGGGGGTTCGCTGGCCAGCGTGGTCCAACCCATGAAATCGCGCGCGAACAGCTGCGCGTTCTCGGAAAAATCGTAGAGCTTGCTGTCCTTGTCGCGCACACGACTTGCTGCTCTGTTATCGATGAGCACCTGAGCGGAGGCGCCTGGTGCTTCTGCTTCGAAATTGATCATACGTTCCTACTTCGATTAACGTTGAGTTCGTACCATTTTACCGAAGAGCGCACGGCGATGCTACGCGATGGCCTCCACGATGCTCTTCAGCCACGAAGAATCCACCTGATCGACCTGGCCTGCATCACAGCACGCTGCGATGGCGGGGTCGGTCGGGATCTGCGCGGTGGCAGCGATGTCGTATTCCTGTGCCAAGATATCCACCTGACTTTCGCCGAAGATGAAATGCTTCTCGTTGCAGTTGGGGCACACGAAATAGGCCATGTTCTCGACGAGGCCCACCACGGGGATGTCGAGCGAGCCTGCCATCTTGACCGCTTTCGCCACGATCATGCCCACCAATTCCTGTGGAGAGGTGACCACCACGATGCCATCGACTGGCAGCGACTGGAAGACCGTGAGGGGCACGTCACCCGTTCCCGGAGGCATGTCGACGAACAGGTAGTCGATATCGCCCCACGCCACCTCGCTCCAGAACTGTCTGACCACGCCCGCGATCATAGGGCCACGCCAGATGACCGGATCGGTCACATCGTCCAAGAGCAGATTGGTCGAGACCACCTTCGTGCCGTCCGCAGCGACCGAAGGAAGCAAGCCATCGGGGCTGCCCACCGCTTTGCCTTCGATACCGAACATGCGCGGAATGGAAGGGCCTGTTATGTCCGCATCAAGAATGCCGACGCGCTTGCCTTGCTTGGCGAGCGCTGCTGCGAGCAGCGAGGTGACGAGCGACTTGCCCACGCCCCCCTTGCCCGACACGATGCCGATCACCTTCTTGATGTTCGAGGCTGGATTAGGAGCAGCGAGCATGCTCTGCGGCTCACGTCGTTCTCCGCAGGACTGCCCGCACGTCTTGCAATCATCGTTACAGGATTCACTCATGATGCTTCCTTCATTCGCTTATCTCAAGCCATTGTCCCCTATTTCGAAGGAAATGCAACTGCTCGATCAGGATGAACGAATCACCTGGTCACCACCAGTGGGCAAGCGTTCATCACGCCACAGAACCCCACCAGCCGCGAAGGGCCGACGGGGTTCCGTGGGAGGGGGTCTCGCTCAAGGCCGTTTCAGCGGCCGCTTTCATCAACGCCTCGTGACCACGTCCTTGTCCTTGCGAGCACGACGGGTCGCCATCACTAACACGAGCAGTCCGATGATCGCTAACGCTGCGATGCCTGCGATCTTCAAGAAATCGCCCGTCTTCGCCAGGAAGCTTCCCTCGTCGTCGGTTGTTTCGCGGTATTCGGTCACGACCTGTTCGCCGTCGAGCATTGTGTCGTAGAGCGTGATGGTCGAATCTTGGATCTCGGCGTTACCATTGCTGGTTCCCGAGAGGACCTTCACGCCGCCGTACTGGTCGATCGTGAACTCAACGTCGCCAGCCTTAGCATAGCCTTCGGGCGCTGCATTCTCGCGCAGGATGTACGTGGTATCCACGTTCAGCTTGCCTTCCAAGCGTTCGCTCGCTTTGCCCGAGGTCCAGCGGTTCACTTCCTTGCCAGTGCTCTTCTCGATGATCGAGAGGTCGGCACCTTCCACCCACTCGTGCGTGCGCGTATCGAGCTTGGCGAACTCTACGAGCGTCGCCTCATCATGAACGCCACCATCGCGCGTGAAGGTGAAGAGCAGATCGCCGTCATCCGAACGCGGACCTTCTGGGGCTTGCTCATCGAGCGCGATGGGCTCACCCTCGCCTTCTGCCATCGCACTGAGCGCGACCGGTTCAGCTACAGCTTCAGCACTGCCCAACTCCATCTTGCTCTCGGTGTAGTGCATCGCGTAGCCATTCGGCGCCGTGCTGTCCTTTACTAGGTAGAAGTAGGAGCTGCGGAATTCGCTGACCGTATGACCCGCTGGTGCGAGACGCTCCTTGAAGTAGTAGAGCGTGCCTTCGGTCAGGCTCACGTCTTCGAACGTGATCCACCCATCGGCATCGGAGACCGCTTCTTTCAAGAAGATGTCCGCCTGGTCGCCGTTGTTCACGGCATAGAGGCCATAGGTCGCGCCCTCGAGACCCTGCTCGCGATCGAGATCGCTGGTCTTGCGCACCTGCAAGTCCATGCCCTTCGCATAGTTGGTCATGGTCGGGTGCCACTGCGGATCCTCGGATTCGGCGTAACGGATGTTCTCGCCGTTCTCCACGTGTCCATAGTACATATCGGTGCACTCCAGCTGACCCTGCGCATCGCGCTCGATCACCGTGGTGAACGTGATGATCTGCTGAGAGTATTCCACCGAAGGATCGGTGGCGTCATTCGCCTCGACCACACGGTAGTAATACGTGCCTGGCGCCGTGTAGGCAAGACAACTCGGATTCTCCCAGTCGCCGCTCACGTTGTTCGCCTTGTCGAAGTCGACCATGCCGTAACGGTCGTTGCCGGTCTCAGAGATGGTCGGACCTTGCGTGTTCGACCAATCCACCGTGCCATCAGCGTTCGGCGTGAGTTCGATCAGTTTGAAATTGAACTCGCCTTCCATGAGGGAGCGGCCTTCCAGGTTCTTGATGATCTTCGGGTCGACGAAGCACTCCTGGTCGATCGGCTCATCGGAGGCTGCGTTTATCGCGTAGCCGTACAGGCTCATGGTTTGCATGCTGTTATCGAAGTTCGCGAACTCGATGGTTGGCAGTTTGCCGTCCACTTCATCGAGTTTCGTCAGTTCGAGCGTTTGGGTCGAACCGAACAGACCTGGCGTTTCCGTGATGCCTTCTGCGTAGTACATCTCGGTCACCCTTGGGACGAGGCTCATGCCATCGGCGGCATAGTCGACCGCGATGCGTATCACGTAGATGCGCTGATCGGTCGAGGTGTCTTCGGCCTCATCTTCCGAGATCATGAACCAGTAGTCGTCGCCCGTCTTGGTGAAGGTGATGCCTTCGAACTCGACCTTGGCAGCGGAGTTGTTCTCGTCGAATGCGCCATTCGTCGTGTGATATGCGACTATGTCTCGAGGAGAGTCGTTCAGGTTCACCACGCCATCTTCAGGCGCGAGGATGTTGACCATCGTGAAGCCGAATTTGCCCGCTGCATTCGCGGTGTCGCCATAGAGGAACTTCGTTGCCTCCAGATCGAACGACCCTTCGGGGTGATAGACGTTCGTGAACGTAGCACCATTCGGCTTCTCGAAGTCGCCCTTACCGTCTGCTGGCTCGGTCTCCTTCAAGTATTCGATCGCCGTTACGCTCGAGGTGTACACATCAAGCCGGGTCGGCGTGAGTGTGTCGGGGTCCTTCATGCGTTCGGACTTCTCGGTCTTCACCGTTACCGAGACCTTATGCCATACCGTCTCGTAATCGATCGCAGGGTGTCGATCGCTTTCAGCCACCGACTCCTTCACGAAGAATGTGTAGGTCTGCACTCCTTCTTTCTCGGGACGATACTGGGTCGCATCGACCTTGCCCTCGGTATTGCCGAGCTCGATCGGATTCTCTTCCGTGCTGTCAGCAAATTGGAAGACTACCTTGCCCGAACCATCATTGGTCGTGGATGTGAGCAGGTTTTCCGTGTCGGGAACGCTCCGTTCGGCACCGTCTATCATCTCGGTCTTCGCACCATACAACTCGAAGGTGAACGCGCTATCGATGCCCATGCTCGCGAGCTTGTCCGCATCGATCTCGAAGAGGTTCTGGTCGTTCAAGCTCTTGAACGACTTGGTGAACTCGAGATTCCAAGGCGTGGTGACGAATTCTTCCCCACTGCCAGGGTTCACCTTGTTCGTGAAGATAACACCCTTATCCTCGTCGAGCACATATCCGTTTCCATCCTCTTTTTGAACGTAATGCTTCACGCTATCGACTTCAGCGTTGATGGTCGTGATCTTCCATGGGATCTGCGGGTTTGAACTGCCACTATCATCCTTGCTTGAAGTGGTCTCGACGCGACTCACCGTGACCTCGATCTTACGCTTCGCAGTGTCATAGGAAACATAAGGATCAGCCGGGTCAGGAACGATCTCCTTCACATAGAAGGTATAGGTCTTCTGCTTCTCTTTCGCTGAAGGCATGTAACCCTTCAGCGTGAACTTCACTTTGCCGTTCGCATCGTTGGTGGCAGTAAGCGCCTTGCCGTCGACCTTGACCGGCTGGGTGCATGCTTCATCGGTGTAGATGCCGAACGTGAACTTGCCTGCGGTGAGACCAGAGGCACCATCGAGCTTCTTGAAGTCCTTCTCGAACTCGACGCTCCAATCATCGATCGTCTTGCTCTCGTTCGGAACGCTACCGATAGAGAGCACGCCGTTGCTGCCAATACCACCACCGTGCGTGGCGCTCTCATTACCCTGGATCACCACATCGAATGCGTCCGAATTCATCGCTTTCACTGGAGTGCCAGCCGTCAAACCGAGCGAAGCATCGACCACTGCGAGCGATCCGCCCTCCTCGATGGTAACGTCACGCATAACGCTCTTATCTTTGTAAGCAAGGCGGCCCGTCCACGAATACCCTTCGTTGGTCAGGAAGTTCTGCGCACCGATCACGCTGGCATAGGTGCAGTAGAAATCTTGCGCCTTGTCCTTAGTGAAGCCTTTGTCATACTGGAATGCGACGATATCGCCGTTTCCGTTAGAGTTGTGCCAGAGCGCATCGTTACCTTTATCGCCCGACACCTTCAAACTCGCAGTGCCGTCTGCGGTGTTGCCGTATATCGCGATAGCATTGTTGTTGTTGCCGATCGGCCCAATGCCCGTCTTCGCGTGCGGACAGCCCGATATAGCGCCACCAAGGCCACTGGCGTGGTTGCCCGTTATCAGCACTTTATTGTTTCCAAAGCTTAGCGACCCTTTAGACTCGATGAAGATACCTCCACCGCCCCAGTCGGTCGTAGTAGCGGTCGTGTTGTTGACGATCTTAGCTTTATTGATGGTCGCGGTGCCTGCTATCGCGATTCCGCCTGCCTCATGGGCACGTAGGTCGCCCGATTCGGATGTACGTGCCTTTGCGTGATTGTTCTGGATCAAGCCATTGTTCATGGTGAAGGAGCACTTGCGATCGATATAGATCGCACCGCCGCCTTGAGCATGATTGCCTTCGATCTTGACATTGTTGATAACGAGAGTCGCAACATCATTCTCATTCGTGCCACGCTTTACCAGGATCGCTCCGCCAGCTCGCGACTGGTTACCGATGACCTGTTCTGCCGTGAGCGCACTGCCGGAACCGCCCGTGATGGTAAGACAGTTCTCGCCCGCTTTTCCGGCAGCGGAATCGCCCACCACAAGTTTCGCTTTGTTGCCGGTCACGACGATGACGCTACGATCTCCTTTGCCCGTAAGAGAACCCGTGCCCTTCAAGTTCAAGGTCGTCTTCGCAGGCACATCGATGTTGCCCTTCACGTTGCCATTGATGGTGAGCGTATAGTTGTTGCTCGCGTTCCCTGCGAGCGCTACCGTTATGGCGCCGTTGCCCGTAACGGTCGCGCTCTTAGCGTTTTCGAACGTGACGCTCGCACCGTTGGTCGCAGTGACCCAGGTTGGATCCGCAGCAGGCGCGATAGCCGCAGCTGCAGCAGCCGCCTCTGCACCATTCGGGTCTTCGCTCTGCTCAGAACCATCCGTCACGTCTTCGTCGGAAGTTGTAGGGTCGCCCTCAAGAGCATCATCAGCAGCATCCTCGTTCGCTTTCTCGCTCGCTGCGAGCATCTCGGGGATCGTCTGTTCCTGATGAGAGACGATCGGTTTCTCGATCTCGCTATCTTCGCCATAGGCGTTGCTCATGATCGGGAAGAGCGAGACCGCCAGCACGAACGCGACGAATGCGCTGAACCAACGCTTGGTTTTCTTGTTTGAAAGTATCTTGGTCATGTTAGTTCACCTCCCCTATGCGCTCTGCTCGTCACGTGCGTTCTTGCGACGGCGGATCAGCACATAGGTCAGTACTCCGATAGCCAGCAGGCCAGCCACAACGCCTCCGATCACGAAGGGGTCGATGCCATTGCTGCCGGAAGCTAACGGATTCTCGTTATCCTCGATCGTTCGCTCGGTCGAGGTGTCTTGGCCATTGAGATTCGCGAGCGGATTATCGTCATCGTTGATGACGACCGTGCCATCGCCTGCGCCAACGCCGGTATCGACATCAGGATCGCCCGCTGCCGCATCATCGACCGGAGTCATGACCGCGGTCAGGCCCCCACCCGTGCCAGGCACCGTAGTGGTGATGATCTGCGTGCGCGTGATGACCGTGTTCGCATTGATGGTGTCGTCGGTATCGCGATAGTAGATGGTATAGGTGCGATCAGGGGAGAAGAAGGCATGACGGATGCCCGACTCCTGACCCGAAAGACGCACGTACTCGTTGCCATCCTGCGTGAAGCGTTCGTCGCCCACCACGTGGATGTAGTCCGTGTTCTCCGGATCGACCGCGATGGTCTGCGTGCGCAAGACCTGGCCATTCGCGATGTTCATGTACTGAACGGTGATATCGTAGCCATCGCCCGGAACATAATCTTCTGGGACGTAATAGACGTATCGCAGCAGATCGACGCTCTGCCCGAGGCTTTCCCAGGTGTACGCGATCTGGTCGGTATTACCCGCCCAGGGAACGTAGATCTTGCCATCGATGGTCTTGCGATCAGGCGTGTAGCTGAAGTCCGCATCGGGGGTAATGGTCTTCGTAACACGGCCGATCTCTTCGCCCGTCTCGCCGTCAACCTCAACGATCGTGAAGTCTACCGCCTTCGTCGCATCCTGCGACTGATAGACCGCCCTCACGATGCGATTGCCATCGCTATCGACGGACGCGAAATCGGCGGGAATCAGGTCCTTGGTCAAGTTGACCGCGGTGCCGTTCGCATCGCTCGCATTCGAGACGTTCGCCGTAGCGCTATCGGTGTCGGACTGGGTCGTGATGCTTCCTTCGTCATCAGAGGCATTGACGACCTTGCCGCCATACACCTTGTCAAGACGATAGAAGTTGACGCCATCGGCACTCTCGATCTGAGAATTCTTGTTCATCGAGAACGTATTCGGCAGGGTATAGCGATATCCGTAACCCTTAACGTCGACCTGGTCGCTCCAAAGCAGCGTGCCATTCTCGTCCACGTATTCGATGATCGCATTATAAGAAGTCTCGTCCATCCCATTCACGGGCACGACTCGTACCGTATATGATGCGTTCGCCAGATTGAGCGGCACCTGCGTTCCTGCGAGGCTCGAGATGGCTCGATAGTATTTCGTCTTGTTCGCATCATCTGGATCGGTCGCGGTGAACGACTTCTTGATGGATACCATCTTGTCTGCTTCACCGATACCCGTGAAGGTCTCGGTCATGACGGTCTTGCCCGTCTCGGCATCAACATAGTTGACCTTGCCTTCGATGCTGTTCGTAGGGTTCTGTTCGTACGTCACGACGTAAGCAGGTAGCCCATTCTCGCCCAAAGCGCTTTCGAACTTACTGTCGAGGCCGCTTTGAGTCTTCAGGCTGTAGCTGGTCGGATGTGCTTCGCTCGTGGTGTCCTGCTTGTAATAGGAATCACCTACGCCGAAGTTCTTCGCCACACCCTTTTCGGCGTCGCTCGCCGTGCGAATGCCGAGCAGTACCAGCTCTGACGAGCCGTCTTCGTCGACGATGTTGCCATAGACCGGATAGATGGTCGCGCTATAGAGCTGATCGCCTTGCATCATCGCATCGCTCACACTGATCGTGTAAGTCGCGTGCGCATCAACATCGCCGAACAGTTCCTGCGCGCTCTGGCCGGTCGCCGTGTTCGCATCGGTCTTCATCTGGACCGCGACGATCTGAGCGATCTTCTCGCCCGTTCCGGTATGGTCACCGCTCGTATCGCTGTTCTCAGCTGCAGTGAATTTCATCGGATTGCTGAGCGGCTTACCATCCTTTTCGATGGTGATATAGATCGCTTGGTCACCCAGGTTATCCACCCTCAGCAACTCCCAACCTTGCGCGGTCGGCTGTAAGAAATCGACACCGCTGATGCGGATGTCGCTCGAGTCGCCCTCTGGCTCTGCCGAGGCGAAGCTCGGGATGCCTAGAAGGCTGAATGCGAAAACGAACGCAAGGATAGCCGCAACGGCTGCGCTCGCTTTGCGCTTGATCGCAGTTTGCATGTTGTCCCCCTCGTAGAAATACACGAGTGGACCCACGCGCATATTCCTGATCTACCTTTTCCGTCCAATTCCCACAAAATGCTACTTTTGTGGTAACAATTGGAGTCCGAACAATACAGTCATCAGGTGCTTCAAAGCAATACATTCACGCGCAATACTGATCTCGTTCACAGATATTTCATTATTTGAAAGGAAATCTTTTTGCAGGTCACCGGTGGTTTTTAGGGAAGCGATCCTATCTGGCCTATGAAAGCCGCGCTGTGGTGACTTCGTCTTGTATTCGTTCAAGCTTTAGACGATTTGATGATGTTACCACGCTGAAGGCATGAAATGCCAGTTCACATAGCGATTTTGGTATTGCAATGGACTATGCTTTCGCCCCAAAGTTGCGGGTTTGTCCTATGGATCGACCAGGTCTTCTGTACGAATCCCGCATAAAACAAGAACGGGAGCTACAAGGGCTCCCGCTGAATTCGATGGTGGTCGGAGGGGGATTCGAACCCTCGACACGCGGATTTTCAGTCCGCTGCTCTACCAACTGAGCTATCCGACCAGAAATGGTTTCGCGTCAAAAGTGAGGCGACGCGAGTTGTTATTGTACTCACTAACGATTTTTGGGTCAAGCACGGAACGCAGGTTCGACGGTGAACGCCAGAAGGTGCTCCATGAGGTGGCCCTCCGGCCTTTCTCCACAACTTCGCCACACCTATCTTCTCCCAGTTCACGCGCACATCATTCACCTGAAAGCTCTTCGATGAGGGCAGGCACCACTTCGAACACGTCTCCAACGATACAATAATCTGCCACTTCGAAGATAGGGGCATGCGGATCCTGATTGATCGCGACGATCGCATCCGAATGATCCATACCTGCAACATGCTGGACCGCACCCGAAATACCACAGGCGAAATAGATGCGCGGCGAGACCGACGACCCCGTCTGACCCACTTGCTTGCTCGCAGGTAGCCAGCCCTCCTCGACCACCGAGCGCGAACAGCCGACCGTACCGCCCAACAGCGCGGCCAGCTCTTCGAGCATCGCGAAGTTCTCCGGCCCCTTCATACCGCGGCCTCCCGAGATGATGATCTCCGCATCTTGCAGTGGGATCCCGCCATCTCCCACATCGCGGATGAATTCCCTCACTCTCACGCGCATGCGCTTAGGCTCGAACTCTTCTCTGATCACCTTCAGGTTCGGATTCGGGTATGCGTCAGGTACGGGCATCGCTCCTGGACGCACAGTGCCCATCTGAGGATGCGTGTTCGCACAAATGCGCGCATAAAGATTGCCGCCGAACGCAGGGCGCTCCCATTGCATGACCGCTGTTTCTGGATCGATATAGAGTGCGGTGCAATCTGCGGTCAGGCCTGCTTCTAGCCTCACTGCCAAGTGGGACGCCAATTCCCGTCCGTTCGCCGTCGCACCCATCAAGATCACTTCAGGCTTATAACGATCACAGAGACATGCGAATGCTTCGCTGTAGGCATCGGTAGTGAAATGACGATATGTTTCCCCCTCCACCACATACGCGCGATCGGCACCATACGTGCGTGCCATCTCGATCGGCGCGGTCGCATCGTGCGCGATGATGACCGCGCAGACTTGCTGACCGATCTCGTCGGCAAGACGACGAGCTTGCCCCAAAAGCTCGCGTCCTACCTGTTTCGGTTCCCCTTCGAACCCCTCCAAGAACACCCAGATATCGTGATGATCGTTCATCGCTTCTGTCATCAGCCCCACCCTTTCGATCAAACGAGCAATTTCGCTTCGACGAGCGCGCGAGCAAGTTCATGCGCTTTCTCCTTCGGAGTGCCCTCGATGAACACTCCTTCGGCGCATCGCTCGGGAACGAACGACTTCTGAACCCTGGTCGGCGACCCTTTCAAACCGATCTTCGCTTCGTCGAGATAGATCTTGATGTCCTCGAACGTGATCCGCTGCGGCTCATGCGCGAGAGCATCGATCGTGCTCTGAATGCTGGCATAGCGCGGCTTATTGCTCTCCTTCATGACCGTGCACACCAGTGGAAGTTGCGCCTCGAGCACCTCGATACCTTCGTCGGTCTTGCGCTTCACGGTCGCACACACAGGCGTGTTCGTGCCCCTCTCTTCGATATGCAGATCGAGCACCTGATTGATGCATGCGCAGTTCAGATGCTGCGCGAGCGAGGAGATGGTCTGCCCCGTATCGCCGTCGATCGCCTGCTTGCCGCCCAGCACCACATCGAATGGCCCAAGATGGCTGATAGCAGCGCAGAGGATGTAGCTGGTCGCGAACGTGTCCGATCCGCCGAATTTGCGATCGGTCACCAGATACACCTCGTCCGCACCGAGCGCGTACGCTTCTTCCAAGATCGCCTCGGCCTGACTCGGACCCATCGACAGCGCGACCACTTCAACGTCCAGCTGATCTTTCAATTGCAACGCCATCTCGAGCGCATGACGATCATAGGGATTCATGATGCTCGGCACGCCTTTGCGAATGAGCGTATTCTTCACGGGATCGATCTTGATCTCGGTCGTATCGGGAACTTGCTTCAAACACACCGCGATCCTCATGATTCCTCCTTCGTACCTGCCGTTGTGAACCTTTTCACTCCGTCGTTCTGTTAACTAAGCGCACGCCAGTTGCTTCGCGATGGTGATGCGCTGGATCTGATTCGTGCCTTCGAAGATCTGAAACACCTTCGCATCACGCATGAGCTTCTCGACCGGATATTCTCGGCTATACCCATAACCGCCCATGATCTGCACTGCGTTGGAGACCACTTCTTGCATGGAATCAGTGACGAAGGTCTTGCAGATCGCACCTTCGGTCTGAACGAGGCTACCGCTGTCCATCAGGCGCATCGTGTTGTTCACCACGCAGCGCGATGCCTCGGTCTTGATGGCCATATCGGCAAGGAGCCCCTGCACCAGCTGGAAGCTAGTGAGCGGCTTGCCGAACTGCTTGCGCTCTTTGGCATAGGCGAGCGCTTCATCGAGCGCGCGCTGCATGATGCCCACGCCCATCGTGCAAACGAAAGCGCGCGAAAGATTGAGCGCATTGAGTGCGAGCTTGAACCCATCCCCCACCTTTCCGAGCACGCGATCCTTCGGAACGAACACCTCATCGAGGATGAGCTCGGTGGTGTTGGAGAGACGCAGACCCATCTTGTCCTCTTCAGCGCCGATGCGAACGCCTGGCATGTCCCTATCGACGATGAAGGCGGTCACTCCGTGAGCGCCCGCCTCCAGGTCGGTCTTGCAGAATACGATGTAGATGGATGATATGCCACTATTGGTGATGAAGGTCTTCGACGCGTTGAGGATGAATCCGTCTTCGGTCTCAACCGCGGTCGAACGCATGCTGGCCACATCCGACCCCGCGTTCGGCTCGGTGAGCGCGAATGCGGCGAACTTGCGCTGTTTCACCACGTCAGCGAAATACTGCGCCTGCTCGGGCGTGCCTGCCAAAATGACATTGCGCAGCGCCACGAACGTGGTGACGAACGTGATGGCATAGCCCGCATCCACTTTCGCGAGCTCCTCGAAGATCATCGCGGTGGTCTCGTAATCAAGACCCGTGCCGCCGTATTCTTTCGGAACTTCGACCAGATGAAGACCGAGATCGAACCCGAATTCATAAAGTTCTTCGGGACACGTGCCCGTACGATCGGCCTCCGCCACATACGGCTTCAGCTCTTGCTCTGCGACATCGCGCACGAGCGAGATGAGCGCCTTCTGCTCTTTGGTATACAGCAGCGTCATATCTGGTCTACCTACTTCCAAATAAGCGCGCATCGAAGAGACGTTCGCATCGCCTCACCGCGCACGTATACTTACTTGATATATAGGTTATACCATATAAATTTTGCTTGATTTATTCGATTTTTCCTATAGGTTGTAGGGACCTATGCCCAAGCGCTTCGGCCTTCGAGTGCTTTCTTGCCGATATCGTTGCGGAATTGCTTGCCTTCGAAATTGATGCGCTTGATGGCCTCGTACGCACGATGACGTGCGGATTCAAAGGAAGAACCCAGCCCCACTACGTTCAAAACACGACCACCAGCGGTGATGAGTTCGCCATCGATATTGCGTCCTGTGCCCGCATGGAAGACGATGACCTTGTCCAGGTCTTCCGCATCCTCGACGCCCAGGATGACCTTGCCCTTCTCGTAGCTTCCCGGATATCCTTCGGAAGCGAGAACGACGCTGACCGCCCAATCGTCGGCCCACTCAAGATCGATATCGCTATCGCGGCCTTCTGCGACCGCCATCATCACATCGACCAGGTCGCTTTCCAAACGCGGCAGGATGACCTGCGTTTCCGGATCGCCGAAGCGCGCATTGAACTCGAGCACCTTCGGACCTTCAGGCGTGAGCATGAAGCCACCGTAGAGCACGCCGCGATAGTCGTTCTCGAACGGCGCCTTCGCCGTAGCAGCCGCTGCTATCTCCATGATGCGCACCATCTCAGCCATCTCTTCGTCGGTAACGATCGGCACGGGCGAATACACGCCCATGCCACCCGTGTTCGGACCAAGATCGCCATCGTAGGCGCGCTTATGGTCTTGCGCAGGAGCCATGCAAAATGCCTTGCCATTCGTGACGAACGCGAGCAGCGAACATTCAGGACCCGTGAGCATCTCTTCGACGACCACGGTATTGCCCGCCGAACCGAACTCACCCGAGAAGCAGGCGTCCACACCAGCCAGCGCTGCATCGAGCGTTTCCGCGACGATGACGCCCTTGCCCGCTGCGAGGCCATCGGCCTTCACGACGAGCGGCGCACCCAGCTCTTCGCAATACGCACGCGCTTCATCCTTGTTGGTGAAGCTCTTGTAGCGAGCAGTGGGAATGCCATTGGCTTCCATGAATTCCTTGCTGTAGGTCTTCGAACCTTCCAGCTGCGCACCTTGCGCATCGGGACCGAACACCGCGATACCCGCTTCGCGCAGCACATCGGCAACGCCTTTCACGAGCGGGGCCTCCGGACCGATGACCACGAGTTCGACATCGTTCTGCTTGACAAAATCGAGCACGGCATTGCCATCTTCGATGTTCAGGGATTTGATATTGGTGCCCAGCGCATCCGTGCCGCCGTTGCCGGGGGCGATGTAGATCTCGCTGCATCGGGGGCTTTTCGAGAGCGCCCAGGTGAGAGCATGCTCTCTACCGCCACTACCCAGGACCAGAATGTTCATGAAAAACCTTTCACGCGATTCGGAAAGCCGTGCGCTTTCCTCGTTGTTCGCTGGAGGATCGCTTCGTTAGCGCTGCTGCCAGCCGTTGAAGATCGTCTGATCTCGATCGGGACCGACCGCGATGATCGAAGCCGGAACGCCCGTGATCTCTTCCAGATATTTGACATAGCTCTGCGCATTCTGAGGCAGGTCCTCGAAACGCTTGCAGCCAGAGATATCGACACCTTCCCAACCAGGAAGTTCCTCATAGATGGGCGTGAGCGTCGGCGAACCGATGAGCGCCTGATCCATGGGGAAATAGTCGTAACGCTTGCCGTCGATCTCGTACGCAACGCATACCTTGATGCGCGGCATGCAGGAAAGCACGTCGAGCTTGGTGAGCGCCATATCGGTCATGGAATTGACCTGCGCTGCATAGCGGCCGACCACCGCGTCGAACCAGCCGCAACGACGCTTGCGGCCCGTGGTGACACCGTATTCGCCGCCCACTTCGCACAGCTGCTCGCCGGTCTCGTCGAACAGTTCGGTCGGGAACGGACCCGAACCGACGCGCGTGATGTAGGCCTTCGCGATACCGAGCACGCGATCGATCGCCTTCGGGCCAACGCCCGTGCCGATGGGTGCGCCACCAGCACTGCAAGACGAAGACGTAACGAAGGGATAGGTGCCATGATCGATGTCGAGCATGGTTCCCTGTGCGCCTTCGAACAGCACGCTCTTGCCTTCCGCGAGCGCGGTGTTCAGCAGGTGCGTGGTCTCGGCCATATGAGGACGGATGATCTCCGCCAACGGAAGATACGCTTCGCAGATCTGATCGACCGTATAAGTGGGCAGGTCGTAGACCTTCGAGAGGATCTGATTCTTGTATTCGAGCGCAGCGCCCACCTTCTCGCGGAACGCTGCTTCGTTCAGCAGGTCCTGGATGCGGATGCCGCGGCGGGCGACCTTGTCTTCATAGGCCGGGCCGATGCCGCGCTTGGTGGTGCCGATGAGATTGGAACCGAGCTTCTTCTCGTTCGCTCCATCAAGATCGATATGATAAGGCATGATGACGTGCGCATCGCAGGAAACGAGCAGGTCATCCGTAGAGAACCCCGCTTCGTTGATGGTCTTCATCTCGTCGATGAGCACACGAGGATCGATGACGCAACCATTACCGATGACCGGCGTGACATCATCGTACATGACGCCGGAAGGAACGAGGTGCAGCGCGAGCTTCACGTCGCCCGCGATGACCGTATGCCCAGCGTTGTTCCCTCCTTGATAGCGTACGACATAGTCGTAATCGTTCGAGATCAAGTCGGTGATCTTGCCTTTGCCTTCATCGCCCCATTGGGCACCCAGAAGAACAGTGCTCGGCATGATTAGTCCTTTCGACGGTTCGATCTACCGTAAAAATATATCACAGTTCGAAGAAATTACAGGCGCGATCGTACTCGCGGACGAGGGCAGCGACGCTCGGGTGGCAAGTGAAGAGAATGACCTGACGATAGCGCGAAAGTTCGACGATCACCTTCACCGCTTCACGGCGTCTCTCATCGTCGAAATTGACCAGGATATCGTCGCAGAGGATGGGCAGCGAACGCCCCACGTTCTCGGCGGTGATGAGCAGCGCGATGCGCAAGGCCAAATAGAGTTGTTGACGCGTGCCAAGCGAAAGAAGTTGCGGCGAACAAACGGTCTTCACGTTGTCGACGACCTCGATCTCGCCTTCCGCGTTCATGCGCACCTTCTGCCAGGCACCACGCGTCATCTGCGCGAACAAACGCGATGCTTGCAGGTAGACCTCTGGCTGGCTCTTGCGCTCCCATTCGGCGATCGAGACCTCGAGCGTGCGTTCGGCTAGCAGCAAGACCGCAAGCTGTCGATATTGCTCTTCCAGCTGCGCATCGATGATCTCCTTGCGCTGTTTTGCCTCGTCGAAGGAAGTCTCATGCTTCGCACGCGCGAGCTCGGAGGATATCTCTCCATACTGCAGATCGGTCTCGGAAATGAGCTGCATGGTCTTGTCGCGCTCGGTGTCCTTGCGCGCGATGATGGCCTCGATCGCAGAAAGCTCCGCTCGTACATCGAGTCCCATGGAAAGACACAGTTCGCGACGCTGGTCATTGAGCGTCCTCAAGAGCGACTCGAGCGAAGAGCGCTGCAGCGAGAGCGCTTGCTGATTTTGCTTCGTCACTTCTTCAGCGTTGCGAGCATCGTGCGCGAGTTCGATCAGATGTCGCGCCTGACGGATCGATCCTTGTGCTGCGACCAGGCCATGATTATCCAAATACCACTTCACTTTGAGCTTGTGCTCTTGCAGATCGCGCTCGCAGAGCTCGAGGTGCTGCGCATCTTGCTGCTTGACCCATTCGTAATTGCGCCGCTTCTCTTCGAAAGCCTCCTCGATCTTCGACGGGTGGATGTTGGCGATAATGCCTGCCGCGCCAACCATGAGCGCAGCAAGACAAAGGATGATGCCGAACGCCGAATAGGACAGCGAACCGACCGCACGACCTTGCCTGAACAGCCAGAATCCCACGACCACCATGCACACGGTGATGACGAGCGCCACCACCAGGCGGATGATGCGCTGCTTCTTCGCACGCTCCTGTTCAGTCTGATAATCGTGGTCGTTCATCATCGTCTCGTAAGAAGCGCTCGACTTCGCCGCCTCGCGCTTGGCGTTATCGAGCGCATGCTCGTGCTTCATTCGCTCATCATCAAGATCATCCAACACGGCCTTCAGTTGATATTCCTCTGAAGCGGAGAGCTTACTGAGCGCTTCGACCTCGCGGTCGAGATCATCTTGGGGCATCTTCGCCGTTTGTTCTTGGGTCGCGATGGTCTCTTCTAGAAGCGCACTGTTCTGCTCGATCGACGCATCGATGCCTTCGAGGCGCGCGTGATTGCTCTTAAGATGCTCGATCTCCGCATTCAAGCCGTTTTGGGCTTCGGTCAGCGCTTCTTTTCGCGCGAGCAAAGAGGCGAGATGCTTCTCTTGCTCGTGGTACTGTTCCGTCTCGTCCAGCAATCCCTGGACTTCGCTGCGTGCCTCTGTCTGTCCCGAACGCAATACTCCGATCGAATGGGGGTTCTGGGCCGAACGCGACATCATGCTGCGCAGCTTCTCTTGGATGGTGGTGAGGGCGCTCGCGGGAGACGCTGCTGTCCCCGACCCTGCCGTGAGCAGACGGGCCGTCACCTCATTATGACGATCGAGCTTCAGCAGTTCGTCGCTATCGAGCGCGAACATGGTCTCGTAGGTCTCGCGATCGATATCGTCGAGCACATGGAGCACATCGACCACGCCTTCGCTGTTCTTCGAGCGCTTGAGCTCCTCGACCTCGCCGGTCTTCATGTCCTTGAAGAACAGACTGCCGATGCGCTCAGCATTCTCGGGCTTGTAGCTGTTCAGCCCTTTGCGCGAGGCTCGCCACCCGAACAGCACGCCTTTGATGAACTCGCTGATGGTAGTCTTGCCCGCTTCATTCGCGCCGTACACCACGTTGAGCCCTGGCTTGAAAGGACCCACGATCATGTTGGCGAATTTGCCGAAGTTCGTGAGCTTGACGTATTCGAGGTACGCGGATGCGAGATACGATCGCTTGGTCGACGTCTGTTTGTCGGTCTTCTTTCCCATCGCAGCGTCCCTAATCGTTCGTATTCTCGGTCAGGAGGTCGAACACCAATGTCTCCGCCTCGTCGCAAAGCGTAGCGAAATGCTTTTGCAGATGCGGAAGCGGAAGGTCGCGCATGCTGAACTGCTGTTCCAAATACGTGAGACCATCCACCGCTTCTTCTCGCTGCGCGCGCATGGTGGCAAGATAGACCGCTGGGAACAAGCCTTCCTTCTCGATGGCTTCCTTATCGATCGCAAGCCGCGTCTCGTTCACGATATCGTCGATGAAGAAGAAGGGGTATCGATCGTTGATGATCGATCGCAGGTCTTCGAGCACGCGCTGCGAAAGATCATGATGAAGTGCCGTCGTGCCCGTTATGGTGATTCGACACAGCATATTCTGGCAGTGAGAATCGGCGTTGCGCTCGAACTGCTTCGTGATGATGGCCTCTTGGATATCGGAGATGGTGGCACAATTCGCAACATCCACCTCGATGCGCTCCCATACCACCTGCGCCGTCGGCTGAAAGGCGATCTCGGCCGAAAGATTCTCGCGCAACGTCACCTTGAGCACTCCATGAGGACCCGTTTCGTGAATGTCGCGCCCTTGAATGCATCCCGAGAACGCGATGAACGGCGCATCTTCGGGCACGAAATGCGGATGATGGATATGTCCGCAAGCCCAGTAATCCATATGGCGCGCCATCAGGTCCTTCGGCTTCACCGGGCTGCGCGTCGGATCGATATTGAGACCCGTATGGATAACGCCCACGCAAAACGGGGCTTCATTGTCGGCACGCAGTGCTGCTTCGCGCGAAATACCTTCAGCAATGCTCTCGGACGCGGGCCAAGTTTGGTTGTAATAGCTTCGCCCTCCCAAAACCACGAGCGGCTCGCCATCCTTCTCGAACACGAAGAACTCCGCTTCGTTCGGATCGAACATGAAGACATTCTCGGGCAGATCGCCATAATCATGCGACCACATCGTATAGGGATCGTGGTTGCCTGTGCAGAAATAGACCGGAATCCCTGCCTCGCCCAACCGCTCAAGGCCCGAGCGGAACAGGCAGAAATCGGCATACGAAGGATGCGAGCTGTCGAACACATCGCCCGCGATGATGACGAAATCGACTTGCTCGGAAAGCGCGATGTCGATGAGCTGCCGGTAGGCATCGGGAATGGACTTCACCAAACGATCGGCCCATACGGGCGAAAGCTCGCGCACGCCCCTGAACGGCGCACCAAGATGCAGGTCCGCTGCGTGGATGAATGTCGTCGATCGTGCCATGCTTCGAGTTCCGCGATCGGTGAGACCTTAGTAGGTCGAATCGTCGAAATAGTCGGTGAACTTCGTGCGCTCAGCGAGCCAAGTGAGCTTGATGTCGCGCGTCGGTCCGTTACGATGCTTGGCCACCAGCAGATCGGCCGTACCCCAATCGGGACGCTTGTCCGATTCTGCCTCGGATTCGTTCAAAGAACGATCGATGAACATGACGATGTCCGCATCTTGCTCGATCGAGCCCGATTCGCGCAGGTCGGAGAGCATCGGTCGCTTGTCGTTGCGCGTTTCGACCGCACGAGAGAGCTGTGCGAGCGCAAGGATGGGCACGTTCAGTTCCTTCGCGAGCATCTTAAGACCACGCGAGATCTCCGCCACTTCTTGCGTGCGGTTGTTCGGGTGCGGGATGACCGGATTCATGAGCTGCAAATAGTCCACGATGATGAGACCTCGATCCACATCACGCATGATACGGCGCGCTTTCGTACGCAACTCCACAAGAGAAAGACCAGGCGCATCGTCGATATAGAGATCGACGCTGCTCAAACGTTCCGAAGCATCGAAGAGCGGAGCCCACGCATTGTCGTCGATGCGACCATTGGTGAGCGTCGTGAGTCCGATGCCCGCCTCAGAAGAAAGCAGGCGCTTCGAGATCTCGATCGAGGACATTTCCAAGCTGAAGAACGCGACACGCGAATCCATCTTCGCCGCATTCACCGCAAGGTTCATCGCGAAGGACGACTTACCCACACCAGGGCGAGCTGCCAGGATGAGTAGCTGACCACCGCGCAAGCCATTGAACAGGGCATCCACGTCCTTGAAACCCGTCGGGACACCTTGCAAGATACCACCGCGACTTGCGATCTCGTTCAGTTCTTCGGTCGCTTCGAGAATGAGCTCTTTGATGCTCTTGAACGTCGCGTTGACCTCTTTTTCGGTCACGTTGAACAGAGAGGCTTCGGCCTGCGAGATGAGCTCCTTGCCATCGGCAGGAGAGTCGTAAGCGAGCGATGCGATATTGGCAGAAGCCAGCAGCAACTGGCGACGCATCGAATCGCGATGAACGATGCTGCTGTGATGCTGCCAGCTCGTGAGCGCGAAGGTGTTGTTCGCAAGGTCGAGCAAGTAGGGCTGTCCGCCCACTGCTTCAAGCTGCGAGGAAGCTTCAAGATTGTCGGCAACGGAAATGACGTCGATCGGGATAGAGCGCGCGTTCATGTCGCGCATGGTCTCGAAGATGATGCGATGGGCGGGACGGAAGAAATCTTCGGGCTTCAGGCGAAGAGACACCTCTTCGAACACGCCCGTCGAAAGCAAACATGCTGCCAGCACGGTCTGTTCTGCCTCGATGTTCTGCGGCAGCGTCTTGTTCTTCTGAGTGACCGGCGATTGCGCCAGTTGGTCGGTTGAAGTGGTGGCAGGCATGATATTTCCTTCGATTCGCTCTTCTCCGTCTTGCGTGCTGTTGTGACTTCGTTATGCGATAAAAAACTTCCCGACACCGTGCGGGCATCGGGAAGTCTAGTTTAGCAGGCAATCGCACGCAAATGCACTGCGTGCAGAAATAATGCTTTATTCAGCGTCCGCCTCGACCTCTACTGCTGCTTCAGCAGGGGTCTCTTCAGCGACAGCGTCGGAGGTGCTGAACTCGTCTTCAGCAACAGCCTCTGCTTCTGCGGCGCCTTCAGCAGCTGCGAAGGTCTCCGCATTGCCCACCAGGATGGTGAGGTTGGACTTGATATCGCGATAGATCGAAACGACCACTTCGTGAGTACCCGCATTCTTGATGGGGTTCTTCAGGTCGATACGACGACGATCGAGCTCGATGCCCTCTGCAGCCATGAGCGCATCCGCGATCATAGCAGCGGTGACGGAACCGAACAGAACGCCCTCTTCGCCCACACGAGCCTCGACCTTGACGGTGAGCTCGTCGAGCGCAGCCTTGAGCTTCTCTGCCTCTTCGATACGCGTAGCTTCACGAGAAGCGATGTTGTGCTTGCGCTGCTCGAGCTGCTTCAAGTTGCCCTTGGTCGCAGGAACTGCGATCTTCTGAGGGAACAAGTAGTTGTTGGCATGGCCATCGGCGACTTCGACGATGTCGCCTTCTCCGCCCTTGCCCTTGAGTTCAGTTAAAAGGATAACCTTCATGCGAGCCTCCTCTTAACGATCGCGACGATTGCTACGGCCGCTGATAGCAGGCACGGCGTATGGCATGAGAGCCATCTCGCGAGCACGCTTGACAGCGTTAGCAATATCGCGCTGGTGCTGGGTGCAAGCGCCGGTCACACGACGGGGCTTGATCTTCCCACGGTCAGTTACATATTTGCGCAGCATCTGGGTGTCTTTATAGTCGATGTATTCTGCCTTATCCTTGCAGAACTGGCAGTACTTACGACGAGGCTGCTTATTGTATTCGGCCATTAGTTAACCTCTTTCGTTCGTGATCAGAACGGGATGTCTTCGTCATATACGGAGGCGTCGACCACAGGCGTTGCCATAGGAGCAGCAGGTGCTGCAGCTGGCATAGCCGGAGCAGGAGCAGCGGACTGCATGGGGGCAGCGCTACGCATGCCGGAATCGTTACGAGACGTCATGAATTCGATCTCGTCCACGATCACCTCGATCTTCGAGCGCTTCTGGCCTTCACGCTCCCACTGACTCCAACGAAGCTTGCCTTCGATGGCCACCTTGCTTCCTTTGGAAAGGAAACGGGAAACGCTTTCAGCACGTGCGCCGAACATGGTGCAATCAATAAAGTTCGGGTAGTCTTCCCATTCTCCCGTCTGCTGATTGCGACGACGGTCGTTTACCGCAACGCCGAAACCCAGTACGGGCATGCCGCTTGCGGTGGAGCGCAATTCAGGGTCGCGCGTCAAATTACCACTGATGATCACTCTATTGATGCTCATTTCAAAACCTCTTTCAACGGGCGAACGATATCCCATCCGCCTTTGATTTCCTTACTTTGACCAGTCGCTCGAACACGACTGGTATCGATCGCGAGAATTAATCGCGGTCGGTACGCTTGACGATCATGAAGCGCTCGACAGTGTCGGTGATGCGCAAAACGCGGTCCAACTCTGCGATGCTCTCAGGATTTGCGTGGAAATCAATAAGGGTGTAATCACCGTCGGTCAAGCCGTTCACTTCGTAAGCGAGCTTACGCTTACCCCAGTTATCAACGTTGTCGATCGTGCCTTTATCTGCAGTGATGGCAGTCTCGATGCGCTTCATAACAGCTAAACGGGTTTCTTCGTCGATTGACGGAGCTACAAAAAACAACAATTCATAAGCCTTCATATGGTCACCTCCTCTGGACTTACGGTTTCGGGACATGAAGGCAAGCCCGAAACAGGAATAGCCGAACTATCGTAGCAAATAGCCTTTCCCGTGACAAACCGCACCGTCCGCTCACCCGTGTTTTCCACACAACTGCGAAGCTCTTCTTCTTTCACTTGCGCGCAACGAAACCACGAGCAACTCTTCATTCTCCCCTTCGCTCGGGTTCGTTGCGCATTCTTAGCATATCGAGCACCTCTCACGTTTTTCTGATGTTTCTCTGAACTCGGATCGAGACGCGTCTTACGTTTTTCTAAAACCACACGTCGAACACGGAAGATCAATGGTTTTATTCCCTAGTTTTTTGTCATCAAAGCTGCTGTGGGCCTTATAATGAGAAGATATTCAATCCCGTAATTCGTTCGAGACCATCAAAGGGAGATCATGGCTTCAACTAATTCTACGGCTACGGCCAAAACGCACGTCTCATTAAAGCTTCCCACCTACCTTCTGGAAAGCATCGACGCTCATGCTGAACGCGAGAGCATCTCACGTACCGAGGCGTTCGTCTTCTACCTCCAGACCGGTCTCGATATCGCAGATGTCAAAGCGGACGAGCCTAGCAAGGATGAGAGCATGCTCATGAGCATCCAGGAAGACCTTGCCGAGATCAAGGCTTTGCTCCAACAAGGCGCAGGACAAGCTATTCCTGCACAAGCCGTCGCTGAAGCGGTCGCACCTGCGGTCGAGGCAACTTCCATCTTCACCTCAGAAGAAGCGGCTGAATCCGAAGCGTACGCTGAAGAGAACTTCATGGGTTCCGATGCCGTATCCGAAGAAACTGCAGGCGACGAACCTGAAGCAGAGCTAGAAGAAGCTGAGGAAGCTTCCAACGAAGAAGCAACTAGCGCCTATAGTGCTGAAGAGCGCGCAGAGGCTGAAGCAGAAGCTGAAGAAGACTACACCACCTCCGATGCTATCTCGGAAGAAGCATTCTCTGCTCCTGAAGCAGACGACGAGCCCAAGAGCGAAGAAGCGGACGAAGACGACGAAGTCGAGATCGCTGAAGAAGCGAGCATGTTCTCCACTTCCGATGCAGTTGAAGAAGAATCTACGAGCTCCGTGTTCTCGCTCTACGCAAGCGGAGACTCTGAAGGGTATACCGAGATCAAACCGGTCGAGAGCATGGACGACTTCACCACTTCTGACGCGGTAGCTATTGAAGAGGTCGAAAGCGACGACGAAGACGAAGATAGTCTCATTGAAGAAGCGAGCATGTTCTCCGCTTCCGACGCTGAAGAGGAAGACCCTCAGGAGATGAGCAGCTTCTACTCTTTCACCTCGAGCAATGACGACGAGAACGACTTCGACACAGAAGATGCTGACGAGGATGAAGACTTCGACGAAGACGAAGACGACGCTTCTGATGAAGATGAGACGATCGAGGAATCTTATGACTTCGACACTTCCGATGCCGTCGACTATGAAGAGGTCGAAAGCGAGATCGATCCGTGCGACGAAGCACTTTCCTACAAGAAGCTCGAGAAGGCGGTCGCGAAGGCTTCCAAGCAGATCGACTTCATCGAGAAAGTATGGCTCTTCGGGCCTGCGGCGAATGAAGAAGAGATCACCGCGCCCGTCCTCGATCTGTGCGTGAAGACCGAAGACGATAAGAAGCTGAAGTCTAAGCACCTCGATCCCTACATCGCCGCTATCGAAGAGAAGACTGGCAAGATCGTGAACGTCGTGCTTCGTCACGAGATCGAAGATAAGTCAGAGCTTCAAAACCGCGTAGAGCTCTATAAGAACTAGCGACGATTCGCATTTGCATGAGAAGAGCCGCGGCGTGGCAGCGGCTCTTCTGTTTTCTTGGAGGCAGTTTACTATTTCTTTTCAGGAATTTTTCTAACTGCTTTTTCGTACAAAGAAACGGTTTCTGAATCAAGAGTGCCGAATTCATTAGAAAAGGTTTGCAAGCTGCCGCTTGGGTTTGTTGCTAAACGCGCAAAATCACTATAGCTTTCATAAAGTTCCTCAAGCGCATCAAATGCTTTTTCGCAACCTGCAGGAGGATTCTCAAGTCGCTTCATCGAAGCGTCGATATCATCTCGCTCGCTCTCGACCATGGCAACAGTGGTTATTACTGCAGAATCACTGAAGTAATTCGCTAAGGCTGTATTGAAATCGGTAGCATAGTATTTCTGATACTTTTCGTCCCAATCTCCAATGTTCTTATCCCAAATTGCAGAATTCCAAATTTGCTTTACGTCATTACCTAATGTTTCACACTCTGCAGCAGAAGACAAGATCATAGATGCTGTCGCGTTCAGATCATCAACATAGCTATTGTATGTGTTTCGTTCATTAACGCTCATCGCGACTACGACGCCGACAACGATTACAATCACCGCAACAACTGATGCAATAATAATCGCTAACTTCTTGTTCTTCTTTTCCTTCACATCAACTGGAGGTCGTTCGTCAATACTCGCTGATGAGGATAGGCCGTTTTCTGCGTTATTCGAAGGAGTTTCTTCGCATTGGTCAACAATATTGCCCTGCAAGCACTCTCTACTTTCGTTCTCTCTCGTAGAAGAGCCTTGCAGGCTACTTACACTCTCGTTCTTTAGGCTTTCAGAGCCTTCATTGGCCTGATCGAACGGCGGTGTGCTTTCGTTTGATTTTTCTTCGGTCATTTAAACCTCCTGTGAGCTGACTAGTTTTACAGACTGTGCAATAGATCTCATAACATCTGAACTTACATTCCCAGTTAACGTCATGTACCAATGGTCTGTAAGCCATATAAGAGCATGTGACTCTAACGTTCCGTTATCATTGATCTCTTCGTAGCTGATGACAGGCAGACCTGTCTTTGTCGAAAACTCAGTAAGTTTTTGAACATCGAGGTGCTCGAAAAAGCTTTTTCGGTCATTGACCCATGTCTCTTTCGGTGAGCCAGTCAACATTGGCATTAGGACGCCCACAACATAAACTTGTTCTCCAGCCAGTTCTCCCCCGTACTGGAAAATGCCTTTTTCGGTCTCTTCGAAAGATCGAAAGCTTGAGGGTAAAGATATCCCTGCAACGCAAGTTCCAAGCTCTTTGAAATCGAGCGATTTGATCGTTATGGATTGATTGAGTGCAAGCGAGTGCGATGTGCACCCTGAAAACATGATTAGAGCTGACAGCAAAGCACAACAAAATAGAAATCGCCCTTTAGCAAACACCCTCTAACCTCCTTCTTTGCTTGTATGTTCTTATAAATGCATTTGCTTTTGCTTCTTAAATCCCTCTTTTTTGCGCTGAAAGGGTGCGAACCCCCCCCCTGAACGGTTTCTTGCTTTGTTTTTTGTCCCCAACAACAAAAAAAGACGCTGGCATTAGCCAGCGTCTAAACAAATAAAGATTTCTCTTTAAATTACTGCTCGGAAACGGCATCGGATGTGTCGAAATCTTCCTCGGCGATCTCGACTGCCTTGGTGTCGTCTTCGTCCCACTCGCCCTTCAGCGCTGCGGCAGGATCGAGCGTACCCTCGATATCGAGCTCGAGCTTCAAGCCTTCCATGAAGTTCGGTGCCGGACCGATGTAGACGATGTCCTTATTGATGCCGTTCTCGTCATAGATATAACCGAATGCGTACGCCTCGGGAGCACCGGGCAGGCCACCTTCAGCGATGATGCAGTCCTTCGTGCCTTCTTCGGTATCGAGATAGCCGTCGTAGCAGAACGCATACGCGGTCGCACCGCGCGCACCTTCCACTTCACGACGAGCGAGCGAGAAGCACGTTTCTGCATCGTCGCCTGGATGAGTCTCGATGAAGAGGTTCTCCTTGACGGCCAAGCCTGTGAACGGAATGATCTCTTCGCCAGCCTCCATCTTGGACACTGCTTCGTTCAGCACGGCCTGAACGACGGTCTTCAGTTCATCGGTGATCTCGCCCTGAGGCTCGTTGTTGGTAGGATCGATCATTCTATCTGCCATAAGTGAACCTTTCTCTCTTCCCTCAAAAGTGTAGCGTTCTATCGCAGCACGACGCTGGGGAAACGGCGAGGGGCCGTGCGGAAATACTTCTTATTCTGATACCCCAACAACATGCAAACATTCAGTCCACGTTCGTCGCTCATATCGAAATACGTGCGGGCCGCAGGACATGAGTCGACCACGCGGCGCAGGTACCCATCGTACAGAACGCCGATTCCGAGCGTATGGGCGACCATTTCGATCGCACCCGCCGCAAGCCCGGCATCGAGCGGATCGGGGGTTTCGATGAACAAGACAGCTGGCGCATTGCGAAAGAGATAATCGTCCGCAGGATCCTTTCGGCGACGATCGATGAAACGACCGAGCGTTTCAGCAGGGATGGGCATGATGCGATCCGTCTCGTATACATCTTCTAGATACGACCACACCAACTCTTTGAATTCTGGCAAGCTATCTTGGATGAAATCGAAACGACACATCTGCGCATTCTTCGCAGTGGGCGTATGTCCACCTGCCTCCATGAGCAGATGAAGGTGCTCCATCGAGATGGGCTCATCCTTGAAATCGCGAATGCTGCGACGGAATTTGATGCTGTTGATGAGGTTCTCGGTAGGAAGGTCGAACGTCTTCGCGTCGTACTCTACGGGAACATCGGCATAACAGGGCAAACTAGGCGCACCTTCGGGGCAGATCGCCACGCAATGTCCGCACTTCATACACTCCGAGAGCGCATGGGCTTTCCCTTCGCGTAGCTCCAGGTTGAACTGGATGCAATCGTTCACGCACTTGCCGCATCCCGTGCATCGTTCTTGATCGATGATAACGTCGGTAATGATCGCCATAAGATCAGCCAGCTTTCGTCGAATTCCGCTTCAGAACTCCATTATCACGCATGTGTGCCCACGTTTTCATGAAAGCAGCGAGTTGAAAGAAAACTGAGATTTCGCACTCCGCCTACTGAGCACGATCATAAAAGGATCGATGCCCGGTGGAGCATCAATGAAGATCCTTCGAAGCTGATGAAACAGAGCGAACCGAAGCCGGCACTCCCCAGCTCGCTCTAGTCTCCAAAAGCCATTTCGAGGATGAAAAGAAGCTCGAGCACGCTCTTGAACGTTGCCTGCTTTTGACCAGCATCCCAACGAATACGACCTTGCCATGAATGGTTATGGCGGAAGAGCACCTCAAGTTCGATGGTGGGCACGAACGATGGATCGACCTGCCTGATAGATGGCTGCAAAGCCTCTTCTTGTTGATCGAGGATGTTGTCGATCATAAGAATGAGACTCGGCAAGCTATTGAAGCGTGCAGGAGCTTTCATTCCCACGCTGTCGAGCGTACCGCGCATCGCCCCGTCGTCGAACGAATCGATCGACACGAGGAACGTGTCTGTTCCAGGTGTTGAGATATGAGGCTGTCGCATTTGTTCTCCTTTTTCCCTCTCTCATCATTACTATAACTCAAGACGCTATGATTTCGCTATGAGTTTGCATCACAATTTGAAAACAATAGAAGCCGGGGAGTCTCATGAGCACCTCCGGCTTCTTTCATTGGTATTGCATCGCATACACGATCATTCGCCTGCTCGGCTTCGATGACCGCACAATGATCCTTCGCCATTCCGAAGCGACTACTCGTCCTCTTCGACTTCGTTCAAGAATGAGTTCGCCTCTTCCAGCAACTCCGCCGCTCCTTCAGGAAGCGTAGCGTCCTTGCCGTTGTTGTCGACATCGGCGATATATTCGCCCTCTGCGTCAAGATCGATCGTGACAGTGGAACCATCGAAGATCTTACCTTCGATGATGCCCGTTGCGATACGGTCGACCACCTGGCGCTGGATGAGTCGCTTGAGCGGACGGGCGCCATACACGGGATCGTAGCCATCGATGGCCAAACGCTCCTTCGCGGCAGGCGTCACCACCAGCGTCATATGACGATCCTTCAGACGTGCTGACACATCGGCGAGCTGCAGATCCACGATCGGCTCGATGCTGGCGATGTTGAGCTCGTTGAACGTGATGATGTCGTCGATACGATTCAGGAATTCAGGCCTGAAGGTATTGCGCAGTGCATCCTGCATACGATTCGCGAACTCTGCCATGCGCTTCGCCGCCGCTTCTGGCGTCATCTTCTGCATATCCTCGACCATGTCGCCCACGGTCTCTTCAGCATCGCGCTCACGGATGAGCTGGCTGCCGATGTTGGATGTCATGATGATGATGGCATTCTTGAAGCTGACCACACGACCCTGGCCGTCAGTCAGACGACCGTCGTCGAGCACCTGCAGCAGCACGTTGAACACATCGGGGTGAGCCTTCTCGACCTCGTCGAGAAGGATGACGCTGTAGGGCTTGCGGCGCACCGCTTCGGTCAACTGACCGCCCTCGTCATAACCTACGTATCCCGGAGGCGCACCGATCAGACGCTGTACGCTGAACTTCTCCATGTACTCCGACATGTCGATGCGGATCATAGCCTTTTCGTCGTCGAAGAGGCACTCCGCCAGCGCTTTTGCGAGCTCCGTCTTGCCTACGCCCGTGGGGCCCAGGAACAAGAAGCTGCCGATGGGCTGCTCGGGATCGGAAAGACCTGCACGACTACGACGGATCGCGCCCGCGACCGCTGACACCGCATCGTCCTGACCGACCACGCGTTCATGCAGACGCTCTTCCAGATCGATGAGCTTCTCCATCTCGCCCTGCATCATCTTCGTGATCGGGATGCCCGTCCACGAAGAGACCACTTCCGCGATCTCGTCTTCGGTCACTTCCTCTTTCAGGATGGTGCCATCAGCCTGACGCGCTTCGAGCGCCTCGGTCGCCTGCTTCAACTGCTCTTGCAGTTCGGGAATACGCCCGAATCGCAGCTCGGATGCACGAGCCAGATCGCCTTCACGAGTCGCACGCTCCTCTTCGAGCTGCGCGGTCTCGATCTCGGCCTTCAGGTTCTGCACCGAAACGATGGAGTCCTTCTCGTTCTTCCATTCAGCCTTGCGCTTGTCGAGCGACTCTTGCGCTGCGGCGATATCCTTGCGCAGCTGCTCGAGACGTTCCTTGCTCGGCTCGTCGGATTCCTTCATGAGCGCCTGCTCTTCGATCTGCATCTGGGTGAGCTTGCGCTCTGCCAGGTCGACCTCTTCGGGCATCGAGTCGATCTCGATACGAAGACGGGATGCCGCCTCGTCCATGAGGTCGATCGCCTTGTCTGGCAGGAAGCGATCCGAGATATAGCGGTTCGACAGCTCGGCCGCAGCCACGATGGCCGGGTCGGTCACGCGAACACCATGATGGATCTCGTACTTCTCCTTGAGACCGCGAAGGATGGCGATAGTGTCTTCCACGGAAGGCTCGCCCACCATGACCGGCTGGAACCTGCGCTCCAGCGCCGCGTCCTTCTCGATGTACTTGCGGTATTCATCGAGCGTGGTCGCGCCGATGGCATGCAGTTCGCCTCGCGCGAGCGCCGGCTTGAGCATATTGCCCGCATCCATGGACGAATCGCCCGAAGAACCCGCACCCACGATGGTGTGCAGCTCGTCGATGAACAGGATGATCTGCCCATCAGATTCCTTCACTTCACGAAGTACCGCTTTCAGGCGGTCTTCGAATTCGCCGCGATACTTCGCGCCTGCCAGCATAGAGGGCAGGTCGAGCGCGATGAGCTCGCGATCTTGCAGCGACGAGGGAACGTCGCCTGCCACGATGCGTTGGGCCAAGCCCTCCACGATCGCGGTCTTGCCCGTGCCCGGCTCGCCGATGAGCACCGGGTTGTTCTTGGTACGACGCGACAGCACTTGGATGGTTCGGCGAATCTCTTCGTTTCGGCCGATGACCGGGTCCAGCTTGCCTTCGCGCGCAGCCTTGGTAAGGTTGTTGCCGTATTGGTCCAGCACTTCGAATTCCGTTTTCGATTGTTGATCAGTCACGCGCGTATCACCTCGCAATTCTTCATACGCATTTTCAATATCGTTCTTGTTTATTCCTGCATTGTTCAAAAGCTTACCCGCTGCATCGTTCTCTTCCGAGAGCGCGATGAGCAAATGCTCGCTCGTGGCGTACGAATCTCCCAATTTCTCTGCGATCTTCACTGCCTTATCGAGCAGTTGGACCAGCGCCATGGACGGCGCGGTCATGCCCATGATGCCGCCGCCCTCCACCTTCGGCATACGAGCGATCTCCGCATCGACCTCTTCGCGCAGCATGTTCGGTTCCGCACCGATGCGCTTGATGATCGAGCTGATGTTGTGCTCGCCCGAAGAGAGCAGCGCTGCCAGCATATGTATCGGTTCCACCATGGCAGATTTCGCATCTCCTGCGATGCTCATAGCGGACTGCAGAGCTTCTTGGGCAGAAAGCGCCAGTTTTTCTAACATCTTCTGTAGATCCATGAAGCTTTTCCTTTCATTTCATGCGAGCCTTCGCGGCTCGCTTCGTCGCAGACGCGAACAGCGCCTGCTTCATCTCGTCGCTCATCGAAACGCTCTCGCCTTCCGATCGAGCGTTCGTGCGCGTTAGCGGATGCGCCTGAGCTCCAGCGATGTGGAGTGCGCCACTAACGTGCTCACCTGTTCGTAGGTCTCCAGTTCATGGACGCGATCGGCCAAACGACGCACCCGCTTATGCAGGTCGTCGATCTCCGCGTCACGTTCGTCCAAACGACCCTGAAGATCCAGGATGCGAATGACGCCCGCGAGGTTGATGCCCTCGCTCGTCAATTCATTGATGAGCTGCAGTCGTTCGATGTCCGCCTGCGAATACATGCGCGTGTTGCCGCGCGTACGCTGCGGATTGACCAAACCCTTCTGCTCGTAGATGCGCAAGGTTTGCGGATGAACGCCAGCAAGCTCAGCCGCTACACCGATCATGTACAGCGGACGATTTCGATCGTTCATCACGCTTACCCCCTCACGCTCTCAGGAGTGGCTGCCTTGAATGCCTCGAGCGCAGCCTTTTGCTCATCGTTCAATTCGGTCG
Organism: uncultured Eggerthella sp.; assembly: GCA_937998355.1. Lineage (GTDB taxonomy): Bacteria > Actinomycetota > Coriobacteriia > Coriobacteriales > Eggerthellaceae > Anaerotardibacter. The sequence goes on from CALLDI010000007.1 coordinate 360,346, forward strand.
GGATCTTCACTTCGATCTCGACCTTGAGGTCTCCGTTACCCGAAGCGTTCTTGCCCAAGCGAGGAGCTCCTTGGCCCTTCAACGTGAGCACCGCGCCGTCCTGCGTTCCCGCCGGGATGCGCAGACGCACCTTCTTGCCTTCAGGCGTGGGTACTACCACTTGCGCACCCAATGCTGCCTCGTCGATGCTGACGGGTAGTTTCATGACCACGTTCGCACCGTCGCGACTGAAGGTCTTATCGGGAGCGATCTTGATGGTGACCAGCAAGTCTCCTGCTGCACCACCATTCAAGCCCGGTTGACCCTTGCCCTTCAGACGGACACGGCCACCTTCCATGGCACCTGCGGGAACCTTGATGGTGAGCGTTTCCTTCTCCTGCGTTTCAGGATTGGAGATGCGCACCTTCTTCTCGGCTCCCTTGAAGGCTTCGTCGAACGTGACGGTCAGGCTGACCTTCTTATCCGCACCGTTCTGAGGCTGCGGTTGACGGCCGCCGCCGAAGTTCCAATCGCTTCCGAAGGCACCTTCACCATGACGCAAGCTCTCTAAGATGTCGGCCCAGTCGATGCCGCCACCGCCGAACGGGTTGCCTCCGCCTGAGGTGGTGTAGGTGTACTGACCTCCACCGAACGGATTTCCGCCACCGAAGGGGTTGCCGCCCTGGAACGGGATCTGGTTCTCGTTCGCGGTGCCGTACTGGTCGTACATCTCGCGTTTCTTATCGTCAGAGAGCACTTCGTAAGCTTCGTTTATCTCTTTAAGCTTCTCTTCGTCGCCGCCCACATCGGGGTGGTTCTCGCGAGCGAGCTTACGATAGGCTTTCTTGATCTCACTAGCAGTTGCGCTTCGTGGAACGCCTAGCGTCTTGTAGTAATCGGGTGTGGATGCCATTCGTTCCACCTCTCTTTCTTTTCTTCATCGACGTGAAACAGGCGGACCTGTGAGACCCGCCTGCTATAAGAACTCATCTATTCGTTCTCGTCGTCTTCGTCGGTTTCACGTTTCGGTCCACCAACGGCTACCGTTACCATGGCTGGCCTGATGACCTTGTTGCCCATACGGTACCCCTTCTGGTAAACCTGCTCCACGGTCTCGTCGGGGACCGCAGGGTTGTCGACCGTCGCAACGGCCTGAGCTTCAAGTGCTTCGTAGGGTTGCCCCACCGGATCGATGACCACGACCCCTTCTTTCACCAGCACTTCATTGAGCTTGTTATGTACGGCGATCACGCCACCGAGCAAACCTTCTTCGCCGTTTTCCGTAGCGTAGTCGATGGTTCGCTCGAAATCGTCGAGCACCGGGATGATGTCTTCGACGAGCTTTTCCGTTGCGCGAAGCTTTTCCTCTTCACGCTGTTCCTTCATGCGACGGCGGTACGTGTCCCATTCCGCATGAAGCCTAAGGTATTTGTTCTGCCATTCGGCCGCTTCAGCTTTCGCAGCCGCGACCTCATCCTCGGCTGAAAGTTCTTCAGAGGCCTCCTCCCCCATTTCGGGGGAGTCGGTCTCTTCTACGATCTCAGCATCGACGACTTCAGCTTCCGGATCTGTTTCAGTGGCAGGAACTTCTACCTCTTCATCAGATGTACGGTTCGTCATGACTAGTTGTCCTTGTTCTCGTCTTCGTCGACGACCTCGAAATCAGCTTCGATGGTGTCTTCCGCAGGGGTGCTCTCTGCCGTTTCAGCAGCTGCACCTGCCTGAGCGCCTTCAGTGCTGTAGACCACTTCCGCGAGCTTGTAGCCGACCTGCTGGAGGTTCTCGGTCTCGGACTTGATGGCCTCGAGATCGGTGCCCTCGAGCGCGGTACGCGCTGCCGCGATGGCATCTTCAGCCTGCTTCTTCATGTCGTCTCCGACCTTATCAGAGATTTCCGCCAGCGTGGTCTCGGTCGCATTGATGAGCGAATCGCAGTTGTTGCGAATCTCGACCTCTTGCTTACGCGCAGCATCTTCCTCTGCGTGAATCTCCGCGTCCTTCACCATACGATCGACTTCGTCATCGGTGAGCGCGGTCGAACCAGAGATGGTGATCTGCTGCTGCTTGCCCGTGCCCAGGTCCTTCGCGGAAACGTTCACGATGCCGTTAGCGTCGATGTCGAACGTGACCTCGATCTGAGGCATGCCACGACGTGCTGCGGGGATGCCGGTGAGCTGGAACTTACCGAGCGTCTTGTTGCCCGCTGCCATCTCGCGCTCGCCCTGGAGAACATGGATCTCTACCGACGTCTGGTTATCTGCCGCGGTGGAGTAGATCTCGGTCTTGCGCGTCGGAATGGTGGTGTTGCGCTCGATCATCTTGGTCATGACGCCACCCATGGTCTCGACACCCAGCGAAAGCGGGGTAACGTCGAGCAGCAGGATGCCTTCGACATCGCCAGCCAGAACGCCGCCCTGAACAGCTGCGCCCATCGCGACGACCTCGTCCGGGTTCACGGACATGTTCGGCTTCTTGCCGGTCATCTTCTCGACCAGTTCCTGCACAGCAGGCATACGGGTCGAACCGCCGACCAGGATGACCTCATCCACGTCGCCCGTCTTCAGGTCTGCGTCCTTCAGTGCCTGCTCGACTGGCTTCTTGCAGCGATCGAGCAGATCCTTCGTGATGCGCTCGAACTCTGCGCGAGTGAGCGTGTAGTCAAGGTGCAACGGACCAGCTTCGCCTGCAGAGATGAACGGCAGGTTGATGTTGGTCTGCGTGGTGGAAGACAGTTCCATCTTCGCCTTTTCAGCAGCTTCCTTCAGGCGCTGCATCGCCATCTTATCCTTGCGCAGATCGATGCCGTTGTCCGCCTGGAACTTGTCTGCGATCCAGTCGATGATGCGCTGATCCCAGTCGTCGCCACCAAGGTGGTTATCGCCTGCGGTCGAGCAAACTTCGAACACGCCATCGCCAAGCTCGAGAACGGAAACGTCGAAGGTACCGCCACCAAGGTCGAATACCAGGACCTTCTCGTCCTTGTTGGTCTTATCCAAGCCATAAGCGAGCGCGGCTGCCGTAGGCTCGTTGATGATACGCATGACCTCGAGGCCAGCGATCTTGCCTGCGTCCTTCGTCGCCTGACGCTGTGCGTCGTTAAAGTAAGCAGGAACCGTGATGACCGCCTGCGTGATAGGCTCGCCCACGCGCTTTTCAGCGTCGGACTTGATCTTCTGCAGGACCATCGCGGAGATCTCTTCCGGCATGTAATCGTGGCCATCGATGTCCACGACCGCACGACCGCCGTTACCATTCTTCACGTTGTAGGCGACGGTCTTCTGCTCCTCGCCCGTTTCGCCATAGGAACGGCCGATGAAGCGCTTCACGGAAGCAACAGTGTTTTCAGGATTGGTGACCGCCTTGTTCTTAGCAGCTTTGCCAACGGTGCGTTCGCCGTCTTTGCCGAAACCAACGACCGATGGGGTAGTGCGATCGCCTTCAGCGTTCACCAAAATCTCAGGCTCCGAACCTTCCATGACCGCCATTGCGGAATTGGTAGTGCCCAAGTCGATACCGATAATCTTTGACATTTGTATATCCTTTCAATTGAGACCCGTTTTACCGAACCCATTATTACCCATAAGTAAGTGGAGCCCTATTATGTAAGCTCCAACGCTTGACATAATATAATCTAAGTGTGTTGTTGTAAAGTTTTATGCGTTGCGAATTTTGATATTTGACCATTATTCGCATTTTCGCAGTTCAAAGGCTTCCGGTCAGAATAAAAAAGGAGACGAACTAACGTTCGCCTCCATAATTCACACATAACTGATTCGGTCATGCTGGGATATCAGATTCCTGCTATCCCATCCTTTGAACGAGCTGTGCAACTTCTACAACGCACACCCGATCCGCCATGTCAAACGAACTGAACCTATAGTAGAACCGCTCGTCCAGCACTTTTGGGTTTTGTTGCGCGTTTGAAAAGTTACTTGCCAAAAGGTTACTTAGTCTTCGACGATCTCCGGGATCGCGCCCATCGGGCAGCTTTCAACGCAGTCGCCACAAGCGATGCAGGAATCCTCATTGATAACAGCTACGACGCCGTCCACCACTTCGAGCACCTCTTGAGGGCAGTCGTCAACGCAAATGCCGCAGCCAATACATTCTTCTTCCAGAATAACTGGATGTGCCATCGTGTACCTCTTCTCCTCGGTATTAGTTAAAAAACTAGATCGGGGCGAAAACCCCTCTGTAGGAAAATACCACGGATAGCTTTCGATGCAACCCGCTTACACATTCTTTCTGTAAGCGGTTTGCGCTTTTGCGGGCCTAAACAGCGTCTTCGGGGACTGAAGAAACGCTCGAGGGGGGTTCAGGGGTGGTGCCTACCTGACCGATGCCCAGGTGCACTTCCCATCCGTTATCGATATCGTGCACTTCCATGTAGCTATCCGAGTTGTTCGCATAACTGGTAAGGTCTTCCAGCGTGTCCTTGCTGTCCGTCGTTACGATGATATCTTTATCGCCCGTGCCCGCGATCGCTTCGATGCTGGTGATGAGCTCTGCGCTGGGCATACCGAATGCGTCTATACGTGCCATCGTTCTTCCTTTCTCGCTGCCAATATCTTCTACGAGTTCATTATCGTAGTTTTACCGCTTTGTGCAGCAGGTTCGTGCAGAAAGTTAACTAACCGTTACGACCTACATAAAAGAACTCCCCGCCGAAAAGGGCAGGGAGTTCGATGGTTGCCTTGATTCGTGGCGAAGCGCTAAAGCGCCTTTTCGTTCAACAAATGCGGGGAAGCTGTTCGCCCACGAGCATGTCCATGATGCGCAAAGAGCCAAACCCTGTGCGCAGCGATACGCGCGAATCACGGTTCTCGGGCTTTTCGACCACGTCGCCGATGATGGCCGCATCCTTCCCGTACTTGTTCGCCTGCATGGCGGCCAGTGCTGCATCGGCTTGATCGGCCGGAACCACGCAGACCATCTTGCCTTCGTTGGCCACCTGGAAGATATCGTAGCCCAGCATCTCGCACGCACCGCGCACCGCATCCTTCACGGGCACCGCGTCTTCTTCGACGATGAAATCGACCTGAGACTGATCGGCAAGTTCGTTCAACGTGGAAGCGAGACCGCCACGCGTCGGGTCGCGGAAACAACGAGTATCGGGAGCTGCTGCCAGTACCTCTTGGATGAGGTGGTTGAGCGGCGCGGCGTCCGTTTGCAAGTCTGCCTGGAAACCCAGCTCTTCGCGACAACTCATGATGGTGATGCCGTGATCACCGAGCGTACCTGTCACCAGGATCTTATCCCCCGGTTTGCAATAGGCACCCGACAGATCGACACCTTCGGGGATGAAGCCGACACCTGAGGTGTTGATGAAGACGCCATCGCCATGACCACGATTGACCACCTTGGTGTCGCCCGTCACGATGCGCACGCCTGCTTCTTTGGCCACTTCAGCCATGCTGGCGCAGATGCGCTTGAGGTCTTCCATGGGGTAACCCTCTTCGAGGACGAACCCGCAACTGAGATATTGAGGGATCGCGCCGCTGGTCGCCACATCGTTCACCGTGCCGCACACGGCCAAACGACCGATATCGCCACCGGGGAAGAATTGAGGCGTGACCACGAAGCTGTCGGTCGAGAATGCGATGCGTCCGCTTTTAGGGGCTGCAAGGCACGCGGCGTCGTCGCCCGTCAGCAGTTCTTCCCCCGCATACGCTTCGAAGAAGACCTGGTCGATGATGCGTTTCATCATCGAGCCACCGCTTCCGTGTCCAAGAAGTACCGTTTCGTCCATATTCGTTCCCTAGATGAATGCGCCTGTAGTGGTCATGACCAAACGACCGGTCTTGACGCCCTTGGTTCCCAGGATGAGGTTCGCCACATCCTGCACTTCGCCGGTCTCCCCTTTCAGGATGATGACCTCGAGGCAATTATCCTCGTCAACATGCACATGCGTCGAGGTGATGATGTGTTCGAGATAGTGATGCTGGATGTAATGCAGCTTCTCCTGCAGGTCGCTGGCATGATGGTCGTAGACGATCGTGAGCGTTCCCATCACGATACGGCCTGGGGTCGCGCATTCGCCCTCGACCAGCGCATCGCGTACCAGATCGCGAATGACCTCGCTGCGATTCTTCGCCAAGCCGCGACGTGCGACCAGATGATCGAACTTGATAAGAAGGTCTTCCGGCATCGCTACCGAAAAACGCATCAGATCACTGCTCATCGAGTCCCCCTCCGTTCGCGTTAAACGAGGTTGACCGTGACGCCAGGTGCAGCGCTCGCATCCTTGTCGACCGCATCTTGTGCGTCGGTCAGGAGCGCGCGTGCTTCATCCATCAGACCCTGCACTTCTTTGAGCACGGCAGCGGTCTTCTCATATCCGTTATCGTCAGCCTTGTGATAGAGCTTGTGCGTCCAGCGGCGATTGAGCGCCACTTGGTCGTCCATCTGCTCGAGCATCATCTTGAATTGATCGGTGTTCACTCCATTGGTACACATAGCTTGGTTCCTATCTCTTCATGAAGAGTCGCACGGACACGAGGTCCCGCGGCTGTGCTGATGTGTGGTGAAGCTTTGAAAGCTGTTTGTATTATGAGCCTGCAAATGAGAGGCGCGGGGTCTCATTTTTACTAGCGGTGTGAATTTCACTGTAATTAGTGTTAACGAACACAAGAACGACACATACTGAAGCCTATGAGTCGACCCGCTTCCCTGTTCGCGCTTCGCGCTCATGCGGTCGCTGCTCTGTACTTCATACAGAATAAGACAGTACAGAGAGTCGCTCTACGGCTTCGGTATGTGTCGTTCTTTCGTGGCGTTAGGACGATTACGCGTTATACCCGTTCGGATTCTGGCTCTGCCAGTTCCACGTGTCCGCGCACATGCGCGCGAGGTCATATTCGGCGACCCAACCGAGCTCTTGAGCAGCCTTATCGCATGCTGCGTAGTTCTCGGCGATGTCGCCCGGCCTGCGCTCGACGATCTTGTAGGCAAGTTCTTTGCCGCACGCTTGCTCGAACGCCTTGATGACCTCGAGCACGCTCGAGCCCGTGCCCGTGCCCAGGTTGAACACCGCTACACCGCTGCGCGTACCATCCGCAGCGACCGGGCCTTCGATACTGCCAAGGCCGATCGCCTTGCCACTGCCGACCTTGCCACCCATGTAATCAAGCGCCTTCACGTGGCCGCGGGCAAGATCGACCACGTGAATGTAGTCGCGCACGCCCGTGCCATCGGGGGTGGGATAGTCGTCGCCGAACACCTGGATGCATTCGAGCTTACCCGTGGCCACCTGCGCCACGTAGGGAAGCAGGTTGTTCGGGATGCCTTTGGGGTCTTCGCCGATCATGCCGCTTTCGTGGGCACCGATCGGATTGAAGTAACGTAGCAGCACAACGTTCCATTCGTCGTCCGCGCGATACAGATCGGTGAGGATGCGCTCGAGCATGGCCTTGGTCTCGCCATAGGGGTTCGTTGCCTCGTGCAGCGGACAGGCTTCGGTGATGGGGATCATTTCCGGATCGCCGTACACGGTCGCGCTGGACGAGAAGATGATGTTCTTCACATCGTGGTCGCGCGCCACATCGAAGAGGACGAGCGATCCCGTCACATTGTTCCAGTAGTATTCGAGCGGCTTCTGAGTACTCTCGCCCACCGCTTTGTAGCCTGCGAAATGGATGATGGCATCGATATCGTGCGCAGCGAAGACCTTCTCGAGACCTTCGCGATCGAGGATGTTCACCTGATAGAACGTGAGGTGGTCAGCCCTTCCGGTGATCTGACCGATACGACGGATGGCCTCTTCGCTGGAGTTCGAAAGATCGTCCACCACCACTACGTCGTAGCCTTTTTCGAGCAGTTCGACGCACGTGTGGCTGCCGATGAAGCCCGCGCCTCCCGTTACGAGAATGGTCTGCTGATCGGGAGCGGTCGCTAGAGACTTGTTCGCCATGTGGTGCCTTTCGTTCGGTTCGTTCCTTATTATAGTGACTTGGATTTCCGCGCTCGCTAGAGGTCGTTCACGCGGGCGAGCAATTCCTTGAAGAGCGCCCAAGCCCTCTGTTTGCGCTCGTCAGTCTGGAGCATGCGGTTGAAATCGACGAAGGCACAACACGGGCGCCCGAGGATCGAATCGCATGCTTCGAGCTTGACCGGCTGATTGTAGGCGCGCGAGAGCACTTCGGCCGCTCGTTGATCGAGCACGACCAAACACAGCGGGTCGATCGATTCGACGAGTTGCATGAGATCGGCGGGATCGAGCGAAGTGCTTTCGGATGCATCGTCGCTCTTCGCGTTCGTGGTGACCCAGATCATTTGCTGTGAAGTGAAACCACCGCGCTGCGCGGTCGCCTCCAGCGCCTTTCGTTCAGGCTCGATCGGCCGATCGCTCGAAACGACGCAGAAGAGTGCATTCAAGCTACCTTCGTAGAAGTTGGTGAGATTCGCGCACGCGGTGGCGCGCTGGCGTTCGTAGATCGATGCCGCATTGGCAGCAGGATTCGCGATCGACTGACCGGTCATACGCCGCGCATCCTAGAGGCCTGCGAGCGGAAGCATGTCCGCCGGCGTATCGAGGACGTATTCGGGCTGCGCGCTGAGCAATCGTTCATGAGGTTGGTAGCCCCACATGACCGCCACACCCTTCATGCCCGCATTATGCGCTGCTTGGATATCGCTTGCAGAATCGCCGAAGAAGAGCGCCTCGCTCGGGTCGACACCAAGCTCTTTCGCGCACAAGAGCAGTCCTGTGGGATCTGGCTTGCGCGGGATGCTTTCGGATTCGCCATGCGCCACTTCGATGAGGCCCGGGAAGAACCGATCGCGCACATCGATGACGCCCTGCTCGAACTTGTTCGACATGATGGCGAGCCCCACGCCCACATCCTTCGCTTTCTGCAGCACCTCGTTCATGCCATCGAATTCGGTGGTGTAGAGGATGCCGAACTCGTGATAGTTATCTTTGAAGCGCTTAAAGGTGCGCTCGAATTGTTCTTGGGTCGCATCGGCTGGAACCGCTTGGCTGATGAGCGATGCTGCACCATCGCCGATATAGGTGAGGATCTGTTCGGGCGTATGCGTCGGGAAGCCCTCTTCCTCGAGCGCCTTGTTCGTCACATTCACCAGATCGGGGAGCGTATTCAGAAGCGTACCGTCCAGATCGAAGATGAATGCTTTGTAAGCGTGCTGTTCGTTCATGGGTTTCATTCTAGCAGCTATCGCCACACTGCCCTTTTCTTTCCCATAAGCTGCATGATATAATCGGGTTGTATTACATGTATTACAAATGGGGTGAGAGACATGGACGCCATTCTTACCGTGCGACTCGACAAAGACCTAAAGATGCGGGCATCTCAGATCATGGAAAAAGAAGGTCTCACCCCTTCGCAAGCAGTACGGAAATTGTTCGAAGACACCGTTAAGAACGATGCGCTTCCTTTTCAGGAAGAGCGCCACGAGGGTCGCGATCTTGCAAGCCGCGTCAGGGCGTTCGATGCATGCCGCGCTGCAGAGCCGATCGATATGACCGATGAGGAATTGAGAGCAGAAAGGTTCGCTGAGCGCCATGGATCTGATGCTTGATACCAACATCGTGCTCGATCACATAGCGAATCGAAAGCCATTCGCAGAGCTTTCGCGACGCGTTTGCTTGCTCGGCATTACGGGAGAGGCGACCGCGTATATCTCTGCCAACATGATCACTGACATCATCTATCTTTTGCGAAAGACCCATGGCAGTCTTGAGGCACAGCGCATCGTCGAAGAGGATCTTGATTTCCTGCAGGTGGTCGGTGTTTCATCTGCTGATATCGCGAAAGCGCTCAGCATGAAATGGAACGACTTCGAAGATTGTTTGGTCGCATGCTGCGCTCAGAAGATCGGCGCGGACTTCATCATCACACGCAATTCGAAAGACTTCGCACGGTCGCCTGTTACGGCACTGACACCTGAAGAGCTTTTCGAGGAATTGGAAGCGCGTGGGATCGTTTACGAAGAAGTCGATTTTTCTTTCTGATTTTGAGGACGTTAGCCTGTCTTGATTTCAGCAACTCGAGCGATACTGCCTACACCGGCTGATCCACTCGGGCGCTATTTGGTTTGACCCGCTCTTCTTGATGCGCGAGAATCTACCGATCGATCTGAAGATCGTCGATCGAGAAGAGAACGGCATTGCCTGCCAGCGTCACGCGATCGTCCTTAATGCGACAGAACAGTTCGCCACCCCGTTTTGATGCCTGATAAGCCCTGATGTCTTTCTTTCCTAAGCGGCGCGCCCAATAGGGTGCGATATGGCAATGACCGGAACCACACACAGGATCTTCAGGCACATCGAGCTTTGGTGCGAAACTACGCGAGATGCAGTCATGCGTTCCCGCACCTGGTTCCGTTACGTGGCACAACAATCCTTCGAGATTCTTCATAGCATCAAGGTCTGGCTCGATATCGGAGACCGTCCCCGCTTCATCGAAGACGCAAAGCAGATCGCGCCCGAGGAAGGCTTTGCTCGGACGGGCGCCGAGCACACGCTCGATATCGTCAGTCACTGCGACCTCACGCAGATCGTACGCAGGGAAATCCATCTCGTATAGATCGCCCGCGCGACGAACTACCAATTCACCACTGAGCGTGTCGAAGCGAACCTCTTCGCCTTCAGCGCCCTCGTGATTCAGCAGCACGAATGCCGTTGCGAGCGTCGCGTGTCCGCACAGATCGATCTCGCCACCAGGAGTGAACCAACGCAGGTGCCACCTTCCCTGCTCTGGTACGACGAACGCCGTTTCGGAAAAGTTGTTCTCGATCGTGATGTTCATCATGAGCTGCTCGTCCGGCCAGGCACCCATCACGCAGACCGCCGCTGGATTGCCCGCGAAAAGCTTATCGGTGAACGCATCGACCACGTACTGCTTCATATCGTTTCCTTTCTTGAGGCTTTCGCCCGCCTTTTTCATTTTGGGGCTTCGCGCCCGGCTGCGCTACTGCTTAGCAACTAAGGGACGACTCGGGATTCGCAAGCTGGCGAGGCACGCGATAGCGCACAACACCACATCCAAGAGCCAGACTGCATCATAACCACCGGTCACATCGAGCAGTACACCGCCGAGCCATGCGCTGAAGAATGCTCCGATCTGGTGACAGAAGAACAGCACGCCGATGAGCGTCGCCACCTCGAAGAACTTGAACTCTCGATTCACGAGACCCGACGTGGGTGAGACCGTGGCATCGCCGGTCATACCGAGGCCCGCCGAGAAGATGACCGCGGTGGCGATGGTCTTCGGCACGAGGAAGATATAAACCAGCACCCAAATCGCACGGAAACCGTAATAGAACCCGAGCAGTCGGCCCTTATGCACGCGCGTGCTGAGCCAACCCGAAAGAAGCGCGCCAACGATGGTGAAGATGCCATAGAGCGAGAACACCCAACTGGCGGCATCGGCAGGAATGCCATAGGAAACGTACTGCGAGAACAGGTGCGTCTCGATGATGACCATATGGAACCCGCAGGTAGTGAATCCGATGATGAGCAACACGAACGTACGGTTATGCAGGGCGCGCTTGAAGAGGTCGCCCGGTTTCACGATCTGCGGTTCGTCGGATGAGGGCAGACTCGCGATCTTGTCCTTCGAGGTGACCACGAGCACGATCGGGATGAGCGCGAGGAACGGGACGAGCATGCCTGCCGCCACAAGTCCCATACCGCCTGCTTGTACGAGCCCATTCAAAACAGGCGAGAACACGAAGGAGCCCAGACCCGCAGCTGCATTGAGCATGCCCGAGATGGTCATAGCGCGCTGCTGTCCCACGAAATTGATGGACGAGGTGAGCACGAGACCGAACGAGATCGCACCAGCACCGAGGCCGAAGAGCACACCGAGCGAGACGAAGAGAGTGATCGGTCCCGTCGCGAGCGCCATACCAACAAGACTCCCTATGAAGAATGCGACCCCCAGGAGCAGCACGAAACGATTCGACTTGCGATTCGCCAAGATACCGAACGCAGGCTGGCTCGCGCCGAAGACGAGCTGCATGACCGCAACGCAGAAGCTCACGTCTTCATAAGGGATCGCGCACTGCTCGACCAAGGGCACCAAAAGGATGCCGATATCGCCACGCATGCCTGCGCCGAACCCATATAGGCAGCAGGAAACGATGCCGAAGGCAAGGAACGCGAGCCACGCTCTTGCATGAGAAGGCGTGTTGGCTTTGTCTTGTCGTGAGGTCATCGCTTCCCTTTCTGTGGGCCGAATCGTGCTTTTCGACTCCGAAGCATACGGGATGCGTTAGCATAAGTGAAACAAAGATATTTGAACTAAGTATTAGGAATGCTTATATGGATACTTCACGCTATCAGATCCTTGCACGCGTGGTCGAGCTAGGCAGTTTCTCGAAGGCCGCTGATGAATTGGGCTATACCCAATCGGCGGTGAGCCAAGCGGTCGCCGCCATCGAGAACACGATCGGCTTCAAACTGGTCGTGCGCGATCGCAGCGGGGTTCACCTCACGCCTGAGGGAAAGCTCGTCTTTCCGAGCATCGAAGGCGTGCTGAATGCTGAGCGCCTCGTTGAAGAAAAAGTGGCAGAGATCGCAGGGCTCGAGCGCGGAACCGTGCGCATGGGCACCATCGCTTCCATTTCCGAGCAATGGCTACCCGAAGTGATCGCACGTTTCCAGGAGCGGTGGCCTGCGGTCGAATTCGTCATCCATCAGGGCGATTACGATCTTATTCCCGAATGGATCCGCGAAGGGCGCGTCGACTTCGGATTCGTGAACCCTGCTGCCGTACAAGGGCTGAAAACGCAGGTGATAACCGATGGCGCGATGTGCGCTGTGCTTCCGCCTAGCCACCCGCTCGCCAAGCTCGATACGGTGCCGCTCGAAGCGCTCGCGAAAGAACCGTTCATCTTGCTCGAAGAGGGCGGCTACTACGAACCGCTCGAGGCATTCAAGGCATGCGGGCTCAAGCCCGACGTGCGCTTCACAATCCATGACGACTTCGCCATCATGGCCATGGTCGAACAGGGCCTTGGCGTAAGCATCCTTGCCGAACTGATCATGGAGCGCTGTGGATGGAACGTGGTCACGCGCCCTTGCGATCCGCCCGTCTCACGCACGATCGCGCTCGCTTGGAAGGACGACGCGAGCGTACCCATCGCCAGCAGACGGTTCATGGATATGGTGGCCGAGCTGTGCGAATGAGCACCGCAGCGGATCTCGGCAGCTCGATCGAAGATCCCTACAAGGGCTAGACCGATCATACGTTAGTCCATCTCCCATGAAGAAAAAGGCCGAGCGACTACCCGGCCTTTCGTGTTTCCAAGGAGCGATCCTGCGTTCTACCAGGTGCGCGATGCCATAGCGCGGAACTGCGCGGTGGTAGGAACGTGCGAGTTCATGCCGCCGTCGACCGTGACGACCTGACCGGTGAAGTAGCTGCTCTCATCGCCTGCCAAATAGACGCACATCGCAGCGATGTCCTCCGGCGCGCCATAACGGGTCACGTCGATGTTGTCGAGGAAGATATCCTTCAGTGCCTGCGGGACCCTCGCTTCATTCTGCGGCGTGACGATGAGGCCAGGGCGCACGCAGTTGCAACGAATGTTCTGTTTGCCGTACTGGATCGCGGTGTACTTCGTGAGCATATCGACGCCCGCTTTCGCGCATGCATACGCCGTGGTGCCCAGGTCGCCACCGCACGAGGCCATCGAACCGATGTTGATGATCGAGCCGCCGCCGTTCTCCTGCATATAGGGGAGCACGGTCTTGATGCAGTAGAAGGTCGAACGAATGTCGCTCGCGAACACCGCGTCCCAATCTTCGAGCGAGATCTCGTCCACGCGACCGTCCTTCAGCGCCATGCCCGCTGCATTGTTCACGAGCACGTCGATCTTGCCCCACTTGGCAACGACATCAGCGAACAGCGTGTCCACGGTTTCGGGCTGCGTAAGATCCATGGTGTGGAAGAATGCTTCGCCACCTGCAGATTCGATCGCGTCGACCACTGCCTGGCCACGCTCTACATTGCGGCCGCATACGACGACCTTCGCTCCTTCTGCGCCGAACATCTTCGCGATGCCCGTTCCGATTCCACTCGTGGAGCCCGTTACGATCGCAACTTTATCCTTCAAACGATCCATTCCAAATTCTCCTTGTCGATTGAGCTGGGATTTTCATATACCAGTGTCATTCTAGCGCAACATGGATAACCCATCGTTCTGATAGGAAAAGAACTATCGACGAGGCATGCGACCGAATCCGAATGGCGACGCGGGGCGCGAACGACGTGGGCGGCGAGGCGTCTCTTCCTCCCACTTCTGCTCGAGCGATTCAGCAAGGCGTGTGAGGTATTCTTCCAAGTTCGCCTTTTCATCGTCGGCCAAGCAATCGAAGAAATCGATGTTCGGATCCGCGTCGGGAACTGCATCTGCTGCAGCACGGCCTTCTTCGGTCAGTTCCACGATCTGCTTACGGCGGTCCTCGGGCGACGGTGTGCGCGTGATGTAGCCTTTCGCCTCCAGCTTCGAGAGCAATTCCGCCAGCGATTGTTGACGCATATCCAGAACCTCCATCAGATCCTTCTGGCTGATGGGGTCCTTCACCAGGGAAAGCGCCTTCAGGACACGACCCTGTCCGCGCGACGCATCTCGACCACGCGCCATGCGGTCGCCGAACTGCGCGTGCATGTAGCGCATCGCCAGCACTTGCAAGCGCTCGAGTCGATGCCACAGTCGATGATCGATGTTGTCGAGGTCCTCGATCTCTTTCACGGTCGCTTTCCTTTCGAAGATATTGTCTTTTCTCATTCTAATCGCTTCTTTCGCATCGGTCAGGTTTTCGTTCGTTATCGTTTAGATCATGCCACTGCTTGCGGAAGAGCAGAGGTCGTGCCTGATAAAAGGGAACTTTTCCATGTGCGATCTCTGGGAAGCCGTGTGATCCGACAACAACATGCAAGGTGGGCATGGCGCGCAAGGTGGAGTATAATCGGTCACACGCGGGCGTCGTATAATGGTTATTACGGCGGCTTCCCAAGCCACTCACGCGGGTTCGATTCCCGTCGCCCGCTCCAAAGAGCGCACGAACGTCACCTCTTCAGGTGGCGTTCTTCTTTTGTGGACATCCTTATGTTCATCGGCCTGCTCGAGATCGAGATGGCCGAACACCTTCACTGAGGACGAGACAAGAGCGATTCGGGAACATCTCTCCTACGCGCTTCCGGGTCGGAAATTACGCTTCTGTAAGCGCGCGAACATACCCTTTTCGATATGATGGATGAAAGGAGGATACCCATGCACGTTCTACTGGTCGAAGACGATACCGCTATCGTTTCAGCACTACGCGATGTGCTGGAGAGCGAAGGCTATGCGGTCACTTCCTTTGCAACGCAAAACGAAGCTTGCGAAGCACTCGATCGCGAGACCTTCGCGATCGCGCTCTTGGACATCACACTGGCACAAGGCAACGGATTCGCGGTATGCGCCGCTGCGCGCGACGCTGCACCTGAAATGCCCGTCATCTTCCTGACCGCTTCCGACGACGAATACTCCACGGTAGCGGGTCTCGACATGGGCGCGGTCGACTACATCGCCAAGCCCTTTCGCACTCGCGAATTGCTCTCGCGCATGCGCGTGGCGCTGCGCAAGGCGAATCCTGCTGAAACCGTTCTTGAGGTGGGCGATGTACGCCTTGACGTTTCCTCGGCCACAGTGACGAAAGCGGGCAAAGAAGTCTTCCTTTCCGCGCTCGAATATCGGTTGCTGCTCTATTTCCTTCAGCGCAAAGGGCGCTTGATCACCCGCGAGAATCTGCGCGATGCAGTGTGGGATAGTGCCGGCGAATACGTTTCCGATAACGCGCTGAACGTCTATATCAAGCGCCTGCGTCAAAAGATCGAGACCGATCCAACCGACCCCACCATCATCCTTACCGTGCGCGGGCTCGGCTACAAGGTCTCCGACGAAAGTTAGCGTATGGGCTCATGGAATACATTCATATATCAATCGCTCGCCTTCGTGATAGTGATCGCACTGGCGAGCATATGCGCCCCTGGCGAAGCGAAGCCATGGATCGTGATATGCGGCGCTGCGTGCCTTGCGCTCTTCGTTGTCTTCTCGCTGTGGCGCCATAGAGAGACCCGTCGCCTTGCGGGACAGATCGACGAAGTGCTCCATAACGGTCGCTCGATCAACCTCACCTCTTATCGTGAAGGTGATGTGGCCGTGCTCGCGAACGAGCTCGGTAAGATGGTCGCGCGCCTTTCGCGGTTGAGCGATTCCCTTTCTAAAGAGCGCAATGCGCTCGCCGATGCGCTGGCGGATATCTCCCACCAAACACGCACACCGCTCACTGCGATCGGTTTGCGCTTGCCCGCCATCGAGAACGCCGACGATCCAGCTGAACGCAAGCGCCTCGTACGCGAACTCGAATCGATGATCGAGCGTATGTCCTGGCTGCAGACCACGCTGCTGAAGATCGCGAAGGCAGATGCAGGGGCCATTCATGTCGAAGCACGAGAAGTGTTCGCTGCCGAGGCCATCCAGCGAGCGGTCCTTCCCCTGGAGCCTTCGTTCGATCTACGCGACATCACGCTCGTGCTCGAATCTGACGAGCGCGCGAGCTTCCAAGGAGATCTGCTCTGGACCGCCGAGGCTATTCAGAACATCACGAAGAATTGCATGGAACACACCCCGGCTGGCGGAACGGTGCGCATAACAGCGAACGAGAACGCGCTCGCCACCACCATCACCGTCACTGATACAGGTGCGGGATTCACAGATGACGACCTGCCGCACGTCTTCGAACGCTTCTACCGCGGCACGAACGCCAACGCACCCACACAAGAAGGATTCGGCGTCGGCCTCGCTCTCGCCCAGTCGCTCATATCCGTGCAAGGAGGTACGATCCGTGCGAGCAACGCAGCTGAGGGCGGAGCGTGCTTCCAGATCGCGTTTCCTAAGATCACCGTCTAGCCCTTCTGCTTTGACGACTCATTCATCGCGTTGTCAAGGTGACGATTCCGTAAGACAGCATTCACGCGAGCGCAAGCCGCGCCGTTCATACTCAAGATGAGGCTGAACACCAAGAGAAAGGCACTTCCCCATGGATATACTCACCGTCAGCCACCTCACCAAAGTCTACGGAACCGGCGTTGCGACCACGCGCGCGCTCGACGATGTTTCGCTTACGGTGCAGGAAGGCGAATTCGTTGCCATCGTGGGCTCATCGGGCTCAGGAAAGTCGACGTTGCTCCACTTGATCGGTGGTGTCGATCGACCCACGTCCGGAACGGTCAAAGTGAACGGCATGGACGTGTACGACCGCGACGATGAATCGCTCGCGATCTTCCGCCGTCGTGAGGTGGGCCTGGTCTACCAGTTCTACAATCTCGTTCCCGTGCTCAACGTAGTGGAGAACATCACACTACCCGTTGCGCTGGATGGGCGCGAAGTGAACGAAGAGCGTTTGAACCAGCTGCTCGATCAACTCGGTCTACGTGGGCGGGAAGGTCATTTGCCGAGCCAGCTTTCTGGCGGCCAACAACAACGCGTGGCCATCGCGCGTGCGCTCATGAACGCACCAGCGCTCGTGCTGGCTGACGAACCGACCGGCAACCTCGATACCGCGAACAGCAACGAGATCATGCGCTTGCTACGCCAGTCCAACCGCGATCATGGCCAGACCATGATCGTGATCACGCACGATGAAGAGATCGCGCTCGCGGCAGATCGGATCATCGCGATCGAGGACGGCAAGATCGTTCGGGATGAAAGGATCCGACGATGAGCGGCATGACCAACTTCACGATGCGGTCGCTGCGCGCCAATCGCGTACGCACGGTCGTCACCATGGCAGGCGTTGCACTCGCCGCTGCGCTCATCGCTGCCATCCTCATTTCGTACACCTCGCTCACCGACTTCCTCTATCGTGCCGAAGCCGCCACCCAGGGCGCTTGGATGTCGTATGCGGAAGGCGACATCTCGGACGAGTTCGCGGACGACCTCCTGAATGCGAAGGACGATTCGAACGTTACCTCGCTCGCAACGTTCTCCGATAGAGGCTATGCCCAGCTCACGAGCGAACAACAAAGCAAGATCGGGCAATATCTTTCCATCGTCGCCGCTGAAGGCGACCTCGAATCCTTGACCGCGATCGAACCCTCTGAAGGGCGCTTGCCCGAAAACGACCATGAATTGCTGCTCTTTCAAGGCTGGCAGACCCTCCAAGATGTGCAGCTTGGCGATACGATCACCTTTCAAGTCGGCACGCGTGAAGCGCTGGCCGCAGGCGATTCATTCGACTACATGACCGAGACCACGGTCTCGTTCGGTGTGGGCGATCGATTGGATTTCACGACGGGTTATCTTGAACCTGAGACCGACGGTGGGACGCTCGCCGAACATCTCGTCGATCTTCATGAAGAAACGTACACCGTGGTGGGCTTCTACGACCGCGCCAATTACGCACTGGTTTCTTCCGTAGGTACGATCGGCCTGACGCGCGGGCAGCCGGTCGCGAATGATTTCACGCGTGCTTTCATGACATTCGACCACGTCGATTCGACCGATGAAGTGCTTGAACGAACCAAGGCGCTCTTTCCGGAGAGCAACGTCGTGCTCCATAGCGCGATGCTGCGCTACATGGGCATCTCGAGCGACGCCGGCATTTGGAAGACCTTCAACAGTCTAGTGGTCATCTTGGCAGCTATCATCGCGCTGGCCTGCGTCTCGCTCATCTTCAACGCATTCAACATCTCGGTCGCAGAACGCATGAACGCATTCGGGCTGCTCTCCTCCATCGGCGCGACCCCTGGCCAGCTGCGTCGTTCGGTCCTTTTGGAAGGCCTTATCATTGCCATCGTGGGCATTCCGCTTGGTTTGATCGTAGGCCTTCTCGGGTGTGCGATAACCTTTGCGATCCTGGGTCCTGGTATCGCCGAGATCGCAGGCGGCAACATCGTTCCGTTCGAGCTGGAGCTCGATGCTGGCGTGCTCAGCATCACCGCAGTGGTCACGCTCCTCGTCGTACTCGTCTCAGCTTGGATCCCTTCGAAACGCGCAAGTCGCACGAGCATCATCGACGCACTCCGGCAGAGAAGCTCTTCGCGCGTTTCCAGAAAGGGAGCACGACGTGCCCGAAAGAACGTCTCCATCGCTACGCTTTGGCGTAGGGCAGGCATAGCGGGCAAGGTCTTCGGCATCGGCGGTACGCTCGCACGCATCAACCGCAAACGTGCAGCGTCAAAAGGACGTGCAGCGGCGTTTTCGTTGGCTATCTCCATCGTGCTGCTGATGACCGCCGGGTCGCTCAACACGTTCTTGGGAACGCTGGTCGATGCGGCTTCAGGCGGGAAGACCGTCGTGGGCGAGGTGGGCATATCGACACGCTTCGAGGGTAACGAGCCCTCCTCTTCCCCCACCACTCCGCAAGATCTGCTCGAAGAGAAGGATGCTGCTTTCGCCTCGCGCGCGCGTGCGCTCGAAGCCCTCTATGACGACCTCGCAACGACCCCGAATGCCGAAGGGGTCGGCTGGTTGCTGACCGATCGTGCTGTGGTCACGTTACCAGCAGACATGTGCGGAGCGGCGTTCGAACAGTCAAATTCCATGGATGGTGGCCTGATGGTTGATGGGAGCTACGGCACCACTGCCACCATCACGTATCTGGATGACGAAACGTTCGATCAGTACGCGCGACAGATCGGTCAAGACCCTGCAACCTACCATGACCCTGACCGACCGCGTGCTATCGCGCTTTCTCAAACCTATGGCACTGATGGAACGAAATACCAGCTCTTCGAAGTATTGAAAGCAACAGGAACGATCGAAGTGATAGCAGCGGCAACGCTGGATGATCAACCAATAGCCGAGATCGGATTCATCGAGACGGTCGGCGAAAACGGCGAGAGCATACTCGAATTCGAGCCCTATATGTTAAGCAAACGAGACACCCTGGAAGAGGCGCCGAGCGCCATGCAAGATCTCAAGATCGCACGGGTGGAGGTCGATATCGCCGCTCTGACCGAAGAAGCTCCTTTGAATACGGGAGTGGGAGATGGCAACGTCACGCTGATCGTGCCCGCATCCCTTGCCGAACAAAACTGCCTAGGCGGCGAAAGCCCGCTCTTCTACGGCTATTTCAACTCGGCCGACGGCGATCATGCAGCACTTGCAGAAGCCATCGAGCAGCGCGCGAAGGACTATTTCTCATACGAAGCACCCTACGAAGCATCCGGCGTTTCGTACAACGACTACATAGAAGAACGTGATTCGACGCAGATGCTCGCTACTATCGTGAACGTCTTCTGCCTGCTGTTCACGATCATCCTCGCACTGATCGCGATGGCCAACGTGTTCAACACGATCACGAACAGCCTGATCCTGCGCCAGCGCGAATTCGCGGTCATGCGCTCGATCGGACTTTCGCCGAAGCAATTCCGTCGCATGATCATCGATGAGTGCATGCACTTCGGCATCGCAGGACTCGTTCCCGGGCTCATCGTGTCGTTCGGCATATCGCTGCTGCTCTATCTGGCAGTAGCGCAGTCGTTGGGCGGTCTTCCTTTCGCGATTCCCTGGGGATATGTGGGGATTGCCATCCTCTTGACCGCCGCGATCATGATCGTCTCCGTGCTGTATGGTCTACACCAGAGCAAGGCGGATAACGTGGTCGAAGCGTTGCGAGCAGATAACATCTAGCTACGGTCGCACGTGAATTTCATAAGGGGCTTTCAGCCACACGTTACGGTTTACCTATAATAGTGTGGTAAGCCCCTTTGAATGAAAGGCTTACGGATCAATGGCTGAAAAAGACAACAACTCATCATCTAACCATCTCGGTCAGATGATGCTGCGCATGCAAGATTATGGCCTCGGCGATCTTGCCGATGAGCTTGCGAGCGAAGGCTCTCTCGCTCCCCTCCTCCACACCTTTCACAGCACGATGCATGAGTGGAAGCTGCTGAACGCCTACTATCGTGGTGCACTGATGGAAGTTCGCACGAAATTCGACGTGCTGAACGAGCAATTCTCCGTCGAATACGATCGCAACCCTATCGAGACCATCAAGACACGCATCAAATCGCTCGAAAGCTTGCTCGCCAAAATGGAGCGTACGAATTGTCCGATGACGCTCAAGGGCATTGAAGAAAATATCTCGGACTTCGCAGGCATTCGCGTGATCTGCTCGTTCATCGAAGATGTGTATCTGCTCGCTGAGTGCCTGGAGAACCAGGATGACGTTCATGTCCTGCGTGTGAAGGATTACATCAAGAACCCCAAGCCTAACGGATACCGAAGCTTGCACCTGATCGTCGAGGTGCCGATCTTCCTTCATGGTGAAAAACGCTGGATGAAGGTCGAGGTGCAGCTGCGCACCATCGCGATGAACTTCTGGGCGAGTCTTGAGCACAAGATGCGCTACAAGAAGGATATCGACCCCGATCTTGCTCAGCGCCTTGGTGATGATCTGCTGCTCTGTGCCGAGATCTCCAACAAGCTCGACGTGAAGATGCAAGAGGTTCGCCGCGAACTCGAGCCATTACCTGAAGACTGACGATCTTCTCTCCAGCACCTGCTAAGGGATGTATGAGAAACGAAGCGACCCGCTTCCCTGTTCGCGAATCAGCTTTGCAGATTCGCTCATGCGTCGCTGCACTGCTCCACTTTATTAATTCAAGTTAGAAGCAGCGAGTCGTTCTTATTCTCATACATCCCTTAGCAGGCGTGGTGCGATTATCCTTCCAGTTCAGGGCATGAAAAAAGGACGACCGAAGCCGTCCTTTGCATAAACGCTATGAAAAGCGGTGCTATTTCTTGAGACCGCCGATGAGAGACATCTTGGTGCCGCAGTCGGGGCAGGTGCCCTTGGTGATGATGCGGTTGTTCTTGGTAACGCCTTCCTGAGGGTTGACCATTTCCTTCTTGCCCTTGCATTTCACGCAATAACCGATAACTGCCATTGAAATAAACCTCTTTTCATGGTTCGAGCCTCTGCGCGAGAGACTACGCATTTCACCTTTTTGCTTTACCCATTGTATCGCGTTGACCAGGGAATACAAGCATTAATTCAATATTTGTTCAAACACTCTTGAGAAGATCGAGAACGAAGCGAGAATTCTGCGCCAGCGTGTCGGGATCGATGATGTCGAGACGGTCGTCGATGCTTCCATAATAAGCGGTTTGGTTTCCGTCCATGCCTGCGAGCGTCATGGCCTGGAAACCGTTCTGCGCAGCAACATGCGCTGCCGTATTGCGACTGAGCAGCTTGCTGGTCGCGAACGGAATACCGCTCTTTTCGGAAGCCTGCCTGAGCACGCGCTTCAAACGAGAAGAGACCTTGTTGGGACGATACTGGCCTTCTTCTTCGATGAACGACAGCTGACCTGCGCCAAGCCCTTCAAGATTCACGATCGTAGCGCCCTTCAATTCGTCACGATGCTCCTCGATGAATGCCTTCATGCCAGAATTGAGCGCTTCTTCAGCACCGAGCGCGACGAACCATACTTCCGTGTCGATATCGGGATGACGGAAATCGCGCAGAAGACGCATCTCGTTGTTGATCTCTTCGGTGATCTTGACTTCTTGAGGTACCGCACGCTTGAGCGAACCACGATCGGGAGACACCGGCGCATCCACCAAGTCGTCGACTTCTTCGATCCCTTGGCCGCGCGGGGTTCCTGAAACACGATCGCGCAAACTCTGCAACGAGAAGGCACCGCCGTTCCAATCGCGACCATTGTTGCCTTCGCCCTGTACTGCCTCATAATCGACATCGATCAATTCGGTAGGTTGATCGTCTTCAGTACGGAAGCTTTCCCAGCTGCCGCGCTCTTTGCCGACGCTGCGCGCCTCATAGGAACTATCGACATCGACCCACTCGCTGATGGTCTGCTCTTCGACATTCTTCTTTTTCTTGCCGAAACGACCGAAAATGCGACCTACGCGCGAACGTGGCATCTCAACATAATCGGGGCCGGCGAAAGCGCCGGTCTGCGTGAACCCTTCATCGAAGACCGAGTCATCCGCATCTTCCACGAAAGCGCTCTCTTCCTGCGCTTCTTCGGTCAATTCCGCACCGACAGCCGCAAACGAACCCGTAATGCCCGCAGCTCCGATGGGAGGCACATAAAGATCGGGATTGGTGAGGTCGGAAGAAACATCCGTGATGGGCGTGATGGGCGGAACGACCACGCGTTCGAAATCGCTCGTGTTGAAATCGGGTAGATCGAGACCACCGAGCGGCGGGATCGAGCTTTCTTCTGCCGCATACGAAGTTTCATATGAAACAACATCTGCACCGATCTGTGGGATCATGTTCGACAGCAACGCACCCTGCGGTTGCGTCTGATCGGGATCGGATGCCATCGGTGCGCGCTGCTTCGCGCCTTCCATATTGCTGACGGGGGCGACCACATCAGGAAGCACGATGACATGGCGATCTGGCTCGTCATCTTCGGTGATGACGGTCTCTTGCTGCACGGTAGGCGTATCTGTAGCCATCGCTTCCATGCCCATGATAGGCGACACTGGATCGGCCTCGAACGTATCAACAACGGCCGATCGATCGATGGGCTCGAACTGATCTTCTTCAACGAACTGGTTCACGTCGATCTGTGGCATGGAAACGGTTTGGCTCGAGGTATCCTCGAACGCCTCTTCCACCAAAACGATATCGTCCTGCTCGACTTCCTCCCGAGCAGGTTTTGCGCCCTGTGCATGATTGCCACGACGGTCGGTCACCTTCGAGGACACATTGCTGACCATATCGGACGCACGGCCCAAAAAACCACCGATGTTGTTCTTATGCGTAGCCGCACGGCGCGATGCGGATCTGCGCTTGGAGGCGTTCTTTCGCTCCTGCTCTTGCTCGATCATCTCGGAAGGAGTCTCTCGTTCGGCCTCCACGACCGACACGATGACCGGGCCTTCGTTATCCACTACCTCGACATCTTCTTCAGCTTCAGTCTGCGACTGAACAGGCTCTTCTTGAACCTCTTCTTCTTGATGTTTCAGCAGTGGTGCTGCTGCGTTGTCGATCTCTTCGCGTAACGCCGCACCGCGACGAGCGAGCTCTGATTCGGGTTCTTGGAAGACCGGCTCTGATGCGGTCACGCCTTCATGAGAAGCGTTCGCGGTCGGTTCGGACGATGTTTCATACGAAACCGCAGTAGATGTATCACGATGCATCGCCGCGTCCGCCATGTGCGCTGCAGGCGCATCAGCGAAACGCGACCGAGAAACATTCGCCGCGCTGCCCGCAAGATCAGGCTTGTTCGCGTGTGCTTTTTCCTGTGCCGCCTTCGCCCAAGAAGGAACCTGCTTCTGATAAGAACTACCCATGCCGGTCGAACCAGGCTGGAGCGCTTCGACCGATTCGCGAACGAACGACTCAGCCGCTTCTGATTGTTCTGCCACAGGAGCTTGCTCCTCCACGACATCGGTTGCAGAACGATCGACTGGAGCAGCTGGGCGTACTGCAGGATTGTAGAGAGGGGCCTCATCGGGCTCTTCGACCTCGAATTTGACCGCTGCGGCGGCAGCGGCCTCTTCGCTATCGTAGAATTCACCGTGCTGAACGAGACGTGACGAAATATCCGAAAGCGGAACCTTGTCCGCGACAGGCTTACCGGTAAGAGCCGCGATAGCAGCCTTCGCCGCTGCGAGCGATTCTTCAGGGGTCATCTGATGTTCTCGCGTTTGATACGAGACTTCGACGCCATCGGGGATAACGCCTGCTTCGCGTGCTGCTTCTTCGCCGTGGACCTCCACACCATTCTCGCGTGCACGAGATTCCATATCTTCAGCGCTGACCAAGCCATTGCCTACCGTTCGAGCAACATCGAGCAATACCGCAACGCCAGCGGCATCATTGTTCGCCGCATCGTTATACGAAGAGAAGCGCGTTTTGATGATGCTGATGAGCGGGAGCGCCATGATGACCAAGCAAATGATCTGCAATACCATGAATATGATGCCCGCTACGCCCGCATCGCTCGTGAAGAACACTGCCTTGATGAGCAAGATAAGGGGAGCAACGATGAGCGTGATCGCGCTGACCAAGCGGATGATAGGAAGATATCGACCTGTGATGCCTTGATACTCGGTCGCAACACGCGCGCTATCGTAATGCGTGACCACGATGAGCTTGCGGCGCTTGTTCGTGCTCGTGATAGAGACTGGATTGTATTTCGCGACGACATTCTGGCTCACGCCATTGCGCAAGAAACGAGAAAGAAGCGGTTTGCCGAGCGCCTCGCACACGAAGAGCGCTGCGACGAGCAGGCCGATGATGATGCAAGGGATGGACAATACTGGGAAGATGAGAGCGAGGAGCGTGCAAACGAAAGCGAGAGCGAAGCAGATGAGACGAACCGTGTTTCCATTCGAGGCGCAAGAAACATCTTCGACGACCGTAGAAAACCCTGCGCTCTTCTGGAGCTCTTCTGCGATATATAAGGCGGCTTGTTGTTCCTCTTCCGTACCAGCGGGACGCGGTCCTATTTCTTGAGAAAGATGTGCGATATCGTCCATCATTTCAGCCATAAAAAGCCCTCTCGTTTTACAAACGCTCTATTCAATCTTCATATTCATCATCACCTTGAGAAAGGCATAGAAATATTCTGTTTTAGTATACGTCATTTGACGGGATAACCGCACGGCGAAGTTGAATCTGTTGAATTTGTCATATTGGACGGTTCGCACCTAGCTATCCGTGCTCTTCTGCGTCTCCGTTCCGAGATACGAACGAAGGAACGAGTCATAGCCGCCCACGTCATTGCGCAGCTTCGAGAACTGCTCATCTACCTGGGCAGAAGCTTCCGAATACGCATCGACGAGAGGCTGAGCGAACGTTTCAGGGAATGATTTCGCGATCTCGACCGAATCACGATCTGCTTGGTTGTAAAGCTCGTTATTCGATTCAGCGGTCTTGCGGTCCTGGATCAGGATCGCTTCATTGGAAAGCAGGCCGTAGCCGATCTCCTCGAGACGTTTAGCGAGGTATTCAGAATAGACAGCGAAATCCCCATTAGGGAATCGCTCGATGATCTCGTTCAATGCGGTTTGCGCTTCTTCGAGCTTCGTACGCGCTTCCGTGAGCCACTCAGTGGATTGAGCCACTGTTTCTGGCGAAGTCTGCTTGACCGTGGTGGCTGCTTGAGCCAATAGATACTGCGCATCATCGATGTTCGTCTCTATCAGGTTCATTCCATCCATCGATCTCTTCGCATCGATGTCGATCGCCAGTTTCTCGCTCGCAAGTTCAAACATTGTTTCACGTGAAACAATCGCGTTGTAAGCGCTCTGAGCCGCTTCCTTGTCCGCGCTCGTGCCTTCTATGGCCTCATCAGCACGAATGGCATATTTTTTGGCTTTTTCAAGCGCGTCGACGGCAGAAGGGATCTGAGCCTGTAGCTGTTCTGCGCGAGCGACCGTGTCATCCTCGAAGGGCTGTGCGAAGAATTCATCTATGGCCACGAGCGTCTTATCGCTCTCCTCGATATATGAACATGCCTCGTCGATCAGCTCACGATTCGAACGGTTCTTCTCGTACTCCTGATAGAGCCACATACCGGCGAGTGCGGCGAGTATGATCACCACCACGACGACCAAGGCAACGCTGATGATCCGACTGCGCAAACGTCGCTTCTGCCTGCGAGCGACCTCTTCGTATGCTTCAGGACTGAATCCCGAAGCATTAGGAAGGAAGGGGGCTTCCTCGCGAGCTCGACCAAAACGTTTCTGCTTCGGTTGAGCATGTTTGCCTTGTATCTTTCCTGATGCTCTTCCTGTTTGTGCTGATCCCGCAGCGTTCTGTTCCCCAGACTGAACTTCCTGCGCGAGCGCATCCTTCAGGGCTGTGTTCTCACCACTACCGAGCGCCATGGAAGCTCCGAAGCCTTCGTAGCTTCCTTTGTTCTTCGACCGGAAGCGAGAAAAAAACCCTCGCTTTCCTGATGAAGGAGCAGCAGATTTCTTATCCAACACATTGAAGGAGATCTCGTTGGGACGACCCTGCGAGAATTCGACGACGTGAAGCGAATCTTGCTCAGTATGTTTAAGCTTGGATTTCTTCAATGATCTCGTCCATCGTCAAGGTAACAATGTTCTTGGTCGGTAATGAATTGAGGAATTTCTTCCCATAATACTTGGTGATCAGGCGTTTATCCGCTAAAACGACGATGCCTTTGTCCGAAGAAGTGCGAATGAGACGCCCTACTGCCTGCTTGACGGCGATGACCGCCTGGGGCAGTGAATAGTGCGCCCATGCCCGCGAATCATGGAGTTCACGTTCGCACGAGAGCGGGTCGGTGGGCAGACCGAACGGCAATTTGGGGATGACCACGCCTTTTAACGTAGCTCCTGGTGCGTCGAACCCTTCCCAAAAGCTCTTGAGCGCGAAGAGGCTGAGGTGCTCGTCCTTCAAGAAATCATCGCGGAGGCCTTTCACCGACACGCCCCACTTCTGGCAAACAAGCCGTAGGCCTGCGGCTTTGAGCTGCGGATTCACCCCGTCGAAGCAGCGCTCCATCTCTTTGCGATTAGTGAAGAGCGTGAGCATCGAGCCGTTCTGTGCCAGGTGCAAGCG
Organism: uncultured Eggerthella sp.; assembly: GCA_937998355.1. GTDB lineage: Bacteria > Actinomycetota > Coriobacteriia > Coriobacteriales > Eggerthellaceae > Anaerotardibacter. The sequence goes on from CALLDI010000007.1 coordinate 387,860, forward strand.
CGCGAGGAAGTTCTCCAGCGTAGGCAAATAAGCTGCCTCTTGCGGTTCGGGCATGTCGCTCGGAAGATAGATACGCATGTTCGTGTCGAAATCGTAGCTCGATTCGATCTGCAGCGCCTCGGCACGAGAGTCATCGCTCTCGTTCAACCCGACCGCTGCCTCGAACGATTCGAACGAGTCGTCGACCGCGAGCGTCGCGGAGGTATAGATGGCCGTATCCGTCTCCGCATAGAACGTTTCGTTCAGGTTCTCCCCCACATTGAGCGGTTGGGACAAGAATGCGTCTTTCAACTGGTCCTTCGTTCGGTTGAGACGCACTGAATAGACGCGATTCTCCTTATTGGTGAAGAAGATGACGTCCACAGCTTCATACAGTTCACGCAGCTCGAGTGCCAAAAGAGCGACCTCTCGTTGCGCGGCGGACGAATGGTCCAGCTCTTCGAAATAGGCCACGAGGTCCCGAATGGCCTTGATGAGCTTTTCGAGCGTATCCTGCATGGATCTTGCACAGTCGCATACGCCTTGGAATACTGAGCTCGCGCGAATCTCGTCGTTGAGCCAAAGATCGAGGTATTCATATCCCTGATTCTTCTTGCGCGTGTCGAAGTAGAGCAGGTCCTTCACGCTCAAACAGTACTCTTCTGCAGCGATAGCGAACGCAACACCGGCATTGCGCGTTTTCGAGATGAGCGCAGACAGAAGCGTCTTGGCCTCTTCGACCACATCGATGCGCTCCGCCCGAATGAGCGGATTATAACGCGCAGAATCCGAGGTCAAACGACGAATGATGCTTTTGACCGTATCGGAAGAGAGGCTTGTCGAGAATGCACGGCGAGCTTCGTCTTCAGCGTTATGAGCCTCATCGACCACCCAATAGCGGATGGGCGGCAACAGTCCATGATCGAAGCGAGCATCCCAATACAGAAGGCTGTGATTCGTGACCACGATGTCGCATCTCTGCGCGCGCTCGCGAGCGCCATGCACGAAGCACGGCTTGCCAAAATAGGGGCATTTCCTGCGCAAACACTCGGTACTGGTCGATGTGATGCTGTAGCGCGGCAACGCACGGAAGTTCAGCTTGAGGCCATCGATATCGTCGTAGTCGGTCTGTTCGATGAACGAGAGCAACGTAGCGAGCGCAGGTGTCTGATCGACCATCTGGTTATTCACGAGAAACTGTCGCGGACCCTGAGTGTCGATGCGCTCGATCTTGCGCAAACAGGGATAATGCGTGAAACCCTTCAGCGACGCGAACGAGATGCCCAACGCCTTCTGCAGGAGCGGCAATTCTTTGTTCACGAGCTGATCGAGCAGCGTGTTCGTCTTCGTCGCAACGCCCGTGGTCACGCCATTCTCCTTCGCGAGCAGGGCGAATGGCAAGAGATAAGCCATCGATTTGCCAACACCCGTTCCCGCCTCGATGACAGCGTTCTGACCAAGTCGCAGGGCATTCTGCACCGAAAGCGCCATGAGTTTTTGTGGTTCGCGCGGTTCGTAATCGTCGTAAAGCTGCCCAAGGATGCCATCGGGCTCGAACGCGCCTGCGAGCTCTTCATCGTTCACGAAACGCAAAGGAGGTTCAGCGTCTTTCGCCTGTTCGAGGGTGTTTTCTGTGAAACACCCGACCGGCGCGTCGTCGATGGACGAAGCTTGGCCATCGCACGAACCGATACTGTCGAACTCGAGCTCGGCACGGCGAGATTTGGGCAAGGAATACGGTGGGGCATCAGGATTCGCCAGCTCCTTGAACACCAAGGCTGTATTCCACTGATCGACCTCTGCCATTTCGGCGATATGCTTCACGAGCGGCTCCGGCATAGCGGCGACCGCAGCCAATAAAATGCGATAGACCAGGCATGTTGCAGCAACATCATCGTCTGCGCGATGGGTGGAGTCCGCTCCACCGAACGCACGCACCAGATCGAGCAAACGATGCGAATTGAGTCGCGGAAGCGCGATGCGTGCAAGATCGAGCGAGTCGATCCATACGTTGTTCTTCAGCGAAGCACCACTCGCACGCTTCGTGACGAATGTACGGTCGAAACTGACGTTGTGCGCGACGACAAGAGAATCTCCCACGAATTCGACGAGTCCCTCGAGTGCGGTGTCAGGATCGGGAGCTTCGGCGACGTCCGCATCATGGATGTTCGTCAAATGTGCAACTTCATCAGGTATTTCCTTACCTGGATTCACGAAGGTGATGTACCACTCGACGATCTCGCCGAAGCGCATGCGCGCTGCTGCGATCTGGATAAGCTCATCATGATTGAACGAGAAGCCCGTAGTCTCGGTATCGAGCACCACGACATCCTCGTCGAGCGCGCCGAACTGGTGCGTTTCAGCATACGCCTTCAAAGATTCGTAACGTTCACGAATGCGTTCGGGGGTATTTTCGAGAATATATGTTTTAAGCGGTGACGCTTCGGTCATGTTTTGTTTTTCCATATCGGTAAGACTATCATTTATACAGCGATTGAACGCTCACTATCAGATGACTTCTAGGAGAAAACATGCCAGAGATCGGATATTTCGGAACCTATGCTGATTTTTCTTGTCCCGATCGCAAAACGGCGACCTCTTTCATGGGAGCGGATAACCTCGTGGGCGATCCTTATACCATCGAGATGGACTATAGCGAAAAGAAGCGTCAGGCATGGATCGTGAACCCATTTGGCCTGCGTATGGGCGTTTTGTCTGAGAAGATCGCGCAGAAGATCGATGTGTACGAAGCTAAGGGCTGGACCGTCGTCGCACTGCTCGCTTGCGTCGCATTCTCCGACGACCCTAAACCGGGCAAATACTGGGGACAAGTCGCGTTGATGGCCTACGATCCGGAACATGAAGCGGCTTTCGTCGTGTTCACGAAAACGATCGGCGAACAACTGGCGAAAGGCATCCGTCCCGCTATCGATCTCGGCAACAACGGTGTTGCGCGCGTCATCGAGAGCAAGGGGCTTTGGGTCCCGACCGGCCGCGTACCTCTCCCCCAGCTGAAGAAGGGATCGACCTTCATAAAGACGCAGCGCTCCTCCACCGATCGCATGGTGGCTCAAGCGCGTAAAAGCCGCATCGGTTGTACGGTCGCGAGCTGGGGTTTCATCATCATCGTAGTAGCGGCGATCATCTTCGCCATGCAGTCATGCGGCATGTTCTAGACGCGCAGTTCTAGCTGCGCCTCGTTATGCGCGGGCATTCTCCAACGCGTCAGCGATGAGATCGATGCACAGATCCGTGAAGCTCATGCCGATGCTGTTCGCCGCGTCAGGAAGCAATGATGTCGGCGTCATGCCAGGGATCGTATTCGTTTCGAGCGCCCAGAAATCGCCGTGTTCATCCAGCAGAAGATCGGTACGTGAAACACCGCTGCATTCGAGCCCTTTGTGCGCCAAAAGGGCGATATCCTGGGCTTTCTTGGTCAATTCATCAGAAAGTGGAGCGGGACAAACGTGCTTCGAGCCGCCTTCTGCGTACTTCGATTCGAAATCGTAGAATTCATTGATGGGAATGATCTGGATGACCGGGAGCACGCGCGGATCCTTCGTTCCGAGCACGCCGACCGTGTATTCATCGCCTTGAACCAACGTCTCGACGATGACCTTGTCATCGATCTTGAACACCTCGCGCAAGGCAGATTCGATCTGATCGAGGCTGTTGCAAAGATACACGCCGAGGGCGCTACCTTCCGTAGCTGCTTTCACCACGCATGAAGTACCGAATTCCTCGACCACTTGAGCAGCGGTCATATCATCGGGGCTCAAGAGCAGTACCGATCTTGGGGTCGGAACGCCGACGCGTTCGTAGACGACCTTGGTCTTCGCTTTGTCGATCGCGGTCGCGCTCGACCAGACATCGGGGCCCGTGTAGGGCAAGCCCAAGATCTCGAGCATCCCCTGAATCGTGCCATCTTCTCCGAGCTTGCCGTGCAGCGCCAAAAACGCCACATCGAACGACCCTTCTACCAGCTTCACCAGGTCTTTCTTATCCGCAGGATCGATCTGCGTGACCGAAAATCCTGCTTCGACCAACGCATCATGGACCGCCTTGCCCGAAACGAGCGAGATTTCACGCTCTCCGCTCTTTCCGCCCGCAAGGAGCGCTACTGAGATCTTTTGGGGATCGATCGTTACCGCCATGAATCCTGCTTTCGCCAAGACTGTGCATCGTACCCGCTTGACGGGTCCTTCCGAGTATAACAAACCTCCCTTGGAAGCCCTATGTCGCATTATAATCGTCTTACGAACCGCGCAGTAACCGCACGACGAGGAGCCTTATGCCAACACCGATCAAATCGCTCTCCTTCGAAGAGATCTATCGGCTCTGTGAGCAACTCGGCCAGCCGCGATATCGTGCTGACCAGCTTATTCAGTGGCTCTTCGTGAAACAAGCCACTTCCTACGACCAAATGTCGAACCTCCCGAAAAGCTTTCGAGAGGCGCTCGCGCAAAAGTACCCGCTCATTCCTGCGCGCTTGATCGACGCGCAAGTCTCACGAGATGGAACGCGAAAGTACTGTTTTGAACTCGCGGATGGTGCGCGCATCGAGTCGGTCGGCATACCTTCTTTGCAAACCACCGCAGCGGGCGATCCGAAGTCGTTGACCGTATGCTTCTCCACTCAAGCAGGATGCGCCATGCAGTGCGCTTTTTGCGCAACAGGCGAAGAGGGCTTCTCACGAGACCTTTCATCAGGGGAGATGATCGATCAGGTCGCATTCATCCAGAATGATTTCGGGGTGCGCGTCTCGCATGTCGTATCCATGGGCCAGGGCGAGCCATTCCTCAACTATGATGCGACGCTCGAAGCGCTCGATTTCCTTAACGACAAGAAGGGGTTCGGCATCGGAGCGCGTCATATCACGGTATCGACCTGCGGGATCATACCTGGCATCGAACGCCTGGGTCACGATCCGCATCAATATACGCTCGCGGTCTCGCTTCATTCGGCTCAGCAGATCGTACGAGACCTGCTCATGCCTCGCTGCAGTGCACAGACCCTCCCGCAGCTTAAAACGGCCCTCCAGAGCTATCAGAAAGCCTCTGGGAGGCGTGTGAGCTTCGAGTATCTTATGATCTCTGGCATCAATGACACGAACGAGGCATTGAATGCGCTGATCGACTTCTGCCAAGGGTTACTTTGCCATGTGAACTTGATCCCGTTGAACGATGTCGCGCATTCCCCCTGGAAGCCGAGCGCGAAGAATACGATCTCCCAATGGCAACGCGCGCTGCAGCATGTTGGGGTCGAAACGACGCTGCGCAATTCTCGTGGCGCCGATATTGATGGAGCATGCGGGCAGCTGAAGAACAAGCTCGCGCGGTGATGATCGCCTAAAAGACCAAAAGCCCCTCTCGCTAAAGAACGAGAGGGGCTTTCTCATACCTAAGGCGTGCGATCGATGAATGCTGATCAGGCTTTCTTTTCGGTGAGCACCGCAACGACACGTTGCAGTTCATCTTCGTCCTTGAATTGGATCTCGATCTTGTTCTTGCCCTGAACGGTCTTGACACGAACTGGTAGCTCAAGAACTTTCGACATGCTGCGGGCCGCTTTCTTGAAGCTGGGCGGAGCGGCTACGCGTGTTGAAGGAGCGTTCTTTGTGTTCTCGCGTCCTGCGAGCAAACGTGCGATCGCTTCGGTCTCGCGCACGCTCAACTTCTCCTCCATGAGTTTGTTGGTGAGTGACTTCCTGCCTTCGACCGTTGGAACGGACAGGATCGCACGTGCATGACCTGCAGAGATCTTCTCTTCGAAGAGCAACTGCTGAGCTTCCTCGGGCAGATCGAGCAAACGCAGCGCATTCGCGATGGTCGAACGTCCTTTGGAGACGGTCTGTGCGACCTCGGATTGGGTCATACCCTTCCGTTCCATCAAGCGCTTATAACCATACGCTTCTTCGATCGGATTCAGGTCGGAGCGCTGGATGTTCTCGACCAGCGCGAGTTCCAGGGCCTTATCTTCGTCGGCCATCCAGAAACGGACCGGGATCGTTTCCATGCCGAGCGAACGGCAAGCCTGCCAGCGACGCTCGCCCGCGATGATCTCATAATGATCGCCCATGCGACGAACGAGGATCGGTTGGAGCAGTCCGTCTCGCTTGATGGAGGCAGCCAACTCTTCGATCTCTTCCGGCTTGAAATTGGTACGCGGTTGATCTGGATTCGGGTGCACTTGAGCGAGCGGAATCTCGCCGACAAGTCCTTTTTCGTCCTTCTTAGCCGTTTTTTGCGCAGAAGCCACAGGAGCCGATTTGAGCGGCGCTGCTTGTTTTGGCGAACTCGCACCCGACCCATTTGTGTTTCGGGCGTTAGAAACGCTCTCAGAAGGCTGTTTTTTAGCTGCTGTTCGAGAGGAAGCGACAGGCGCCGGTCGCTTCGAGGCTGGCGCTTTCTTCGGAGCAGGCGCCGATGCCTTCGCAGGACGGGCTTCGCGTTCGACCACTTTCGCATGCTCGAGCGCATCTTCAGAGATATAGATGTCCGCTGCTTCCTTTTCAGGGGCTTGCGTTTCAGGCTCGACCGCTTCAGCTTTCACGGGCGCAGGAGCAGAAGGCTGCTGTGCGGGTCGCTTCTGGTCTTGCCCTTTTGTCTGGGATTCTGCGGAAACCGTTTCCTGTCCAGAATTCGATGAATATGAAGGAGCATCATTGAAAAGAGCGGCAAGGCCCTTTCCTAGACCGCTTTTCTGTTTAGCCACGTTGTATCACCTCTTGAGCCAACTCGTTATATGCCTCAGTGCCCTTGTTCTCTGGAGCGTAATCCAAGACGGGTTGGCCATAACTTGGAGCTTCGGATAGTTTGACCGTACGAGGAATGACCGTCTCGAAGACCGTATCGCCAAAGAATGAACGAACTTCATCAACGACCTGCTTTGAAAGGTTCGTACGGGCATCGTACATCGTAAGGACGATGCCATAGATGTCCAAACTTGGATTCAGGACACTTTTGACACGTTTCATCGAATCAAGAAGTTTTGTCACACCTTCAAGCGCATAGAACTCGCACTGAATAGGAATAAGGAGCTTATCCGCTGCGACAAGCGCATTGATGGTGAGCAAGCCGAGCGAAGGAGGACAGTCGATGAGAATGTAATCATAACGACCACGAAGGCTTCCGAGCGCATTCTTCAGGCGATTCTCACGGGCCATCTCATTAACGAGCTCAACTTCTGCACCTGCGAGGCTGATGGTAGAAGGAAGAACATCAACACCTCTACCAACTTCAGCAAGGATGACATCTTCAACAGGAGTCTCTCCAAGCAATACGTTATAAACGCATTGATCGATATCACGCTTGTCGATACCGTATCCGCTCGTCGCATTGCCTTGTGGATCAAGGTCGACCAAAAGAACCTCTTTGCCAGCAGCTCCTAAAGCTGCTGCAAGGTTCACCGCGGTGGTCGATTTGCCGACACCGCCCTTTTGGTTGATGATAGCGAGGATCTTCGTTTGACCGATGATATGAGAAACAGGGCCTTTATCCCTGAAAGGAATATAAGAAGGACCGCTTGTTGCTTGATCTTCATCATAGGCTTCAGCCACAGGCTGAGGGGTCGAAGCGCTCGCTTCTGTACGAACGAGTTCTTCTTGCTCGCTTACTGGTCGCTGCGCTTCGCGAGCGACCACTTGAGCATTCTCGTTAATCTCTTCGTAATTCTGTGAGCGGGAGTTAGCTGGTCGAGCTTCCTGTGGTTCGTAAGGTCTAGTCGGTACTTGTTTTGTGTTGCGTTTTAGACTGTCAAATAATCCCACGAACACTCCTTTCATGAAATGTTATTGAGATTATACCGATAAACTGTTTCACGTGAAACAAGTTATCGAGGAAATACCTAAACGCTCTATGCTTTGTATGGCCGCTTTTGCGCCATACCAGGACGACGAGGTAGTTTGACCGTCGGCTCGGCAATTTTTTCGAAGACAAGAAGAGCTCGATGGGTCTCGCCATCTGAAAGCACTGTTTCACGTTTGGAAACCAACTTCATACCAAGTTTCTCTTGCAGCTCACCGCATCGCTCGATCTCATCCTCATCCAATGAAGCCTTATAGCAAATGAGCTGTCCTCCTTGATGAAGCAAAGGAACAGCAAGTTCGAGCAATGAGGGGAGTGATGAAAGAGCACGAGCGGTCAAAACCGAGAATGAAGCTGGTTGCTCGTGTGCGAGCTCTTCAGCCCGTCCCGTATATGTGATTATCTGCCCAGCTAAACCAAGCTGCTCGATGATACGATCAAGAGCGTGTGTCTTCTTCGCTACTGAGTCGATGAGGACTGTCTCTCGCCCTGACATGATCGCAAGAGGGAGCCCCGGGAAGCCTCCTCCCGTACCAAGATCTCCATAACGCCCTGAAGGTGCTGAAAGAAACTCTGGAAGTCCTAAGAGAGAATCCTCTATATGTAAGAGCTGACCTTGTTCCTGATCGATAATGCGGGTGAGATTCGATATCTCATTCTCTTTCAAAACGAGCTCTAAATGAAGATCGAGCAACTTACGCTGCTCGATCGTTGGTTCGGGTTGATAGCCCATGATGTTCCTTACTGTTTCACGTGAAACATTATTGCGGTGTGATGACGACGCGACGACCACGACCTTCACCCTCAGAATGCGTTTCTACATCAGGATTATCACGTAGAGTGATGTGGATAATACGACGCTCATAAGGGGTCATCGGACGCAGACGAATCTCCTTATCCTGAGAAACAGCACGATGGGCAGCGCTTTCAGCAATATCTTCAAGCTTCTGGCGCTGTCGGCTCTTGTAGCCCTCAACGTCAACGACGATCGGGTAACGGAAACCGATCGTGCGAGATGTGATAACAGAGATAAGGAACTGCAGCGACTCGAGCGTACGTCCATGGCGCCCGATGAGCACCGCAAGATCATCACCAGTTATATCAAGGATGAGCTCCCCTTCATCACCTTCGTACTCATCGATAGTCACTTGACCAACATTGAAGTACTTCAAGATGTCCTTGAGCGCTGCAATAGCAGTATCTGCCACAAGATCCAGTTCCTCATCTGTCAAAGAGCCAGCAGAGGTATCGTTGTCATCCTGCCCTTCGTCGAGTATCGCATCTACGGTCTCGACCGTCTCAAGCTCTTCTGCCTGATCTACACTTTCTTCAGTCATGATTCTCCTTCTTATTCAAATCTCCCGCATTCGGGAGGAGCCCATAAATAAAGATGGACAGCGATTTCCCGCTGTCCATTCAAGATGAGTTATTTTGCTTTCTTAGTAGGACGAGGCTTCTTAGCCTTACGCGTCACATCAACCTTCACTGGCTTGATATCCGCCTCAAGCGCCTCTTGTTCACGGTCCTTACGACGGAGGATGCGCAATGTGATCTGCTGTTGAGCGACCGCGAAGACCGACGAAGTAGCCCAGAACAAGAGAACACCAGCGGGGGAGCCCCAACCGATCCAAAGCATCATCAACGTCATGATGACCATCATGAAGATCTGTTGGTTCTTCTGAGGGTTATTCGTACCAACCTGCTGAAGCAGTGTTGGCAAGAAGGTCGCGCCTGCGAAGACGATGAGCAAAATGCCATACGGAAGGAACGCTCCAAAGCCTGCAGCCCACGCATTGCTTGGTGATGCGACGAGATTAGGCAAGATGTTATAGAACGTATAGTCAGACCCACCCGTACGATTGTTCATGTCATAAAGAACCTGGAAGAGTGCGATGAAGATCGGCATCTGCAGGATCATCGGCAAACAACCTGCAAGAGGATTGAAACCAGACTCAGCATATAGCTTCTGCATCTCTGCGGATTGACGTTGCTTATCGTCCGCATATTTGGTCTGAATCTCCTGCATGAGGGGACTGAACTTCTGCATTTGGAAAGTAGACTTGATCTGTTTCTGCATGAGCGGGAACAGAACCAAACGGAAGATCAAGGTTACGATGACGATCGCGAGACCCCAGTCATGAACAAAGTTATAAAAGAAGTCGATACATATGAATATCGCATCTTTAAACGCGTCCCACATTACGTGTGTCCTCTCAGTTCTTCTTACCCAGTTTCAGTGAAAAAGATTCAGGAACCGGATCGTATCCAAAATCACCGCCTGGGTGACATCTTACTATTCTTCTTATGCTGAGATAAGAACCTTTTAAAAAACCAAACCGTTGGATAGCAGTAATACTATATTCCGAGCATGTTGGTGTGAAACGACATGACGGAGGGAGTATCGGTGAAAGGGCTAGGCGGTAGAACTTTATGCATACCACCGCAAGCCTACCTGGTATGGACTTGATCTGCAGTAATACCTTTTTCATAACAAGCCTTCACCTGAAGCTCCGCGCCTTCACCTTTCAAAGGGTCACTTTCGTAACTCACTTCGCGAAAGAAGAGATATGCTTCTTCCCTTCACTTAATAATCTTCGATAAGGCACTCTTAAAATGTTACGTTTTGCAAGAAAAATAACATCATATCCAGACCACGGGCCTTTTAACTCAGTACAGATCGCGCGCATCCTTCGTTTCGCAGCGTTGCGCCATACTGCATTCCCGTTCTTTTTTCCTGCAATAAAAGCAACACGACCTTTCTGGTCGTGTCGTGGTGCTTCAAGTACGATAAACGTCATACCTGAACTGTTATAGCGTTCACCGTGAGAGAAAACAGCTGAAATATCAGTGTTCGACTTGATGGTATTACGCACAGTTGTAGAAGCGTTTATTAGACGCAGAGGCGCTTGCGACCCTTAGCACGACGAGCGGACAATACAGCACGACCACCCTTCGTTGCCATACGGGCACGGAAACCATGAGTTTTAGCACGCTTATGCTTATTTGGTTGATAGGTACGTTTCATTACCTGTCCTTTCAGATTTAGAGTAACCCCAAAATTGTAGAAACTTAAACCGTGAAAGTCAATAAACTCTACCTATGAGCGGCTTATAACGTCTATTTCTGCGGTTTCGAGGATATGGTCCTTTATCGCCCAGTGAAGTTGGTTATAGAAGAACCCTTCAGAAAGATCGAGATGACAGTCCAGCGCATAGACACGAAGCGTGTAGGTATGATCCATATCGGGAGGACATGGTCCCACATATGCCTGCGCGACCGTAAGATCGTCATCTACTGCAGAAAGATTCGAAAAAGTACTGTTGAACCCTTGACGCCATTCTGGTTTCGGATCTTGGCTCGCTCCTTCAGGAAGCAACGTCTCGTGTGGATCGATCTCACACATGATCCAATGTATCCAGGTGAACCCACATACTGGAGTCGAATCATAATCGATGAAAGCGAGCGCAAGACTTTGAGCACCTGCAGGGACCTCTTCGATCGTAATAGGGAAGGAGCAGATCGCATGTCCGTATCTCTGCAGCTCTGCTGGAGCATATTTACCATATTTATCGGGAAGGAAACCCTCTTCCAAAGGGATCGATATCTTCATTACCGTCTCCTAAATTCTCTTAAGATCGACACTGATAAACAAGCCGATGAACGACTGATACAACCATCATAGAGGACGAAATAAAAGAACTTTTCAACATTACCGATTTGTATAAATGTTGATAATGTTCAAAACTCAACGATGTATATATAAATCGATGTTGAATTCTTATCTCTCCTGATTTTGTCAAGCATTATCTACCGATTATTTGAGAAAAATTCTCAATCGGAAATTATTGAAGGAGATTTGAAAATTCGCATTTGAACTGGTATTTTATAAAAAGCATAAATTTCAAAAAAGAACAAGACTAAACTTTTTCTATTTCAAATCTTTCGTTCGGAAAACACTGTTTTCCACTTGCTTCTTCAACTAAAAATTTAGCTCGATCGATCATCAGGAGACCGAGTTTTCCATATTCCTCTCGCGCATCGCTTTCAGTTTCTGCTCTTTTCCTCATCGTTTTTCATGTTTTTACACATTTTCTGAATAAAAAGTGGAAAAGATGAAAAACATGTATGAATAAGTAAGAAATGATGAACGAATAAACGAAAAGTAATTTGAAAAAGTACGTAATATACGTATATGAATGCTATATTTCCAATGATTCACGTAGTATCATGTGAAAACTTATGAAAAACTAAGGAAATCGTTGGAGAGCAGCCATTACTATGGACGAACACCCAGAATATCAAGAGGGGAGCGAAAACTCGCTCTTGTCTAATGATGTCACTCTTCCTCGACCGACCGTGACCAATGGGGGATTGAACCCCTCCGGATCGACGAATACTCCAGTATCACGAACGAACGATCCAGCGCACTTTAACTACGACATGATCGATACGATCGCCTGTATTGCGATCTATGACACGATGACCAGCACTCCCCAGATCGTTCAAGTACCTGGTGGTCCCACTCATAAATTCATCGAAGATATCGCATCGACCGCTTATAAAGAAGCTCAACAAAGAGGTGGCATGATCCCTTATACGGTCATTCGCGAGGTGACCGAGAACTTCATCCATGCGAACTTCAGTGAGCCGGTCGTTTCTATCTTCGATAGAGGTAATACCATTCGTTTCGCTGACCAAGGACCGGGTATCAAAGATAAAGAACTCGCGCAACAACCAGGTTTCACTTCAGCGAGTGAACCGATGAAAAAATATATTCGTGGAGTAGGATCAGGTCTTCCCCTTGTAAAAGAAGTGCTCGGGTTCTCACATGGAACGATCAAGATCGAAGATAATATCAATCAGGGATCGGTCGTTACGATCAGCCTTCTTCGCGATCTGAATAACGAAGAACGATCAAAGGTGGATGACATCCCTTCGCTTTCTGATAATGACAAGGTCATCCTTCATGCGCTCCTTCCTCATGAAGAGCTTCGCGTGACCGATATCCATAATGAGACGAATCTTCCCACTTCGAGCATCCATACTGCTTTCACTAAACTTGAAAATGCTGGTCTTGTCGAAAAAGTGAATAAGAAACGTCGTCTTACCGACAAAGGTGTTCAAGTAGCGCTTTCCTTATAAATCGATCAAGTGCCTGATTTTTCCACAATATCTTGCTAATATGAGAAATCGTCTCGTAAATGCATGTATCAGGAAGGACGGGTATGGATATCCAAGAAGTATGGGATAAGCTCATACAGACGATCAAATCGTATCCCGGCGTCAACCCTTCCCAGATCGATGCATTCTTCTCTCGTATCCAGATCCAAGCAGTGAGTCCTGGTTTCGTTATGCTCACAGCAGGAACAGCATTCATCAAAGAGTGGGTCGAGCGTCATTACGTGAAAGATATCAAACGTGCGCTCGAAGATCTCTATGGTGTCGATTTCTTCGTGCAGATCGAAGTTGATACGACTGCAGAAGAGGAAGAAGAGGGAATCTCAACTCCCTCACCGCTTATGCAGGAAACGCCTCTTCAAGCTACGAGCAGTACGATCTCTCGAGAATCAACACCTATACCGAACGACCAGATTCCCTCGTCGATCGGGCAAGGCCAAGCTGATGCGACTGATATTTCGAGCACCACTATCGAGCCACAAAAAGAGACCGAGGAACCGACTGAGGAAACTTCTACAGATGCGACCGCGAGCTCGCTCACGTTCGATTCATTCGTGATCGGCGATTCCAACCGTCTCGCGTACGCGATGGCGACCGAGGTCGCAGAACGACCAGGTACTTCGAACCTCAACCCGTTATTCATCTATGGTCGAAGCGGTGTTGGTAAGACTCATCTGATGTGCGCTATCAAGAATTACATCAGTGAACAATATTCCGATCTTAATGTGATCTATATCGACTCGATGGAGCTCGTCAATCGCTATTCCGATGCTGCACGCGAAAAATCAGTCGATAAATCAAGCTTTAAGAATTTCGAAGCGTTCTTCAAAGAGGCAGATGTGCTGCTCATCGACGATATCCAAAGCCTTCAAGGTAAAGCAGGAACGCTCGATACATTGTTCAGGATCTTCAACGCGGGCATCAGCCAGGGAAAACAATTCGTCTTCAGTGCGGATCGCGCCCCGAAGAACATCGACTTGGAAGAACGCTATACTTCGCGTTTCAATTCTGGTGCGACGATCGACATCCAACCTCCCGATGACGAGACGAAGCGCAGCATCATCAAGAACTTCATCCAGCAGTATCAACAAGATGAAGATTTCAATTTCGATCTTTCCGACGATATTCTCGACTATATCGTCGAACACTCAGGATCGAACATTCGCGAACTGAAGAGCGCTATCACCAACGTCATCTTCGCGATCAAAATGAACCGTGATAATACCCTGACCACGCAAGACGTGAAAGATATGCTCGCGAACCACTTCATCAATGAGAGCGGCACGCGTTTCACGATCGAAACCATCCAAGCTGCGGTCGAGGATTTCTACCATGTATCCCATAGCGATCTGGTCAGCAAGAAGAGAAGTCGGCCGATCGCGCATCCCCGTCAAGTCGCCATCTACCTTGCTCGTGAACTGATCAATACTACCTATGCGGAGATTGGAAAAGCGTTCAATCGTGACCATTCGACCATCATGCATTCGTTCGATCTGATCGAAAAAGGACTCAATGAGGATCGGAACCTTCGAGAAGAGATCGAAGCGATCCGTGAGAAGCTTCGTACTCAACAATACTGATCCAAGAAGGTCGGATTCACCGTTCGACCACAAATCAAGACGAAAATAAAAAAATTATTCAGTGAATAAGCAGTGGAGCGAAGTTGGGATACTGTGTTCATAACACCATGCACTGCTTGGATAACTATTTGAACGACTTTTCCATGTGGAAAGTCATTTCTCTTATCAACAAGAATAGACCCTCTCATTTTATCCGTTTCATCTGCATGAATATAAGTTCTTAACATTTCAACCGTGCTTATTACTACGACAACTTAACTAAAGAATATAAAAAGGAATAAAAGAAGAGAGCATCCTTAGAAGCGCGATTATTCAGAGATGCAAGATCGGAAGAGCAAGCTATAATCGAATCGTCATCTCAATGCTCATCGACCATCGTAAGCGATCGGTCTTGTTGTGAAGAAGAATGTAGGTATTCTCATGAAAGTCAGCGTCAATCAGTCTGAACTCTCGCACGCGCTCAATACGGTAGTTAAGGGTTCCTCGAGTCGTTCGACCCTTTCGATCCTGTCGGGTATTCTCATCCAGGCACGTGATGGTGAGATTGTTCTTCAGACGACGAATCTTGAGCTCTCTATTCGTGTGATCCTTCCTGCGCTGGTCGAAGAGCCTGGTGATACGGTCGTTCCGGCGAAGCTTTTCTCTGATATCGTGAAGAATCTTCCTGATATGGCGGTGAGCATCAGTACGAACGACTCGACCGCAACGGTGTTCTGTAACAACACCACCTATTCGCTCAAAACGCTCAATCCACTCGACTTTCCCTTATTCCCTGAGGTCGAAGCGGAGCAAGAGATATCGTTTCCTTTCGGTACGTTCGCCTCGATGGTCAAGAGTACTGCAAAGACCGTCTCTCGAGATGAAAGCCACCCTGTGCTCACTGGTATCCTCATCTCTCAAACCGGTACGAGCTTGAAGATGGTCGCGACCGATTCGTATCGTCTCGCTGTTGCTGAAGTCACACTCGATTCTGTCCCTCCGCGCGAGTTCGAGGCGGTCATCTCGGGTAGTTTCTTGCAAGATATCACTGCTCTTCCCTCAAGCTCCGAACCGATCGTACTCGCATTGAATGAGAACCAGATCGTGGTCACCTATCAGAACGCCACATTCATCAATCGCCGAATAGAAGGAACCTTCCCTAATTACAAACAGTTGCTTTCGGACGCCTATACGACCAAGATCAACCTTTCTCGTTCAGCCCTTATGGATGCGATTCGTCGTGTGTCGCTTCTGAGCAATAAAGTTTCTCCTGTTCAGGTATCGGTCGATGCGGAAGCGGGCATCGTGACCTTGATCTCGACCTCTCAAGATGTTGGCAACGCGCAAGAGTCGCTCGTTTGTACCGTCGAAGGCGAATCGCTCGATATCGCATTCAACTATTCCTTCATGTTGGACGGACTTTCTTCCATACAATCGGAAGATATTTCTTTCAATCTGCTCGGCGCGATGAAGCCCGGTGTTCTTCAATCGACAGGTGAGGAGAATTTCCTCTATCTCATCATGCCTGTACGTTTTTAATGAAGAGAATGAACCCATTGCCTGGTGATCCTCTTGCAAAGCGAGTAGTTTCAAGACCATGGGATTGAAGATTCAGCAGATCACGTATCATAATTTTCGGAATTATTCCGATTATGTGCTGCGCGATCTTGGTGATCTGACGCTCTTCATCGGGCCGAATGCGATCGGGAAGACCAATCTTGTCGAAGGGATCCAACTCGTGACCGCCTTCACTTCGTTTCGTAGTTCTTGTTCCGATCATCTCGTCAAATTCGGTGAGGACCATGCTTTCATCAAAGCGATCGTATCAGATGAGGTGAGAAAGCTCGATCTTGGTCTTACGCTTCAAGAAGGGAAGCGTGCGTTCTCTCTTAACGGAAAACGCAAACAGATCAAGAATCTAAGAGGGATACTTCCTTCGGTCATCTTCTCGCCAGATGACCTTACGTTCATCAAAGGTTCGCAGAGCATCAAGCGCGCCCAGATCGATGATCTAGGTGACCAGATCTCTGCGAATTACCATACGGTACGCCGTGATTACGAGCGAATCTTACGCCAAAAGAACAAGTATTTGAAGGAAATGACCTCTCATGGGTTTCTTGAGAGCGTTAATGAGGTATTGAGCACGATCGGGTCCCATCTTTTCGTCCTTCGAACACATCTCGTCAAGCAGCTCATCCCTTATATTCAACAGTTCTATACCGAACTTTGTGCTGGTAAAGAGCGAATTTCTATTCAATATCTTCCTTCTTGGGATAAATATCGGTCGCTTTCGGAGATATCGACCGAATTTCCTGAATTCACTCGAGCTGAAGCGAAAGAGGAGCTTGATAGGATCATCGAACAAGAATTCTTACGTGAACATCACCGCGGTTCTTCGCTCTTCGGCCCCCATGCTGACCAGATCATCTTCATGATCGATGGTAAAGATGCCAGTGATTTCGCCAGTCAAGGTCAACAACGCTCTCTTGTCCTAAGCTACAAGATGGCGGAAGTCGCGTTGCTCGAAGATATGCTCGGACAAACTCCGATCCTGCTCCTTGATGATGTGATGTCAGAATTGGACGAGGATCGCAGAACACAGCTCATTCGAGCCATATCGCATGATATGCAGACCTTCATCACCTCGACCAACTTGTCTTATTTCGATGATGAGTTTCTGAAGGAAGCGAACATCATCCATCTTGATCATGAGCGACCAACCGAGTAAGAAGAAAAGACGATGCGAAAGAAAAAGACCCAACATATCTCGAGTCTCGTGAATGCGCTCATCGATCAATTACCCGAAGAGCAAAAACGCAAGATCTTGGTTGAGCGAAAGATCAAACAAGTACATGAACAGTTCGCTGCTTGTGTCGATCCTTTTATCCTCGATCATGTGAACTCTGTTTACCTTATTAAAGAGAATTCGGATGTTTCACGCGAAACAACGCTCAGACTAACAGCATATGTAGATAATTCCATGGTGGCTGCGGAGCTGAATGCGCAACGGGAGCTCATCGTTTTGAAATATCGCGAACTCTTCGGGCTCAAGATCGATGAATTCATCATCAAGATCTCGCGCGGGCCCTATAAAGAGAACTATCCCTTCAAAGAGCTCACACAAGGATCCTCCCAAAAAATTCGCCGGCTCACGCCGGAAGAGGAACAAGAGATCGTCGAGCAAGTGTCTACGATCACTGATAGTGATATTCGCGCCTCGTTTGAACGACTCCTTAAAGCGACTAAAGAACATCAAACCGAAGAATAAACTTTTTCCTGAAAAATTCTTGTTTGCCGCTTAGATGAGCTCACAACCTCTTTCAGATATATTCCACACGGTAGTACGCTAACTGTTGTGTTTTGTGCTAGAATGACCACTATATTTTGGGAGTCCATGCAGATTCCCCGGTTCCAATAAAACGCTGTTCAAAAAGGAGTTAGATTGGCCACTAATAAATCTCACTATGATGGTTCAGACATTCAGATTCTCGAAGGACTCGAAGCGGTTCGTAAACGCCCTGGTATGTACATCGGCTCGACCGGCCCTCGCGGACTTCACCATCTAGTGTATGAGGTCGTCGATAATGCGGTTGACGAAGCGCTCGCTGGTTTTTGCACTGATATCGATGTGACCATTCATGAAGATAATTCGATCACGGTCGTCGACAATGGTCGTGGTATCCCTGTTGATAAGCATCCTAAAGAGAAGATCCCTACGGTCGAAGTTGTTCTGACGATCCTCCATGCTGGTGGTAAGTTCGGCGGCGAAGGTTATAAGGTCTCCGGCGGCCTTCATGGCGTTGGTGTTTCGGTCGTGAACGCGCTCTCGACCAAAGTGGTCGTACAAGTTCGCCGTGATGGGACTGAATATGAGATCTCCTTCGATCATGGTAAGACCAAAGAGAAGCTTCATAAGATCGGTACTACGAAGAGCACCGGTACGACGGTCACCTTCTGGCCCGATCCTGAGATCTTCCAAGAGACTATCGTTTATGACTACAGCACGCTCGCCGCGCGTTTTCGTGAGATGTCGTTCCTGAACAAAGGATTGAAGATCACGCTCACTGACGAACGTACGCTCAACGAAGATGGAAAGCCGACCAAGGAGGTTTTCCAGGCGCTAGGCGGCCTTCAGGACTTCGTGAAATATATCAATCAGGGTAAAGAAACGCTGAACAAGCCGATCTATTTCGAGGTCGAGAACGAAGATGGCATGGTCGAGATCTCCATGCAATGGACCACGTCATATTCGACCAACTCGGTTATGTCCTTCGCGAACAATATCAACACGATCGATGGTGGTACGCACCTTGATGGTTTCAAGCAGGGCGTCACGCGTACGATCAACGATTACGCACGAAGCAAAGGCATCTTGAAGGAGAAGGACCCGAATCTTTCAGGTGATGATACGCGTGAGGGCCTCGCGGCGGTCGTATCAGTGAAATTGCGCGATCCGCAGTTCGAAGGCCAGACGAAGGGTAAGCTCGGTAACACCGAGATCCGCGGTTTGGTCCAAAGTGCGGTCACTAAGGGTCTTGCAGAATATCTCGAAGAGAATCCCGCGCCTGCGAAGCGCATCATCAATAAGGCGACCCAGGCGTTCAAGGCGCGCGAAGCAGCGCGTAAAGCACGTGAGATGACGCGCCGCAAGGGCGTGCTCGATTCGTTCTCGTTGCCTGGTAAGCTCGCGGACTGTTCGAGTAAGAATCCTGCTGATTCTGAGATCTTCATCGTAGAGGGCGATTCTGCAGGTGGTTCGGCAAAGATGGCGCGCGATCGTAAATATCAGGCGATCATGCCGTTGCGTGGTAAGATCCTGAATGTCGAGCGCGCAGGATTGAACCGCAGCCTCTCGTCCGATACCATCTCTTCGCTCATCACTGCGATCGGAACGAACATCGGTGCGGATTTCAATGCAGATAATGCTCGTTATCACCGCATCATCATCATGACGGATGCTGATGTCGACGGCGCCCATATTCGCTGTCTGTTGCTCACGTTCTTCTACCGCTACATGCCCGAGCTGATCCAACGTGGATATATTTATATCGCGCAGCCGCCCCTGTATGGCCTGAAGAAGAAGGGTGGCAAGAAGCTGGAATACATCTTCAACGATGATGCTCTTGCAGAACGTCTTGCAGAGATTCCTGAAAAGGATCGCGATAGCATTTCGCTCCAGCGCTACAAAGGTCTTGGTGAGATGGACCCTGAGCAGCTTTGGGAGACCACCATGGAACCGAAATTGCGCACGTTGCTTCAGGTTAGCGTCGACGATGCGGCTGAGGCCGAACGTGTCGTGAGCGAACTGATGGGTGATCAGGTCGAACCGCGCAAGGAATTCATCCAAAAGCATGCGCGCGACGTTCGTTTCCTAGACATCTAGTGCGACCTATACACCAACCGAAATTTTGTAAGACCGATCCTTACTTAAAGGAGCTCTTGTGGCTGATAACAATGAAGAAATCGATATTGAGATCGTAGAAGAGTCCGAACCTTCGAACATCTTCCCTGCTGAACTGAGTAAGGAGATGCGCACGTCGTTCCTCGAGTACTCGATGAGCGTTATCGTATCTCGTGCGCTTCCTGATGTTCGCGATGGTTTGAAGCCTGTTCATCGCCGTATCCTCTACGCGATGAATGAAAGTGGCATCACCCCTCGTCGTCCTCATGCGAAGTCGGCGCGTACCGTTGGTGACGTTATCGGTAAGTATCATCCTCATGGCGATACGGCGGTGTACAACACGATGGTTCGCTTGGCGCAATGGTTCTCCATGCGTGTTCCTCTGGTCGATGGTCATGGCAACTTCGGTTCTATCGACGGCGATTCAGCGGCTGCGATGCGTTATACCGAGGCTCGTCTCGATAAGCCCGCGATGGAACTCTTACGCGACCTCGATAAAGAGACGGTCGATTTTCAACCTAACTACGACGAATCGCTCGAAGAACCGGTCGTTCTGCCCGCACGTTTCCCGAATCTGCTCGTTAATGGTTCTTCCGGTATTGCGGTCGGCATGGCGACGAACATCCCGCCGCACAATCTAGGCGAGACCATCGATGCGACCTGCATGATGCTCGACAATCCTGATGTGACCACTGAAGAATTGATGACCGTTCTGCCCGGTCCGGACTTCCCGACCGGCGCGATCATCATGGGCCGTGAGGGCATCAAGGAAGCATACGAAACGGGCCGCGGTAGCTTGACCATCCGCTCGAAATGCAAGATCGAAGAGGGAAAGAACGGCAAGAGCTCGATCATCATCTCCGAGATTCCCTATCAGGTCAACCGTACGAATCTGTTGAAGAAGATCGCTGATCTGGTTCGCGATAAGAAGTTGCCCGAGATCTCGAGCGTTCATGACGCTGCTGACCGTACAGGCATCGATATCATCATCGACCTGAAGCAGAATGCGATTCCGCAGGTCGTACTGAATAAGCTTTTCAAGCATACGCAGCTGCAGGTCGGCTTCGGTTGCAACATGCTCGCGTTGGTGAATGGTGTTCCGCGCACGCTCTCTTTGAAGGAGATGCTGCACTATTACATCCTTCATCAGGAAGAAGTGATCCAACGCAGGACACGCTATGACCTTGCGAAAGCTGAGGCCCGCGCTCATATCCTCGAAGGTTTCGTCATCGCGCTCGACGATATCGATAAGGTCATCAACATCATTCGTTCTTCCGAGACGGACGTTGAAGCGAAGGACCGCTTGATCAAAGAATTCAAGCTTTCTGAGAAGCAGGCTGAAGCGATCCTTGAGATGCGCTTGCGTCGTTTGACTGGCCTCGAACGTGAGAAGATCGAGAACGAACTGGCTGAATTGCGCAAGAACATCGCGTACTACAACCAGCTTCTGAACGACACTTCGATGGTTCACGATGTTATCAAAGAAGAATTGCTCGAGATCAAAGAGAAATACTCCACGCCACGCAAGACCAAGATCACGGGCGCGGCGAAGGAACTCGATGTTGAAGACCTGATCGCTGAAGAAGAAGTCGCGGTCACGGTGACCAAGGCTGGCTATATCAAGCGCTTGCCCGTTTCCACTTATCGTCAGCAGAAGCGCGGCGGCAAGGGAATGCAAGGCGTGAACCTCAAAGAGAGCGATTTCGTTGAACATCTCTTCATCGCGTCAACGCATGACTACATTCTGTTCTTCTCGAACAAGGGTAAGGTCTATCGTCTGAAGGTCTACGAGATCCCTGAGGCATCTCGTCATGCACGTGGTAATGCGATCGTGAATCTGTTGCCCTTCGAAAAAGGAGAGAGCGTTTCGGCGGTCATCGCAACGAAGGACTTCCCAGAGGATGAATACCTCATGTTCGCGACCGCGCAGGGTATGGTCAAGAAGACAGCGATGAAGCTCTACGACCGCACGCGCCGCGATGGTCTTATCGCGATCAGTTTGAAGGATGGCGACGAACTCATCTCCGTTCAACGTATCGCTGCAGGTGAGAAGGTCATGATGGTCTCCTCTGCGGGCAAGGCGATCCAGTGGGATGAAGAAGAGGTGCGCGCGATGGGCCGCGACACCCAGGGTGTTCGCGGAATGAACGTCCAGCTCGATGCGAAGGTGCTCGG
Organism: uncultured Eggerthella sp.; assembly: GCA_937998355.1. GTDB lineage: Bacteria > Actinomycetota > Coriobacteriia > Coriobacteriales > Eggerthellaceae > Anaerotardibacter. Next base: position 409,957 of record CALLDI010000007.1, read on the forward strand.
TATGGAGATCGTTCGTCCTGGTTCCGATCTGTTCGTCATCACGGAACGCGGCTATGGCAAGCGTACCCCGGTCGAAGATTATCCGGTTCACCATCGTGGCGGCCAAGGCGTTTTCACTATCACGATGACGCAGAAGAAAGGCCTGCTCACGGCTATGAAGATCGTCGAAGCTGACGATGAGCTGATGATCATTACCAACGAGGGCGTGGTGGTTCGCACCCCAGTTCGCGGTATCTCGGAGCTCGGTCGTTCGACTCAGGGTGTTCACATCATGAATGTAGCGGACAAGGATAAGGTGACCGCAGTAGCCATCACGGAAGGTTCGGGATCGAAGAAGAAGGCGAAGAAGGAAGTGTCGGATGACCAGACTTCGCTGCTCGATGATACCGAACAGGAGCAAACGGATCCTGCATAAGAAAGTTTTACTCGCTCTGATAATCGCAGGTGAGTAAGAGAAAAGGCCGGGGTATGATACCCCGGCCTTTTTCGTGTCGAACAGGTGACGAAGCTGTGTCTTTTTGCAAATCGGGCCGAGCACAGGAAGAAAAAAACGTATGGTGAGAGAAGAAAACGAAGTGAGAAGCAGCTATGGTCCGTTGTTACATACAGACGCTCATCATCTCGCAGGCGGTCTCACCGTCTGTTCTCGTACTTCGTCCTTATAGTGAAACTCCTGTTCAAGATACGTGCAAGGTGCTCCCGATCTGGATCGGCCTTACTGAAGCGACGCAAATGGGCCTTGCGATCGAGAAGATCCGGCTTCCACGGCCGGTCACGCACGATGTGTTCCTCGATGCGCTCACGAATCTCAACACCTATGTGGACCACATTCTCATCACGGGCGTGAAGAACGATACGTTCTTCGTTCGTCTTTATCTGCGCCACCATGGCGACCTGATCGATCTCGATGCGCGACCGAGCGATGCGATCAATCTGGCGATCCGTCAGAACGCACCCATTTATGTCGAGGAATCAGTGCTCGACGCGCAATCGTTTCCCTATATCATCAAGAAGAACCATGTCATCGACGAGAATGACATCGAGCAGTTCCACACGTTCATCAAGACGATCGAACCCGAAGATTTCGAAAGTGACGACTAGAAATCTTCCGCAAGCGGTCATTTCTTCCCGCTTTCCAAAAACTGTTAAAAAACTCTTGAAAAAAAACTATGAGTTTCATATATTTAATAAGCGCGATTTTCGGGCCCATAGCTCAGTTGGTTAGAGCGCACGCCTGATAAGCGTGAGGTCAGCAGTTCAAATCTGCTTGGGCCCACCATTTTTGTGGATAAACACTCCACCGTGAGCCGAGTTAGCCGGTGGAGTGTTTATTATAAAGTTCGAGGATCAAATAGATCCATCGCGTAGTGCAACATCAGTTGCATATTTTTTTGTGGGGCATTAGCTCAGCTGGGAGAGCGCGGGCTTTGCAAGCCTGAGGTCAGGGGTTCGATCCCCCTATGCTCCACCATGAAATTCAAAAGCCGAAGCGATGCTTCGGCTTTTTTGTTCTCTAACGATTCACCTTCTACAGGTGCCTCGCTAAGCGAAGCACCTGTAGGCGCTGATAGGTCTAATGATTGCTGAAGGTATAGTTCTCGGGATGAGCCTTCACGTCTTCGCGCAGTTTCGGATTCATCTTGCGCGTGCCGCGGTAGGCATCTTGGGTCTCGGTCGCGACGACCTGGTTGCGATTCTCCATCTTGATCTGCGTGTCGAAGCTGTTGCCGTCGACGGATGATTGCATCGCTTCCTTGGTGAGGCGCAAGCCGAAGGGCGAGGTATTCTTCACCATGGTCTCCGCGATCTCCATCGCGGTATCGAGCACATCGTCGTCTGCTACTAGGCGATTCGCGAAGCCCCACTCGTAGAGCTCTTCAGCGCCGATGCGACGTGCGGTCATCAGCACTTCGTTGGCGCGTGCGAATCCGATGATCTTCGGCAAATAGAACGAGCCAGACATGTCGGTACCAGTGAGACCGATGTTCAGATACCCTGCCTGCATCTTGAAGGATTCACCAAGAACGCGCAGGTCGCAGGCGCATGAGATCGAAAGACCGCCGCCGACCGCATGACCCTTCAATGCACCGATGATGGGCTGTGGGCAGGCACGCATGTTCACGACCTGATCTGAGCAGATGGTCTGCATGATGAAGAAGTCGCGCTGCGTACGGCCCATCTCCTCGGGCGGATCGAGCGCGAGATCGTTCAAGTTGAAGCCTGCGCAGAACGAGGTGCCTTCGCCGGTCAGGACGATGACGCGACATTCTGGGTCCATGCGCACCTTGATCAGGAATTCGTTGAATTCGGCCATCTGCTTGTAGGACATCGCATTCAGATTGCCCGCATCGTTGAACGCGCAGATGTAGATCGGGCCTTTCTGCGTGATGGTGATCTTCTCGTAATCGTCGTACGTGAAGTCGTCCATGTGGTATTGGTCTTGATAGACTCCCATATCCCCTCTTTTCTCCTAGGAACCCTTCGAAGAAAGCATAGCGCAAAATACTCGTGATGACCTCCTGCCCGTACAATTCAACTCCGTAAATCTAAGACGCGCTCGCTTTGACGAAAATACGAGTACTATGGGGTATGCACTGCGAAGGAATCAAGAGAAAAGGCAAGACATCTATGAGACAGGAAAACATCCGTAACGTCGCGATCATCGCTCACGTCGACCATGGCAAGACCACGCTGGTCGATCGCTTGCTCTATACCGCAGGCGTATTTCGTGAGAACCAGGAAGTGCAAGAGCGCGTACTCGATTCGAACGATCAAGAGCGCGAGCGCGGCATCACCATCCTGTCCAAGAACATTTCCATCTCATACAAGGATGTGAAGATCAACGTCATCGACACCCCTGGTCATGCCGATTTCGGTGGCGAAGTGGAACGCGTGCTGAACATGGCCGATGGTGCGCTGCTGATCGTGGATGCGTTCGAAGGTCCGATGCCGCAAACGCGTTTCGTGCTGCGCCATGCGCTCGATCTGGGTCTGCGCATCGTACTCGTCATCAACAAGATCGACCGTCCGGGTTCGCGCCCCGAAGAAGTGGTTGATGAGGTGTTCGACCTGATGGTAGAGCTTGAAGCGAGCGATGAACAGCTCGATTTCCCGGTCATCTATGCGTCTGCGGTGAACGGCTATGCGCGTTATGAGCCTACCGACGATAACGACAACATGGTTCCCTTGCTCGATACGATCCTGAAGGAAGTTCCTGCTCCCGACTGCGAACCGACCGGGCCTGTTGCGCTGCAGCTTTGTACGATCGACCATTCGAGCTTCGTCGGCCGTATCGGCGTGGGTCGTCTCTTCTCCGGCACGATGTCGAAGAACGAACCTGTGCTCGTCATCAAGAACGATGGCACGCGCTACAACACCACCATCAAGCAAGTGTTCACGTTCGACGCGCTTGGCAAGAAGGAAGAAGAGCAGGTTTCTGCAGGCGATATCATCGCTGTGGTCGGTGTCGAAGATGCTGATATCGGAGATATGGTGACGAGCCGCGAGAACCCTATCGAACTCGACCCGATCGAGGTGGAGGAGCCGACCATGGCGGTCGTGTTCGAAGCATCTACCTCTCCGCTCGTCGGTCGCGAAGGCGAGATCGTCGGCGCTCGTCAACTGAAGGAACGCCTGTTCAAGGAAGCAGAGAGCAACATCTCCATGCGTATTCGTGAGACCGACGACAAGTCGGGCGTAGAGGTCGCGGGTCGTGGTTTGCTCCATCTTTCCGTACTGATGGAGACCATGCGTCGCGAAGGCTATGAATTCCAGGTCGGTCGTCCGCGCGTCATCATCAAGAAGGACGACCAGGGCAATCTGCTCGAGCCGATCGAGGAAGCGACGGTCGATGTGCCGAGCGAATACGCTGGCAAATGCATCGAAGTGTTCGGTACCGCTGGTGGCGAGATGACCGACATGTTCCAGCGTGGCGACCAAACGCATCTGGTATTCAAGATCCCTTCGCGTGGAACGATGGGTCTGCGTACTCGTTTGCTCAACGTTTCGCGTGGTGAAGCTACGATGTTCCACCACTTCAGCGAATATGGTCCCTACCGTGGCGAATTCGGTGGTCGCAAGAATGGCTCCATGATCGCGATGGCTACCGAAAAGTCCGTTGCGTATGCGCTCGATACCTTGCAGCAGCGCGGTCATCTTTTCGTTGGGCCTGGCGAAGAGTGCTACGAGGGCATGATCGTCGGCGAGTCGGCGAAGGAAGGCGACATGGTCGTGAACGTCGCGAAGGCGAAGCAGCTGGGCAACCAGCGTTCATCTGGCGCTGACAAGGCGATTCAGCTTACCCCGCCAGTGGTGTTCACGCTTGAAGAGGCGCTCGAGTACATCGAGGACGATGAGTTGGTCGAGATCACGCCACAGAATATCCGCTTGCGTAAACGCACGCTCTCATCCATCCAGCGTAAGAAGGAAGCGAAGAATAAATAGTAGTTCGTTTCGGAGCAAACGCTGATCTTAAACTCTCAAGCGAAAAGACACCCAAAAGGGTGTCTTTTCGATATATGAAGAGCATTTGTATTTCGCCGAAGCGAAAATGGAGCATTTGTGCAGACAAACCCAACAAACTCGACTTGTGCAACAATCGTTTTTGCATACATGCGCATCCTTTTCGCGATGCAGATTCATATATAAGATAGGGAACTCAATGACGCTCAAGACCATCTTCTCAAAAGTATCAGTTTTCGTGCTTGCGGCGGTCTGCTGCATCGCTTTGGCCGGCTGTGGTTCGAAATACGGCTATACCGGTGGAACAGCGGCGACGGTCAACGGCACGGCGATCGAAGAAGATACGGTCACGAAGTACATACAGGATTTCCGTACGAGCTCGAATCTTTCGAGCGATGAAGCATGGGCGAGCTGGCTCAAGGAAAGCTCGCAAGATCCTGCAGCCATTCGTAGCCAGGTCATCGATTATTACGTGCAGCAAGAGCTCATTCGTCAAGCGGCTCAAGAGAATGAAGTCGTCGTCGAGCAGTCGGCTATCGATGAACAAGTCGACGCGATGAAGAAGAACTACAGCAACGACGGAGCTTGGCAAGACGCGCTGGCGCAATCAGGTGTTACTGAAGAGCAGTATCGCGAATCCATCGAAGTCGGCCTGACCTCGCGCGCCTTGCAAGAGAAGATCGTTACCGAAGTCGATACGAGTGACGATGCGGGTCTGCTCGAATTCATGAACACCTATAAAGATATGATCAATGGCTCGAAGCGCTCTTCGCACATCCTGCTCGAAGCGAACGATGAAGCGAAAGCTGAAGAGATCGTCGGCCTGCTCACCTCAGGCCAGCTGGATTTCGCCACTGCAGCTCAGCAGTATTCGACCGATACCGGCTCCGCTCGCAATGGCGGTGATGTAGGCTGGAATACCATCAATAACTTCGTCGAAGAGTACACCGCAGCGCTCGATAGCATCGAGCTCGGCCAGATCACGCTCACGACCAGTGAATACGGTATCCACATCATTTTGTGTACCGACGTGCTGAACATCGATGGGGAACCGACCTCCCTTTCGGCATATCCTGAAGAGATCGTCGAATACATGCGCACCATTTACGGTAGCCAAAAGCAGTCCGAGGATTTCCAGGAATGGCTCGAGCGTTATAAAGAAGAGTCCGATGTCGTCATCAACGACATGCCGTCGAATGTTCCTTACAACATCGATCTTTCTCAGTACGATACGGATTCAGAGGAAGGCTCCGATAGTGAAGGCGATAGCGACAACGGAAGTTCCTCTTCTAGCGATGCCCAGAACCTGAGCGCCATCGAAGGCGATGGTGATAAGGAAGAAGAAGGCTTGCCTCAAGGTGATCAATAAAGATCGTCCCTTTCCGATCGAGAAAAGAGAATATATGGAGTCCCCCCTCATTCAGCTTCGCGATGCTGTCGTGCGTCGCAAAGGAACGAACATCCTCGATATCGAGTCGTTCGATCTGCGTTCGGGGGAGAACATTGCCTTGCTCGGTCCGAATGGGGCAGGGAAGTCAACATTCATTCAATTGATCACGCGCGAAGTGTTCCCGCTCCATCGTGATGTGCCGCCAGCGCTCTTTCGTGGTAACGAGCGTACGACGCTTCAAGAAACGAAAAAAGTGCTTGGCGTCGTATCTTCTACGATGCAGGACCAGATAACCGTTCATCTTCCCGCGTTCGATATCGTGGCGGGAGGCCTCTTTGGTTCGCTCGGTATACCCGACATGTATCAGGTGACATCCCAGTCGCGCGAGCGAGTGCTCGATATCATGGAGATGCTCGGTGTGCTCGATCTTGCCAAGCGCGATATCAAGACGCTCTCTACGGGTCAAGCGCGCCGTATTCTCTTGGCTCGTGCGCTCATTCATGATCCTGAGGTTCTCGTTTTTGATGAGCCGACGACAGGGCTCGACCCTGAAGGTATGTACTACGTTCGTAAGTCGATGCGCGATCTGGTTGGACAAGGAAAGTCGATCATTCTCGTGACGCACTATCCGGAAGACATCATTCCAGAGGTCGATCGTGTTGTGATGATAAAAGAGGGTAAGCTTTTCGCTGACGGCTCGAAAGCTGAATTGCTCACAAGCGCGCGCATGTCGGCGCTCTTCGATGTGCCTTTGCGGATTATTGAACAAGATGGCTATTTTTCCCTTGTGAGCGAATATTAAACTGGTATATAATCTATCATCGCACGTGCAAAAGCACACTTTGGAGAGATGTCCGAGTCTGGCTTAAGGAGCACGATTGGAAATCGTGTATACGCCAAAAGCGTATCTGGGGTTCGAATCCCCATCTCTCCGCCAGTTGATACCATGCCAGTCGGCGTGTTAAACAGAATTCACGTGTGGTCATGATCCTGTCGTGGCCGAGTGGGTTCTTGTTGAGGAAGCGCTCGAGAGAGCGTTTTCTTTTACCAGTTTCGTCGGTCGCTTCATGCGCACGACGATCTTTTGGAAGGGTGGCAGAGCGGCTGAATGCGGCGGTCTCGAAAACCGTTTTGCCCATAACATGGGTAACGAGGGTTCAAATCCCTCCCCTTCCGCCAGTGTGATGAAAGGCTCCCGAAATGGGAGCCTTTTTTGTGCCACGAAGCTGCGATCACGAGCCTGCAAGATGTGTTCATGATAGGCCAGGCAAGCCCATCTTCATTGGTAGCTCCTCTAATGAGAATCGTCATATTGCAAGGATCGCCCCGACATCGTCTCATGCGTTCTTAGAACGAAATTCATGGGTGTAACACTGCGAATCGGTGCGAATAAGAGCGTCTTCTAGCGGTGTTCGCTCGGGAAATGATGAAAACTATGTTCCAGTGTGATCGGGTGAGAGAAGCTGAGCGTGTTCGGAGGAAACACAGCCGAAAAAGATGCCTCCATCGTCATAAAAGGCTTGTATATCATCATGCTAAAAGCCTGCTAGCACCAGGTTTTCGGTCTGCTATCAATCCTCATAAGAGCGCGAAAGCGGTTGCTAGCACCATCGCATGCCTTGCCCTCGTGCACGGCATGCGAGAAAGAGGCATTCATCACCCCTGGTTCTTTCGTCACGCTTGCTCTCGCATCATCCATGAGCCCTTCGTCGCGATGTGCTCGTGCGTGCAACAAGGGTTCGATCCAAGGGGCGATGAGGAAACGACCGAAACGACTGCGGGAACACGCGCTTCTGTCGAGTCGAGCGCGATCGTTGCGCATCTCGGTCGAACCTTCTGAGCTAGGCGATCTTGTCCGTGCGAGCGTGCCACGCTCTTCTTTCAATGATGTAACACGTGCATTCGTTCGCTGTGATTCGAAGTTCGATCGAGAACGGCAGTGTCATCGATATGTTGGTATGAAGTTGGTCGCATTGCTCGTACAATGGAAACGATGAGCGTTCATTTCGCTCATAAGAGCACACAAGTCAGAGACTTCAAGGATGAGGCAATGGCAAAGCAATCGGATAAGAAGAACGGAACAGAGCAGAAGACCCTTTGCGTCAATATGCTCGGTGCGTTCACCATCTCGGAAGGCTCTTTCGATTCGGCGGAAGCGGAGCTTTTCGGCACGGAACAGACTTCTGCATTCACCGCGCAGATCTCTGCGAGCCTTACTGGACGCGCACATCGACTCTGGCTTCTTATCGCTTACTTGATCGTCAATCGCGACCGTGGTGTTCCTCCGCAGGAGTTGATCGATCTGCTGTGGCCCGAAGTCACGAGCAACAATCCAGCTTCCACGCTTCAGAACAATGTCAGTCGGGCTCGCGCTCTTTTTGCGGAAGCCAATTTTAGCGACACGCGCGGCCTGATCAAATATACCGACGGTCTTTATTATTGGGCTCCCGATCGCATCACGTTGCTCGATGCGGATCTCTTTGAGGCGAACGCCTGCCATTTCGGCGAGGTGATCTCTGATGAAGATGGAGCCGAGCTCGACAGCGCGCTCGCAGCCTGCCAGCTGTATAAGGGTGAGTTCTTGAGCGCAGCTGCCGATGTTCCTTGGTGTGCGAATCTCGCCGTCTATTACCGAACGCTCTATAAGCGTTTGTGCAAGACCATCATCGTCGCACTCCTGGAAGCGGGTCGTCTAAAGGAAGCCCAAGAGCTTTGTTTGCGCGTGACCGCATTCGAGCCTGCTGCGGAAGAATTCAGCGTTCTATTGATGCAGTCGTTCATCATGGACGACGATCCCACGGCGGCCCTCGATCATTACCAAGCGATCGCCGATCATCTTGCCGATACCTACGATATTCGCCCGAGCGCGGAATTGGAAACACAACGCGAGATCGCACTGCAGGAGCTCTATGGGCAAAGCATGACCGAAGAGAGCATTCGCAACTTTCTCTTCGAGGCGAACGAAGACGATGGGGCATTCGCGTGCAATAACGCGGTGTTCCGCGAGATCACACTCTTGCGCCTGCGCGAAATGGAGCGAAGCGGTGAGGAATCGCACATCATCGCCATCACCATCGACAATCAGGTTCTCAAGAGCGACCGGAGGATCATCAACGCGAAACGCGTCGCGCAAGTCCTTTCGTCCACCTTGCGCTCGAGCGATCCGTTCACGAAGGTCGGGTCGAATCAATTCCTCGTGCTTCTCCCGAGCGCTAACGCCGAGAACGCACAGATGGTGTTCGAGCGGATCGTCGCTCGCTTCGAAGAGGTCTTTCCTCGCGCCGACGTTGCGCTCAAAGTTTCCATGGTCAGCTTGGGAGCACTTCGGTAAATGTACTAGAATGAACGCATGAGAAAACAGGAGAATCTGAAAGACCAGCTTTGGGAGCAACTCTGCAGCGTTGGTGCAGTGCTGATGAGCATGGTCGCGCTGATTATCCTTCTCTACTTCATCACCACCATCATTCGATTCATCGCCTCGATGATGGCTTAGGGAAGTGTAACCTGCAATGTGGAAGCGTTTCACGTTCGAAGACATTCGCATCATCGCTCATTACTTGGGAACGCTCACTTCTCTGTTCTCTGTCGCATTGCTCATTCCGCTCATAACAGCGATCGTCTTCCAGGAATGGGAGCCAGCCGCTCGGTATCTGCTCGCGGGAGGTATTTCGCTTACGCTCGGTTCTCTCTTGCGCATGGCGAAGATCGAACCAGGTCGCTTGACCCAGCAACAAGCTATGGCGCTCACTGGCTTCGCATGGATGGTGCTCGCCTTCGTTGCCTCCATCCCGCTTGCCATGTCGGGTCACTATGCAAGTTATCTTGATGCGCTCTTCGATGGGGTTTCGGGCCTGACCACAACCGGTGCGGCGCTCATCATGGACCTCGAGCACCTTTCATATGCGGACAATATGTGGCGTTTCGTCATGCATTTCCTCGGAGGCATGGGTCTCATCGTCATCGCTTTGTCGCTTGGCCTCTTGTCTTCATCGACCTCAGGTCTTTATTCTTCCGAAGGGCGCAGCGAGCACGTGGTGCCTAACGTCATCACCACCACGCGTCTCATCAGTACGATCTCTCTGACCATGATCGGCATCGCGACGATCTTGCTCATGATCTTCTGCTTGATCGCGGGCATGGAACCTGTGCGCGCATTCCTTCATGGGCTGTGGATCTCGATATCAGGTTTCATGACGGCGGGCTTCACGCCTACGAGTCAATCGATCATGTATTACCACTCCTATTTCCTCGAGCTTGCGTGTATGATCCTCATGCTGCTCGGCATGGTGAACTTCGGCCTGTTCGTGGCCGTGTGGCGCGGTAAGACGCATCTGTTCTTCAAGGATATGGAGATCAGAACCGGGTTTATTTGGATCGTATTCATGGGTATCGTATTCATGGCCACGCTCTCTTCCACCCAGCTTTTCTCCGACTTGCTCACGATGTTGCGTCGTGGTGTGTTCATGATGATGTCGGCAGCGAGCACGACCGGTTTTCAGATCGTAACGACCAACCAGCTCATCACCGTGTTCTCGTCAGGCGCTATCCTCATCCTCGCTATCCTGATGGCCGTGGGCGGCTCGAGTGGAAGCACTGCTGGTGGTATGAAACTCTCCCGCATAGGACTGACGGCGAAGTCGATCGTTTCATCGATCAAAGAAGCGATCGCTCCCGATTCTGCACGCGTGTCGGTGGTCTATCACCACATCGGCAAGCAGGTGCTCAACAATGACGTGGCACGTGCTGCCATGACCGTATCGACGCTTTTCGTCGTGACCTATGTGATCGGCGCTCTCGCAGGCATCGCTCATGGCTATGATGCGACCGCCTCCATCGCCGAGAGCGTTGCGATGGCCTCCAATGGAGGTCTTTCGTTCGGCATCACCACGCAAGGAATGCCCAAAACGCTCGAGACCATCTACATCATCGAGATGTGGGCGGGCCGTCTCGAGTTCATCACGCTCATCGCGCTGATCGTGAAGATCGTGGTTTCTCTCCTGCCTGCGCGCAAGGCTCGAGGTGAGCGTTAGATGTTGAACATGAAACGACAGTTCGAGAAGCGATCGTTCGCTGCCGGCGTTCTTCGTGTTACGCTCGTGCTCTTTCTTGCCGTTGCACTGTGTGCGCCTTTGGCGTGGGCCGATGAAGAGGAGCTTCCTCAGGCGACGGAGTCAGTTGATGCGAACGGCAACGTGGTCAATGTGAACCAAATGCCCGATAGTTCGTTCCTCTACAACACCGACATCTCCGAACTTTCGGATGCTGAATCGTTCCACGATGCACAGATGGTGCAAGTGAGCGGTGAAGTGGTGGGCGACCGCATCAACGATGAAACCGACCCGAACCTTTGCTGGATCGCCCTGCAGAGCCTCAACGAGAACGATTCTTCTTCGGTCTCGGTGTTGATGACGCACGAGCAAGCAGATCTGATCGATCGTTATGGCAACTACCACGTGAACGGAACCGAGCTACAAGTGCGCGGCATGTTCTATCTCACGTGTCCCGAGCATGAAGGCCTTTCTGATCTTCACGCGCAGGAAGTGACCGTGGTACATGCTGGTTCCGATCGCGAACACACGACCAATCCGGCGGTGTTGTGGGCGGCATTCCTTGCTGTTGGCATCGGGCTTTTGAGCTTGTTCACCTATCGATTCTTGCGAGAGCGAAGGAAATAGGTGGGCATGCAAGAAGGCGTGGTGGTCAAACTCGATCGCGGGTACCCGTTGGTGCAACTGCCCGATGGATCGACGATACGCTGCGAACATGCGACGAGCTTGGTCAAGCAGAAGACCGACCGTGCAGTCATCGGCGACCGCGTTCGCGTCAACTATCCCGAAGGCCATGAGAAAGGTATCATCGAAGCCATCTGTCCGCGTACGACCTGTTTCGTTCGAAAGGATCCGACCGAGCGCGCGCTACCCCAGACGCTCGCATCGAATTTCGATCTCGTTCTGATCGCCCAACCGGTCGAAGAAGTGAACTTCAAGCGGCTCGAGCGCGAACTCGTGCTCGCTCATGAGACTGGCGCGAAGGTGGCGGTCGTCCTGACGAAGGCGGATCTCGCACAAGAGAACGATCGGTTCGAGGCTATCTGCGATCGTGTGCGTGCATTGGTCGGCGCCGATCCGGTGCTGGTGGTCAACCAAGAGGACCACTCTTCGATCGATGCTGTGGCACGCTTGATAGCACAGGACAACAACACTGCTGTTCTTATCGGGCGCAGCGGAGTGGGTAAATCGAGCTTGGTGAATCTTCTGGTGGGAGAGGATATACAACGTACCACACCGGTGCGGGCGTCGGACGGAAAGGGCAGGCACACTACTGTTTCACGTGAAATCATCCCCCTGCCGAAAGGCGGCTCGATCGTCGACATGCCCGGTGTTCGCGGGCTTGGTCTGTGGGACGCCGAGGCAGGCATCAAGGCGACGTTCAGCGAGATCGAGGAGCTCGCGCAGCGTTGCAAGTTCCGGGATTGCGCGCATGATCGTGAAGCCGGGTGCGCGGTGCGGGAAGCGGTAGCGGAAGGCGCGTTGGCCCCTGAACGTCTCGAATCCTATCTTCGCTTGAAGCAAGAGAACGAAGAAGTGCACACGAAGCGCATCGAAGCCGAGCGCATCCGAGAACGCCGCGGGCATCCTCGACACCGTGGCGGAAAGTAGAGCAAGGCTACTTGCGCTACAATGGATACGCTACTTTCGAGGAGAGCATCATGAATCCAGCCGTCATCATCCCAACATTCCATCAAGCCGCGAGCGATGTCGGCAAGCCGATCGCGGAGAGCATCTACGATCATCCAACTCCGCTGGATGCGCCCGGTACGCTCGCTCGCTGCCTCGATTCGCTCCAGCATGTTCGCGGTCTTGGACAGGTGATCATCACCGTTTCGCATAATGAAGCGGTCGAGAAGATCAAAGCGATCGTAGATAGATTCCCTCAGATGCACACGCTCGTCATCAGTGAGAGCGAAGCGGCTATCATCCAACAGCGTTTGGAGCAGCTCGGGTTCGGAGACACCTCAGAGAAGATCGGCGTGCAGGGGTATTCGGCGGTGCGCAATCTAGGCATCGTGGTATCGAACATCCTGGGCTTCGATGCGGTGGTCTTTCTCGATGACGATGAAGTGATCGAAGACCCCGAATTCCTGACGAAGGCTATGTATGGACTTGGTAAGCTGACGCGCCGCGAGATCCCGATCCTTGCGAAATCGGGCTACTACTTGAACGCAAAGGGCAGCTATCTTTCGATGAGCCAGAACAAATGGTACAACCGCTATTGGCAGCAAGGTTCAGCGTTCAACGATTGGATCACGAAAGCGATGTCTGGCCCGCGTCTTTCGCGTTCGAATCACGTGTGCGGGGGATGTCTTGCGTTGCATAAGCAGGCCTACATGCGCGTATGCTTCGACCCCTGGATCCCGCGCGGTGAGGACCTGGATTATCTCATCAACCTGCGCATGTACGGTTCAGATGTATGGTTCGATAACCAATGGTACCTGCGCCACCTCCCGCCGCAAGAGCGTCATGAGGGGCATCGCTTCCGTCGCGACATCTTCCGCTGGATCTACGAATATTACAAGATCGAGTTCAGTCAGTCGCAGATCGATCTCCTGCAGATCAAGCCCTCTTCTTTGGAGCCATATCCGGGGCCGTTCCTCGAACGGGGTCTCGAGAAGCGCATCAAGAAAACGGCGCTCCTGCGTTCGCTCGTTCGTCCTGATAAGGCGGCCTATCGCAAGGCGGCTACCGTTGCGACTTCCGAAGCGGTGATGTATGCCCAGAAGTATTGCGATAAATACTTCGACTTTCAGCGCGTATGGGTGCAGATCATGGCGCAGACCGAGAACGATACGGTCTTACAGCAAGCGCTCATCCAAGCAGCGCTCGCACGTGAGGCTGGGGAAGAGATCGAAGTCTCTGTCCCGAATTCAGGCCTCGATGCGGGCATGACTGGCGAGATCCATCTCAATCTCGCGGATGAGGAATAGGGCTCGCAGTGCTCGAACAGTTCGTGGTCGCTATCATCTTCGGCCTCATCGTCGGTCTTTTCTCGGGGCTTCTTGGCATCGGCGGCGGAACGCTCATGGTCCCCGTCTTTCGTCTCGGGTTCGGCATGAGCGCGATCGCTTCCACCGCGACCTCGCTCTTCACCATCGTTCCCACCTCCATCGCGGGATGCATCACGCATCTCAAGAACGGTACCTGCATCGCGAAGATCGGCCTAGCAGCTGGTATCGCAGGCGCACTCACGTCTCCTCTTGGCGTGCTCGCTGCGACGAATTCGCCCGACATCGCGATCATGGCATGTGCTGCGCTCATCATCGCGTATTCTGCGGTGACGATGTTCAGGAAGGCGCTGAACATGCCGAAGCGTTCGCGCTCCGATCTTTCGATGCACGCAGCGCTCCAGCGTTTTCGCGCAGAATTCGCAGACGAGGAGCTCACGCCTGAACAGATCGAGCAAGAACGTGCGCGGCAAGCAGCGGCACTCGCTGAACAGAAGCGCCAGCTGCGCGAAGAGCGCAAGCGCGTCACCGCGAAGATGTGCGCGATCGGCGCTGCGATCGGGCTGGTCGCAGGTTTCGCCTCGGGTTATGTTGGCGTGGGTGGCGGTTTCATCATGGTGCCGCTGTTCATCTCGCTACTTGGCATCACCATGAAGCAGGCTTCGGGAACGAGCCTGGTCGCGGTGGTGCTGCTTGCTATTCCGGGAGTCATCACGCAATGCGTGCACGGAAATGTCGACTACATCGCTGGCATCGCGATGGCGATCGGCTCCATCCCTGGCGCGCTCATCGGCGCGTCGCTCATCCGCTATATTCCCGAGCGGAAATTGCGCTTTTTGTTCGGGTTCTTCCTGCTATTTGCCGCTATTATTCTTATAGGTAATGAATTGGGCGTTTTCGCGGGATAGTTCGCGATTCGCGTTCTTCGCAGGGGTGAACATGAATTTCCCACGCCACAACATCTACGTCTTCTTCGAGATCCTTTCGCTGTGTCTTTCGCTCATTGCTGGCTGCGCGCTCGGGTGGGCGATGTTCGGAGAGAAGAATCCCGTGCTCATCGGCTTCACCGGCATCCTCTTCACGGTCTTCTTGCTCATTACCATCGCGCTCATGCTCGACCCGGACAAGATCCGCGCTCGCCAGTCTCTTTCCGTGCTTGGACTTGCGAGCGACCTGCTGGAAGGCATCCAGGGCGGATTCGATACCGCTAGCGCCCAGCATGCCTGCGAGATCCTGTATCGTTCGTCGTCCGCATCCGCGGTCGCGGTCACCGATACCGAGGTGATCTTGGGATATTGCGGCGCAGGCGAAGATGAACTTGGCCAGCGTGAATGTAGCATCCGCACGCTCGCGACCAGGCAGACGCTCGAAGACGGGCAGACGCGCGTGCTGAACACTCCAGAAGAAGTGGGGCTGCCCAATAAAGTGCGCGGCATCAAAGCGGCTATCATCGTGCCGCTCAAGATCGGTTCGACCATCGTCGGAACGCTAAAATTCTACTATCCGTCCGCTTCGCGAATCACCGAGACGCAAGTATCGATCGCAGAGGGCTTCGCGCAGCTCATCTCTACGCAGATCGCGGCTATGGAGCTCGAAGAACAGAAGAAGCTCGCCACTAGCATGGAGCTCAAGGCTCTGCAAAGCCAGATCAACCCGCATTTCCTCTTCAACACCATCAACACGATGGCATCGCTCATTCGCACCGATCCTGAAAAGGCGCGCGTGCTGCTGCGCGAATTTGCGGTCTTCTATCGTCAGGCGCTGGAGAATGCATCCGACTTGATCCCACTCGCTCGCGAAGTCGAGCAGACGGTTCGCTATCTCTCGCTCGAGCAGGCGCGCTTCGGTGAGGATCGCTTATGCGTGAAGGTCTCGATCAGCGATGATGTGAAAGCGCTCATGGTGCCAGCATTCATGATCCAGCCTTTGGTCGAGAACTCCATCAAGCACGGTTTCCCTGCGGAAGGGCAGCTCGTCATCTCGATCAGTGGCGAGATCAAGCTCGCTGATGTGTATCTGTACGTGGCTGATAATGGTCTCGGCATGACCGATGAAGCGCTCAAGAACATCATGAGTCCGAGCTCGCAGACGGGGCTGGGCATCGCGGTCAAGAACGTCAACGACCGTATCCGTGGGTATTATGGCGAAGAATCCTACATGGAATATCAGAGCGAACTGGGCAAAGGCACGCAGGTCACGCTCTATTTGAAGGATTGCGCCTCCAATCAGTATTGATGAGCGAGCCCAAGAGCGTTCCGAACAGGCGTAATACGCCTGTGGACAGGGGTGTGCGCGGGGGCGTCGGATAATCTGTTTTGAATACGGTTTGCGTGATAAAGACGCTGCAGAACGCTGCGTAATAGTCTATAATAGGCACGATTTTGTAAGTTTTTCACTTTACACAGAGGAGGTCGTGTTGTTAAAGGCGATCATTGTAGACGACGAAGCGCCAGCACGCTCCGAATTACGTTTTTTGTTAGGCGAACTCAATCAGGCTGAGGTCGTATCTGAAGCAGCCAGTGTTCGCGAGGCTATCGAAAAGCTCAAGGAATATCCTTGTGACGTGATGTTCCTCGATATCAACATGCCAGAAGCTACCGGTCTTCAGCTGGCCGAGGCTCTTCAGCATCTGAAATTCCCACCCGCAGTCGTCTTCGTCACCGCGTATAGCGAATTCGCGCTCGACGCATTCAAGGTGAACGCGGTCGATTACCTGGTCAAGCCGGTCGAGACCGAGCGCCTTGCTCATGCGCTCGCTCGCGTTCGCGAACATGTGGTCTTGCATGCGCGTGCCCAGAAGGCGGAGCGCATCCCGGTCGAAAAGGGTGGCAAGAAGATCCTCATCAACATCGATCAGATCCGTTTCGTCATGGCTCGTGACGATTATGCTTATCTTCAGACCGATACCGACCGCTATTTCTCAACGGTCAGCTTGGCTCAGCTCGAGAAGACGCTCGATGGCCACGGTTTCTTCCGTGTTCATCGTGGTTACCTGGTCAATCTTTCGCTGGTCAAGGAAGTCGAGCCTCAGTCTGGTGGTACGCTCTTGCTCACGCTCGATGGTGTGGAAGAGAAGATCCCCGTCTCACGCCGCCGCGTTTCTTCGTTGAAGAAAGCGCTCGGACTGTAAGTCTGCTGCTCATCGTGTTTCAAAACGCCTCCCTGATGAGAGGCGTTTTTTTCATACCTCGCACTGGTCTCGCACTGGTTGAAGGACGTCTGCACGCATGCTGGCCGATTACGTTCATCCGTAGGGAGCATGGGCGATAAGGAAGAGCAGCTGCGCGTGCTAAAATTCAAGTTCATCCTAAAAATTCTTCGAGATTGGATCGTTCTATGGAATGTAGCGCACAGAATCCCGTTATCGGCATCATCATGGGTTCCGAATCCGACATGCCCGCGATGGAGCCGTGCATGAAGCAACTCGACGATTTCGGCGTTCCGTACGAAGTGAAGATCGCCAGTGCGCATCGCAAGCCTAACGAGGTCCATGAATGGGCGTCCACTGCGATCGATCGTGGCATTCGCGTCATCATCGCTGCAGCTGGAAAGGCTGCTCATCTCGGCGGTGTCGTTGCCGCGTATACGCCCGCGCCGGTCATCGCTGTGCCTATGAAAACGAGCGACCTTGGTGGGTTGGACTCGCTCCTTTCCATGGTGCAGATGCCGAGCGGCGTTCCCGTTGCGTGCGTCGCCATCAACGGAGCGAAGAACGCTGCTATCTTGGCTGTTCAGATGATGGGCACGGGCTGCGAAGGCGCGCGCCAGAAGATCATCGATCTCAAAGCCGAGATGGCCAACGCCTAGAGGTATTCACCGATCGACGCTCTTTGAGCGAACGAATGAACGAAAAGAATGAGACGAGGTAGTTGTGACCAAATCCTTCTTGATGGGAAATCAGGCGTTCGCGCACGCCGCTCTTGAAGCTGGTGCGCGCGTTTGTGCTGGTTATCCAGGAACTCCTTCTTCAGAAGTGATCGAGACCATCGCGCAGTTGCGCGATGCTGGCTCTGCGCATGACGTGTACGTCGAGTGGTCGACGAACGAAAAAGCTGCGCTCGAGATGTTAGCGGGTGCGTCGCTTTCAGGTGCGCGCACGTTGTTCACCGCGAAACAGGTCGGACTCAACGTTGCGAGTGATGCGCTCATGTCGCTCAACTACATCGGCGTAGAGGGCGGTACGGTCCTGCTCGTCGCAGATGATCCTGGTCCGATCTCTTCGCAGACCGAACAAGATACGCGCAGATTCGCTTCTTTCGCGAAGGTTCCCGTGTTCGATCCAGCGACTCCTGAACAGGGGTGCGCCATGATCGCGGCCGCCTACGATCTGTCGGAGAAATACCATACCCCCGTCATCTTCCGTCCCACCACGCGCATCTGTCATGCGTCCACGTTCGTCGAAGTCGCAGATGAAACGCAGGGCAAAGAGGCGGCTGGGTTCGAGAAGGATGCGAGCAAATGGGTCATCTTCCCGGGTCGTTCGTATCGCGCGCATGGCGAGATCAACGAACGTCTGCCCCGGATCGCGCAGGAATTCAGCATGTCGGCGTTCAATCCTTGGGAAGAGGTCGCGGGTACCGACGAAGATGCCAAGATCGGCATCATTGCAGGTGGCATCTCGTATTCTTACGCGCAAGAGGCCTTGCGCCAGATCGAGGAGAAGGTCGCCTCGGCTGGCGCTCTCTCGCCGAGCTATCGCTTGATGCAGGTGGGTACGCCGTATCCGTTCCCTGAAGAAGCGGTCGCGCGTTTCGCGGACGGGCTCGATAAGATCCTCGTTCTTGAAGAGCTCGATCATGTGATCGAGGATGAACTACTGAAACTGTGTGGCAAGCTGCATGCCGGCTTCGATGTGCACGGAAAGCTTTCGGGCGATACGACGGATCGTGGCGAGAACAGCGTCGATGTCATCGCTTCGCAGATCGAATCGTTCTTCGGCCTGGATCTTTCCGACTCCGAGACCATCGAGGTCGACTTCCATGAGCCGATCCCTGAGCGACCTGCGGTTCTGTGTGCAGGATGCCCTCATCGCGGTGCGTTCTATGCCGTGAAGAAGGCGCTCGGCCGCACGCGCGAAGCGGTGATGTGTGGAGATATCGGCTGCTACACGCTCGGTAATGCTGAACCGTTGAATGCGGTCGATACGTGTCTCGATATGGGTGCGGGCATCACGATGGCCCAGGGTTTCAATGTCATCGAGCCTGATAAGAAGGCCATCGCGTTCGTTGGTGATTCGACCTTCTTTGCTTCCGGCATGACCGGCGTCGCGAACGCCGTCTACAACCAACACGACATCACGATCGTGGTGTTGGATAATGCGACCACCGCCATGACCGGCTCACAACCTCATCCTGGTACGGGCGCTACGTTGATGGGTAGCTTCACGGCGCCCATCTCGATCCATGATGTGCTCGTCTCGCTCGGCGTGAAGAAGATCACGAAGGCCAATCCGCTGTTCGCCGACAAGGCGATCGAAGCAGCCCGTGAAGCGATCGATTATGAAGGACCATCGGCGGTCATCTACGAATCGCCGTGCACGAAGCTCACGAAGCCGAAGCCCCCGGTCTACTTCATCGCGAATGCCTGTGCTGGCTGCCGCAAATGCGTGACCACCATCGGTTGTCCTGCACTGGGCTGGAGCGAGATCGGACACTCCATCGTCATCAATCGAACTCTTTGCGTAGGGTGCGGTTTGTGTACCGATATCTGCGAATATGGTGCCATCACGTGTCCGACGCGCAAGCGCGTGCGTCCCGTTCTGCCTCCTCGATCACAGCGACTGCATGCAGAGGACGGATCGCTCAGTCGTTTCCCGACCCCGCAAGAGCTTGCTGCGAAGGAAGGTGGTAGCGATGATTAACGTATCGATCGCCGGGATCGGTGGCCAGGGAAGCGTTCTTGCTGCGCGCATCTTGGCGCAGGCGGCTGAAGCGAAAGGCTGGCAAGTCCGTAGTGCTGAGACGATCGGCATGGCCCAGCGCGGCGGCGATGTCATGTCGCATGTTCGTATGGGAAACGAAGGAGAGACGGTCTTCTCTCCGCTTCCTGCGAAGG
This sequence comes from uncultured Eggerthella sp., assembly GCA_937998355.1. Classification (GTDB taxonomy): domain Bacteria; phylum Actinomycetota; class Coriobacteriia; order Coriobacteriales; family Eggerthellaceae; genus Anaerotardibacter. The sequence goes on from CALLDI010000007.1 coordinate 429,864, forward strand.
GCAGCGTCGATGTCCTGATCGCGCTCGAACCAGGCGAAGCTGCGCGCAGCCTGCCGTATTTGAAACAGAATGGCCTGTTGGTGGTGGCTTCGTCGGGCATCGCTCCTGTCATGGCGAACTTCAAGCGCCAGACCTATCACCCGCAAGCATTGATCGACGATATGCGCGCATCGGGTGTGAAGATGGTCGTGGTCGACGATGATGAATTGGTGCGTCGCTTGGGTGAGCCGAAGGCATTGAACGTGATGATGTTGGCATACGCGATCATCGCGGTGAACAAACGTCCCGATTGCGCGGATAACGCGCTGCGCGGCGCGATCACGCTCGAAGACATCGATCGTGCGATCCCTGCATGCGTGAAGCGCAAGCTCGTTTCGACGAACCAGAAGGCGATCAAGGTCGTATCGCAGGTCGCGCGTGTCTGATCGCACGGCCAGAGCGTGTACTTGAGGAATGAAGAGAGAGAGATCGGATGAAACTGAACGAAGAACAATTCACGCTCCTGAAAGAGCAGTTCAAGACGTTGAAGGACCGTTCGCCCTTCTATGCGAAGAAATTCGAGGGCATCGATCTGGAGGACGTTCAGACCCAGGCCGATTTCGAAGCGCTGCCCTTTTCAGAGAAGGCCGACCTACGCGAAGCATATCCGCTCGGACTCGCCGCGGTTCCCGAGAGCGAGATCGTGCGCATCCATTCTTCTTCCGGTACGACTGGTACGCCGGTCATCATCCCTTACACCCAGCAGGATGTCATCGATTGGGCAACGCAGTTCGCGCGCTGCTACGAGATGGCGGGCATCACGAATCGCGATCGCATCCAGATCACGCCGGGTTACGGACTTTGGACCGCAGGCATCGGCTTCCAGTTGGGCGCCGAGCGCCTGGGTGCGATGACCATCCCGATGGGTCCTGGCAATACGGAGAAGCAGATCCGTTTCATGAAGGACATGCAGTCGACCGTTCTGTGCGCGACCAGCTCGTATGCGTTGCTCTTGGCCGAAGAGATCGCGAAGCGCGGGGTTCGCGATGAGCTCAATCTGAAGCGCGCCGTCATCGGTTCGGAGCGCTGGGGCCACAAGATGCGCGAGCGCATCGCCAACGAATTGGGTGTGAAGATCTATGACATCTATGGCCTTACCGAAGTGTATGGCCCTGGCATCGGCATTTCGTGCGATCACGAATGCGGCATGCACGTTTGGGACGATTACTGCTACTTCGAGATCGTCGATCCGAAGACAGGCGAGGTGTTGCCCGATGGCGAGATCGGAGAGCTTGTCATCACGACACTGCGCAAGCAAGGTGCGCCGCTCGTTCGCTATCGCACGCACGATCTTTCACGCATCATTCCTGGCGAATGCCCCTGCGGATCGCGTTTCCCGCGCATCGATACGCTGATCGGACGCACGGACGACATGGTGAAGGTGAAGGGCGTGAACATCTTCCCCGCGCAGATCGAGGAGATCATCAAGTTCACCGACGGGGCATCTTCCGAATATCAGGTGATGATCGACCACTTGGAGGGTAAGGACATCATGACGGTGTTCTTCGAGACCGAAGCTGAAGGGGAGGCGCGCGATCAGATCGAGCGCAACATGGAGTCGATCTTCAAAGGAAAACTCGGTATGACACCGAATGCCAAGGCGGTGGCGATCGGTGAGCTTCCGCGTTCGGAGAAGAAGACCCAACGTATCTTCGACAATCGCTATTAAGAAAGTAAGGGATCGTGCGAAAAAGGCGACAGTCTAGCCTTCTAAGCAAAGTTTCGAACGCGGCCTGAGTGGCCGCGTTCGTCTTGCGCTTCCTTTCTTGCCGCTACCGAAAACTTTCTGCCCGAAGAAGGTAAAACTGCCTTGGCGCGCTCTGTTATGGTAAAGTGCTTGCATGGTTCTTTTGGGAATACATACGATGAGTTGCGCGATCCGTACCCAACACTTGGCACAAGGGTCCGCATCTTCATGCGCGATCATGTCGGAGCACTGGGCACAGGGCTCCTTCAACGAGCGCGCTGTCATGTCCGAGCATCTTGCTCAGGGGTCCGCGTGTATTCTCCCCCTCCTCTCTTCGCTATTCGATATCTATAAGCACATGAGTTTCGGCTCGGTGCTTTTTTTATGCGCTCGGCCGTAATGCGTCGCGTGCGTTTCGAAGAGCTAAAGGGAAGAGAAGACCATGAAAGTATCGGTATATCGAGAGAAGAAAGAGTAGGTATGTTCCTCAAGATCCTTATCGTGGCGATCTTCGTCGCGGTCACGGTGGCGGTCGGCGTGTTCGCCCGCAAGCATTCGAACAGCGTGGATGGCTTCGTGCTGGGCGGCCGTAATGTCGGCCCTTGGCTCTCCGCCTTCGCGTTCGGAACCAGCTATTTTTCAGCGGTCGTGTTCATCGGCTATGCTGGTCAGTTCGGCTGGAAGTACGGCATGTCGGTCTTTTGGGTGGGCATCGGTAACGCGGTGATCGGTTCGTTGCTCGCATGGTGGGTGCTCGGCCCTCGAACGCGCGAGATGACCCAGCGCCTGAAAGCGACGACGATGCCGGAGTTCTTCGGAAAACGCTTCAACAGCAAAGCATTGCGCATCGCGGCAGCTGCGATCATCTTCGTATTCCTGATCCCTTACACTGCTTCTGTTTATAACGGCCTTTCACGCCTGTTCGGCATGGCGTTCGGGCTGCCGTATGAATGGTGCGTGATCGGCATGGCGGTGGTCACGTGCATCTATGTCGTGCTGGGTGGTTACGTCGCATCCGTTTGGAACGACTTCATCCAGGGCACCATCATGCTGATTGGCATCGTGGCGGTCATCGTCGCGGTGCTGAATGGACAGGGCGGCATCGCCACGGCGATCGTGAATCTTTCGCAGATCCCTGCTGACGGAAGCGCCATGGCTGGACCATTCACTTCGATGTTCGGTCCCGATGCGCTCAACCTCCTTGGCGTTATCATCCTCACCTCGCTCGGCACCTGGGCGCTCCCGCAGATGGTCCAGAAGTTCTACGCCATCAAGACCGGTCCCGCCATCAAGCAGGGCGCTATCATCTCGACCATCTTCGCTTTGGTGGTCGCAGGTGGTTCTTACTTCCTTGGCGGCTTCGGCCGTTTGTTCGCTGGCGATATCGCTTATGCGGCGGACGGAACGCCCATCTACGACTCCATCGTCCCGACCATGTTGGCCGGTCTGCCCGATATCTTGCTGGGTATCGTGGTGGTATTGGTGCTCTCCGCCTCCATGTCCACGCTTGCAGGCCTCGTGCTCACGTCATCATCGACGCTCACGCTCGACCTCATCAAAGGTAACATCGTGAAGAAGATGAACGAGAAGAAGCAGGTTCACTACATGCGCGTCTTCATCGTCGTGTTCGTTGCGATCTCTGCGGGCATCGCGCTGGTGCAGTACCATTCGACCATCGTCTTCATCGCGCAGTTGATGGGCTACTCGTGGGGTGCTCTCTCCGGCTCGTTCCTCGGTCCCTTCTTCTGGGGCCTGTTCTCGGGCCGTATCTCGAAGCCTGCGGTTTGGTGCAGCTTCGCGTTGGGCGTCGGCATGACCGTTTCGAACATGATCTTCGGCTACATCGCATCGCCGATCAATTGCGGCGCGATCACCATGATCCTTTCGCTCATCATCGTGCCCATCATCAGTTTCTTCACCAAGCCCGTGCCATTCGTGGTCAAGCCGCCTTCAACAGCAGGCGCGATCGATCGCGAATACGTATATGGTCTGCGCGAGCAGCAGGTGATCGAGCAACAGCAGAAGCTACGTGCTCAGGGTGCAACACAGGCGGAAGTGCTCGAAGAATAAGCAGTTCGCACATGTGTTACGAAGAAAACGCCAAGGTTCGCCTTGGCGTTTTTTCATGCACGGTGGATCTTAGAGGATGTCGCGGTCTTCAGAATTCATCCATTCGTGGTACTTGCGCAAGAGCGCCATGGTACGTGCGTTGGACACTGCGGTCGAGAATGGCATCAGATCCTCGACGGAGAAAGATACGTTTCCGTTCGCGTCCTTCGGAAGATCCATGTGCTCGATCACGCTCGCGAAGATGCGAGCCATATCTTGGTCGGTCGTTTGGTCGACCATACGTGCGAAATCGTTGAAATCCTTCATGAAGAGCCCCTTCGGTTACCTGTTCCCTACGGACAGCGGTTCGTCCCACATCGTGTTCGATGCAGCTTTATAATCAATCCTATTCTACGTTCTTCGAGCCTTGCGCAGTTCGAAGATGAGGAATCGTTGATGAAGAGAAGACCACGCGATCGAAAGGCGACGGGGCTCCACCATGGAATCATTTCTTGCTGTGACCATCATGACACTGATCGCAGGCGTCGGCGGAACGGGCCTCGGCGGACTTCTTGGTTCGCTCGTTCGCACCGACTCGAATCGTCTCGTCAGTTTGCTCTTGAGCGCAACGAGCGGTGTGATGGTGTCGATCGTTTGCTTCGAATTGATGACCGAATGCCTCGAGGCGTCCGAGGCGATCTTCGAAACAGGCGCGGTCTTTCTGGTGTGCGCGGCTGTGCTCGTTGGCATGTTCGTCGTGGCGTTGCTGAATTGGATCATCGACAAGCGAACCGTTTCCGAGGTGCCCCATACGGCCAATAGCTTGCATCCCAAGACCCATGACAACATCGATGAATTGAGTCATGTCGATCATTACAACCAACATCTGAAAGAGAACGCTCCGCGGCGCGAGCTTTGGATCGCAGGTGTGGTGATCGCATGCGCCATCGCGCTCCATAACATTCCGGAAGGCATGTCGATCGGCGCGAGTTACAACATCGATATCGAGGGTGGCGTGAGCATGGCCATCGTGCTCGCGGTGCTCATCGGACTTCACAATATCCCCGAAGGCATGGCAGTGTCGGTGCCGCTCGTTGCGGGAGGCATGGGTCGCGTGAAAGCGGCTTTGCTCACAGCAGCGTCGGGGGTCCCGATCGTGTTGGGCGCATGGGTCGGATATTGGATCGGAGATATCGGCCCGCTGGGTCTCGCATGCTCGCTCGGTTTCGCGTCAGGTGCCATGCTCTATGTCGTTTTCGGAGAAATCATCCCTCAGGCGATCCTGATGTATCGCTCCAAGATGCCGGCATTCTTCGTCATCATCGGTATGCTCATCGGTCTTGTCATCATCTATCTTTAGGGTTCATTCGGCACCATTCCCCTTGGATGAACGGTCGTTCTCAAAAATTTTTTCATGCGCGAAAATCGAGTTTTCCACAATGAAAATGCCTTTAAAACAGCTGCTAGATGCCTGATAGCATGAACACAGCAAAGCTGCTATACAGCTTTTGAAAACAGCTACTCAAGCAGGATGATCTTGAAACGGAATACAGTGGAACACGCCAAAAAAAGCTGCTAGCACCCCTGTCGTAGCACAGCTTTCTCGGGCGAAAATATGGCCCGATTCGCGCTGATAAAGACGGCTACCTAGAAGGGTCCAGACACAAAATCTTGTGGTTTTTGCTCTAGTCATATCCTAGATATACGCTACAATCTTGCTATAGAATTCGTAAGGTTCTATATGGGTGTATATCTTCACGGATGCACTTCCGAAGGCCCTTCAGCGGTCAAGTTCATCGGTCCGCAAGGAAAATCTCTTAGAAATAACTGCTGGAGAATCTGTAAGGTGGGTTTGAGTTGAGCTCAAAAGTCAAACAAGCGAACTTCCGTCTTCCCCTCGAATACATGGCTCTTATCGATGATTTCGCTCGCCGCGAAGACATCACCAAGGCCACGGTCATCACGCGTGCGCTCGATTGCATGCAAGCGTCTTACGACAGCGGCCACGGAGGAATGCCGGTAACGAGTGCTGGCTCTGCCTCTGGCGGCGGTGCTTCCGATGCCGAATTGGAAGATCTGCGCGCGAAGCTCAAGAAGGCCGAAGAGCGCGCGAGCGAAGCAGAGCGTGCTTTGCAATCCGCTGAAGACCGCGCCCGCGATGCGATCCGTCAGCGTGATGCTGCTGAAGACAAGGCCCGCAATGCCGTGAGCGATCTTGCGACCGCACAGGCCCAGAGCGCCAATACCGCTTCGTTCGACAATAGCCGCTCGGAAGCTGCCGAGGAAGAGATCGAGCGCTTGCGCACGTTGGTCGCCAAGCAGGCAGCAACGCTGGAAGAGAAGATCCGCGCCTTGGCTTCCAAGGAAGTCGGCTACGACGATCAAGCACGCACGCTCGCTTCCAAAGACGCAGAGATCTCTTCGCGCGATGCTATCATCGCCGACCGCGATCGTCAGATCTCCGATCTGCGCCTCAGCTTTCCGAGTCGAACGCGCGCATTCAGCTCACCAATGCTATGCCGAGTGGCATTCAGCCGCTCAATGTCGACGCGACCACTTTCTCGGACGACAATCCGGTTGGTGCCATCTCCATGCTCAATATGCTCAACAGCGTCATGGCTGCATTCAAGCAACAGGTCAAAGATGCGCGCATCTTAGGCGAGCAAGAAGGCCGCAAAGCATTGCAGCATGAATTCGAAGACGTTATCAACAAAGCCCGCAACGACGGCTATCGTGATGCGATGACCTACCTTGACGACCGCGCCACCACAGCGCGCGAATCGGGCGCGAAGGAAGAACGTGCGCGTATCGCGAACATGGGCTTCTTCGAGCGTCGTCGCTACCTGAACATCCACGTCGCCTAAACGCTCCTTTCTGTCGCGAAAGCTCGTCGTGTTCGAGCGAGAGCTTCAGTACCGCGTCGAGCGAGAAGATCAGTCTCTGCCTTGGAGGCTCGAATCGACCCGCTTCCCTGTTCGCGCTTCGCGCTCATGCGTCGCTGCGTTGCTTCACTTTAGAAAAAGAGATTAGAAGCAACGAGTCGTTCTCTGCCTTCAAGGCAGAGACTGCTCTTCTCGTTGCTGTAGGGTAGGCGACCTCAGCGGGCGAGGACGGTAACGGGAACATCGTAAGGTTCTGCGGGAATGAGCGGAACTTCCTGCTCGGAGAACGCCACGCCGATCTGGCGGCAAGATTCATCAAGCTGCGGCAAGTAGCGATCGTAATTTCCCCCACCATATCCAAGACGATTTCGGTGCGCATCGAACGCGACCAAGGGGATGACGATCATCGTGAGTTCATCGCCCGCAACATAAGGGAATTCCTCGAGCTCCGCATCATCATGGACATATTTCTTCAAAGGGTTCGCAAGGAACGGAACATCGTTCGTTTCGTAAGCTTCTTGCGAGACGAGGCGCATCTCCATCGTTTGCGGCAACATATCATCCACGCTCCAGGCATCGGTGACGATGCACGGGAACGCGATCTTCGCTCCCTTCGCATACGCAGCGCGGATGAACTGATCGAGCTGCACTTCTTCATCGAATGCTGAATAGACCGCGATCGTGCATTCGCTCGGGTCGATGCCGAGCATCGCGCAGGTGAGATCGAGTCCCTCTTCGAGTTCGTCGCAGATGGCGGAACTCTTGTGCAGGCGATAGGGCTGCGGGAGCTCGGCGCGGGTCGCTAAGACCTCCTTGCGCAACGCTGTGCGCTGTTCGGATCGCGTAGCCATCGAACCTTCTCTCACGCAAGCCCTAAGACTTGCAGGGCGAGGCAGATGATCGAGAGGATCCCGACCACCACGATCGTGAGGATGAGCAAGATGCGTGCCAATGGACCGATCGCATGATCTTTCATGATGTGCTTGTCGACAGCGATAATGGCCATGAACACGAGCAAGATGGGCAGGATGACGCCGTTGACGAACTGCGCGGTGAGCATGATGCCCATGAGGTTCAACCCTGGCACCAAGATGACCAGCGCGGAAAGCACGATGGTGAAGGTGAAGATGCCCTTGAACAGCGGCGCTTCTTTCCAGGTGAAGTTCACGCCCGCTTCCCAACCGAACGCTTCGCAGATAACGAAGGAGGTGGTGAGGGGCAGCACGCATGCAGCGAGCAAACTGGCAGCGACGAGGCCGATGGCGAAGAGCGCTTCAGCATAGGGTCCTGCGAACGGAGCGAGCGCCATCGCGGCATCGGCGGCACTTTCGATCTCGATGCCTTGCGGGAAGAGGACCGCGCCGGTGGTGACGATGATGAACCAGGCGATGATGCACGCGACTACCGCGCCCGTTACCGCGTCGATGCGCTGAAAGAACAGGTCCTTCACGGTCACGCCCTTCTCGACCACGTTGCTCTGCGCGAAGAACATCATCCACGGGGCGATGGTGGTGCCGACCATGGCGACGGTGAGCGAGAGGAACGAGAAATCGGACGAGACCTCAGGGATGAGCGTGTGCATGAGCGCAAGATCCCAGTTCGGTTGCGCGATGATGGCTGCGATAATGTAGGTGATGAACACGAACGAGAGCACCATGAACACGCGCTGAACGCGCTTGAAGCTTCCGCCCACGACAAGCCCCCACACGGCAGCAGCAGCGATGGGGACCGAGACCCAACGAGGCACGCCGAACATCTCCATGCCTGAAGCGATGCCCGCGAATTCTGAGAACGTGGTAGCGACATTGCCGATGAGCAGCGCGAACATGGCAAGCGCAGTAAGGCGAATGCCGAACCGCTCGCGAATGAGCGCCGCGAATCCTTTGCCCGTGACCGCGCCCATGCGCGTCGCGGTCGTTTGCACCACGATGAGCAGGATGCACATGATGGGGATGATCCAGAGCGTGAGGAACCCGAACTTCGCGCCGACCGTGGAATAGGTGGAGATACCGCCTGCGTCGTTCCCCGCCATCGCCGTGACGATGCCGGGACCCATGGCCATGAGCACGAGCAAGATCTTCGACTTCTTGCGCGAATCGGCGATCTCTTCAGAGAGCACGGCGTCGGCGTGTTCTTCGACGGAAGCTTTGGGCTGGATGATCTGGTCCTTCTTCATGACCGCCTCTTATCCTGCGGCTCCACCGAAGAAGTGAAGGACGATGACGGTGTAGGGGACGAGGAAGATGACGAAGCACAAGATGGCGACCAGGATCGCGAGCCAGGTGCGCTTGTTGGTGCTCTCTTCCGCGCTGTCCTCGATGACCTCCATCGCGTCGTCGACCGTGACGATGCCGAGCATGCGGCCGTTCTCATCTACTACGGGCATGGCGATGAGGTCGTACTTCGAGATGTCAGCCGCGACGTCTTCCTCGGTCTCTTCTGGGAATGCGGTGATGACATCCTCGAACATGATGTCGCCCAGCTGCGTGTTCTTCGTCGCGAGCACGAGCGTGCGCAGCGAGAGCACGCCGATGAGCTTGTCGTATTCGTTGAGCACGTACACGTGACTGACCGTGGGGTGGTCTTCGTCGAGCGCACGCAGCGCTTCGATGGTCTGGTCGACGGTGTCGGTCGCGTACATCGCGACGTACTGCGTGGTCATGAGACCGCCCGCGGTGTCTTCCTTGTAGCCGAGCAGGCGACGAATGCCAGCTGCGTTCTCCACACCCATCAGGCGCAGGAGCGTTTCAGCCTTTTCATAGGGCAGGTCGCCCACGATGTCGGCTGCGTCGTCAGGATCCATGTCTTCGAGCAATCGCGATGCGCGCTTCTCGTCCAGATCGTCGATGACATCGGCCTGGAATTCGTCTTCCATCTCTGAGATGGCATCGCCTGCGCGCGCGTCGTCCAGGTGCTTGAAGACGTTCGCGCGCTGTTGCGGATCGAGCTGCTCGAGGATGTCCGCAACGTCTGCAGGGTGCAGTTCGTCAAGGCGCGTGTGCGTGACCGAGAGCTGCACGTCGGAGAGGTTACGATCGAGCAGGTCCATGTAGTTCCAGGCGATGATACGCTCGTCGATGTTCTTGCGGAAGAGGCGCCCGACCTTGAGCACCGCGCGCTCCACCCACGGGGCGAGCCCGCGTAAGATGCCGCGAATGCCCACTTCAGCGCCGAGCAGACGCAGTTGCGAGCCCGACGTGGAAAGCTTCAGGTCGTTCACGCGAACGACCTTCATGCCCTGCGTGTCGACGATCTGTCGATCGAGCAGATCGCGTGCGAGCAGGACTTCATCGGGTTGCAGGTAGCTGAAACGAATCGCGGTCTTGTCGACCTTCAGCACGATGCCGTCGTCGGTAGCTTCCTTCACGTATTTGCGCCACGAGATCATGAACGGGGTCTTGCCAGGCCCCAGGAACGCGAGTGACGTGATGCGAGGGAACACCTCGCCTGTTTGGATGGCGAGATCGGAAATCGAGCCGATCTTCTCGCCGTTGGCGTCGATGACCGGTTCACCGAGCATTTGTGACAAATAGAGCATGGATCTCCTTTTTACGGTTCACACGAGACCGCTTCTGGGCGCGAGCGCACCAGCAGAGGTGAACCTTTTTCATCGCAGTTGTCTTTAGCCACCGCGACGAAGGAGACCCTCGAGGGGAGGTTAAAGACTAATTACTGTGAGGCTTCGATTTTCGAACCTTCACGTAACGTCCTTTCCGTAGGTAATAGCGTGGTTGATAGCGCGCAGGTGAACCCAGCATGCTAGCAAGCTTTTTAATTTTACGCGAAACCGCCCACGTACGTGCATAAAGTTCATAAAAGGTACGTGGGAGCTGAAAAAAGGTTCAATGAGCCAAGGGGGACGGCTCATTGAAAAGGAAGGGGCCTTCGTGGGGCCCGGAAGATCCGGGCCACGAAGAGAGATGGAACTCAAGGGTCATGAGTTCCGAGCAGAAGATGATCTGAAGGGGGAGATGATCATCTTCCGAAGGAAAAAGGGTGGCTTGGAGGGGGGATTAGCCACACCAGCATTATTACGATTTCAATACCATATTGAAACCTTTGCAAGGCGAACGGATTATTTTACGGGATGAACGTGTTAATCAGGCATTATAGAGGGCTATCACGGGCGTTTTTCGCCAAAGATAGCGCACAAGTCCTCCGTGATAGAATAGAAGCGAACACGCTGTATCACTAAGGGGGCGCAGGTGGCGAAGCTCTATTCCTATTCAGTACCGCTCGATTGCGATCTGGTCGATGCGTATTGCGTCTTGCAAAAAGGCTTCACCGATCAATTCGTTTACTATCGCAAGGATGTGCCGTATCGCTATATGGGCTTGGGCCGCTGCATCGCTCTTTCATCCGTAGAGGATACGGAGTTCGTCATGCAAGGTGAAACGCCGATCCCGACCGCGATGTTCTCGTTCAATCGCTTCGATGCCACCAACCCCAAGTCTGCTGACGAGATGATGCAGGCGTTTCCGCGCCTTCGATTCATGATCCCCGAGATCGTGCTGATCGAGAACGAACGCGGAAGCTTCTTGCAGGTGAACAGCTTAGGGCCTGTGTATCAAGGGCGCGTCGAGCGTTTCTTGCGACATGCGAAGGAGGCACCTCATCGCACGCGTCGCACGATCGAATACCGCGTCATTCCCGATAGCTATGAAGCGTGGGCCGAAGAGATGGAGCGCACGATGAGTGCAATCGAATCGGGCCGTGTGAAGAAGCTCGTTCCGTCGCGTCGCCAAGCGGTGTTAGCTGACGCGCCGTTCTCGTCGAAGGACGTGCTGTTGAACCTGATAGACGGCAAAGCGCAAGGGACGGTGTTCCTCTACCGGTATGGCGATGTGTTCTTCTGTGGTTGCACGCCTGAACTGCTCATTCGCAAGAAAGGTGACGAGGTCGCGAGCATGTGCCTTGCAGGTACGGCCGCTATCGGCGCAGACGATGAGGAGCGGGCAGCGCTCGCGGATTTCCTGATAAATGACGTGAAGAATCGCACCGAGCACGATTACGTGGTGCGCTTCATTCGCGAAGTGTTCGAGCGCAATTGCTATCAGGTCGATATCCCGCAGACACCCTCCATCCTGGCATTGAAGCACGTGCAGCATCTTCATACGCCCGCACGCGCGCGCGTGATGGAAGGCGTCTCGCTCTATTCGCTCATGGAACAGATGCATCCCACGCCGGCGCTGGCAGGGGCGCCTGTGGGTGAAGCGCTCATGTCGCTGCGCGAGATCGAGCCGTACGATCGTGGATTCTTCGGTGGTGCGGTCGGTGTCGTGGATTCGCAGGATGATGGGGAGTTCTCGGTCGCGATCCGATCGGGTGTCTTCGATGGCGAAGCAGGATGGATCTACGCTGGATGCGGTGTCGTCGAAGGCAGCGAGACCGCGGCTGAATTCACCGAGATAGATATGAAGTTCCAAACGATCTTGAGCGCATTTCAAGGGGACTGATGATGACTGAACAGGCTATGAACGCATCGGCCGCGGACGATGCTGCCGACATGCCGACGCACCTTGCTCTTTATATAGGTGCGTTCTTCGACGAACTTGCGCGTGGCGGAGTGAAGGATGTGGTGGTGAGTCCTGGCTCTCGCTCGACTCCGTTGTCGATGATGGCGCACGCCTCTTCGCTCGACGTGTACGTTGATGTGGATGAAAGAGGTGCGGCTTTCTTCGCGCTCGGGCTCGCGAAAGCGACCGGACGTGCGGTCGCGCTCATCTGCACGTCGGGAACGGCTGTGGCCAATTACTATCCCGCGGTGCTCGAGGCAGAGATATCGCGCGTGCCCTTGCTCGTTCTGTCGGGTGATAGACCTGCGCGTCTGCAGCAGCTCGGCGCACCGCAAACATGCGACCAGCTGAAGATCTTCGGCGATCACGTGCGCAAGTTTTGGAACATGCCCGAGCCGAATGGGTCGCTCGCGCAAGTGAGGTACGCGCGCCAGATCGCGCGCGAGGCGATCGCTGCGATGGAGCCGTGTAGCCACACGAGTGCACCTGTGCATATCAACTTCCCATTCGATGAACCGCTCGTTCCTGCTTACGCAGATCCTGCCGCGTTCGCTTGCGGGAGGAGCGAGGTGCACGACGATCTGCCGCTCTTGGTCGAGGCCGATCAGGTGCTGGACGCGGATACCCGATCGCGATTCGAGGCACTGTTCAAGAGTAAACGTGCGATCGCGCTCTGTGGGGAGGGGACGCTCGATGTGTTCGACCCTGCCGACCCGGATCGTTTCGAGCAGCGTGCGGAGCAGGCGCGCCGTTTAATCGATTGGGCGCATCAGTTCGATATCCCTCTTCTGGCCGATCCGCTCTCGCAGTTGCGCAATTTCTCCGATGAGGTGATCATCGACAATTATGACAACATCTTCGGTCGCGATGATCGTCCTGCGTTCGATCTGGTCATCCGCTTCGGTCGCTATCCGGTGTCGAAGCGCGTGTTCAAGACGCTCGAGAACATGCCGCATCTGCAGATCGTCGTCGACCCGCTCGAGACGCGCGACTTCAACGCCGCGACCACGACGCTCGTGAAGACCGATCCGCTCGATTTCGTTCGTAGTTTCGAGGTCGATGACGAGCAGGTCGCTGCTAATGCGAATATCGCCGCGTGGGCTGAGGCGAATGCGCGCGAGCGCGATCTGATCATGAGCGTAGAAGACGCGAGCTTCGTGTATACCTGCACGCCCGATGGCTGCTTCAACGAAGAGAGGCCGTTGGAGGGTGCTTATGTGCAGGCGCTTCTCGATCGCATTCCTGAAGGATCGCTCTTGTTCAGCGCGAACAGCATGGCCATCCGTGCGCTCGATACGTTTTACGTGAAACCTTCTGCGCCTGATGCGGATGTGGTCGTACTGGGCGAAACGCGTTCTTCCGAAGGCGGCGATCGTACGCTGACGGTGCTCGCGAACCGCGGCCTCAATGGTATCGATGGGACGTTGTCTTCAGCTCTTGGCGCAGCTCAGGCTTATGATCAGACCTATTTTCTGACAGGCGATCTGACGCTCTTGCATGATCTGAACGCTCTTGCGCTCCAGCACGAATTCGAGCTTCGCGCGCAGAGCGGAAATGCGATCCCGTCCATCATCATCGTCCTCTTCAACAATGGTGGCGGCGGCATCTTCGACATGCTTCCGCAAAAATCTGCCGATCCCTATTTCGAACGTTTGTTCTTAACGCCGCAACTCGTCGATTTCGAGGCGGCCGCGAAAGCCTTCGGTTTGCTATACAAAAAGGCTACTGACCTGGAAGATTTCCGTAACACGCTCGATAGCTGGAATGGAACACAAGGTGTACACCTGTTAGAAGTGAAATTCGCTCTGGATAGCTTGGCGGAGCGATTTCGCCTGTTTCAGTAGGTTGTAACACAGATTCTAGCGTTGACCAGGCATGATGCTAGCACCGAATTGTGGAAAAGTTGAATGAGGAGAGCGATGCGAGATAGGACGAACGTCGATGGCAGCGCCGATGAAGGCTTCGAGCGCGAGTTCGACCTTGCAGGCATCGGCCATGTCCATGAGTGTGGAAAACCCGGAGAACCCCTGGTCATCTTGTTGCATGGTTTCATGCAGAGCGGCCGTTCTTGGCAGTGGATCGCCCCATTGTTGAAAACTCATCATGTGCTAGCGCCCGATCTCCTCGGCCATGGGAAAACGGCGTTCGAATCGGGGCAGAAGCTCGATCTGGATGCGTATGTCGAGCAGCTGGATGCTCTTGTCGAGTGGGCAAAACAGACCTATTCAGCTGGGGAAACGCAAAAAGTGAGCTTGGTGGGTTACTCGATGGGAGGGCGCATCGCAGGGATGTATGCGACGCGCTATCCCGAAAAGATAGCCTCGCTCGTTCTCGAATCAGCAGGACTTGGCCCGAGAACTGAAGAAGAGCGAGCTTCGCGCGCCGAAAAGAGCGCTGCTATGATCGCGAAGTTGGACCGGTCAATCGCGGCGGACCCTTCGGAACCGCTCCTTGACTTCGTCGAATACTGGGAAGGCTTACCGCTTTTCGAAACGCAGTCTGAACTGGGTGAATACACGAAAGCACAGGTGCGATCAGAGCGTCTCGCGAACGACCCTGAGGCACTTCGCTGCAATCTCGAGCAAGCGGGTCAGCATCGGATGGAAGATCTTCGTCCAGCGCTCGCGCGTCTCAATAAACCGCTACTTTATCTCGTGGGCGAAAGAGATGTGGCTTATACTGAAATCGCACGAAGTCTTATGCGCGCTTGGGCGCAGAGCGATGCGAGCTCGATCCCGTTCGAACAGGGTTTCGTCCAAGTGAGCGTGATTCCACAGGCTGGTCATAACATTCATCTGGAAGTACCAGACGAATATGCCCGTATCGTGGATATGTTCCTGTCGCGTTCTTCATGAATCGAAGCGCGACACAAGCTATAAAGGGAGGATGACATGAGCGAATTCGCGTGGCAACGCGGCAAAGAGTACCAAGAGATCATCTATGAGACGATGGATGGCATCGCGAAGATCACCATTAATCGACCCGAACGCCGTAATGCGTTCACGCCGCTCACCGCTGTCGAGCTCTACGATGCGTTCACGGAAGCGCGCGATGATGCTGCGATCGGTGTCGTGCTGCTGACCGGCGCGAATCACGGCGGCCGTCATGAAGACGAGGCGTTCTGCTCTGGCGGCGATCAGAAGAAGCGCGGCACGGGCGGCTACGTGGGCGAGGATAACATCCCGCGCCTGAACATCCTCGATGTGCAGCGCCTCATCCGCGTCATCCCGAAGCCCGTCATCGCGATGGTGAACGGATATTCCATCGGTGGTGGCAACGTGCTCAACATGCTGTGCGACCTCACCATCGCAGCCGATACGGCGAAGTTCGGCCAGACCGGCCCGCGCGTCGGTAGCTTCGATGCAGGCTATGGCGCAGGCTATCTCGCAGCTATCGTCGGTCAGAAGAAAGCGCGCGAGATCTGGTATCTCTGTCGTCAGTACAGCGCACAAGAAGCACTGGATATGGGCCTGGTGAACAAGGTCGTTCCGTTCGACGAGCTGGAGGCTGAGTGCGTATCATGGGCACGCGAGATCCTGAAGCATTCGCCAACGGCGCTGCGCTTCATGAAAGCATCTTTCAATGCAGCAACGGATGGGCTCGCAGGAATTCAGCAGCTCGGTGGAGATGCTACGCTGCTTTATTACACGACGGCAGAAGCGATGGAGGGTCGCGACGCTTTCAAAGAGCACCGCGATCCAGATTTCGGGCAGTTCCCGAAATTCCCGTGATGAACTGCCCCTCGTATCCTGAACGGCTTCTCACTTCGAGAAGCCGTTTTGCTAAGACCTGCGCACGCTAAAGGAATGGACCATGATCAACAAGCTCGCACAACTCGCTCAACAAAAAGGCTCGAAGGCGTTCTTCTATACCCAGCTCGAATCGGGTTCGGAAGTGTTCTCCTATCGCCAAACGCGCCTCGCTGCGGCGGCGCTGGCGCAAGAGCTCGAGAAGAAGGGGCTTGGAACGGATACGCGCTATATCGCGTGCAATCTGTACAATGGTCCGGAATTCGTGTTCCTTTCGTTCGCGGTAGCCTATATCGGCGCGACGCTCGCGGTGCTCAATCCGCGTCTTTCCGATGACGAGCGCTTGCTGCGCAAGGTTGAACTGGAGAACGCATCGAACCAGAACAACATCACGATCTTGACCGAGGAGCACATCCAGCGCCTCATCATCGACTCGCTGGGCATGGGTATCATGGATCTTGCGCACGAACCGAATGGGCAGATCCCCGTCAACCCGCGCACGATGGATATCCTCGCGTATGCCGAGCGCAAGGAGAAGGAGTTCGACCCCGATCATATCGGCCTTATCATGTTCACCTCGGGTTCGTCCGGCACGCCGAAGGCGACGCAGCTTTCATGGCGCTCGCTGCACGGAGCGGCCGTGGCAGCCACCAAGGCGCTTTGCCGTCGCGGCAAAGGGGTGTGGCAGCTCGTCCTGCCCATGTGCCATATCGGCGGGTTCGAGGTCATGGTCCGCTCGCTCGTGAACGAGAGCCCGTTCTTGCTCTATCTGCGCTATCAGCCCTCGCGCCTGCTCAACGACGCGCTCAGCTTCAAGGTCACGCACGTCTCTGTCGTGGATAAGATCTTGCAGGATCTGTTGGCCTACGACCACGATCGCATCATCGCGCAGTACCAGTGCATCTTGCTGGGCGGCGCGGCGCTGAACGATAAGACTATCAAGCAAGCGTTGCGCGCGCGGGCGAGCGTGTATGCCAGTTATGGCATGACCGAAACATCGAGCATGATCGCGTGCGCGCCCATCACGCGTGGATTCGATGGTGGGCTGCACATGCTGCCTGGCTATCTGGTGCATATCGTGCAGCCGGATAAGCAGGGCGTCGGTCAGCTACAGGTGCAAGGACCGGGTGTTTTCTCGGGCTACTTGAACGCACGCGCCGCCATGAGCATGGATGGCTATTTCGTAACGGGCGACCGTGCGCGCATGGGTCGCGACGGCAAATTGTATGTATACGAACGCATCGAGGATCTGATCATCTCCGGTGGCGAGAATATCTATCCTGAAGAAGTGCGCGAGGTGCTGTTGCGTATTCCGGGTGTGAAGGATGCGTACGTGTTCGGCACGGCGGACGAGTTGTGGGGCTATCGCCCCGTCGCGTTCATCGAGGCGGATTATTCGCCCGAGGCGATCGCGAAGGATCACGAAGAATTGGAGCTCGATCCTGAAGAGACAGGTATTCGTCCCGCGTCGTGTCCGCAGGAATTCGCGCGCAACATCCATGAATATCTCGAACCGCACATGTCGCATCTGCATCATCCGAAGCACATCTTGGTGATGGAGGAATTTCCGCGAACGTCGGTGGGCAAGGTCGATCGCATCGCGCTCAAGCGCACGTACGATCGCCGCATCGACATCAAATCCATGACGCTCTATCGCACGCGTCAGCCGTACAACACGCCTATCAAAACGCCGAAGCGCGAGATCGACACGCGCGAATCGTTCTTCGTGGAGCTCGAAGATTGGGCTGGTCGCACGGGCATCGGCGAATGCGTTTCGTTCGCGACGAACTGGTATCTGCCCGAAAAGCTGGGCGAGGATTACGCGATCACGAAGGACGTCATCTCGAGCGTGATCATGAACGAGCGTTATTTGCATCCGAGCGAGGTGAGCCGCTCGTTCGCGACGTTCCCTGCGCTCGCGCGCTACCCGATGGCGAAAGCTGCGGTCGAATCCGCGATCTGGGACCTGTATGGCAAGGTGGTCGCGGCTCCTCTGTGGGAGCTGATCGGTGGCATGCGCGGCAAGCCCGTGAAGGGTGGCACCGTTGTGGGCGTCATGAGCACTGAAGACACGCTCGCCGAGGTCGATCGCGCCGTGGCTGCGGGATACGAACGCGTGAAGATCAAGATCACGCCTGAATCCTGCTTGGAGAAAGTGCGCGCGGTGCGCGAGAAATATCCCGACCTCATGCTCTTCCTCGATGCGAACCAAACGTTCACGGAAGAGAACATGGATATCCTCTACAAGCTCGATTCGCTCGATATCACCTGTTTGGAGGAGCCGCTCGATCCGAATTACACACCCTCGTTCGGCACGAAGGACCTGCTCGAGCGTTTGTCGTTGCTGCAGGAATCCATCAAGACACCCATCTGCCTCGACGAGTCGGTGGTCTCGGCGCGCGACATGCGCCGCGCCATGGAGATCGACAATCTGAAGGTGTACGCCATCAAGATCGCGAAGTTCGGTGGCGTTCAGCCTGCGCTCGATTTCTGCCAGTGGGCAGCAGCGCATGGCAAGCAGATCTGGATGGCGGGCATGTTCGATACGGGCGTGTCGAAGCGCACCTATGCGGCGTTCGAGACGCTGCCGTATGTTGATCTACCGGGCGATATATCGGATGCGACCTGCTATTTCAAGGAGGATGTGGCATTGCCGCCCGTCGCGTTGAAGAAAGGCGTGCTCACGCTGAACGTGCCGGGGCACGATGCGGGTATCGGCTGCGTGCTCGATAAGGAATACCTGAAGAAGATCACGATCGAAGAGATCCGCATCACGAAGTAGGCCGCGAAGCACAGAAGTTCACGAAAAGAAGAACGAGTGGAAGAGAATGAAGATGATATTGCAAAAAGGTAAACGTACGGAAATGAAGACGAAGCTCGCTGCGGTGGTGGTCGCTCTTGCGCTCGCGCTCTGCTTGCCCGCAACGGCGTTCGCAGCAGGGGCATTCGACGACGGTGGATCGCAATCGGTCGTCTCTTCGAGCACCGAGCGTAACGCGGGCAATATGTTCGCCGTCATGCATCCTGTCTCCAATACCGATATCGAGAACGATCTGTATTGGGCAGGGCAGACGCTCGATGCGAACAAGACCAATGTCGGTACGTCCGGACACGGTAGTGTGATCGCGGCTGGTCAGACCATCTCGTTCGCGAACGGCACCGTTGCTGATAGCTTCCGTGCAGCGGCTCACGATATATCGGTCAATCATGTCGAGATCGGCAACAACGTCACCGTCGCAGCGGAGAATGTTTCGCTCGGCAATGAAGTGAGCGCCAATGGCGTGTATGCTGCTGCGAAGAACCTTTCGATCGCGGGCTCGTACAAGGGTGGCATCCTTACGGGCGAGAGCGTTTCGTTCGATGGCGTGGTCGAGGGAGATCTGAACATTCAGGCGCAGAACATCAGCATCGGAAAGAATGCGCAGGTGACCGGCACGCTCACCATGCCGACGGGCGTGAATGTGGATATCGCTGACGGAGCGCAGGTGCCCAACGTCAGCTACTCGGCTCCGATCGAGACCGCGCAGCCGACCTTGTTCGACAACCTCATCACGATCCTGTACGCGTGCATGGCGCACATCGTGCTGGTCGGTCTCTTCTTCCTGATCATCCGCAAATCGCTCGTCCGCAGCGCGAACATGGCACGCGAGCAGCTGGTGAAGATGCTGCTGGCTGGTCTGGTCATCTTCATCGTGGCGCCGATCCTGTGCCTGTTGCTCATCTTCCCGCTCGTCACCATTCCGGTGGTCGTGCTGATGGTGCTGGTCATGATCATCATCGCGCTCTTCTCGTTGCCGTTCGCTGGTTCGGCACTTGGTCTCATGCTGCTCGGTAAGCGCATGAATCCGGTGCTCGCAGCTGTTATCGGCACCGTCGTGCTGACCATCTTCGCTTATATCCCAGTCCTTTCCGTGCTCACGGTCATCTTCTGCATCATGTTCACCGCGGGTTATCTGTGGATGTGCTATTGGGAGACGCATAAGGAGCGCAGGCAGGAGCGCTTGGCCGCTCGCCAAGCCGCATTCATCGCAGGTCAGCAGGCAGCGGGAATGAACGTGCCCCCTGCACCTGTTCCTCCTGTTCAGCCGCCGGTTCCGAACGCGCCTACGGGCGATGCGGCAGCGGCTCCTACGGATGGCGCTCCGGCAGCTCCCGCGCCGGGCGTAGCGAATCCGCCGGCGCCTACGGGCGATCCCGTTCAGCCGCCAGCTCCCACGAACGAGCCCCCTGCTCCAACAGGTGAGGACGAATCGAACAACACCGATCGCTAAAGCATTCGTCGGCACGTCCCCGTCCCGAAGGCTCGAAATGACCCGCTTCCCTGTTCGCGAATCGGCTACGCAGATTCGCTCATGCGTCGCTGCGCTGCTTAACTTTGAATAGGGAAGGTAGAAGCAGCGCGTCATTCTACACCTTTGGGACGGAGACATGCCGATGTCTGCATCCTTTCCTTCTGTCTTACGGCGGTGGCAGCTGTAACGGATGCGCAACAGCTCGTTCGTGATCTCATGAGCGCTTCACGCACGAATCTATAATGCAGGGTAAGCCGAAACCGTATTCGGCACCCTGGCCTTTCTGTGCTCTTCGTAGCGTAGGGCAGGGCTCGGAAAGGAGCAGATCATGTGCACGGGAATTCGATTTTCTGACGATAAAGGGAATATGTATGCGGGTCGCAATCTCGATTGGGAATGCGGTTATGGCGAAGGCATCACCATCGCTCCGCGCAACTATGAACGGCAGTATGCGTTCGTTCCTGCAGCGACGGGACACGCCGCTATCGGCACGTGCATCATCGTGAATGACATGCCGCTCTATTTCGATTGCGGCAACGAAAAAGGGCTTTATATCGCGGGCCTCAATTTCCCTGGTTATGCGCAATTCGAAAAGGATCAGGTCCCCGGCAAGACCAATATCGCTACGTATGAGTTTCCGCTGTGGGTCGCGAGCGAGTTCGCGACCGTCGATGAGGTGGAAGCTGCGTTGGAACAGGTCGCGATCGTTGGTAAGCAGGTGAGCGATCAATATCCTGTCGCGCAGCTGCACTTCTTCATCTGCGATGCGAAGCGTTCCATCGTGGTCGAATACATGGCTGACGGCATGCATGTCCATCACGACGATGTCGATGTTCTCACGAATCAGCCCACGTTCTCTTGGCAGATGGAGCACCTGCGCAGCTATTTGAACTTGAGCCCCGAATTCGTGCCGAGCGTGAAGTGGGGAGCAGCCGAGCTCACGCCGTATGGAAGTGGTGGACAGGTGACCGGCATGCCAGGTTCGACCTATTCACCCGATCGTTTCGTGCGCGTGGCCTACTACAACACGCACTATCCTATGCAAACAGGCGAGGACGCGAACATCACGCGCCTCTATCGTACGCTCGGTTCGGTCGAGCAGATCATGGGCGGTGCGCTCATGGAAGATGGGAAGTCGGAATATACCGTGTACACCGGCGGTTTTTCGGCAGCCACGAATACGTACTATATGTCGCTCTATGAAGATCCGACCATCAAGTCGTATCCGATGGATGCGACCTCGCTTGATGGGGCAGACCTCTACACGTTCGCGTGATCGCTACCAGGAGAGCAGTTCGTAGCCGTCTTCGGTCACGACGACCTGGATCTCCCATTGCGCTGAATCGCTGCGATCAGCCGTGCGAACGGTCCAGCCGTTCGGGTCGGTCATGTCGATATCGGCTTCGCCCGCATTGATCATCGGTTCGATGGTGAACATGAGCCCGGGCGCGAGCACCACGCCCGTTCCTGCTTCAGCGACGTGGCTGACGAAGGGGTCTTCGTGGAAATCCCAGCCGATGCCATGTCCGCCGAATTCGCGCACTACGGAATACCCGTTCGCTTCGGCGTGCGCTTTCACGGCAGCGCCCACGTCACCCAGCCGACCCCACGGTTTCACCTGTTCAAGGCCTTTCAGCATCGCTTCGCGCGTGACTTCGACCAGGCGCTTGCGCTCTTCGGAGACCTCTCCGATGCAGAACATGCGCGACGAATCCGAGAAGTAGCCATCCACGATGGTCGAACAGTCGACGTTGACGATGTCGCCTTCTTTCAGCACGTCATCTTCGGATGGCATGCCATGACAGACCACCTCGTTGATCGATGTGCATACGCTGAAGGGGTAGCCCTCGAAGTCGAGGTCAGCAGGGATGCCATCATGCGAATAGGTGTACTCGTTCACCCAGTCGTTTATCTGTGCGGTCGTCACACCAGGTCCGATGCGTTCGGCGATATAGTCGAGCACGCCGATGTTCACCGTGGCGCTCGTCTTCACCGCCTCGATATCTTCGGCGGACTTGAGCATCGCGCGTGCGGGTACTTCGAGCCCCTCCTCATAGCAGCGTTGTAGCTGATTATCGATCTGTAGATGGCATTTCTTGTATTTCTTTCCGCTGCCACACCAGCAGGGATCGTTTCGTTCAGGCTGGGCTTGACCGTCGTACATGAGTCCTCGTTTTCATTGAGCTTTTCTGCTCTCATTCTAGCAAAGCGAACTTTAGCACAGTGCGTGAAAGCGAGTCTTGCGGCGGGGTGCTCGCGGAGGCGGCTTACATGTTTGTAACCTTGGCGTGGCTGCTTCACACGATCATCGCGCGTTTGTAAAATGAGGAGAGCGGTGCTCATGCAGCAAAAAGGCAAAAAAGTGCGACTCGACTGCGCGAGATGCTTCATTCCGAAAAAGTAGCTGCAACGGCAAGGAAAAGTTCAGCACAGGTTCGGTATATGAATGGTATTCATTACGTGAGGAGGTGCGAAATGTCTGAACTTTCGATCTACATCGCCGAGGATGACGTGACGTTGCGCGACGAGTTGGCGAATCTACTCGAGCTGAATGGCTATCAGGTGCAGGTATGCGACGATTTCGAAAACGCTGCACGAACAGCAGCGGAAGGAAACTTCGACTGCATTCTGCTCGACCTTACGTTGCCGGGTACGAACGGACATGCGATCTGCCGCGAGATCCGCAAGCAGAGCGAGGTTCCCATCATCGTGCTCACCTCTGCAAGCGATGAATTCCACGAAGTGATGTCGCTCAACCTCGGGGCGAACGATTTCGTGTTGAAGCCCTATCGCCCCGCAGCGTTGCTCGCGCGCGTCGCTGCGCTCATCTCCCGCAATGAAGTGAGCAGCCATCAAGCCAGCACGATCTCCCATGATGGAGTCGTGCTCGATCTGAATACCTGCACGGTGAGCTATCAGGGAAAACAGGCACTCCTCACGCATAACGAACAGCGCATCCTCTCGACGCTCATGCGCAACGCGGGTACCATCATCTCGCGCCAGGAGATCATGTGCGATCTGTGGGAGTCCGATGCGTTCATCGACGACAACACGCTCACGGTGAACATCAATCGCTTGCGCAAAACGCTCGGGCAGATCGAGGTGCCGGAAGATTTCATCCAAACGCGCAGGTCATTAGGGTATGTGATCGAGTGATGGATAAGCATGACGCGCATTTTTCGCCCGCAGGCTATCTCAAGAACCAGTGGGTGCTCATCGGTCTTTTCGTTCTGTTTCTCATCTTCTTGGCGTCCGTTCTTTTCGTGCTGCAGGCTTCTCCGGCAGGCATCTACTTCATCATCGTGATCGCTCTAGCGGGATTCGCGGGATACCTGGTCTACGATTACTTGCGGCAAGCACCCTTCTGGCGTTCACTCGAAGAGATGTCCGAAACGCTCGAGCGAGGAACCCATTACGTTGACCTGGCGAACGACCCGAATACGCTTCAGGAATGCATCGCGCATGATGCTGCGCTGGCGGTCTCGCGCGCGGGAAATAGCGAGGTCAGCGATCTGCGGGCACAAGTTCGCACGAACTCCGAGTACATCGAACTTTGGGTTCACGAGGTGAAGACCCCGCTTTCCGCTGCGAAGTTGATCGCGAAGCGCATGAGCGGCCCCGACGCGCTCACGTTGCGGCGTGAGCTCGAGCGAATGGATGACATGATCGGGCAGGCGCTCTTCGCCGCGCGCACCGAATCGCTCGAGCAAGATTACTTGATCCGCGAAGTGAATCTGCTCGACATCGTGCGCGAGGTGAGCAAATCGCACATGCACTATCTGACCTCGCTCGATGTAGCGCTCGAGATGCGCATAGCTCCCGAACTCACGGTCTTCGCCGACAGGATCTGGTTGGAATTCATCGTCACGCAGCTACTCATCAATGCGGCGAAATACGACGCGAAAACGGTCACGTTCGAAGCGTTCGAGATGGAGGATGAATCTTCTTCGAGCTGTACGATCCTCGAGATCAAGGACGATGGATGTGGCGTTCCGGCCAGCGACGTGCCGCGCGTCTTCGATCGCGGTTTCACCGGCGAAGTCGGTCGCGCACATGGTTCTGCCACGGGGATGGGGCTCTATCTGGTCGCGCGCATGTGCATGAGCATGGGCCTTGGCATCATGTTCGCGAGCGAAGAAGGCGCGGGCTCGCGCGTGCAGCTCTCATTTCCGCATGACCGCAGGCGAGCGGCCCTTTCTCGCGCAACCTTACAATCACGTAAGTGAGGTGTAAGCCAAATCGATGGTTTCCGGTGCCGAACACGAGCATGATCGTAGTGTCAGTTATTTCTCATCGAAAGGACTTGAGGCTATGAAACCACTCGGCATCCTCAAAGGCGCGTGCACCATCGTCGGCGCGATGGCGCTCTCCGCGACCGTGTTGATGGTCGCGCTGCACGCATTCACATCGCTCGAATTACCCCGACTGGAAAGGTAGTGTCATGGCTGAAACGATCGCAACTCCATCTGCGCAGGTGAGCGGCGGATCTGCAAGCTCTGCGCTTCTGAGCGTCCAGCACATCGAAAAGGTCTTCGGCGGCAAGAGCAACCTGACCCATGCGCTCGATGGCGTGAGCCTCGACGTTGCTCAGGGTGAGTTCGTCTCCATCATGGGCCCTTCTGGGTCGGGCAAGTCGACGCTGCTCAACTGCATCTCGACCATCGACCGCCCTTCGAACGGCCGCATCCTCATCAAGGGGCAGGACGTGACCGTGCTCGGATCGCGCGCGCTCGCGAAATTCCGTCGCGAACAGCTGGGCTTCATCTTCCAGGATTCGAATCTGCTCGATACGCTGACCGGATACGAGAACATCGCGCTCGCGCTCACGATAAAAGGTGCGCCCGCATCTCAGATCCCAGCGCTGGTGAACGAGGTCTCGCATAAACTCGGTGTCGAGAAATCGCTCAAGCAGTATCCGAATCAGATGTCGGGTGGCCAGCGACAGCGCGTTGCTGCGGCGCGCGCGATCGTGAGCGACCCCTCGCTCATCTTGGCGGATGAGCCCACGGGCGCGCTCGATTCGCACAACGCGACGGTCATGCTCGAGACGCTCGAGTCGATGAACCAGAACCTGGGCGCGACCATCCTCATGGTGACTCACGATGCTTATGCGGCGTCCTTCACCAACCGCGTGCTGTTCCTTTCGGACGGCCGCATCTTCAACGAGGTGCGCCGCGGTGCGCTCTCGCGCGAGGAATACTTCGGGCGCATCATGGAGGTCGTCACCTTCCTGGGAGGGGAGGCGCGTCATGCTGTTTAAAGTCGCCGTGCGTAATATTCGCCGTTCGGTGAAGGATTACGCGATCTACTTCGTGACGCTGCTCGTTGCGATCACGATCTTCTATGCGTTCAATTCCGTCTCTGACCAGCAGGTCATGACAGAACTGAGCCAGTCGAGCAAGACCAACATCGTCGACTTCACCGCCATGATGATGGGCATCTTCTCGACGGTCGTCGCGTTGGTGCTGGGCTTTCTGGTCATCTATGCGAACCAACTGCTGATCAGGCGCCGCAAGCGCGAATTCGGCATGTACTTCACGCTCGGCATGACGCCAGGGCATGTTTCACGCATCATCCTGTATGAAACCGTGTTGGTCGGCTTCGTCTCGCTCGTGCTCGGCTTGGTTCTAGGCGTGATCGTTTCGCAGCTGCTCTCGTTCGCGACCGCCGCGCTCTTCGGCATTCCGATGCCCGACTACCAGTTCTCGTTCTCGATGCATGCGTTCGTGATGACGCTCGTGTGCGTCATCGCCATCTACTTGGTCGTCGCTATCTTCAATGTCGTGTCGATCCGTCGCTGCAAGCTGATCGACCTATTGAATGCGGATGCGAAGAACCAGAAAGTGGCGATCCGCAACCCGTGGATCTGCCTGGCGCTGTTCGTCGTGTCGATCGGCATGATCGCTGCAGCGTATTGGTTCCTCCAGCAAAACGGCATGACGTTGATCGCGGACGACGATTTCAATCGCGCGACCGTATTGATGCTAGTGGGAACGCTGTTGCTGTTCTTCTCGCTCGCGGGTTTCATCATCGCGATCGTCACGCGCATTCGCGGCTTCTACCTTAAGAAGCTCCGCCCATTCACGACGCGCCAGGTCGCCTCGAAGGTGAACACCTCGTTCGCCTCGGTGTGGGTCGTGTGCGTGCTGCTCTTCTTCGCCATCACCACGTTCGGCACGGGCATGGCACTGGTCGATTGGTTCGTGGGCGATATCGAGCGCGCGAATCCATATGACGCGACCGTGATCTCCATGCAGGAGATGGCCGAGGTCGATGCCGAAAAAGACGGTGGCGCGGTGTTTCCCATCAGCGATACCGAAGCTTACCTGCGCGAACATATCGATGGCTGGGACAAGGTCGTCAAAGACTCTGCTCAGCTGACCGTCTATGGTTTGCCCGACGTGACCTACGGTGACGTGATGGACGCAACGGGTGCCACAGTGGACTCGACCACCATCCGTTCGGTGAACGTGGGCGTGGTCGGTCTCTCTCAATACAATGCGACCATGGCGTTGCAGGGAGAGCCTGCGCTTGCGCTGGGCGATGGCCAATATGCCATCACGAACAATCAGTCGATCTCGGAAGAGTTGGCGAATGCCATGGCAGCCCAGGGTTATGCGCTCGAAACGCCTGGTGGAATGCTCGATCCGGTACAAGACGTGCAGGTGGTGCAACTCGAGGATTTCAGCATGCTCTCGAATGGCGTAACGATCGTCGTGCCCGATCGGGTGATCGATCTGGTCGCGGCCATGCCGGGAACGCTCGAGACGTCATACGTGAATGCCATGTATCAGCCAGGCATGGAAGATGAAGCCGAAGCGATCTTCGATCGAGACGTGATGAAGACCGTGCCTGGTATGACGCAAACGATCACGCACGATCAAATGATCGAACAGGCCATGGGCATGCGCATGCTGATCACGTACCTCGCGCTCTATATCGGCCTCGTGCTGTTGGTCGCGACGGCTGCGGTGCTAGCGATCCAACTGCTCTCGCTCACCATCGATTCGATCGGACGCTATCGCACGCTCTCGCGTCTGGGTTGCGACACGCGCATGATGAGCGGCTCGCTGTTCGCGCAGGTCCTCATCTATTTCTTGATGCCACTGGCTGTAGCGGTGTGCCATTCGGCTTGGGCGATCCATATCTTGGGCGAGAGCCTCTTCTCGGCGTTCAGCGTCGACATCACGCCATCACTGTTCATGTCGGCCGGTCTCGTGTTGATCGTCTATGGCGGTTATATGCTCATCACGTATCTGGCGGCACGCGCGACCGTGAGATCGGGGCTGAAGCAATCCGCTTGATGCGTTCGATGCATACGCCTTCGTGAACTCGTTCGAAGGCTCCTCTATTTGACCCTGATCGCTTTGCGGCGACCAGGGTCTTCTTTTGATAAGGCATTGACCGATAGGAGCGCCCGCACCTCGTGCATTCGAAAACGAACGTACTAAAATCCAATTGAGGAATCCATTTCGTTCGGAGCGCAGCGAACGATCGCACGCTGTACTCTGAACCAGTGGGCGAACAGCTGAGCAAGCTACGAAAAAGCTCGTGATAGGAAGATGAACGTTATGAGCGCGCCGGAGAATCAAGCACCCGAATCTCACACATTCGCTGATACCGGGAAGATCTGGACACCAACGTTCATCCTGGTCGCGTTCGTGAACCTGGGAACCTTTATGGCGTTCAACATGACCAACACGGGCATTCCCGTTTTCGTCGATGCGCTGGGCGGTTCGCCCTTCCAGGTCGGCCTCGTCACGACGCTCACGACCGCATCGGCGCTGGCCACACGTCCTTTCACGGGCTTGATGGTGGATCGGTTCGGCCGCAAGGGTATCCTCGTCACCGGATTGCTCGTGACCACAGCGTCCATCGCGCTCTTCGCGTTGATCCCGCTCATCCCGGTCATCTTGGTGCTGCGTTTCATCCAGGGTCTCGGTTGGGGATTGAGCTCTACTGCCACTTCGACCATCTGCGCGGACGAACTTCCTCCGCGCCGCTTCGCTGAAGGCATGGGCTATTTCTCGCTCACCACCTCGCTCGCATCCGCTGTTGCTCCTGCACTCGCGGTCGCGTTGCTCGATTACGTGGGCATCGACGCTATGATCTCCGTATCGCTCGCGTGCATCGCCATCGCTTGCGTGCTCGCTTTCTTGCCGGCGCTGAAAACGAAGCCAGCATCCGAAACAAGGCCTGCGCCGAGCGAAAAGACGAAGCTATCGCTCTCCACGCTCTTCGAGCGCCGGGCGCTCTTCCCTTCAGCGCTCATCTTTCTCGTCAATATGGCCTTCGCGCCCATCACGACGTTCATCGTGTTGCATGGACAAGATCGCGGCATCGACGGAGTGTTCGTCTATTTCATCGTTTTCGCACTTGCCAATCTGGTGACCAGGCCTGTCATCGGCAAGATCATCGATAAGACTGGCTTCTTCTGGCCGGCGATCCTATCTGCGGCGAGTGTCATCCTCACCATGGTGTTCATCGCGAGCGCGACCGATCTGAGCATGTTCTGCGTAGCGGGCATATTCGCGGGCTTGGGATTTGGAACCGCGATGGGAACGTTCCAAACGATGGCAGTGATGCCCGTTCCGCCACAGCGTCGTGGTGTCGCGACCTCGACCTACTTGTTCGGACTGAATGGCGGCATGACCGCAGGTTCGCTGATCGCTGGTCTTCTGGTCGGCCCATTCGGGTATGGTGGCATGTATTTCTGCATGGGATTGTTCCCGCTCATCGCAGGGATCATGGTCGTGGTGACCGGACCCAAGCACATGAAGAAATTCGAGATCCAATAGGCAAAGCGGAAAGAGTGCTTGAAGACCGTAAGGTCCACGAGACACCCGAACGACCCGCTTCCCTGTTCGTAAAACTGCAGAGCAGTTTTACTCATGCGTCGCTGCGTTGCTTCACTTTAGAAAAAGAAGTTAGAAGCAACGAGTCGTTCTCTGTCTCGCGGACCTTACAGTCTTCAAGATTCGTTTATGCTTGCCAATCGGGTTTGTTGGCGTCGTGCGAGATGCCCTCTTCATGTTCTTCGTCGATGAGCGCCTTCGCCTTGCCCCACGACTTACCAGCCGTACGAGCGCAAGCTGCGACGCCGCCGCCCAGCGCGATCAGGCCGATGACGTTCGGCAGGACCATGAGCTGGTTGAACATGTCGGCAAGCTCCCACACCAGGTCGTTCGAGAGCAGCGAGCCCATGAAGATGAACACGAGCGCGATGATGGTGAAGACCGGAATGGCTTTCTTACCGAAGAGGTATTCGACGTTGATCTTCGCGAAGAGGTTCCAGCTGAGGATGGTGGAGAAGGCGAAGAACAGCAGGCAGATCGCTACGAAGACGTTGCCTCCCGTGGTGCCGAACACCGTGCCGAACGCGATCTGCGCCATATTGGTCTTGTCGATGCCTTCATAAGCACCCTGCGCCAGCGCGCCATCGCCTGTGTAGAGCATGCTGATGACGACGAGGGCGGTGATGGTGACGACGATGAACGTGTCGACGAACACGCCGATGAGCGCAACAACGCCCTGGTCGTGCGGGTTCTTCACGTTCGCCTGAGCATGAGCGTGCGGGGTCGAACCCATACCTGCTTCGTTGGAGAACAGGCCACGCTTCGCGCCCTGCGCGAGTGCCGCCAAGATACCGAAGGTGACGCCGCCGATCTCCGCCTGTGGATTGAATGCGCAGGAGAAGATGAGCGCGAACGCCTCACCTGCAGCAGGGAGGTTGCAGAACAGAACGATGAGGCCACCGATCAGGTAGATGATGGCCATGATGGGGACGATCTTCTCGGTAACGATGGCCAGACGACCAACGCCGCCGATGAAGACATAACCTGCGATCGCGACGACCGCGATGCCCCACACCCAAGCAGGGATGCCGAATGCGGTTTCGCAGGTAGAAGCGATGGAGTTCGACTGGACCATGCAGCCCATGAAGCCGAGCGCCAGGATGATGGCGACCGAGAAGAAGCCAGCCAGGAACGTACCGAACTTGCCACGGAATGCGGTCTTGATGTAGTAGACCGGACCACCGTGAACGACACCGTCCTTGTCGACCAAGCGAGTCTTCTGCGCGAGCACGGCCTCCGCATAGTTCGTAGCCATACCTAAGAACGCGATGAGCCACATCCAGAAGATAGCACCTGGGCCACCGATCAGGATCGCGCCGCATGCACCGACGATATTACCCGTGCCGACTTGCGCAGCGATAGCAGTAGTGAGCGCCTGGAAGGAGCTCATGCCGCTCTTCTCTTTCTTGCCGAAGAGGTTGAAGCCGCCGAACACACGCTTCCAACCTTCAACGAAACAGCGCACCTGCACGAAGCGCGTGCGGATGGTGAAATACAGGCCCGCACCGATGAGCAGGATGATCAGGACATAATTCGAAAGATACGAATTGATGGTCACGACGATGTTGAGTACTGCTTCTTCCATGGATGAAGTTCTCCCGTGTTGTCTCTGTTTTATAGAAATGGTCTTCTTCGTTGCCAGGAGGGTTTGAGGCAACAGACGATATTCTAGAGAATTTCGCACTCGCGCAACCGAGATTTTAGGTACTTTGCTCAAATAAAGTGATAGGCGGCATGAAGGTGTGGCATGAATGCTATGGCGGTTCCTGGCGTGAAAACGCATTAAGAGCCGTTGGAGTGCGTTCGATCACGAAAGGAACTAGCGATCAGTCGGTTCTTCCTTTGCAAGAAAGACCTGGCGATCGAGCGTTTTCGTGAGACTTGCCATGCACATCGTCACCACTGCGTCGCCCGTCACGTTCACAGCAGTGCGTCCCATGTCGAGGATGCGGTCGACGCCCATGATCATCGCGACACCTTCTGCTGGCAGTCCGATCGAACTGAACACCATCGCGAGCATGATGGTGCCCACGCCCGGAACGCCCGCGGTGCCGATGGAGGCGGTGACCGCCGTGATGACCACGGTGACCAGCGCCGCCATGGAAAGATCGATGCCGAATGCTTGCGCGATGAAGATGACCGCGACGCCCTGCATGATGGCGGTGCCATCCATGTTGATGGTGGCTCCCAGGGGGATGGTGAATGAGGCGACCCGTTCATCCACGCCGCACTTGCGCTCGAGCGTTTCGAGGTTCAGCGGGATGGTGGCATTCGACGAACTGGTGGAGAACGCGAAGAGCATGACGGGCAGCATCTTGCGCAGGAAGCGGAATGGATTCAGGCGCGTGAACACCACGAGCAGGATCATGTAGACCACCAGCAGCTGGATGAACAATCCACCGTAGACCGTGAGGATGAACTTCAGCATCGGCAACATCCCATCGATGCCGAGATTCGCGAACGTGCGCGCGATCAGGCAGAAGATGCCGATGGGGGCAACCTTCAGCACGATGTCGATCATGGTCATCATCACGGTGTTGAACTGCTCGAAGAAACGGCTCACGACTTCGACCTTCTTGCCTAGGCGGCCCAGCACGAAACCGAGCACGAGCGCGAAGAAGATGATCTGCAGCATCGCACCACTGTTCATAGCGGCGACGATGTTGGTGGGAATGATGTTCACGAGCGTGTCCGCCATGCTCACTTCGGCAGAGGCGGTAGTGGCATCCGCGGCCACGACGGATGCAAGATCGAGCCCAACGCCTGGCTGGAACACTTCAGCGAGGCCGAGCGCGATCAGGACCGCAAGGGCAGTGGTGATTAGGTACATGAGGATGGTGCCGATGCCGACCTTGCCGAGCAGCTTCGGATCGGACATAGCAACCGCGCCGCACACGATCGAACAGAAGACCAGTGGCACGACCAACATCTGCATGAGGCGGATGAACCATTGGCCGAGCACGTAGAAGATACCTTCGGTCACATACAGATCGAACGCGCTCCCTTCGGGCGCTGCGACCGAGATGATGAGCCCCGCAACGATGCCGATGATGAGCGAGACAAGGATCAGCGTGGTGAGGGACGCCTTCTTCTTTTGAGTCGTCTGAGTGCTCATGAGCCTTGCTTTCGTATCCTTCGTTCGAGCTGGCGATCTTATCGCTTCATTCAGTATAGGCGTTCGCTGGGATTTTGGGCGGAAAGACCGAGTACGCGCGTGTTTTCGTTCGGGATTTCGCTCGCCCGCGCTTGAAAACGAAGGAGGTGCGACGGAAAATGGAACAAGGTTCGTAAGAGGGGGAAATCATGTTGAAGGTCAGGTCTGAGAAGCTCCTCATCATAGCGGCGGCGGTTTGGCTGCTCGCAGGCATCAATATCTTGCGCCTTGGCGTGCTGGCTATCGCGGACATCGAAGCGACGGCCCTTCTTCTCGCGCTCGGTATCGCTGTCACCTTCTTGCTCTTCCATATGATGTTCACGAAATTGGTGGGCAAGCAATCGACGCGCATTCGCGATTACGGCAACGAGCCTACCTGCGCCTTCGCGTTCTTCGACGTGAAGGGTTATGTGATGATGGCCATCATGATGGGCGGCGGCATCGCACTGCGCGAATTCGGCATCATTCCTGAATGGATCGTCGCTTTCATGTACACGGGCATCGGTGCAGCGCTGGCGTTGGCGGGCATCGGGTTCATGCTGCATTACCTCAAACGCGGCGACTCGATCACGTGCCCTATCACGAAGAAGACGCGTCTTGCATGATTCGCCACGCGCCTCTAGTCTCTTACTAATGTAATAGATGGGATCTAAGCCAATTGGGCGAACAGGGGTAGCTGCTCGTATGGATATCACGTTCAAATTCACGGACAACCAAGAAGATGCGTATGAAGTCCGCCGTCGCGTATTCGTCGACGAGCAGGAGTTCGTAGAAGAATTCGATACGATCGATGAAGATCCACGCATGACCCATCTCACAATGTACTGCGATGGGGAGCTGGCGGGGTGCGCGCGTTTATTTCCGTCCGATATCGAGCCGAAGATCGACGCTGAAGAGGGACTTTGGGTGCTCGGTCGTTTCGCCATCTTTCCCGAATATCGTAAATACGGCCTGGGAACGAAACTCTTGCAGGCTAGTGAAGAAGAGGCGATCCGCAACGGAGCGACGCGTGCGGTTCTGCATGCGCAGTGTCGCGTGATCCCGTTCTACGAGAAGAGCGGCTACGTTGCATTCGGACCGATCGAGTTCGAAGAGCACGTCGAACATCGGTGGATGAAGAAGGACCTTATCTGATCTTGGTGTTGAGCGAGGTTCGCGCAGGTTTCGCGAGGATTAGATCACGTAGTCGTTGCCCGCAAGATCGGGGATGGCCAGGTCGGCGATGGTGACCGAATCCAAATAGCTATCGACCACCTTTTCGAGTCCAGTCCAGAATCGAGCCGTTCGGCAGGCGCTCAGCCGATCGCAGCGTTCGCCTTCTGTATTGCTGCATGGAATGGGCGCAACATCTCCCTCGACCGCGCGGATGACATCGCCTGCTGTTATTTCACCAGGGGTCTTCGCCAGTTGGTAGCCACCATTCTTCCCGCGCACGCTCGTGAGCACGCCCGCAACGACGAGGGGTTTGACGATGGCTTCAAGGTATTTGTCGGAGATATTCTGACGCTCTGCCACCGAACGCAGCGAGACACGATTCGCAGCGGAATTCTCTGCGATATCGACCACGGCGCGCAGCGCGTAACGTCCTTTGGTCGAGACCAGCATGAACCTCTCCTTATTCCCTCTAGTTTGATAGGAATAGTGTACTGCATCCTTGTCGGGAAGTTGTGATTCAGGGGTTGACGGCATGCTTGGTAAGGTTATAATCCTATTAACCTATAGAAATAATAGGAATTAAGAAAAGGGAGTTTTGCTATGAAGATCTACGAGTCCGCCGACCAGCTTGTCGGCCACACGCCGCTTTTGGAGCTGAAGCACGTCGAGAAGAACCACGATGTGCAGGCGCGCATTCTTGGGAAGCTCGAGTATTACAATCCGGCTGGATCGATCAAAGATCGCATCGCGAAGGCGATGATCGATGATGCTGAAGCCGCGGGAATCCTGAAGCCAGGCGCTACC
Organism: uncultured Eggerthella sp.; assembly: GCA_937998355.1. Lineage (GTDB taxonomy): Bacteria > Actinomycetota > Coriobacteriia > Coriobacteriales > Eggerthellaceae > Anaerotardibacter. Next base: position 464,046 of record CALLDI010000007.1, read on the forward strand.
ATCATCGAGCCGACTTCGGGCAACACGGGAATCGGACTCGCGTCCATCGCAGCTGCGCGCGGTTATAAGCTCATCTTAACGATGCCTGAGACCATGAGCGTCGAGCGTCGTAACCTTATCAAAGCGTATGGTGCTGAGATCGTCCTGACCAATGGCGCGAAGGGCATGACCGGCGCGATCGAGAAAGCGAACGAGCTCACAGCTGAAATAGAGGGCAGCTTCATTCCTGGTCAGTTCATCAATCCAGCGAATCCCGCTATCCACAAGGCGACCACAGGCCCCGAGATCTGGGAAGACACCGATGGTGAAGTGGACATCGTCGTGGCGGGCGTTGGCACGGGTGGTACCATCACGGGAATCGGTCAGTACTTGAAGAGCATGAAGCCGACCGTTCAGACCATCGCGGTTGAGCCAGCAGATTCTCCGGTGCTTTCTGAAGGGCGCAGTGGCTCGCACAAGATCCAAGGGATCGGCGCTGGTTTCGTGCCAGATGTGCTAGATACCTCGCTCTATGATGAAGTGATCACGGTCGCGAATGAGGATGCGTTCGAGATCGGTCGCGAGATCGGTCGCGAGGAAGGCGTGCTCGTGGGCATTTCATCTGGTGCTGCAACGTGGGCGGCTATTCAGGTAGCGAAACGTCCTGAGAACGAAGGCAAGACCATCGTCGTGATCCTTCCCGATACGGGCGAGCGCTACCTTTCCACCCCGATGTTCGCAGGTGAATAGTATATCCGGATTAGATTTGAGCTTTGAGCAGATCGCTCGAGAGCTTACCAGTTAGGTGATCGACCTTCAGCTCGAGTACAGCGCAACGCGGACCGTCCTTCTCGATCTCGGCAAGGATGGTCTCGTGCGCTTCGGGGTCGAATTTCTTGGTGAGCTTGTAGACTGCATCGCGCATTTCGCTCTCGCCCACGATGCGAAGCTGACCGAAAGCGACCACGCTACGATAGGTGGTCGCAAATTTCTCGGGCACCACGTCGTGGCGTTCGACCACGCAAAAGCTCGCTTTCGGATCGCGGCGTGCCGCATCCATCTTGTGGCCATCCAGCGCACAATGGAAGTAGAACGCACCCTTTTCAGCGAACCCGTCCAGCCCCTCTTCAAGGAAGACATAGTTGATTGGGATGGTGTATGGATAGCCATCATCTCCGTGTACAGCAAGAACGCCATAGTCACCTGTGCGCAGAAGCTCCAGCGCGTCAGCAGTGTTCATCTCTTGTCGTTTGCGGCGCATCGGGGGAAGCATGGCGGTCCTTTCAGTTCGTTTTTGGGCGATCGGTTTTTCGTGTCAGGTCATGTTCGATCGAGGTCAGACGTTTTCGTAATGGGTCCACATGCGGAGAACCTTCACTGTGCCCTCGTAGGAGACTCCGTTTTCGCTTACTTCGCCAGGAATGACCTGGTAAACGAGTCGATGCTGCAGATTGATCCGTCTTGAATAAAGGCCTGATAGGTTGCCTACCAGCGCTTCGTAGGCAGGAGGCTTTTGAAACGGATCATCGCGGACGATGTCGATGAGGCTTTTGGCTTTCTTCTCAAGGCCGGAAGATTTGAGCTTCTTCGCATCCTTGGCGGCTTGTTTAGTGAATACGACGCAGTACATGACTACCAATCGAGCTCGTCTTCGGTGATGCAGTCCTCTACGCTCGTGGTCATTCCCTCTTGAAGGGACTCGACCATGCCCGGAATGCTTGCGAGATAAAGCGTCTCTTCGATGGCGGCCCAATCGTCTTCGCCGATCAAGACTGCCCCTTTACCTTTGGAGTTCGTGATGGAAATAGGCTTACTCTCTTCGTTGACTTGCGCGATCGTCTGATAGAGGTTTTGCCGTAGTGCTGTTGCGGAGATAGAAGTCATGAGTGCCTCCTTGTACAGGGTTCATTATAACGTACGTAAAAGCGTACGTCAATTTCGAGCATGCGACACTTCTTAATAGCTTGGGGATTCGGGTACACGCATTTAAAATATTAAGACGAAAAGAATAAGAAGGCTCAGGTGTTCCAATGGAAATACGGAAGATCGAACAGGATAAGAAACGGTATCTTGAACTGCTGCTTCTGGCGGACGAGCAAGAGGATATGATCGACCGCTACCTCGACCGTGGCGAGATGTACGTGCTCGATGATGATGATGAGGTGAAATGCGAGTGCGTCGTGACCGATGAAGACGACGGGGTGCTCGAGATCAAGAACATCGCGACCGAGCCGGAGCATCAGGGCAAGGGATATGCGCGGGCGCTCATCGACTTTCTGTGCGAGACCTATTGCGACCGCTTCAAGGTCATCCAGGTGGGCACGGGAGACAGTCCGCTCACAGTGCCGTTCTACGAGAAGTGCGGTTTCGCTCGTTCGCACGCCATCGAGAACTTCTTCACGGACAACTACGACCATCCGATCTTCGAAGCAGGGGTTCAACTGGTCGATATGGTCTATTTGCGGAAACAGCTCTAGGCCGAAGCCCGGACGAGAGGACGAGCATGACCACCTATTTCGAATATGGCGATGAGGCTGTCGAATATCTTCGCGTGAAGGATGCGAAGTTGGCGGCCGCTATCGATGCGGTCGGTCCCGTGCGACGCGAACTGGTAGTGGGTCTGTTTCCGGCGGTCGTCCATTCCATCGTGGGTCAGCAGATATCGACGGCAGCACAGAACACCATCTGGGCGCGCTTGAACGAGCGTTTGGGAGAGATAACGCCCACCACAGTGAACGCAGCGAGCGTCGAAGAGCTGCAAGCATGCGGCATCACGTTTCGCAAGGCGGGCTACATCAAGGAATTCGCTGCGAAGGTGGCCTCGGGCGAGTTCGACCTCGATGCGGTCGAGCATATGGATGACGCCGAGGCCATAGCAGCGCTCAGTTCGCTGAAGGGGATAGGCGAGTGGACTGCCGAGATGTTGTTGCTGTTCAGCCTGAATCGCATGGATATCTTAAGCTTCGGTGACCTGGGCATTCATCGTGGTATGCGCATGGTCTATCATCATCGCGAGGTCTCGCGCCCGCTGTTCGAGAAATATCGGCGGCGTTATAGCCCTTATGGCAGCGTCGCGAGTCTGTATCTATGGGAGATTTCGCACATGAACGTGCCTGGCTTCGATCGCGACTACGCTCCGAAGAAATAACGTAAGTGAATAGGTGCGCTGTCTTGGCGGGATCTTCTGGCGCTAGAACAAGCTAGCCGAAGAGAAGGATGTCCTGCTTTTCGGGAACGATGGGATTGCCGTCGAACGAGCCGTCGGGCTGCCATACTTCCAAAGCTGAGATGAGTTGCTCGACCGTGGTGGGGAATTGGTAGGCGTTCTTGTCCCAATGCTCGATGAAATCGTGCTGGTGCATGTTCTCGATCAGCTGCGCAAGGGGTGTATAGAAGCCATCGATGTCAAGGCAGAAACAAGGGCCCGCGGTCATGTGCAGGCGTATGCGCGACATGATCTCGGCGATCTCTTCGAGCGTGCCCACACCACCGGGAAGTGCGATGAACACATCGCCCAGCTCGATCATCTTCGCCTTGCGTTCGCTCATGGTCTCTACGATATGAAGCACGGTAAGATCATGCTGTTCGACGCCAGCATCGATGAAGAATTGCGGCTCGACGCCATACACTTCGCCGCCATTGTCGAGCACGGTGCGCGAGATGAGGCCCATCAAGCCGACGGAGCTTCCGCCATACACTAGGTTGTTGCCTGATTTGCCGATCCATTCGCCCAGTTTGAGCGCGGCTTCTGCGTATTTGGGATTGTTTCCGGGGTTGGACCCGCAGTAGACGACGATATTCATAAAGCCTCGTGTTGCGATAAGAGTACGTTTGCCTTCGATATTCAAGATTATAGGCATCAATGTAGCATGCACCGCGCTAAAAATCGTGCGGCTTTGACTCTTTGTGCATAACCTCCATGAGGCAACAAGGGGAGCGATCGACGGTCTGGGAGGCTCTCACCTGCGCTTCGCCGCTCACGAAAATCATTCATGAAAAGAAGTTAACAAAGACTAACACTTCCGCTAGTATCGATAGGGAAAAGTTAACTAAAGGAAACAAATCTATCGAAAGGAAGGATGAATCGTGACCCTTACTGGACCTTTATCACGGTTTCTGTCCGTGTTCTTAGCGTGCGTTTTGGCGGTGTCGCTCGTGCCATCCGCGCAGGCGCTTGCCGAGACAGACCAGACGGGACTCGCTCAAGAATCAGAAGCGGCTCAAGAGGACGCGACTTCCGAAGCGGGCGACGAGTCGCTCGCAGGGGAAGATGTAGCCTCTGATGATGCGACCACGGAGCAAGAACAGCTCGATCGTGGTGAAACGATCTTGAAGACCGAGAAGAGCGATCAAGAGATCGCGCGATCCAATGAAGCTGATCCATCAGTCGAACCGCAGATCAGCGCACAGGCGAGCAGCTTGCAGGAGCAGGCAGCCGAGATCTTGAAGGACTGCGCTGTGCAGATCGATCATGAAGGATCGTTCACAGCAGAAGATACCGGCACCCATGTGAGCGTTCGCCTCTCCGATCAGGTTTCGCGCTGCAATTTGACCCTGTTCGCGTATGCGTCGAACACAGGATTCGATCCTGATTCGAGCCAGAACATCCGTCTTTGGTCGGGCATGGTGACCGACGGCTGGGAGTCTGACGTGAACTTCAATGCGTCGACTCTGCCGCTGAAGTCTGGCTACAGCGTGATCGCGTGTTTGAATGTGCCGATCACGGATGACTACTATCGCTCCTGTAATTCTGCGCCCGTTGCGATCGTCGACGAGAACGGCGAAGGCTTCCAGGATTATGTGTATCCTGATGCGTTCATCGTTGAAGACGAGCTTGAAGCGGGAGCGACTTCGCTGCACGTGAGCGTGACGGGCGACGATCGGTTGTTCCAGGCGGCGCGTGAGGGCAAGATCTCGATGACGCTCTCGGTCGCGCAGTATCCTGCAGATGACGATTTCGATTTCGAAAGCTTCGATCAGATCGCGCTCTGTTCGCCGATCGATGTGACCGAGGCGATCGATGGCGAAGAGAGGGTTATAGGCAAGAAAGTGTGTCCGTTTTAGGGGTGTAAGGGCAGGTCAAACC